>NZ_CP150251.1:3007500-4065437 GCF_037975295.1 Bacillus sp. FSL R5-0523
CCCCTAACACTTAGCACTCATCGTTTACGGCGTGGACTACCAGGGTATCTAATCCTGTTCGCTCCCCACGCTTTCGCTCCTCAGCGTCAGTTACAGACCAGAGAGTCGCCTTCGCCACTGGTGTTCCTCCACATCTCTACGCATTTCACCGCTACACGTGGAATTCCACTCTCCTCTTCTGCACTCAAGTTCCCCAGTTTCCAATGACCCTCCCCGGTTGAGCCGGGGGCTTTCACATCAGACTTAAGAAACCGCCTGCGAGCCCTTTACGCCCAATAATTCCGGACAACGCTTGCCACCTACGTATTACCGCGGCTGCTGGCACGTAGTTAGCCGTGGCTTTCTGGTTAGGTACCGTCAAGGTACCGCCCTATTCGAACGGTACTTGTTCTTCCCTAACAACAGAGCTTTACGATCCGAAAACCTTCATCACTCACGCGGCGTTGCTCCGTCAGACTTTCGTCCATTGCGGAAGATTCCCTACTGCTGCCTCCCGTAGGAGTCTGGGCCGTGTCTCAGTCCCAGTGTGGCCGATCACCCTCTCAGGTCGGCTACGCATCGTTGCCTTGGTGAGCCATTACCTCACCAACTAGCTAATGCGCCGCGGGTCCATCTGTAAGTGGTAGCCGAAGCCACCTTTTATGTTTGAACCATGCGGTTCAAACAACCATCCGGTATTAGCCCCGGTTTCCCGGAGTTATCCCAGTCTTACAGGCAGGTTACCCACGTGTTACTCACCCGTCCGCCGCTAACATCAGGGAGCAAGCTCCCATCTGTCCGCTCGACTTGCATGTATTAGGCACGCCGCCAGCGTTCGTCCTGAGCCAGGATCAAACTCTCCGATAAATGGATCACAGGTTAAGTTCACCGCATCCTGCGGCGACACCTGTGTGACCTGCGTCGTGCAGGCCCTAGTTTGACTGACTACGCACATTGCCGTGCGATTTATAAAAATGAATTAACAGGTACGTTTTGTCTTGTTTAGTTTTCAAAGATCATTTCGTTACTTCTCAATGAAGCAGCTTTACTAATATAACATTCAGCTTCTTTTTTGTCAACAACTTTTTTCAAGTTGTTTTGAAGCATCTAGTTTGTGTCCGCTGTGCATCAGCGACGTTTAATAATATAACACCTGTATTTATTTATTGCAATAGTTTTTTTAAAAAAATCTATAAAACAAATAAACTATAATCCTCGCCATGATTTCTAAAGCGTGTGTATCATATAACTTTCTTAAAAGAACATATACATCAGTCATGTGATCTTGTTGTTTTTTTCGTTTTCTTGTATAGTAGAAACGAACTAAATACTGATGACCACAAGGGGAGCATTAAAGCTGAGAGTGAGCGGTTTCGTTCTGACCCTTTGAACCTGTTAGTTAACGCTGGCGTAGGGATGTGGCAAAGTCAAATGAATTGCAGATCGTAAAGCAGTGCGTGGAACTTTTCTCATCCTTCCGCGTGCTGCTTTTTTGTTGTCCTTTTGGTTATCTGTCAATGGAAGGAGATAGATATGAATCAATCTAAGCAACTGGTTCGCCTTATTGAAATTGCCATTATGACAGCGGCAGCCGTTATTTTAGACATTGTCTCAGGAATGTTTCTTAGCATGCCTCAAGGAGGCTCGGTCTCCATCATGATGATTCCGATCTTTTTAATTTCGTTTCGCTGGGGTGTCAAAGCAGGTCTTACTACAGGTTTGTTGACAGGTCTAGTACAAATAGCAATCGGAAACTTGTTTGCTCAACATCCTGTACAGCTATTGTTAGATTACATTGTCGCTTTCGCAGCAATCGGTATAAGCGGCTGTTTCGCTTCTTCAGTCCGTAAAGCCGCTGTATCAAAAACAAAAGCGAAATTGATTGTTTCAGTGGTCAGCGCAGTTTTTATCGGCAGTTTGCTGCGCTATGCCGCGCATGTCATTTCAGGAGCTGTGTTTTTCGGCAGCTTTGCTCCAAAAGGAACACCGGTATGGATTTATTCTTTAACTTATAATGCGACTTACATGGTTCCTTCATTCATTATTTGTGCAATTGTCCTATGTTTATTATTTATGACAGCACCCCGTCTGCTTAAAAGTGACAAAGCGTAAAAGTAACAATCCCCCAGCGAATTCCGCTGGGGGATTGTTCGTTATCTGTTAAGAAGTGTTTTTAAAGCTGAAAGATCCGGCCAGCCAAGACCTACTTCTTTCAGCCTTACTCCGGCAATTTCAAAGTTGTCCTCCGCTACTCTTTCAGGTGAATAGGCCTGATAAAATATAATCGAGGGATTCTGCTCAATAACCCAAACAAACATACTTGAAAAACCATGTTGAAGCAAAAACTCCGCTCCTTTTGCTAAGAGCGCCCTGCCTGCACCTTGCCG
Organism: Bacillus sp. FSL R5-0523; assembly: GCF_037975295.1. NCBI lineage: Bacteria > Bacillati > Bacillota > Bacilli > Caryophanales > Bacillaceae > Bacillus > Bacillus sp. FSL R5-0523. The sequence continues at coordinate 3,009,867 of NZ_CP150251.1, forward strand.
CTGGCGCTCTTCCAGAAGATAAATAGCGTATAACTCGCTGTCATAGCCTTCTTGTTCAGAGCGAATAGGTCCAAATGAAGCAAAGCCGAATACTGAACCCTTTTCGTCCTGAGCAACAAATACTCCCTTTAACGAGCGACTTTTCCATTTGTCTTCAAATTCCTTATAGTTCAGGCTGTTTAAATAATCAATCGGGATAATTTCGTGGTATGTTGTCCTCCAGCTGTCTACATGCACTTTTGCAATGTCCTTTATATCCTCTAACTTCGCTTCACGTACAGTTACCATACGGTTCTGCCCTTTCCTTACTCTGATTTTTGGATCGTTTTGGCTTCTTTGATTTCATTTGTTAATTCATTAATGCTTTGTTTTACGTTTCCTTTTCCTGAAAAGTTCTCAAGCATTTCTTTTACATCAATTCCTGAGGATGCTTTTAAACTTTCTTGCAGACTTGACATTAAGTTCGTCGCATAGCTGGTTACTTTGTTTGCTCCGCTTGATTCACCGCTTCCTCCTGTATCGACAACGGTGATTTTATCAATATTTGAAAGAGGTGCCGCTGCTTGTTTCGCGTATTCCGGAAGCATTTTGACAATCATATCGAAAATCGCCGCCTGCCCGTACTGTTCAAAAGCAGCCGCAATTTTCTCTTTTGCTTCCGCTTCTGCAAGACCTTTCAGGCGGATAACCTCTGCCTCTGTCTCTCCTTTCGCTTTTTCCGCTTCTGCTTTTGCTAGCCCGTCAATTCTTACTTTCTCCGCCTCAGCCTTTGCCATTGCTTCAATACTGTACTTCTTGGCATCGGCTTCCGCGAGCTGTTTGGCTTTCTCAGCTGCTGCGGACTGCTCAACAGAATAACGGTCTGCATCGGCTTTTTTCTTTACCTCTGAGTCGTATTGACGTTCACGGCGAAGAATTTCTTTTTCTTCTAGTTCTATTTGTTTTTGGCGTTCGATAATTTTAACCTGCATTTCCTGCTCTGTGACTTGCTGGCGCGCTCTGGCAGTCTCTAAATCATATGCCTGGTCGGCATTCGCTTTTGCCGTATCTTGTTCTCTGCGAAATTCAGCCATTTTGAGCTGATTGATTTTTTCAGCTTCAGCGATTTCCGTCGCCCGTTCAAGTTCTGATTTTTTTGCGTCTTTATCGGCTTCTGCCCGCTTAATTCGGGTTTCTTTATCAGCCTCTGCTGTTGCGATATCAGCATCGCGTTTTACTTGGGCAATTCTCGGTTTCCCTAATGATTCAAGATAACCGTTTTTATCACGAACATCTTTAATGGTAAAGGAGACAATCACAAGCCCCATTTTCGCGAGATCCTGTGAAGCGACACGCTGCACCTCTTGAGAGAATTTCTCTCTGTTTTTATAGATTTCTTCAACTGTCATTGAGCCGAGAATGGAACGAAGGTGGCCTTCTAAAACCTCCCGCGCTTCCTGCTCACGGTCGTCTTTTGATTTCCCTAAAAATTGTTCGGCCGCTGTAGCGATTTCTCCTATAGAACCGCCGATTTTAATAATCGCAGTTCCATCGGCCATTACTGGCACTCCTTGTTCTGTATAGACTTCAGGTGTCGAAACATCGAGTTTGCTTGATAATAGGCTTAGCGGCTCTGCCTGCTGGAAGACGGGAAGGACAAAGGTTCCTCCACCGCGGACGATTTTAATACGGTTGCCGCCTTCATCGACATGAACATTTTTATTACCTAGATAGCTCCCTGTTACAATTAACGCTTCATCAGGCCCTGCTGTTCGATACTTCGTAATAAACACAGCTATTAGTGCAATTAATAAAAAGAATACAACTCCAATGATCATTATAATCGGCATTGTCATATCAAATTCCTCCTTGTATGTTAAATGGGTTCATGCGGAGTAACCGAAAGAACTCCGTTGTTAATATCTACGACTAACACCGTTGTCCCGTAACTGATCTGCTGATTATCAAAACTGACCGCTGACTTTGAAATGGTGCCGCCTATCCCTTCTATGACCACTTCACCAAACCCGTCAACCGGCACAGCTGTAATCACTTTACCGAGTCTTCCTCTGAGATCATCTTCTCTATATGCCAATGATTCTTCTGCAGAAGATAATGGTACCAGTACAAAGATGTGAAGCAATACCACCATCAGGATCGAAAGGATGCAAGATAAAAGCGCAATCAGCAAGCTTGACAGAGGCAATACAAGTTCACCTATATATCCGCCCGCTGAAAAACATGTGAAAAATGAGAGCACTAATGTCGGATTAAGAAACGGAATGCCTTCTGACAGTCCTGCAAATACATCTCCGAAAAACAGGAATAATAGCGTAAGGCTGCCCGCAATAATAAGCGTATAAAGATAAATTGTTTGTATAGGCACTCCAAATAACTCCAATTTCCTCATCCTTTCTTCATCAATGCATTGATGAACGGCCGCCGTTACCATTTATACGAGACACCACGGGAAAGGTTTCAAAATTTTAAGACAAATAACCCATTTGAAGTGCTTTATAAATGATAATTGCTTATATATATGGTAATGTCATTTTAGGAGGAGATATGATGAGTATCTTTAATGAAGCCAGATTAGAAACGTGGAATGAATTGAAAGGACTTTCTGACGAAAAGCTGAACCAAAAGCCTTCTGCTGAAGAATGGAGCATACGGGAAGTTCTTGACCATTTGAAAAAAATCGATATGACCGCACAAAAAATGTTGAAGGAACGTGTAAAGGACGCTCCGATTAAAGAAATTGAAGAAAAACCGCTTGAGGTAGCACAGGACAGAAATAATAAACGGAAAGCCCCGAGTCATCTTGAGCCTGCGCATGATTTTATTTCAGGCAGCCAAATGAAACGTGAGCTTGATGTGGTAAGAGAGCAGCTGACTGCTGCGATTGCCTCTCTGAAAGAAGAAGATTTTGAAAGAGTGCTTCCGCATCCTGTGTTTCAAGAGCTGACTGTCAGACAGTGGATCGATTTTATCGGCCATCATGAAAAACGGCACCTCAGCCAAATGAAAGAAATTAAAGAAAAGATAGAAAGGGCCTGATTTAATCAGACCCTTTCTGCTTTTCGTTTGACTTTTCGCTGATAGGAATGAACTTCTATTTCATCACCTGTGTAAACAGCACCAGGTCTTTCCACAATACAGACAATCCCTCTAATGCCCAGTGCGTGGCGGACGAAAGCCGGCGCCAGCTTCGGTTGGTCCGGATAATAAGACTGAATGACTTCTCCCGGCTGGATACACGGATCATTTTCGCCCTCACACAGCAGAGCCGCTCCGCTCGGAAAAATAATCCGGCTGCCTTCTTTTAATGAAGTAAGATCTGGCATACCGCTGACTGCCACATTCGCCCCGAGCCATTCCGGCAAAATCCTCGGCACTCCCATTTTTAAAGCGATTTCGTTGCATTCCTCTATTGAAACAATTGAAATTTGTCTGCGGTTAAAAATTTCAGTCCCTCTTGAAAACATTGGTTCTCTGGCTCCCGCTTTTTTGGTCAGGCCAAAATGCAAGTCGCCTGGGATGCCGCCATAATCAAAATCAAGCTTGTCCATTTGCTTTGTTACGAAGCTTTCTGTATCTGCGATATATAAGCCTTCCGCTTTTGCAGTCATACGCTTCCACATCAGCTGGCACCTTCCTTCTTATCCAAAATTTCCACCTATGCTTCATTATCCCAAAAAATCCCGCTCTGTAAAGGAGCGGGATTTTGATTATACCGTTTTAGGCGTAAGGTTAAAGCAGCGCTTGTAGATCCAGTTGTATGCTTTTTCATTTAAATCTCTAGGGTTTCCGAAGGTTTGCGGATCTTTCATTGCTTCTTTAGACAAGCGTTCGATCATATCAGGTGATACTCCCTGCTCTTCTAAAGTCGGCACTTCTAAATCTTCGACCAGATCATACATCCAATTGACAGATGCTTTCGCAGCTTCTTCTGTTGTCATCTTGCTTGTATCAATACCGAACGCTTTCGCAATACGCGCAAACTTCTCAGGATAGCCCTTCCAGTTGTATTCCATGACAGGGCCCATCATCGCCGCTACACATTGGCCGTGAGCGACTGGGATAATACCGCCAAGCGTTTGGCTCATCGCATGAGCCGCGCCCGCTGATTCACTTCCGTAAGAAAGACCGGCAAGCATCGCAGCCTGCGCCATTCCGTACCTTGCTTCCAGATCCTCTCCGTCAGCAAATGCCCTCTTAATGTAATGAGCGGCATACTCAATCGCCATTAAGGCAACCGCATCCGTGATTGGCTGTGCAAATTTCATTGTATAGCACTCAATGGCATGGGCGAGCGCATCAATTCCCGTCATAGCTGTTACATGCGGAGGCATTGAAACATGAAGCTCAGGATCAATGATGGTCAAGTGCGCTGCAATCAGCGGACCGCCCGTGTTGAATTTGAATTCTCTTTCTTCATCTGTGATAACCGCCCATTGGGTTACTTCTGATCCTGTTCCAGCTGTAGTGGGAATTGTCGTCAGCGGAGGAATGCGGTTTTCCAGCGTTTTTTTCCCATCTGCCGCTTCATAATCAAGCACGCTTCCTTCGTGAGTTGCTTCTACTCCGATTGCTTTTGCTGTATCCATGGAGCTTCCGCCTCCGACTGCCACCAAACCATTACAGTTCTCTTTTTTGTAAAGCTCAGATCCTTCATTCACCAGACGGACAGGCGGGTTTGGCTCAACTTTATGAAAGAGCACCACTTCAATGCCTGCTTCTTTAAGTGATTCGATTACAGGATCAGCAACACCGGCTTTATAAATCCCTGGGTCTGTGACAAGGAGCGCTTTTGATACGCCCAGTGCAGCTACTTCCTCACCCGTATGCTTGATGGCTCCGATTCCATGCTTAATCACAGTCGGAATTTCAAATGTGTGGAATTTCTGCATGCTTTCTACCTTCATATTTAATGTCATCATCAATCTCCCCCTCTTATGAATTGAACCAGTTAACCGCTGCCGGTTTTGTATTGCGGTATACATGTTTGACTTCTGTGTATTCTTCAAGGCCTATTTTTCCAAGCTCGCGTCCGAACCCGGATTGCTTATATCCACCCCATGGCGCTTGTGCAAAGTACGGATGAAAATCGTTGATCCAAACGGTTCCCATTCTCAAGCGGGCTGCTACCCGTTCGCACTTTTCAATGTCTTTTGACCATACCGCTCCAGCTAAGCCATAGATGGTATCATTCGCAAGCTCGATTACCTCTTCTTCAGAGCTGAAGGTTTCGACTGTCAATACAGGACCGAAAACCTCTTCCTGAACGATTCTCATGTCAGAATTACAGTTTGAGAAAATAGTAGGTTCATAGAAAAAGCCGTTTTGAAGCTCAGGATCTTCCGGGCGTTTGCCTCCTGTCTCCAGCTTCGCGCCTTCCTCTATTCCGATCTCTACATATTTTTCTACCTTTGCCCTGTGCTCCGCCGAAATAAGCGGACCGCTTTCTGTCTCAGCATGAAAACCGTTTCCGAGTTTTATGCGTTTTGCCCGTTTGACCAGCTCCGCCAAAAATTGATCATGAATGGCATCCTCAACAAGCAAGCGGGAACCTGCAGAGCATACTTGGCCGGCGTGGAAAAATACAGCGTTTAAGGCCTGATCAACCGCAACTTCTAATTCCGCGTCCTTGAAAACAATATTTGGGTTTTTCCCGCCAAGTTCAAGGGCGATTTTTTTGACGTTTCCGCTTGCCGCCCGCATGATTTTTTTGCCTGTTTCAATTCCGCCCGTAAATGAAATCAAATCGACGTCTTTGTTTACGGCAAGCTCGTCGCCCACTGTGGCTCCCGGTCCAAGAACAAGATTTGCGACACCTTTTGGAACACCGGCTTCTTCCATCAGCTTAAAGACTTTGATTGTCGTCAGCGGCGTAATCTCACTCGGCTTCATGACGATTGTGTTTCCTGCAGCCAGTGCAGGGGCGATTTTCCAGCTTGCTTGAAGGAGCGGATAATTCCATGGAGTGATCTGGCCGCAAACCCCGATTGGCTCCCTAATAATTTTGCTTTCTGAATCAGGAATCGGAGATGAAATGATCTCTCCGCCATCTTTGTCTGCCAAGCCGGCGTAATATTGAAAAACATTGGCGATATCGTCCATATCGGCCTTGCTTTCTTCGAGTGTTTTTCCTGTATCAAGAGATTCAAGCTCAGCCAGCTCCTCAAGATCGCGTCTGATTAATTCCGCAATTTTCAGAACAATTTTCCCGCGTTCAAGCCCGGATAGCGATGACCATTCTCCTTTGTCAAATGCTCTGCGTGCGGCTGCGATTGCTTTGATGGCGTCCTCTCGCCCTCCCTCGCTTACAGTTGCAATTTCTTCTTGATTAAATGGGTTGATAATACTGCGGATCTGTTCTTTTTCGGCACTGATCCATTCTCCGTCAATGAATAATGTTTGACTCATATAAGCCTCCTTGACGTAAATAAAGTTTGTTAAATAAAAATTTAATGTTTTTAACAACATTAATCTAACATATGGTTTTTAAACTGTCAAAGTCCCATTTCGATTTTTCTTTTTGACTTTTCCTCATGATTCGTTAAGATAAAGAACATAAAGAAATAACTTAACGAATTTAATTTTCTAAAGGAAAAGAGGGTCAGTATGGATGAAAATCCAGAATTTGCAGCTATAGAACAGGCTCGGGATCTTGTTATTGACTCCATTGCTGAAACGATGGATCTTTACGGAATTACCCGCAGTGTCGGGATTTTATATGGGACGATGTATATGAGGGATGAGATGACGCTTGACGAAATGCGTGAGGAGTTGCAAATGAGCAAACCAAGCATGAGCACTGGCGTCAAAAAGCTTCAAGACTTAAATGTAGTGAAAAAAACATTTCACCGGGGAATCCGCAAGCATACATTTGTGGCTGAAAAGGATTTCTTTAAATTTTTCACAAATTTCTTTCCACCTAAATGGGAGCGGGAGGTTCAGGTGAATGTAGCAGCGATCGAGGAAGCTCAAGCTGATTTACAAAAGGTTTTAAGAAAGGAAGATCTCGATGAGGATACCAAAAATGAAGCACTGCAGTTATATGATCAGCTGGAAAGCTCTAAAGCTTACTATGACTGGCTGAAACGGCTTGCTGAATCGGTGCAGACCGGAGAAATTTTTAAATTTATACCGATCGAAACAAAGTAAAGCAGAAAACGCCTGGGAAACCAGGCGTTTTTTTGATGTAACTACTACAAATTTGAAAAATACGGGAAAAACACCCCATTTACTTCCAAAATATTTGATGGTAATTTTATGTAGGTAAAATTTGTATTTGGCCTTTCAGAGGAGGTGAAAAGCGGGCAGGCCTGTTTAATTTATCATTTTTTAGGGGGAATTTTGTTATGAAACGCAAATTATTATCTTCTTTGGCAATTAGTGCATTAAGTCTCGGGTTACTCGTTTCTGCACCTACAGCTTCTTTCGCAGCTGAATCTACATCAACTAAAGCTCATACTGAATCCACTATGAGAACACAGTCCACAGCTTCATTGTTCGCAACAATCACTGGCGCCAGCAAAACGGAATGGTCTTTCTCAGATATCGAATTGACTTACCGTCCAAACACGCTTCTCAGCCTTGGCGTTATGGAGTTTACATTGCCAAGCGGATTTACTGCAAACACGAAAGACACATTGAACGGAAATGCCTTGCGTACAACACAGATCCTCAATAACGGGAAAACAGTAAGAGTTCCTTTGGCACTTGATTTGTTAGGAGCTGGCGAATTCAAATTAAAACTGAATAACAAAACACTTCCTGCCGCTGGTACATATACTTTCCGTGCGGAGAATAAATCATTAAGCATCGGAAATAAATTTTACGCAGAAGCCAGCATTGACGTGGCAAAGCGCAGCACTCCTCCGACTCAGCCTTGCGGTTGCAACTAATGTAAAAGACCGGTTAACGTGGTCTTACCCCTGTCAAGTAGACAGCCATAAAAAGCCTAAGCAACCAGTGTGTTACGGTATTCTACCGGAGCACACTGGTTTAATTTTTTCTGGAATCGTTCGTGATTATAGAACTGGATGTAATCTTTAATGCTTTTGTGGAGCTCTTTTTCAGTTTGGCATGAAGAAAAGTATGTATTCTCTGTTTTGAGGTGCGAGAAAAATGATTCGATACAGGCGTTATCCAGGCAGTTTCCCTTACGGGAATGGCTGCCCTTCAAACCAACGGTTTCAAGTCGCTTTTGATATGCTTTTGTTGTGTATTGGAATCCTTGATCAGAGTGGAGAATGGCCCCTTGGACATCCCGTTGAGTTGTTAAACTTTCCACTGTTTTCATCACCAGTTCAAGATCATTTCGCTTTGACAGTTTCCATGCGACAACCTCATTGTTGTAAAGATCTTGTACTGCAGAAAGATAATAGAATCGTTGTCCGCAAGCAATATAGGTAATATCGGTTACATATAACTGATTAGGCTGATTGGTTTGAAATTCTCGGTTAAGCCGGTTTGGCAGGACAACCGATGCCTTTCTTCCAAAATAACGACGCTTTTTTCGAATAATCGAGTGGATGTTCATCTCTCTCATCAATCTGTAAACACGCTTATGGTTGACGCAGAAACCTTCTTTCTTTAAAGCGACAGTAATCCGAGGATAGCCATAGAAAGGGCGTGAATGATGAATCGCCATGATGTGCTCTTTTATGATCTGATCTCTCTGTTGCCTTGCCATTCGAAACCTTTGAGCCTTGCGCCATTTATAGTACCCTGACCGTGACACTTTGGCGATACATACCAGCCACGTAATCGGATAACGGTCCTTCAATTCGTGAACAGCTTCAAATCGTGCTGCCTTCAAAATCCGTCCTCCCCATGCAGATTTGGATAGCGCTTTTTTAGGTATTCGACCTGTGCCTTTAAATAATCTCGTTCTTCCTCAACACTTTTAAACGTTGTTTTAGGGCGTCCAATAAAAGGATTGTCTGACTTTGTATCTTTTCCCCTTTGATCATCAAAAGACTTGCCTTCCCGATATGTTTTCACCCAATTTTTGAGCTGGGTTGAACTTCGAAGCCCTAATTCTTCAGCTAACGTGTTATAGCTTTTGTTTCCTTCCTCGTACATTTTGACAGCTTTCATCTTAAATTCTTTCGTATAGTTTTGAAAGTGTTGCCCTTTTCTCGCCATAAAAAATCCCCTCCACGTATAGTGTAACAGCCACTTTTGAAAAGCGGGCTTTTTACACTGTCTACTTAGAGGGGATAATATCAAACGCCGGTCTTTTTTGCGTTTTACCCTCCCCTTTTTCTTTAATCCCCGTTATCTTTTTTCTGGTTTAAAATTTAAATTGACAAACACTAGAAACAGGAGTAAATTCTTGAGTGTTCAATTTCATACAGTCTCTTTTACCGCTTAATCAAACACGAACGGGGGAACCAACGATTGGCTGTTTTATTAACAGCCTTGGGGTGAATCTTACTAAGTAAGAGGGGGTACTCTGAATCCCTAATCCGACAGCTAACCTCGTAGGCGTATACAGAGAGGAGGTCTATTATCGGCCATTCTTTGCAATGGTCTTTTTTGCTTCAAAACGTTAATTCACTAAGGGAGATATGAACATTGGGAAGAATTAAAAATAAGCAATTTGCCGTGATCGGGCTGGGCCGGTTTGGCGGCAGCATTTGTAAAGAACTTCATAGAATGGGACATGAGGTCCTTGCGGTTGATATCAACGAAGAAAAGGTCAATGCATATGCTTCTTACGCCACTCATGCGGTAATTGCCAATGCCACCGAAGAAAACGAATTGCTTTCATTAGGAATACGCAATTTTGAATATGTGATTGTTGCCATCGGAGCAAATATTCAAGCGAGTACGCTGACCACCCTATTATTAAAGGAGCTTGATATTCCAAATATTTGGGTGAAGGCTCAAAACTATTATCATCACAAGGTGCTTGAAAAAATCGGCGCTGACCGGATTATTCATCCTGAAAAAGATATGGGAGTTAAAATCGCACAAAGCCTTTCAGACGAAAATGTTTTGAATTACATTGATCTATCTGATGAATACAGTATTGTCGAGCTGTTGGCTACGCGCAAGCTTGATTCAAAATCGATTATTGACCTGAATGTAAGAGCAAAGTACGGCTGCACGATCCTGGCCATCAAACATCATGGAGATATCTGTCTTTCCCCCGCGCCTGAAGACATCATTCACGAGCAAGATTGCCTGGTGATCATGGGCCACAAAAAGGATATTAAACGTTTTGAAAACGAAGGGATGTAGACAAAGGTGACACTTCAAAAGGATAAAGTGATCAAATGGGTTCGGTTTACACCGCCTCAAGTGCTTGCCATTGGTTTTTTCCTTACCATTATCATCGGGGCTGTCCTATTAATGCTTCCGATTTCCACTACGAAGCCATTGTCATGGATAGATGCCCTTTTTACTGCGGCTTCCGCTACAACTGTTACAGGGCTTGCTGTTGTCGATACCGGTACTCAATTTACGGTATTCGGGCAAACAGTAATTATGGGGCTGATTCAGATTGGCGGGCTTGGATTTATGACATTTGCGGTCTTGATCGTCATGATATTAGGAAAAAAAATCGGCTTAAAAGAACGAATGCTCGTCCAGGAAGCCTTAAACCAGCCGACAATCGGCGGTGTCATTGGCCTTGTCAAAGTCCTGTTTCTGTTTTCGATCAGTATTGAATTGATAGCAGCACTCATTTTATCCATCCGGCTTGTACCTCAATACGGCTGGTCATCCGGCTTGTTTGCAAGTTTGTTTCACGCAATATCTGCTTTTAACAATGCCGGGTTTTCGTTGTGGCCTGATAATTTGATGAGCTACGTTGGCGATCCTACAGTAAACCTCGTAATTACTTTCTTATTTATTACAGGAGGGATCGGATTTACGGTTCTGTTTGATGTGATGAAAAATCGGCGTTTTAAAGCTTTTTCTTTACATACAAAGCTCATGCTTACAGGAACGCTGATGTTGAATGCGATTGCTATGCTTACGGTCTTTATTTTAGAATACAGCAACCCCGACACGCTCGGCCACCTGCATATAGTGGATAAACTGTGGGCGTCCTATTTTCAGGCAGTGACGCCGAGAACCGCAGGCTTCAATTCTCTAGATTTTGGCAGCATGAGAGAAGGAACAATTGTATTTACTTTATTATTGATGTTTATCGGAGCAGGAAGCGCATCAACGGCGAGCGGCATTAAGCTGACTACGTTCATCGTGATTTTAACATCTGTTATTGCTTACTTGAGAGGTAAAAAAGAAACGGTTATTTTCCGCCGTTCCATCAAATATCCGATTATCATTAAAGCTTTAGCTGTGAGCGTCACCAGTTTGTTCATCGTGTTTTTAGGGATTTTTGCCCTGACGATCACAGAACAAGCGTCATTTCTTCAAATTGTGTTTGAAACCTTTTCCGCATTCGGAACTGTCGGCCTTACGATGGGGCTTACTCCTGAACTGACAACAGCTGGCAAGTGTATCATTATTGTCATCATGTTTATCGGAAGAATTGGTCCTTTAACGTTCGTGTTTTCATTCGCAAAAACAGAGCAATCAAATATCCGTTACCCTGACGGCGAAGTGTTTACAGGGTGATATCAAAAAAATCCGGCGTACAGTCGCCGGATTTTTTTATGATTCGATATGAGATTGATTTTGTCTTTTTTCCTGTTCCGCGATGATTTCGTTATCCTCCGCGTTATCACGGGTCACTTTTTGTGTAAGAATCGCACCAACTGCTACAAGTATCATAACAGCGATGTAATAACCTTTTTCATTGAGTTCCAGGTTATCAGCATTATAGAGTCCGATACTAAACAAAAATACTCCTGCAAAAAAAGTAAAATAAGCTAATACTGTAAAGGCAACCGTATTTCTGCGTCTATATTTCTGCACCTTTGTTCCCTCCCGAAAGCATAGTTAAAAAGTGATAACTTCCGTGGAATATTATACCTCAAATTCCCCGGAATGGAACAAAGAATTAAAAATACCAGTAAAAAGGGCTTAGGTTGCCTCCTTTATTTCAACAGCTGAATCATCAATCCAGCCGATAAGTTTATCATTGATTTGGAATTGGTACCATACAGACTGGCCTTTCTGTTTTTTAGACACAACCTTTATGTCTTTGCCGACGTAAGATTGGGCAGAGGTAAGCCTTATGGACCGATCATCAGTAGAAGGCTTGGACCATACGTCTTGAACGGCACTGTCTTTAATAGAGGCGTTTAAATCCACAGATTTGAGGGATGGATTTACCTCATCGTACTCATCTAAATCGTATTTTTCCACAATAGCGCTGATTTTGTCAGCATAGTCAGGATCTGTAGCATATCCTGATGTTTGCAGGGCTGTTGCCGCTTCCTTATAATTCCCTGCCTCAAGCACCGGTTTATACTTCTTTTTATTCCACGATGTGCCACGAACGAACAATTGGGCGTGATCATCCATAGATTCAAAAAACGTGCTGTATTTTCGAAACTTCGCGCGAATGGTTTTTCTTTTCCCTTTTTCAACTTCGTCCGTTTCCATCGTGACATGATGGCCTTTATAATTCCCTTTTACGCCAAAAAGGTTGTTGGCCTTAGCAGCCAGTTCACTGTTCCCCCAGTCCGATTCGAGAATGGCCTGAGCAATTGTGATGCTGGGGAGAACATGGTATTTTTCATACAAAATTTGGGCATGTCCGGACAGACTGTCTATAAATACTTGCTGTTCATCGATTTCTTCAGTTTCTTTGGATGTTTCAATCGGTTTTGATAAAGTTGTCGCTAAAACAAACAGAGCTAGCGGAATCGATACAAGGAAAAATAGTGAAATCAAGAGTTTACGTTTTTTAAGTTTTTTACGGGCCATGAAAACCTTCCTTCGAATTAAAAGATTACGAATGTAAAAGAATCTACCTTTTAGAATTTTACTTGCACTTCTAATATTTTTCAATTCTTTAGGGATAAAGTTGGGAAAAGATTGCAAAATAAAAACCTTTTCGCTCAATGAAAAGGTTTTTACCATGTTTCTATTTTTGTAAATTTCTGAGTGCATTACGATATTCCGTATCATTTATTACTTTATATGATTTGACAGTTGCCTTCGACAAACCTTGTGCTGAGACGGCCGGTTTTTCCGGAGCTGTTTTCGCTTTATCATGTGGTTTATGTGCCAGCTTGTGCCCCATTCCAGTGGCATTCATACAAAATGACATGCAGACGAGCAGCACGCTAAGGATAAAAGAAATGAAGAAGAGATCATGATAAGCAGTCATCATAGAATCCTGTACCGAACCGCTTTGTCTGGCAGCATCTTTTTTCGTGAAAAAGCCGATGAGAATGGGGACTCCCATATAGACAAACAATCTTAAAAACTGAACAGCTGTCATTCTCTTGACCAAATCAGGCAGCGGGCCTCCCATGGCAGCTCCCATCAGCCCTGCGGCGACTGTCAGGCCTGTTCCCGCTGCAAGCATGATAAACAGTGCCGCGAACATATAAAGAGAAGATCGATCCTGCATATGCAGCCATTGAAAATTCACAAAGACGAGAATGAGTCCGCCGATAATACCGAGCATCCCTGGTCCGACTTTATCATAAAACAGAGCGCTCAAAATAGCCGCGATCGCCACTCCGAATAGAAGAGTCAAGTTTAAAAGAATGAGATGCTCTTGAGAAATATCATACATTTGACGGAGCAAGCCTTGAAAAGCAGACAGGCTGACAGCTACCGTTATCGTCCCTGCAGCTATGATCAATAAGCCAAGCACCGGTTTTGGCAGCAGCATCAGTTTAATAGATATGAAGGGGTTTTTCACTTTATATTCCACAATCAATAGACCAATGAGCAAACATAACGTCACCCCGAAACCAATCCATACATAACCCGATGACAGCCCCCATTTTTGCAGAAAAATGAATGAAACCGCTGAGGCTGCGGCAAGGAAAACAGATAAAAGAATTCCTGCACGATCAAGCGGCTGTTCTTGATCCGCCGCTCCGTGATGCTCGTCATGAAGAAAGAAATAGCTCACCGCGACACCGATCAGGGACAAGGTGCCAAAGATGAAAAACAGCCATCTCCAATGCCCGCAGCTTGTTGCAATGGTTCCCAGGATTGTGCCGATGATAACAGAACCATAGAATCCCCCGATCAGTACAAGCAGTGCATAGTTCCTGCGTTCAATCGGGAATGACAGTACAAGCATTGGAATCATAATCATCAGCATGACGCCTGTTGCCGCCCCCTGTAAAAAGCGCCCTGCCGCCATCCATGCAATATCGCTTGAACATGCGATGAGCAGTGAGCCTAGTATAAAGACAGGTAATGAAGCCAGATAGACTGGACGAGCACCGAATTTTTTCCTCAGCAACGGTCCTGCCGGAACTAACAAGGCAAAGGCCATATTGCCGATCAATATCGGATTTACTGATGTGAAGACACTTGTTCCAACCGCTTTCTGAACAAGGCCTTGAACTGACGACAATGCCGTGTTAGACATCAATCCCGGCCCGACCGCTAAGACGGCGAGCAAAGAAATCACCCAATAGTGTTTTGTCTTCATGTTGTCATTCCTTCCTATATGAATACATGCGAAACACATCATTTTTTGAAAACAAAAGAAGCTAATAGATTTTGCATACCATTAGCTTTCATTCTAATATTCTCCCTTTCAGGGGAAATGATATTATTTTATTATAATTATGTGAATGAATGAGCATATAATCAAATATTATTTCAAATCGATTGTGTTTTGTCAATGGAGTAAATTTCAAGCACAACATAGAAAGTCTGAAAGCTTTTCCCCGATATTGTGTCTAGAACTGCACTTATGAATCCCTGCCCGTTCCCTCAAGCGAATTAAATCAGGCCGTTTTAATCCTTTCAATCCACTATTCCAACTAATAAACTCGAATAAGTTGGTGATAAGACAACATTTTGGCCGCACATTTTTTTGTGTTTACTGGGCGTTTGCCGCCTCTAAATTGTATATGGGTAAATACCATGAATTAACCTATGAAATACCAATGTAAGGAAATTCTAAATATTCCAGGAGGCAAAAACGAATGGAACTGTATGAGTGTATCCAAGACATTTTTAGCGGCTTGAAAAATCCATCGGTTAAAGATTTAGCAACGTCTTTAAAACAAATTCCAAACGCAGCAAAATTGAGTCAACCGTATATTAAGGAACCAGACCAGTACGCCTACGGCCGAAATGCCATCTATCGAAATAATGAATTGGAAATTATCGTGATTAACATTCCGCCAAACAAGGAGACAACAGTACACGATCATGGTCAATCTATTGGTTGTGCAATGGTGTTAGAAGGAAAGCTTCTTAATTCTATTTATCGATCAGCCGGCGAACCCGCAGAACTCTCCAATTCATACTTTGTCCACGAAGGAGAATGCCTTATTTCAACCAAAGGTTTAATTCACAAAATGTCCAATCCAACATCCGAACGAATGGTGTCTCTTCATGTCTACTCCCCTCCTTTGGAAGACATGACGGTCTTTGAGGAACAAAAGGAGGTATTGGAAAATTCATGATTGACAGATAAACTGCTCACTTTGACTTCGCTCAACTGGAGGATTCAGAGAATGAAACCTTTTCCTCAAACAAAAAAACCCTTATAGAATAAGGGTTTACAGGTATGGAGCCAAGGGGGCTCGAACCCCTGACCTCTACACTGCCAGCGTAGCGCTCTCCCAGCTGAGCTATGGCCCCGTATGTAACGTCATGTTTATTATAGATGATTTTTTTTTGAAAAACAAGCTGTTTCCTCTCGAATTGACAGAAAAAATAAGGCTCGGAAAAGAGCCTTATTTTTCGACTTACATCATGATCAAAAGTAAAATCACACCGAGAATAATTCGATAGATTGCAAATGGGACAAGTTTGATTTTGTTAATCAGCCTTAAGAAGAAACGGACGACAAACAGTGCGACCACAAAGGCACAGATAAAGCCGACGATGAAAAATGGCATCAGATCCGAGCTTAAGCTGTCCCAATGCTTCACGAGGCTTAGAAAGCTGGCTCCCATCATGATCGGCATCGCCATAATAAACGTAAAGTCGGCTGCCGCTCGGTGGTTTAATCCGAGAATAACACCGCCGGAAATGGTTGAACCCGAGCGCGAGAAACCCGGCCAAAGGGCAAGACATTGGAATAAGCCGACTGCTATCGCCTGTTTATAGGAAATGCGGTCGAGCGTGTCTGTCGCTGTTTTCCGCTTATTGACCCAGTCAGCAAAAAGCATCAGGATTGCCCCAGCAATTAAACCGATGGCCACAGTTTTAACGGAAAATAAATATTCATCAATGTAATCCTCAAACAAAAAGCCGAGAACAGCTGCAGGCACGAGTCCGACGGCAATTTGGGCAATGCTTAATTTATGTCCCTGCTCCTGGTCGCTTGTGATATTTTTTTTCAAGCCGAGTAAGTTTAAAATTCGGTCTTTAAACACGATAGCTACTGCTAAAATGGAGCCTAGCTGAATAACCACCTTGAATGAGTTAGCAGCTTCTTCTGACATCAGATTACTTGATTTAAGCCAGATGTCGTCTACTATAATCATATGTCCTGTCGAAGAAACCGGCGCGTACTCTGTTAATCCTTCTACGATTCCTAAAATGGCGGCTACAAACAATTCCCATAGAGTCATGATTTTGATTCTCCCCATTAGACATTTATTTTTTTACATAACGGGAGCTTTCCATAAATGGAAAGCCCGTCTTATATAACTATAAACGAAAATCACACTTTATGACCCGGCGTATTTTCATTTTTTTCTTCGTCGTATAAATGTGACCGCATTTTAAACCAGTCAAATAAATGTGTCGTAATGACTTTAGCAACTGCATAGCCCGGAATGGCAAGAATGATTCCAACAACGCCAAACAGTTTGCCAGCTGTTAACAGCAGAAAAATAATTGTGATAGGGTGGATGTGAAGGTTTTTTCCCATAATTTGCGGAGAGATCAGCTTCCCTTCAATCAGCTGAACAATGGTCCAAACGATCACCAATTTAAGCAGCATGAGCGGCGATGTCACTATGGCAATGATAATCGCAGGCGTAATGGCAATCGTTGGCCCTAAATATGGAACGATGCTAGTACAAGCCGCAATGACGGCTAGCAATGAAGCATAATCCAGCCCGATAATCAAATAACCGATAAACAGCAAAAACCCGATACAGAAGCTGACAATGATCTGGCCTCTGATATAAGAGCTTAACCGATGATTCATTTCGCTTAAGACTGTGTATGTCTGTTCTTTCAATTGCGTCGGAACAAACTTCAGTATGTAGACCGGCAATTTTTTTCCGTCCTTTAACAAATAGAAAAGGATAAACGGAACCGTAACGATTGAAATGATAATCTCAGTCAGGGCGCCGATAAAATTCCCAACGCCGGTAAAGGTACTGTTCACAATTGTCGCTGCCTGATCTGAAACCTTTGTTGCGAGATCAGATATATTGATGTTCGTCGTTTGCTGGGCCTGATTGACGAAGTTGCTGCCGATCAGCTGTTTCGTCTGATTTTCAACGATATCCACATATCTTGGGATGTTGTCGATTAAACTCATAATTTGTTCTTTTAAAAAGGGAATGATGGACACGATTGTGATCGTGATCAGCCCGATAATCAATAGATACAACAGTAAAATAGAATAGATTCTTCTTATTCTTCTTCTCTCAAGGAAATCGACGACCGGGTTTAACAGATAAAAAACAATGCCTGTCAAAATAATCGGAAGTGATATCGTTTTGAGCAAAACAATAATCGGGGTGAAAATAAATGATGTTTTTGTAAATACTAGAATATTTAAACCAATCAGCAGCAGCACAAGCAAAAATAAAACAAACTTATTGTCCAAGAAGAATCGCTTGAATCTGCCGCTCCATGTTTGCAACGTCTCCACTATCGTTCCTCCGTCATACATAGTTTAATTAAATTGTACACTATCGTCCCTATAATGAAAAATAAAAACCGTTAATTGCTGGAAAAGCTTTCACGGTTTTAACATTCTATTTATATCTATCATGTGATTTTATTCTATTTAAGCTATAATTTAGCTATATCATACAAAAGGAGCGATACGAGTGATACGTTTTGCAATAATAGGAACCAACTGGATTACAGACCGCTTTCTTGAGTCAGCAGCAGATATCGAAGATTTTCAGCTGACTGCTGTTTATTCAAGATCGGCTGAACGCGCTGGCGAGTTTGCTGCTAAACACAACGCTGCGCATGCCTTCTCAGACCTTCAGGAAATGGCGGCGAGCGATTGCTTTGATGCCGTATACATAGCGAGCCCGAACGCTCTTCACAAGGAACAAGCCGTTCTCTTTATGAACCATGGCAAGCATGTGCTTTGTGAGAAACCGTTTGCTTCGAATACAAAAGAAACAGAAGAGATGATCTCAGCAGCTAAGGCAAACGGCGTTGTTCTCATGGAAGCAATGAAGACCACTTTCCTGCCGAATTTCAAAGAGCTGAAAAAACACCTGCATAAAATCGGCACTGTCCGCAGATTTACCGCAAGCTACTGCCAGTATTCCTCACGATATGACGCGTTCAGAAGCGGAACTGTTTTGAATGCGTTTCAGCCTGAGCTTTCCAATGGGTCATTAATGGATATTGGCGTCTATTGTATTTATCCGGCTGTTGTGTTGTTTGGCGAGCCAAAGGATGTAAAAGCAAACGGATATGCTTTATCTTCAGGAGTGGATGGAGAAGGAACTGTCATTCTGTCTTACGACGGGTTCGAAGCTGTTCTGATGCATTCTAAAATCTCTACTTCCTATGCCCCGGCGGAAATCCAGGGTGAAGACGGGACGATTGTAATCGATACGATTCACCGGCCTGAACGTGTTGAAATCCGCTACCGGGACGGCCGCCTTGAAAACATCGCGATCCCTGATCCTAAACCGGCGATGTTCTATGAAGCAGAAGAATTTGTCACGCTCATAAAAGAGAATAAGCTGGAATCTGAAGAAAATACATTTGAACGGTCTTTGACCACCGCAAAAATTATGGAAGAAGCAAGAAAGCAAATGGGGATTGTATACCCTGCTGATCAAGCTTAAAAAAATCCGCCCGCGTGCAAATGCCGCGGCGGATTTTTTATTAGACAATCGGAGAAGATGCCTTCCTTTTTAAAAGCACCTGTTGCTCATATTCTTTGATGTCATGAAGCCATGCCTCTTTTACCGGAACGCCCATTTGCTCACAGTAGGAATCCCAGATGGCTCCGAAAGGATATGTTTTGAATTCCTCCATCAGGGCCAGCCTTTCTGTATAGCGGCCCTCTTCCTGCAATTGTTTTAAATAGCCGTTCGGGAGAAGCAGGGCATACAATAAAGCTTTGATCATATTTCTCGTTCCGATGGTCCAGGCGGCTACACGGTTAATGCTGGCATCGAAAAAATCCAGACCGATGGCGACCTTCTCAAGAGCATGATTTCGTACAATTTCAAGAGCGATTTCTCTCAATTCATCATCCAAAACCACTACATGGTCGCTATCCCAACGAACAGGCCGCGATACGTGCAAGGCAAGCTTGTCTGTGTAAAGCAACATGGACGAGATCTTGTTTGATACCGTCTCAGTCGGATGGAAATGGCCTGTATCAAGTAAACAAAGCTTATGATTCGTCAAAGCATAAGCTAAATAAAATTCATGAGATCCGACAACATATGATTCGGAGCCAAGCCCGAACAGCTTGCTCTCGATTGAATCAAGATTGTGTTGTTCACTGATCTCCTCTGCGAAGATCCGATCCAGTGATTCTTTTAGTCTTTTACGCGGTGTCAGCCTATCACTCGGGATATCCTTATAGCCGTCGGGAATCCAAATATTCGTCAAGCAAGGTGTTCCTAATTCTTTCCCGAAGTATTCCCCGATACGGCGGCAAGCGATGCAATGCCTGATCCAAAATTCTCTGATGTCCGGATCAGGGTGTGAAAGGGTGAGTCCGTCAGCCGCTTTCTCATGCGAAAACAAGGTTGGATTAAAATCTAAACCGAGACCAAGGTTTTTTGCCCATTTCACCCAGTTTTCAAAATGCTGCGGCTTCAATTCGTCACGTTCTACCGCTTCCCTGTTTGTTTCTGCGTATATCGCATGCAGGTTTACGCGGTGCTTTCCAGGAATGAGAGAAAGAGCCTTCTCCAAATCTCTTCTTAATTCTTCAGGAGTTTGCGCTTTTCCGGGATAATTGCCGGTCACGTCAATTCCGCCTGAAAGCTCGCCCTTATTTACTTCAAAGCCTTCAATATCGTCACCCTGCCAGCAGTGGATCGAAATGGGCACTTGCTCTAATTGCCGAAGCGCCTCTTCAACATCAATTCCCCATTTTTCATATGCCTGTTTTGCACTGTCATAATTGGTTTTTATGGTCATATGGCTCTCTCCCTTTATCAGTTTTTTAATCCAAATAAAAAACTTCCTTTAGATCTATCGAAACAGGACTGAAATCCGAATTTGTTTTCATTAATGGCGACATCGATTCCCACCATCTTCGGCAAACTTCTGTGTCCGCCATCTTTCTCCATTTCTCTTCATCCTCTATTTCTAAATATGCAAAAAGCCTGCCTGTTTCCTCGTCTAGAAAAATGGAATAATGGTGTGCTCCATGAGCTTTGAGTGCTTCGGCCATCTCAGGCCAAATGTCATCATGCCGCTGTTTGTATTCTTCGTACTTGTCTTGATGGACAAACATGATACTGGCTTTTCTTTTCAAACCTTTTCACCTCTTCATCATTGAGATAGCGCTTTCAAAACAGTTTGCTGAAATGACTGAATGATCGTGCTTCTGTCAATGTCTTTAGGTGTAAACACTTTGATCGGAAAGGAATTTCTGACGACTTGCCGGGCTTCTTTTATGTCTTTGACTTCTTTGGCAGCAATCATTTGCATCAAAAGATTTCCGGTGGCAGTTGCCTCTATCGGCCCTGCATATACCGCTTTTCCACTCATGTCTGCCGTTAATTGATTTAAGAAGTCATTTCGGGCTCCGCCGCCGATGATATGAAGCTGCTGAATCTGTTTTTCTGTGATCGTTTCCAGCTCTTTGATGGCTATCGCATAGATGATGGCTAAATTGCTGTAGATGCAGCAGGCAAGTTCGCCTGCAGTGCGGGGAATCTTTTGGCAGGTTTGTCTGCAATAATGTTGTATTTCCTTTATCATGTTTTCTGGATTTAGAAAACGTTTATCATTTAAGTTTATAAATTGCTGGAATGGTTCTGTTTTTTTGGCTTCTTCTGCAAGCTGCTGGAAAGAGTAATCTGCTTGTAACTGCTGTCTGACTTCTTGTATCACCCACATGCCGATAATGTTTTTGAGAAAGCGAATGGTGTTGTTTGCGCCGCGTTCATTTGTATAGTTGTTTTCTAAAGCAAGATCAGTTATTATCGGTGTTTTGTTTTCAATCCCGATTAACGACCATGTTCCGCTGCTGATATACGCCCAGCCATCATGTACGCCTGGCGCCGCAATGACGGCCGAGGCCGTATCATGTGTTGCGACTGTCATCACCTTGCACGCCGGGAGATCATAATCCGAGAACCACTCATTTCTTAGCTTCCCGAGCTCACACCCCGGTTCAGTGAGCGGCGCAAATTGCTGTTCCAGAACAGACACGGCTTCAAGCAATTCAGGATCAAGATTTCCCGTTGAGACGTTTAAAAGCTGTGTTGTGGACGCGTTTGTGATTTCCGTTACAGCTTTTCCGGTTAAACAATAGCCTAAATAATCAGGAATCATCATAATTTTGTCTGTCTTTTTCAGCAGCTCACGGTCTTCTTCAAACAATTGATAGATCGTGTTGAAAGGCTGAAATTGTATTCCTGTTTTTTGATAAATTGCGGCTTTTGAGAGGGTATGTTCCAGTTTGTCTATTGTGTGATCTGTTCTTCTATCACGGTAGGAGATTGCTTCCCGCAACCGATCTCCTTTTTCGTCCAGTAAGACATAATCAACTGCCCATGTATCAATGCCTACGGTGCAGTGTTCATACCCAAGCGTCTTTACTTTTTGCAGTCCTTGCAGGATTTGTTTTAGCAAATGATCAATATCCCATAAGCAATGCCCGTCTCTTTGACTGAAACCGTTAGCGAACCTGTGCATCTCTTGTATGTCAAGCTTCCCTTCATTCAGTTCACCTACCATGATTCTCCCGCTTGATGCGCCTATATCAATGGCAGTATAAATCATCCTTTCACCCTCTCTTCGAAAGAGGAACAGCTGTCACCTTCACCTTTTTGTCCTCAAGAGCTTTTACCGATGCCGGATCAAGTCCAGAATCCGTAATAAGGCGGCTGACATCTTGCAGCGAGGCGATATGTGAAAACTCGCGGTTCCCCCATTTGCTTGAATCGGCCATCAAAATGGTCTGGTCCGACCTTTCGATCATCCGTTTTTTGAGCAGCGCCTGCCACTCATTTGAATCACTCATCCCGTTGTGTACGTCAAATCCCTTACATGACAGAAAGGTTTTATTGACATGATAGGTCTCAAGTGAACGCTCTGCTAACGGGCCGGCAAACGATAATGATTTTTCAAGCAAAATGCCGCCTGTTGAAATGACTGATATGTTTTCTTTATTGCTGAGTTCAATAGCTGCTTTCATTGAGTTTGTAATCACGGTGAGCTCAATGTCAGGGAGTATTTTCGCCATGTACCAGGCAGTTGTGCTTGCATCGAGAATAATTCGGTCTCCGCTTTTTACATATTTGGCCGCTTCGTGAGCGATGGCTTTTTTTTCGATGACATTCGTGATTTCCCTTTCGGAAAAATGAATTTCTGATTCCTTCTGCTGAATACTGACCGCTCCTCCGTGGCTCCGGCTCAGTTTATGTTCTTTTTCAAGCTTTTCAAG
Organism: Bacillus sp. FSL R5-0523; assembly: GCF_037975295.1. Classification (NCBI taxonomy): domain Bacteria; kingdom Bacillati; phylum Bacillota; class Bacilli; order Caryophanales; family Bacillaceae; genus Bacillus; species Bacillus sp. FSL R5-0523. The sequence continues at coordinate 3,032,725 of NZ_CP150251.1, forward strand.
ATCACGCCGAATGGTTTCCTCTGTGACTGAAAATATGTCACTTAATTCTGCAACGCGAATGCTTGAACGCATATTTACTATTTCTACTATTTTTTGCTGCCGTTCTGCTACTAGCATCGGTAACGCCCTTCCTCATATCGTAGTCCGTCTTATATTTTTATCATAGCATATTTCTAACGCGTAAAAGCAGCAGGGACGCCGCCGTCTACCGTGATCATGCAGCCCGTTGTTTTTTCGGCTTTGGAAGAAGCGAAGAATGCAATGGCTTCGGCAATATCCTCCGGGTAAATATTGACGAGCAATGCTGTCCGTTTCCGGTAATGTTCCTCCAGCTGATCCGGTTCAATCCCGTACGCCGCGGCTCGTTCCTCCCGCCAGCTTGAACCCCAGATTGCCGATCCTTGAAGAACTGCATCAGGCAAAACGGAGTTGACCCTAATGCCGAATTCTCCGCCTTCTGCTGCGATGCATCTTGCTAAATGGGTTTCAAGCGCCTTAACAGAGCTGTAGGCAGAGGCGTTTTTTCCCGCATAAACCGAATTTTTCGATCCGACAAATACCATGCTTCCGCCTCTATTTTGATGTTTCATCTGTTTAAACGCTTCACGGGCTACAAGGAAATAGCCTGTTCCTAAAACATTCATATTAAGATTCCATTCTTTTAGACTTGTTTCGTCAAATGGGCTTGATGTGGCCAGCCCGGCATTATTGACGACGATATCAATGCCGCCGTAAGCAAGCGCCGCTCGTTCAAAAGCTGACTGTACGTCTTCCTCCTTTGTCACATCCATTTTGACAGCCATTGCCCGTCCTTTTCCGTATGCATCGTTTATTTCCCCGGCAATTTTCTGTGCGCCTTCTATATTCAGATCAGCTACGATCACGTGCCCTCCCTCAGCTGCAAATCGGCGGCATGCCGCACTGCCGATTCCGCCGGCTCCTCCAGTTATCAACGCTACTTTTCGGGAAAATTCTGCTTCCGGCGGGGCCAGCGTGAGTTTATATAGTTCGAGCGGCCAATATTCGACATGGTAGGATTCATTTTCATGTAAAGAAACAAATTGCCCCAGAGCGGTTGCTCCTTTCATTACGGCGATGGCCCTCCGATATAAAGCCCCGCTTACTTTAGACATGGCATAACTTTTTCCTGTATTCACCATTCCGATTCCAGGAATTAATATCACCCGCGGGGCGGATTCAAAGATTTGATCCTCATCCTGCTGATTGCGTGTAAAGTAAGCCTGATACTCTGATGTAAAGGTCTCGACTTCTGACTTGATCAGATCTGCAAGCTTGTGCACATCTTGAGTTTCCGGATTCCAATCAATGTACAGCGGAACCCGTTTTGTGTGAACAAGGTGATCCGGGCATGCCGCACCGATTTGCGAAAGTGCTGGCGCTTGGACACTGTTTACAAATTCCAAGACATCGTCATGATCATCATAGGAAAGGATCATTTTCTTTTCTTCACTTACTGCTCCTCTGATCACAGGCATGATGCCTGCCAAGATTTGTTTTCTTTTATCCTCCGTCAGCGGCTGATACCTTTTGCCTCCAAATACCTCATGCTGATTGATACGATCGTTAATATACTGCTCGGCTTCTTGAATGATGGATATCGTTTTTTGATAACATGTTTCAGACGTCTCTCCCCAAGTGACTAAGCCGTGTTTCTCCATTAATACAAGCTCGGCGTGGGGATTGTTTGCTACGCCTTCAGCGATCATTTTAGACAAAGTAAATCCAGGGCGGACGTATGGCACCCATACAAACCGATTTCCGTAAATGTCTTCAGCGATTTGTTTTCCATTATCCGCACAGCATATGCTGATAATCGCATCTGGATGGGTATGGTCAACATGTTTGTATGGCAGAAAAGCGTGTAATAGCGTTTCAATTGAAGGGCGGGGATGTTTGCTGTCTATCATACAATGAGACAGGTAATTTACCATTTCTTCATCTGGCATTTGGTCCCTTTTAATCAGCGGGCGGATATCATCTAATTTCAAACCGGTAAAGTTATGCGCTTTCATTGTTGCCAAATCCGAACCGCTTCCTTTTACCCACATGACTTCTATTTCACGGCCTCTAAAATCCTTTTCCGTTGTTTTCATAGATGTATTCCCCCCGCCCCAGTTGCAGACAGTGCGGTCTGACCCGATCAGATTGGACCTGTACACCAATTCCTCTACACCTTTAGGCAGCTGTGCAGCTCGCTCTGAATCCCATATATGTTTCACCATATTTGATATTCCTCCATCCCCTTTTATTTGTATCCGTTTTCATTATATATGATTTCTGTTTGTTTTTGAATTGTTTTGTTTATTTTTGTTTTCAACAAAAAAGAAAGCAGCAGATATGCCGCTTTCTTTTTTCATTAAGATTCAATTTTAAATTTCTTCGTAATGTCCTGAAGTTCTTCCGCCATGTTTGCCAACGTTTCCGCTGAAGAGCTGATTTCTTCCATGGACGCAAGCTGTTCTTCCGCCGAAGCTGCGATATCCTGAATGCCTGCTGAGCTTTCTTTCGCCACTGCAGAAATATCTTCAACAGCACTTGACACTTCCTGTGATCCGGCTGACAGTTGTTCAACCGTCGCGTTCAAGTTTTGCAATTCGCCGGAAATTTGGGTTGTCATCTCATAGATTTGTTTAAAGCTTTCTGCTGTTTGATCCGTAATCTGCAAGCCTTCTTTCACTTCATGATTCACGGATTGGAACATTGAAAGTGAAGTGCTGATTTCTCTGACAATCTCTTGAATTAATCCTTCAATTTCCTTGGCGGAGTCTGCTGATTGTACAGCAAGTTTTCTAACCTCTTCCGCAACTACTGAGAAACCTCTTCCGTATTCTCCCGCTCTTGCCGCCTCAATCGCAGCATTTAATGCCAGCAGGTTGGTTTGATCAGCGATCCCATTAATCACATTCAAGATGCTAGTGATGTCTTGCGATTTTGTTTCAAGGCCCTTCACAACCGCTTCCGCTTGTTGAACGGATTGGTCGATTGTTTTCATTTGGCCGACTGTGTGTTCCACCAGTTTCTCGCCGCTGCCCGCTGCCTCAGAGGACTGAATCGATGATTTCGTAATGGTTGAAGAAGCTTGTGCCACTTTTGAAATCCCGTGATTCATTTGAGAAAGGTGGTTTGAGCTCGTTTCCAATTTCTCACTTTGTGCCTCGTTGCCATCTGAGAACTGTTCGATGGCGAGTGTAATATGTTCAGTTGCCTTACTCGTTTGAGCCGCGCTTGCCGTCAGCTCCTCAGAAGATGAGGCGACGTTTTCGACAGACGTTTGAATAACGCCGATTACAGAACGCAATGATGCAGACATTTCATTAAAGCTCTCACCAAGCTGGCCAAACTCGTTTTTCGAGTGAATATCAATGACTTCTGTGAGATCACCGCTGCTGATTTTTGCAGACGTTGAAACAAGTTTTCTTAATGGCTTGGTAATGGCACGAATAATATAGAGTATGAGTATGCCGCCGATTACAATCGACACGCATAAAATGATAACCGCAGTGTTCAGCACCGGGCTTGAAGCATCTTGTAATTCACTGACAAAATAAGTGCCCGCGATTTTCCAGCCAGTCAATTTATTTGTCGTAAAGGCCATTTTCTTTTCTTTGCCTTCGAATGTATATTCAAAGGAGCCGTCATTTTTGGAATATACTTGGTTTGTCCAATCGCCGGAACCGGTTGTCCCCGGCTTAATGGTCGGATGGGCGATATATTTTTTGTTGCCAGTTGTAATAAATGCAAAGCCTTCTTTACCGATTTTGATTCTTTTTGATGCAGTAAGCACTTCATCCAGGTTTAAATCAAGCGCTATAACCCCTGACCCGTCTTTTAATTGTTTTGAAATTGTGACAACGGTATTCCCTGTTGCTTCATCAGTATACGGTTCTGAGAAAACAGCCTGTCCTTTTTCCGCAACGGCCTGTTTGTACCAGTCACGTCCTGTCGGATCGAAGCCTTTCGGAATACCGCTATCCGGATATTTATAAAGCTTCTTATCTTCTGAAGCAGCATAGATTGCGCCTACATCGTCGTTAAGTGTCGTGTACTGCTTAAATTTCTCTTTCAGTAATGTTTTGTTTTTGCCTAACAATATGTCTTTATCGACTGTCTCACTATAATAATCTATTGCTTTTACTTTATCTTCTAATTTATTTTGCAGCGTACTGTTTAGTTCTTCAACATTTCCCTTCGCACTGCTTATGAGCTCTCTGTCTAACGCGTTCCAAGCTGATTGATAACTGAAATATGCTAAAACCCCAACCGGCAAAATAAGCACTGCCAGAAACGCAGCGATTAGCGGTTTGCTGATCGATGGCTGTTTGATCCATTGTATGAATTTTCCCATTCTCGTTGACTCCTCCTTTAAGATAAATCTAATATCGTCAAACTAGGATAAAAGGTTTAATAAAAAAACTAAAAAAAACACCCAAGCGCAACAAGCTTGGGTGTTAAGGCTTATTATTCGATTTTAAATCGTTTGGTCATATCGCGAAGCTCTTCCGCCATAGAGGAAAGGGTCTCTGCAGACGAGCTGATTTCTTCCATGGAAGCTAGCTGCTCTTCAGCTGACGCCGCGATATCTTGTATATGCGCTGAGCTTTCTTTTGAAATCGATGCAATGTGCTCGGATGCTCCCGAAACTTCCTCAGAGCTCGCAGAAAGCTGCTGAACCGTCGCACTCATATTTTGCAGTTCGCCGGCGATTTGGTTCGTCATTTCAGAAATGCGTTTGAAGCTCATTTCTGTTTTATCTGTGATGTCAAGACCTGTCTGCACCTCTTGATTGACAGATTGGAACATGCCGAGAGATGTATTGATTTCCTTCACAATTTCGATGATTAATCCTTCAATCTCTTTTGCTGAATCTGCTGACTGTACTGCCAGTTTTCTTACTTCTTCCGCTACAACGGAGAAGCCGCGGCCGTACTCACCTGCGCGCGCTGCTTCAATTGCTGCGTTTAAGGCAAGCAGGTTCGTCTGGTCTGCGATGCCGTTGATCACACGCAAAATGTTTGTAATATCTTTCGATTTCGTTTCCAATCCGCGTACGACTTGCTCCGCTTCTTTAACGGACTTGTCAATGACATTCATTTGGCCGACGGTTTGATGAACAAGCTTGCCGCCTTCACTTGCAATTTCTGTCGATTGAACAGATGAATCAGTGATCACTTCAGAAGCTTGAGCCATATTCGTCAACCCGTCATTCATTTGATAAATGTGCTCTGCTGCCGTTTCAATGTTTTCGTTTTGTTTTTCATTGCCGTTAGAAAATTGTTCAATCGCCAATGTAATGTGCTCTGTTGCCTTGCTCGTTTGCGCAGCTGATGCAGTGAGCTCCTCAGAGGAAGCGGCAACATTATCTACCGAATCCTGGATGGCGTGTATGAGAGAACGAAGTGACGACGCCATATTGTTAAAGCTTTTGCCGAGCTCGCCCAATTCATCTTTTGAACGGATATCAATGGTTTCCGTCAAATCTCCCTCGCTGATCCGCTTAGAGGAACCAACAAGCTGTTTCAGCGGTGTTGTAATCGACCGAATGATCAAAGTCATGACGATAATCCCTATGATAATAGCTGCGGCCAAGACAATTAAAGCAAGGTGAAGGACAGGCTGGGCTGCCTCATGTATTTCATCCAAATACATGGTGCCGCCGATCTTCCATCCCGTCAACTTGTTTGTGTCAAAGGCCATTTTTTTCTTATCGCCATCCATGGTGTATTGAAAATCGCCTTTATCAGCACTCAGCATTTTATCGAGCCAGTCGCCTTTTAATTCAGTTCCTGATTGTTCATTAGGGTGAGCGACAACTTTTTTGTCCTTCGTCATGATAAATGCGTAGCCTTGTGTGCCGATGTTGACTTTTTTGGTTGTTTTCAGCAGATTTTCAATCGTCATGTTGATTGCGATAACGCCTGAACCATCTTTTGTCTGCTGGGCGATTGTCACAACCATCGTATTTGTCGACGCGGTTTTATAAGGGTCTGTGATCACGACTTTCCCTTTATTTGCAACCGCTTTTTTGTACCAGTCGCGTTCAACCGGATTATAGCCGCTTGGCATCGGAAGATCCGGATAGCGGGTAAAGTGCCCTTTTGTGTCGCTTGTATAAATGGATTCTACATCCTTGTTAATGCTGATATATTGTGAGAATTTCTCTGCAATGCTTGCATTGCTTTTTGCATTGTATTTCTCTTTTGTCAGCCATTCGCTGAAATAATCAGCACTGTTTTCTTTTTCGCCGATGCTGGTGTTAATAATTTCGTTTAATTGCTGTACATTTTCCAATGCGCTCCCCATCATCTGTCTGTCGAGTGAGCTGCTAGCCGATTGATACGCAAAGATCGCCAATATGACAACCGGTATGATGAGGATCGACAGAAAGGAAACAAGAAGCTTCCGTGTAATTGATCTTTGTTTTATGAGTTGGAGTATTTTTTTCATCATTCATTTCTCCTTTTTTATGCTACCCTTCATATCGGCTGGAAATGGGTAAATATATACAGCAAAAAAGAAGAAATTCAATAAAAGTAACTAATTTCCCATAAATAAATAGTATTTTAGACCTATTATTTATCTACTTTAAATTGTTTTGTCAGATCACGGAGTTCTTCAGACATTCTTTCAAGCGTCAGTGCAGATGAACTAATCTCCTCCATGGATGCCAGCTGTTCCTCAGCTGAAGCAGCGATATCTTGGATGCCATCCGAGCTTTCCTTAGAAATGGCTGTGATATCATTTGAAGCTGCGGAAATTTCTTGAGCTCCCGCTGACAGCTCCTCAACCGTTGCATTCATGTTTTGCAGCTCGGAAGCAATTTGATTGGTCATTTGCGATATATGTTTGAAGCTCTGTTTAGTTTCATCCGTCATGACAAGCCCTGTTTCAACTTCTTTGTTTACGGACTGAAGCACGTTCAGTGATGTGTGAATTTCTTTTACTATTTCACTGATCAGCGATTCAATTTCTTTTGCTGAGTCAGCCGACTGTACCGCGAGCTTTCTCACTTCCTCAGCGACGACTGAGAAGCCCCGGCCATATTCACCCGCTCTGGCAGCTTCAATGGCGGCATTTAAAGCCAAAAGATTGGTTTGATCCGCAATGCCGTTGATGACACGCAAAATATTCGTGATATCCTTTGATTTGATCTCCAGCCCTTTCACCACTTGTTCCGCTGCTTTTACGGAATGGTCAATTGTGTTCATTTGGCCGGCTGTTTTCTGGACGAGTGTCTCCCCCTTGCTTGACACTTCTGTTGAATCTGCGGATGTTTCTGTAATCACTGCTGCAGCCCGCGCCAGCTCTGCCAATCCGTCATTCATTTCATTAATTTGTTCGGTTGTCGTTTCTATTTTCTCGCTTTGGCTTTCACTGCCGTTTGAAAATTGCTCGATAGCCATCGTAATGTGCTCAGTGGCTCTGCTTGTCTGGTCTGCCGATGCAGTCAGCTCTTCAGACGAGGAGGCAACGTGTTCTACTGAGTCTTTGATCCCGTGAATGAGCGAGCGAAGCGAGTGTGCCATATGATTGAAGCTCTCGCTCAGAACGCCGAGTTCATCTTTTGAATTGATTTCAATCGTTTCGGTTAGATCGCCTTCACTAATTTTTTCAGCGGATGCGACAATGCGTCTCAATGGCTTTGTGATGGATCGAATCACAAAATAAATCGCCGTCATTCCAGCTCCGATAGCAATCGCCAGAACGATTGAAGCCATGATCAGAACCCTGCTTGCAGCATCGTGAATCTCGTTTGCATACATCGTGCCGCTGATTTTCCAGCCTGTTGTTTCGCTTGTTGCAAATGCCATTTTTTTCTTTTTGCCTTTGTACGTATATTCAAAGTCCCCGCTTTTATCCCTGTAGAGCTTATCAACCCAGTCCCCTTTTAGCTCTGTTCCCGCTTTTTCTCCGGAGTAGGCGATAACTTTCTTGTTTTGGTTCAAGATAAAAGCATAGCCTTCTTTTCCGATATTGATTCCTTTCGCGGTAGTGACTAAGTCATCAATTTTCATATCAATGGCGACAACGCCTGACCCATCCACCGTTTGACGGGCGATGGTGACGACCATTTTTCCTGATGAAATCGATTCATAAGGCTCAGTGACAATTGTTTTGCCTTTATTGGCCATTGCTTCTTTGTACCAATCTCGTTCCAAAGCATTAAAGTCGCTTGGCATGTCAGCGTACGGATAACGTGTGAAGTCCCCGTCTTTGCCGCTTGAAAATACCGCAGCGACATTATCATTCATTTGGATAAATTGTTTAAACTCCTGTTTCAGCTCTGATTTCTTTTTATCCTGAAATTTTTCTGCTGTAGCCCAATCGCTGAAATATGCGAGGCTTTTTTCAGTCGTGCTGATTTTATCATCAATGATGTGATCTAATATCTGAACATTTTCCTTTGCGCTTTGCGTCATCTGTACATCAAGTGAGGCAACTGCTGATTGATAAGCGCTAACCGAAAGGGCGGTTATCGGGACAATTAAGATCAGCAGGAAAGAAATAATAAGTCTCCTTGCAATTGATGATCTGCGAATAGTGGTGAGTGTTTTTTTCATTTCCTTTTGAACCTTCTTTCAATAATTTACAAATTATATCGGCGGATCTTCCTTTAAATTACATTGAAAATGGAGGAAAAAATGAAAAATGGTTCTAAATTCACCTGTTAAACTAGGACTTTATTATTGTTTACCATATAAAAAAACAGCGCTTTGATAGCGCTGTTTTTCGGTTTTTACTCGATTTTAAATTGTTTCGTCAGATCGCGAAGCTCTTCTGCCATCTGCGCAAGAGTCGTCGCTGAGGAACTGATTTCTTCCATGGAAGCAAGCTGTTCTTCAGCTGATGCGGCAATGTCCTGGATGCTTGCCGAGCTTTCTTTCGACACGTCTGCAATGCCGCTGACTGCTGCTGAAACATGCTGTGAACGGTCTGACAGCTGCTCGACGGTGGAATTCATCGTCTGCAGCTTGCCCGCGATTTCGTTTGTCATGCTGAAAATGCTCTGGAAGCTTTCTTTTGTATTGTCTGTGACAACAAGTCCGGACTGTACTTCCTGATTGACCTCTTTAAACATGTGAAGAGAGGTGTCGATTTCTGCGACGATTTCTTGGATCAGCTTTTCGATTTCTTTCGCTGAATCGGCTGATTGGACAGCCAGCTTGCGCACCTCCTCCGCTACGACAGAGAAGCCGCGTCCTGACTCTCCGGCACGCGCCGCTTCAATGGCTGCATTTAGTGCAAGCAGATTTGTTTGGTCAGCGATTCCGTTGATGACTCTCAAAATGCTTGTGATGTCTTTTGATTTTCCTTCTAAGCCTTTGACAACAGCTTCAGCCTGCTGAACAGATTGATTAATCGAGTTCATTTGTCCGACTGTCTGCTGCACAAACTTCTCACCCGTTCCGGCGATTTCCGTTGATTGGATAGATGCCTTTGTAATATCTGACGATGTTTGTGAGACTTGCTGGAGTCCTTCATTCATTAAGTTCAGCTGATGAGAGCTGGATTCAACCTTTTCGCTTTGCTCCTCGTTTCCGTTTGAGAACTGCTCAATCGCCATCGTAATATGCTCGGTGGCTTTACTCGTCTGCCCGGCAGATGCGGTAAGCTGTTCGGAAGATGCGGCCACATTGTTCACCGAGTCCTGAATAGCGCTGATCAGAGAGCGGAGAGATTGTCCCATTTCATTGAAGCTTTCCCCAAGCTCTCCAAGCTCATCCTTTGAATGGATTTCGATCGTTTCGGTCAGATCCCCCCTGCTGATCGTTTTCGATGATTGAACAAGACGTTTTAACGGTTTTGTAATCGAACGAACGATAAACAGAATTAAAATTCCGCCTGCCACAATGGAAGCAATCAGCACAATCATTCCTGTTGTCAGCACAGACTTTGAGGCATCCTTAATTTCATCCATATACATTGTGCCGGCTATTTTCCAACCAGTCAGTTCGTTTGTAGTATAGGTCATCTTTTTATCTTCGTTATTAAGAGTATACTGGAGTTCACCGCTGTCATTCGCATACATTTTGGCTACCCAGTCGCCTGAAAGCTTTTCTCCAGCCTTATGGTTCTTGTGGGCGACATAGGTTTTGTTTTTTGTTGCAATGAAAGCATAACCTTCTTTTCCGACCTTGATTTGTTTCATTTGTTCTAACAATTTATCAATGGTAATATCCATGGCGACAACGCCAGATCCGTCCTTCAGCTCCTGTGCAATGGTAATGACCATGCTTCCGTCACTCGCAGCCACGTAAGGATCTGTCACGACAATTTCACCGCCGGCCTTCATCGCATCCTGGTACCAAGGCCGTTGTCTCGGGTCGTATCCTTCCGGCAATTTTTCTTTTGGCGCTTGTACGTAAGTGCCGTTATCTGCGCCCCCATAAATTCTGGCTACTCCTTGATTAATAGATACATATTGTGAAAATTTAGCTTTGATCTCTTCTTGATTTGATTTCCCTTTGAATGCGGATCTTTTAAGAGATTCACTGAAAAAGGTGACTGCTTTCGCTTTTTCTCCCAGATCATTTGTAACAGTTGTATTAAATGTATCGACACTGTTTTTCGCATTTCCCATAATTTCCTGATCCAGCTTTCCGCTGGCGCTTCGGTAAGAGCTAAATTCTAATATAAGAATAGGGATAATGAGAATCGCAATAAATGAGACGATTAATTTCTTTGAAATAGACGGTTTCTTCAGCCAATTGATAAAAGTCTTCATGTCACTTGCTCCTTCAGGTTTGATACAGTATATATCGGCTGCTTAAAAAAGTTTTAAAATATAAAATGGAAGAAGTTCTTTTTGGCTGTCTTCTGCCTTTTTAACTTTCATTGCCCAAGCTCTTTGCATATCTTATAAAAAACAAGGGGGGCTAAACATGATTATTGTATCAGGACAATTGCTCCGTCCCCAGGATATTGAAAATTGGCAGATTGATCAAAATCTGAATCCGCTGTTAAAAGAGATGATTGAGACGCCTGTTCAGTTTGATTATCATTCAATTGCTGAACTGATGTTTGAGCTTAAACTGCGGATGAATATTGTAGCAGCGGCAAAGACGCTGCACAAAAGCGGGGCGAAGTTTGCCACTTTTTTAAAAACATACGGGAATACAACGTATTGGAGGGTTTCACCGGAGGGCGCCTTGGAGCTGAAATACAGAATGCCGCCTTCAAAAGCGATTCGTGACATTGCTGAGAACGGCCCGTTTTATGCGTTTGAATGCGCAACCGCAATCGTTGTCATTTATTACTTGGCCTTAATCGATACAATCGGAGAAGATAAATTCAATGCCAGCTTTGACAGAATTATTTTATATGACTGGCATTATGAGAAATTGCCGATATATACGGAAACAGGACACCACTTTTTCCTTGGAGATTGTTTGTATTTTAAGAATCCTGAATTTGATCCGCAAAAGGCGCAATGGAGGGGCGAAAATGTGATTTTACTGGGGGAAGATAAATATTTTGCCCATGGTCTTGGAATCTTAAACGGACAGCAAATTATTGATAAGCTGAATTCTTTTAGGAAAAAAGGAGCCTTACAGTCAGCCTACCTTCTGTCTCAGGCGACCAGACTGGATGTTCCGTCTCTTTTCCGCATCGTCCGCTAAAAAGCCCCATCGCCTATTTTCCGGACGATGGGGTTTCAAATGCCTTTCGTTTTCGATAGAAGGGGGCTGTGCCGAAATATTGGTTCGCAGCCCACTCCATTTTTTCAAGGTCATTTCTTGTCACGATTGGATCCAGGTTGCTCCATTTGATAAAGCGGACAAAATAGTAGCCTTTGATAGGAACCATTGTAACTTTTGAGTGAGGCCAGCCTTCAAATACAAACTCAATTTTCCCTCTTTTTTTATAAGAATATTGAAGAATGTTCATATCTGTCACCTCAGTTTATCAAGTTACGTTCGGCAAAGCTCGGTACGTTTACATCCATTGATTGACTATCCCTCATGCAAGGCTTTCCTTTATTTATTTCGCATATGGATTAGCTTTTCGAGCATGTCGTGACTGAGATAGCCGAATGCCAAGCGTGCCTTCATTCGATAAAGCCGCAGCGTGGGCGGGTGTGACAAGCCCTCCGGCTATCGGCGCTTGTTCAGCGATCATGCTTTTGTCATAAAAAACAGCCTATTATCCCATCATTTTGATATAGCATGTCCGGGTGCGAGGCCCGTCAAATTCGCAGAAATAAATGCCCTGCCACGTTCCAAGAATAAGCCGGCCGTTTTCCACAATGACATGCTGTGAAGCTCCGACTGTACTCGACTTCATGTGTGCAGCTGTATTGCCCTCCATATGGCGGTCCAGCTCATGTTCCCACGGATATACCTCATCAAACCTTCTGAGCATATCTTTTTTGACGTCCGGATCGGCATTTTCATTAATTGTAATGCCCGCAGTCGTATGCGGACAGTAAATCAGCGCTGCGCCACTCGTTATACCTGTTTCTTGAAGAAACGCTTCCACCTCCCGGGTGATATCAATCATTTCATCTCGTTTGGTTGTTTTGATTTGCAGTGTTTTCAGCATTTGTTTCTCCTTTCGTTTGTCCGCTCTCATCGCTTAATTCGTTCTGTGTTCTTTTTTTTCCTGTTAAACCGCTCTCATAAACCCGATAAAACAAAAAAACTCCAGTCTAAGGCTGGAGTTTAGCACCATAGATATATTCTTGCTTCATACGGCTTTAAGAGTACTGATGTCATATGCTTGTGCGGCTCTGTTTCAATATTTGACAAGACGAGTGCATCTGATGACAATGGCAATCCAGAGTGCCTGAACAACGCCGGTGTTCCTGTCAGATTGGCCGCAATCAGTGCAGTATGGCTCTCGTTTTTCCGAAGATATGCAAAGATTTGCTGATCTTCCGGTAAAATGAGCTCGTATGTCCCGTTAATAAAAACATCATATGTTTGGCGTAGCTTGATCAAGCTTTTGTAAAAATGGTAAACGGATGTTTTATCGTTTTTTTGCGCCTCGGCATTCAGCCATTTGTAATTCTCATTGATTCCGATCCACGGTTTGGCCTCAGAAAATCCGGCGTATGGACCAGCATTCCATTGCATCGGCGTTCGCGAATTGTCTCTTCCCTTTTTCCAGACAATCTTCATCACATCCTCGTGTGATGTGCCTTTCGCTGTTTTTGTTTCATACAGGCGTTTCATCGCGACATCATCATAGTCATCAATAGATGGAAAAGCCACGTTCGTCATCCCGAGTTCCTGTCCCTGATAAATAAACGGTGTGCCTTTCATGAGAAAATAAACAGCGGAAAGCGCTTTTGCACTTTCTTTCAGGTACACTCCGTCGTCTCCCCACACAGAAACTGAACGGGGCTGGTCGTGATTCTCCATAAACAAAGCATTCCAGCCGATCCCTTCCAGACTGTCCTGCCAGTCAGTTAAAATTCGTTTAAATGCAACGATATCAATACTTTCATTGATCTCTACATCCCACAGGCCGAGATGCTCAAATTGAAAAATCATGCTGAATATGCCGTTTTTTTCTCCAGCCCAATCAGCTGCTTCTTTTGCAGCGACGCCGTTTGCTTCACCAACTGTCATAATCGGATAGCGGGAAAATGTGTTTTCCTTCAGCTCTGTTAACAAATCCATAATGCCGTCAGCATTCATATGATAAGGAAAGGAATGGACATAGTCCAGCCCCTTTGGATTCGGCATGTCGGGAAGCTCTTCTTTTTTCTTAATATGCGTAATGGCATCCACCCGAAATCCGTCAATTCCTTTATCAAGCCACCAATTGATCATGTCATAAACGGCATTCCTCACCTGTTCATTTTCCCAATTCAAATCAGGCTGTTTTTTATCAAAAAGGTGAAGATAATACTGGCTTGTCTTTTGATCATACTCCCAAGCCGGCCCGCCGAAAATGCTTTCCCAATTGTTGGGCGCTTTTCCGTTTTTGCCGTCTTTCCAAATATACCAGTCACGCTTTTCCGAGTGTATGGATGAACGGGATTCTATGAACCATGGATGTTCGTCGCTTGTGTGGTTCACAACGAGATCCATAATCAGCTTCATCCCCAGATCATGAATGTCACCAAGCAGTTCATCAAAATCTTCCATGGTGCCAAACTCGCTTAATATGTTTTGATAATCCCGGATATCATAGCCATTATCAGCATTCGGTGAGTCATACAGCGGGCAAATCCATATGACGTCAGCGCCCAGCTCTTTTATGTAAGAAAGCTTGGATCTGATTCCTTGAATATCCCCAATTCCGTCGCCATTTGAATCTTTAAAACTGCGGGGGTAAATTTGGTAAACAACGGCTTCCTTCCACCAAGCCTTTTTCATACAGCCACTCCTTCCCAGTGTACCGGTCTTATATATCCTATGTAGAAAAAAGGCTTCACAGCATTGCTTTTTAAGAAATGACTTGATGACACAAAAAACAGCCGTTCGTTCCCCGGCTGTTTTTTATTAAAAATCAGTTTTTTTTATTTCTACAAAACGGATGTGATGATCTTCGGCGTCGAGGATTTTAAATTCACAGCCCTCCGCGTGTATCACATCTCCTGCTTTCAGCTCCATTTTTTGCGTTAGAAGCCAGCCTGCAATCGTATCAATTTCTTCATTTTCAATCGCAATATCGAGAAGGTCATTCACTTCGTCTATTAGCGCTTTTCCATCCATCACATAATGGTGCTCGCCCTTTTTCAGGATGTGCGGTGTTTCATCCTGATCATACTCATCGCGGATTTCCCCGACGATTTCCTCTATAATATCCTCTACAGTGACAAGCCCCGCAGTTCCCCCGTATTCATCTACGAGAATCGCCATGTGAATCCGCTCCTTCTGCATGCGGATTAAAAGCTGCTGAACAGGAATGCTTTCAATGACTCTGATAACGGGCCTCATGATTTGATTCAGCTTTATCGGCTGGCCGAGAAAATAAGCTTTAAACATATCTTTGCTGTTGATGATCCCTAAAATATGATCCTTGTCATCTTTGATGACAGGATAGCGCGTATACCGTTCATTAATGATGTGATGAATCGCCTCTTCAAGCGACTGCTCCAGAGAGATAACCGCAATTTCTGTCCGCGGAATCATAATCTCTCTCGCTACCCGGTTGTCAAATTCAAAAATCTTATTTACATAGCGGAATTCAGACTGATTGATTTCTCCCTTTTCATAGCTTTCAGAAAGGATCAGCCTTAGTTCCTCTTCGCTGATGACAACCTCATGCTCCTTTACTGAATGAAAGCCAAACAATTTCACAAGAAAGCTTGCAGAGCCGTTTAATGCTTTAATAAACGGGTACGTGATTTTATAAAACCAGATCAGCGGCTTTGCAATCCATAAGCTTACAGCTTCAGCTTTTTGAATAGAAACCGTTTTCGGGGCAAGCTCCCCCATCACCACATGCAAAAAAGTGACGATAATAAATGCAACTACAAATGTGACAATGTGGTTAAACGGTTCCGGCATGCCTGTCATTGTAAATAAGGGATGAAGAAAACGTTCAAATGTAGGTTCACCAAGCCACCCAAGGCCGAGGGCTGTAATCGTAATCCCGAGCTGGCAGGCTGATAAATACTCGTCAAGATTGGAGATGATTTTATGTGCGGCTAGTGCTCGGCTGTCACCGCTTTCGATGAGCTGATTGATTTTTGAACCTCTGATTTTGACGATCGCAAATTCCGCTGCAACGAAAACAGCCGTAATGCCAATCAAAACAAAAATGGCGATCAATTGTAAAATAAGCAAAAAAAGCCCTTACCATAAATGGTAAGGGGCCACCTCCTTAACGTTAATTCTCATCACGACCGTTTAAGAAAATCATCACAAAACGAAGTAGTTCAAACAGGGAAACCAGGGCGGCGGCCACATACGTTAAGGCAGCAGCACTCAGCACTTTATTTACCCCATTTTCTTCATTGTTTCGGATGAATCCTTCTGACACAATAATCTGCTTCGCACGTGAACTTGCATTGAATTCGACAGGCAATGTAATCAGCTGGAAAAAGACTGCCGCTGAAAACAGTATGATGCCAAGCCCGATCAAATTCAGGCTGCCGAGAAGCATGCCTCCTAAGAAAAGCAAAGGAGCTACACCGGATGCAAAATTCACGACTGGGAAGATTTTATGTCTCAGCACAAGCGCACCATATGACTCCTGATGCTGCAAGGCATGTCCGACTTCATGGGAAGCTACGGATATGGCGGAAATTGAGCGGCCGTAATAGACCGGCTCAGATAAACGCACCACCCGTCTTGTCGGGTCGTAATGGTCTGTTAAAGTGCCTCTTACCGGTTCGACCGGCACGTCGTAAAGACCGTTTATATCTAAAATCCGTCTTGCCGTTTCTGCCCCTGTACGTCCGCTTGAGGCTTCCACTTTTGAATATTTTTCAAAGTTGCTCTTTACTTTAAATTGTGCCCAAAACGACAATCCCAATGCGGCTATTGTTAAAAATATAAACAGCATTTTTTCATCATCCTTTTTCCATGATCATTTCTCTATTACGATTATTTTAATGAGTTTTCTTTCCCGTGTACAGAAATGCGCTTTTTCTTCCGGCTTGGAGCACACAATCCAATCAGCAAAAAGAACAGGCCTGCTGAAAACAAATAAAAGGCGAAACTGCCGGCCAGTTCTTTCAGAAAATGAAGCCAGGAGAAGCTTCCGGAAAAGTGATTATATGAATTCAAATCGAAAATAAACAAAATCACCGCGGATGCCGCCAGCTGCGTACCGATTAAAACCACGATCGTTCTTTGAAAGATCGTCATCTTTTTCATCCTTTTTGTTTTAGTTTATGGAGAAATCCGGTTTTATATGTTTTGTACATTTTTTGAAAAACATCACCGGAAGTGGGACATACTGTTAGAAAAAAGCACGGGTGTGATGGAAGCTATGAAAGTGACGAGTGAGGAAAAGGAACAGCTGAGCACAGCAATCGACCGAATGAATGAAGGACTGGACGCGTTTATCCAGCTGTATAATGAATCGGAAATTGATGAACCGCTTATTCAGCTTGATGATGATACAGCCGAGTTAATGAAGCAGGCCCGAGATAAGTACGGCCAGGAAAAGCTAAATGAGAAATTAAATACAATTATTAAACAGATTTTATCCATCTCAGTATCTGAAGAAGGAGAAAAAGAATGAAATCAAATCGGATATTTATTTCATGGCTCAGGTGGCCGTTATTTATCCGAATCGGGGTTATTATTTTATGTCTGATTCTTTTGTTCGGCCAAATCATTTATATACTTGAGCCTAAGCAGTTCACTTCGGTATTCGAAGGTATTTGGTGGGCTGTCGTTACGGTTTCTACAGTCGGTTATGGAGACTATGTGCCGCACACGCCGCTGGGACAGGCAGCCGGAATACTGCTGATTTTGAGCGGAGCAAGCTTTGTCACAGCATATTTCGCTACGTTATCAGCGGCCGCATTCAGCAGACAGCATCGCTACATCGAAGGAAAAGTTGCTTACAAAGGCCGGGACCACATCATTCTGATCGGGTGGAATGAAAAAACAAACCGGCTTTTGAAGGACCTTCAGCTTGCCGCCCCTTCCAAAACAGTCGTACTAATCGATGAATCCTTAACAGAAGGCCCGCTTATTGAAAACGTTCATTTCATACGCGGGCACGCTGCCGATGATGGGACACTGAAACGGGCCAATATTACTGAAGCGGAATCAGTGATGATTACTGCCGATCAGTATAAAAGTGAAACTGATGCTGATATGCTGTCAGTGCTGACTCTTTTATCTGTTAAAGGGCTTAATCCCCTTGCTTACTGCATCGTCGAGATTTTGACTG
The DNA here is from genome assembly GCF_037975295.1 of Bacillus sp. FSL R5-0523. Taxonomy (NCBI): domain Bacteria; kingdom Bacillati; phylum Bacillota; class Bacilli; order Caryophanales; family Bacillaceae; genus Bacillus; species Bacillus sp. FSL R5-0523. The sequence continues at coordinate 3,050,551 of NZ_CP150251.1, forward strand.
ACCGTTTTATCACCAATGCGGAGCGGGCAGGCGCAAACCAAATCATCGGAACTTCAGAATTTATCAGCCGGGCGATGCTGCAGCATTACCAAGTCAAGTTACGGCCGTCTAAACAGCAGAACGGAATCAAGCTGACACTTGATCAGCATGTGGAGCTTCTTGCTGTTCCTGACGAACTAAAGGGAGCGGCTTACAAAACCTGTGTTCTCTATTTCCTTGATCACAACACAACAATTATAGGCGTACAAAAAAAGGAGGGACCGATGCTTTCCCCTCCTCTTACATACAAGGTGCTCGAAACAGATCAATTCCTTGCCATCTAGTTTAACAAAACATCCTCCAATTCTTTCACGAGAGAGGCGCCGATATCCAAAAATGCCGGATCAATTTCCGCGTCCCGCCTTTCCGGTTCGGAAAATTGATTAAACAGTGATTGGAAAGGCCCTCCCTCGGCGTGATCGTCAACATCCGCCTGAAACACCTGTCTCAGCATAAACGGCGTTCCGATCCGGACGGCCGCTCCTCGTTCATCGAGACTGCCCTGTACCGCATTGACGGGAATTCTTAAAAATAAATAGCCGTCTCTATCATCAATTTTATAATCAAAGTAGCCATGATCGTATTCCCAGCCGCCGTTTATCACATAACCGAGCGGCTTCATCACTTGTTCCAGTTCTTGAAGCAGAAAAGACTGCCCATCTATCGCGGAAGGTATTGGTATCATCAGAATGCCCCTTTTTTCACTTATCCTGTCCTGCCGAACAAGACTTCATTCAGAGGCGCCTACATGGAAATCGTTGTTTCTTTTGCGCGGCCAACAGAAAAGAAAGCGCATTCAATTAAGAAGTAAACAGTCATTGCCGCTGCAAGCCATACAGCTGAATCCCAAGACACATAAACAACCGTTGCATAGAGTCCTAATTTAGTGAAAAGAGTATGGGTTCGTTTTAAATGCAAAATCCGATGTACCGCATCGGTAAAAAGGGCAAGCGGCAAACCAATGAGAAGAAAGGCGTGGATGAAAAAATGTGACAGCGTGCGGCCAAAGCTTGAAGAAAACTCTGTATACACGGCATCAAAGGAGATAAGGAAACTTAAAATAGCTGCAGAAAAACCGGCAATGATGAGATGTTTAACCAATTGTTTCATGAACATCAGCACCTTTCTGATTTTATAAAAAGCCGACCGGCAAATGCCAGTCAGCTTTCTCACATTAATCTTCCAGACGTTTTTCAAGCTCTGCTTTTTTCTCTTCAAAGCCAGGTTTGCCGAGTAACGCAAACATATTGACTTTATACGCTTCTACACCAGGCTGGTCAAACGGATTGACGCCAAGGAGGTAACCGCTCATCGCGCAGGCTTTTTCGAAGAAATATACAAGGTATCCAAAAGTATATGCATTCAGCTCAGGAATGTTAACGATTAAGTTCGGAACATTTCCGTCTGTATGGGCAAGCATCGTGCCTTGGAATGCTTTCTTGTTAACGAAATCAACAGTTTTACCGGCTAAATAGTTCAAGCCGTCAAGATCGTTATCCGCTTCCTCAATTGTCAGTTCATGTTTAGGCTTCTCTACGTTCAGGACCGTTTCGAATAAATCTCTGCGGCCTTCTTGTACATACTGGCCTAAAGAATGAAGGTCTGTTGAATAGTTCGCTGAAGAAGGATAAATGCCCTTCTCATCTTTCCCTTCGCTTTCTCCGAACAGCTGCTTCCACCATTCCGCAAAGTATTGAAGCGCCGGTTCGTAGTTGATGAGCATTTCAATTGTTTTGCCCTTATTATAAAGGACATTGCGAACAACCGCATATTGGTATGCTGGGTTATCTTCCAGTTCAGATGTTGCAAAATCTTTGCTCGCATCCAGGGCGCCTTTCATCATGTCATCAATGTTGACGCCGCTGACAGCAATCGGCAAGAGGCCTACAGCTGTTAAAACTGAATAACGGCCACCGACATCGTCAGGAATAACAAATGATTCGAAGCCTTCTTCGTTAGAAAGCGTTTTTAATGCGCCGCGCTCTTTATCAGTTGTTGCATAAATCCGCGCTTTCGCTTCTTCTTTACCGTATTTCTCTTCAAGAAGCTTGCGGAAAATACGGAAAGCGATTGCAGGTTCAGTTGTCGTACCTGATTTAGAAATCACATTAATAGAGAAGTCAACATCTTCAAGAAGATCCATGACGTCTCTCATATAAGATGAACTGATGTTGTTCCCGATAAAAATGACTTGCGGATTGCCGCGTTTTGCTTTTGGCAAAGTGTTATAAAACGCGTGATTCAGCGCTTCAATCGCTGCCCGCGCTCCAAGATAAGAACCGCCGATGCCGACAACAAGCAAGACATCAGAGTCAGATTTGATTTTTTCCGCGCTTTTTTTGATGCGCGCGAATTCTTCTTTATCATAATGTTCAGGGAGGTCCACCCAGCCTAGAAAATCGCTGCCCGCGCCTGTTTTTTCATGGATATTATGGTGTGCTGTTTTTACAAAGTCCCGCAGATATGTAAGTTCATGTTCGTTGAAGAAAGTCAACGCTTTTGAGTAGTCAAAGCGTACATGCGTCATTGCTTGTCCCTCCATAACGGTATAATGTTTTCATCTTTCACTTTATATGAACTTATCTGTGAAATCAAGTCAAGAAGAAAGGGCGGAATGACTGGATTCCGCCCTTTGGGTTTATAGAGACGCGCGAAGGATGGCAAGCACGTCATCTTTGTTCAGTTTTTGGAAGTTGCCGAAGCCGCCGTGTTCCATTTCCTTGGCTGCGATATCAGCAATCAGTTCAAGCTTTTCTTCTCCAATATTGTAATCAGCAAGACGAGAAGGTGCACCGAGGCTTGTCCAGAACGCAGACAGTTTATCGATTCCTTCAAGCGCAATTTCTTTATCTGTTTTGCCTTCAGTATCAATGTCAAACATGTTGAGCATTAGGTTTTTAAAACGGCCTACATTTGTATCAAGCGTGTATCTCATCCAGTTTGGGAACAGTATAGCCAAACCGCCCGCGTGCGGAATATCATATACAGCTGAAACAGCGTGTTCCATTGTATGAGAAGCCCAGTCACCGAAGTAGCCCATTTGGAGCGTGCCGTTTAAAGCAATAGTACCAGCGTACAAAATCGTTTCACGAAGTTTGTAGTTTTCCAGATCTTCAAGAAGCTTAGGAGCTGTTTCGATGACCGTCTGCAAAACAGCAAAGCACATTCTATCCTGAAGCGGCGTGTTTTCAACATTATGGAAGTATTGTTCGAATACGTGGCTCATCATGTCAACCATGCCGTATACTGTTTGATTTTCTGGAACGGTGAACGTATTTTCAGGGTCTAAAATAGAGAAACGCGGATGAGTGACATTGCTGCCCCATACAAATTTCTCGTTTGTTTCCCAGTTTGTAATCACGGAATCAGGGTTCATTTCAGACCCTGTTGCAGCAAGAGTTAAAACAGTGCCAAACGGCAGCGCATCCTCCGCTGTTACTTTTTTGCTGAAAATATCCCAAGCGTCGCCATCGTATTTGACGCCAGCTGCGATTGCCTTTGTACAGTCAATCACACTGCCTCCGCCGACAGCAAGCAGAAAATCAATGTCATGCTCTCTGCAAAGTCCTATGCCTTTTTCCACTGTTGCAAGACGCGGGTTCGGCTCTACACCTGACAGCTCATGAACAACAGCGCCCTCTTCTTTTAAAATGCCTGTGACTTGATCATAAAGGCCGTTGCGTTTAATGCTGCCGCCCCCGTAAACAAGCAGTACATTTTTGCCGTATCGTTTGAATTCTTTTCTTAATTGTTCAAGCTGACCTTTTCCAAAAATCAGCTTTGTCGGATTATAATAAGTGAAATTTTCCATAGTAAAACCTCCAAATGATGCTGGTAAAAAACAGATTTTCCATTGTAACATAAGTTGACAAAAAGAAAAAGGGAAGCAGCCAAACAGCTATTTCCCCTTTTTTTATAGAGATGCTTTCAAAATTGACAGCACATCTTCTTTGTTGAGTGATTTAAATTGACCGAATGTACCGTTAGCCATTGCCTTGTCAGCAATTGTGTCAAGCTGCTCATCATTAATATCATAATCAGCAAGACGGTTCGGAGCGCCAAGGCTTGTCCAGAATGCGGACAGCTTATCGATACCTTCAAGGGCGATTTCTTCATCCGTTTTACCTGCTTCTTCAACATCAAACACGCGAACTGCAAGCTGTTTCATGCGGGCAGGGTTTTCAGACAATGTGTGTCTCATCCAGTTCGGGAACAAAATTGCCAGTCCGCCGGCATGCGGAATATCATAAACGGCTGATACTGCATGTTCAATATTATGAGTAGCCCAATCCCCTCTTGCCCCCATAGAAAGCATGCCGTTTAATGCGATTGTTCCTGTGTACAGGATCGTCTCACGCAATTCGTAATTTTCGAGATCATTGATCAGCTTAGGCGCTGTTTCAATGACTGTACGCAAAAGTGATTCACACATGCGGTCCTGATACGGCGTGTTTGATACATGATGGAAGTATTGTTCGAATACGTGGCTCATCATGTCAACCATCCCGTAGATCGTGTGGTTTTTAGGTACGGTGAATGTATTCACCGGATCAAGAATCGAGAATTTAGGGAATACGAGCGGGCTGCCCCAGCCGTATTTTTCTTTTGTTTCCCAGTTTGTAATAACAGATCCTGAGTTCATTTCTGAACCAGTTGCAGCGAGAGTCAATACCGTTCCGAATGGCAAAGCATCTTTTGGCTGATGCTTTTTCGTAACGATATCCCACGCATCACCATCATACTTCGCTCCTGCGGCAATCGCTTTTGTACAGTCGATTACGCTTCCGCCTCCGACAGCCAGCAAGAAATCAATGTTTTGTTCTTTACAGATGGCAACACCTTTATTAACAGTCGACACACGAGGATTCGGTTCCACACCTGCTAATTCATGCACGGTCGCTCCGGCTTTATTCAGTTGTTCAATCACTTGATCATACAGGCCGCTGCGTTTAATGCTGCCGCCTCCGTACACAAGCAATACGTTTTTTCCGTAAGGTTTGAGTTCCTCCGGAAGTCTTTCCACTTCGCCGCGCCCGAAAATTAATTTGGTCGGATTCCAGTATGTAAAGTTTTGCATGACATCTCCTCCTTAGATTTTTTATTATGCAGAATGTCCTCACCACATGTAAAGCAATCAGCTCTTACCGATCAGCATACCAGATGGTTTTATTTTGCAGGATGCTGGGAAAGAAGCTGATATAAGCGAGGGCAGGCCAGCTTCCCTCATATGGAGAATGCATGTATAGATTCTCCAATATGTCACAATCTATAACTGTTTTAATAATTCATGGAGGAGGTTGCAAAACATGAGTACCATTCAGAGAATTTGTCTTGTATTAACCATCATTGGCGCTATTAACTGGGGACTGATCGGATTTTTCCAATTTGACTTAGTAGCGGCTATCTTCGGCGGCCAAGGGTCAGCTCTTTCCCGTATCATTTACGGACTTGTCGGAATCGCCGGCTTAATCAACCTCGGTCTGCTATTTAAGCCAAACGAGGAAAGATCACGTGAAGAAGCAGCAAATCCTGAAATGCGATAGGATATCAATCACGCTGAAATAGGATTTTGCATGAAATCAAAAGCACCGAACATTCCTGTCCGGTGCTTTTTTCATGCTTATTTTTTGATAAGGTCTTTGCGGTTGGACATTTCGATCCACTCTTCAAGCTTATCTTTTAATGTGTTGAAACCTTGTGGTGTAGAAGCTTCTTCGCTTACTTGAGCAGCTTTAGGTTTTCTTGGTTTGCTTTCTTTTTTCTCAGGCGCAGCTTGTGTCGCACGAATTGAAAGGCTGATTTTTCCTTTTTCTTCATCAACAGCAAGTACTTTTACTTGTACTTCGTCGCCAACTGAAAGGTGCTCGTTGATATCTTTTACGAAACCGTGAGTCACTTCAGAAATGTGTACTAAACCTTGAGTTTCTTCATCTAATGCAACAAACGCACCATACGCTTGTAATCCTGTAACTTTACCAGTGTAAACACTGCCCACTTCAAATTTTGCTGCCATTCATAACAACTCCTAAGTTAAATTAAATATCTGTTTATACGCAATTTAAAATTATATCACACATGTCTTATTTCCGCAAAGAAAACTTTTTCATAAAAAAATCAGGTTTATACACAGCAAAAAGGGGGTAAACTGAAAATACCAAAGGCTTTCTAGTATTCCCCCCTTTTATTGGATGCGAACAAAAGGTTCGTATCTTTTTTTATGTTGTTTTGTGCAGGAAGCGTTTCATTCTGACTAACGCTTCTTGAAGCTGTTCAATCGAGGTTGCATATGAACAACGGATATATCCCTCACCGCTCGGACCAAACACACTTCCAGGAACAACGGCCACTTTTTCCTGCGTCAGAAGCTCCTCGGCAAACTGTTCTGAACTCATTCCCGTGCTTTTAATAGATGGAAAAGCATAGAAAGCGCCGCCCGGATGATGACAGCTGAGACCGATTTCATTGAGCGATTCTACAAACAGATTCCGTCTTCTTCGATAGCTTTTTTTCATTTTTTCTACGTCTTCCATGCCGTTCTTCAGGCCTTCAAGGGCGGCAAACTGCGCCATTGCGGGCGCGCACATCATCGCATACTGATGAATTTTAAGCATGGCATCCCGAAGCAAGGATGGTGCCGCAGCAAAACCGAGCCTCCAGCCCGTCATTGCAAATGCTTTTGAAAAGCCTGAGATGACTACCGTCCGTTCCTTCATTCCCGGTAATGCCGCTATACTTGTAAATTCCTCATCATATGTCAGCTCCGCGTAGATCTCGTCGGCTAAGACGATGACATCATGTTTTTTGGCAAACTCAGCAATCTCATTCAGCTCTTCCTTCGAATAAACCGAACCTGTCGGATTCGATGGTGAGCAGATGAGAATGGCCTTTGTTTTTTCAGTGACTGCCGCTTCAAAATCAGCAGCCGTTGCTTTAAATCCTTTGTCTGCCGTTGTATGAACGTGAACCGGGATACCGCCTGCCAAAGAAACAAGCGCATCGTACGCCACAAAACACGGCTCAGGAATGATGACCTCCTCACCTGGATTCACAATGGCGCGGATCGCAATATCCAAAGCCTGACTTGCCCCCACTGTCACAATCAGCTCATTATCTGGCGAGTAGCTAAGGTCAAACCTGTTGCTCAAATAACGGCTGATTTCCTCCCGCAATGAGTATAAACCCGCATTGGCCGTGTATGACGTATATCCTTGTTCAAGAGAGAGAATGCTTGCTTCGCGGACATTCCACGCGGTAACAAAATCAGGCTCGCCGACGCCTAAAGAAATGACGCCTTCCATCGTTGCCGCCAAATCAAAGAATTTGCGGATGCCGGATGGTTTTATTTGTTGTACATAGTCTGATAAATACGAAGTCATTTACGGTGACACCACGATTCTTTTGTCGTCGTCTCCTGTTTCAAACACTTTGCCGTCATGCTTGTATTTTTTCAGGATAAAATGGGTTGTCGTAGATACAACTGAATCAAGCGTTGACAGTTTATCCGAAACAAAACGCGCTACGTCAGACATCGAATTGCCGCGAATCACGACAGACAAATCGTATACGCCTGACATCAGGTAAACTGATTCAACCTCTTGGAATCGGTAAATCCGTTCCGCCACTTCATCGAAACCGACGCCCCGCTTCGGCGTTACTTTGACGTCGATCATGGCCGTAACGCCCTCATGTCCGTCGACTTTTCGCCAATCAATCATAGCGGAATAATCGATAATAACCTTTTCTTTCTCCAGTTTGTCAATAATTGTTTTTACTTCATTTACAGGGATGCCTGCCATCTTTGCGATTGTTTCTAAATCGGCGCGGCTGTTTTCGTCTAAAATTTCTAATATTTCTGTTTCTTTTTCTGTCAATTTCATTTGATTCACACCTTTGCAATGTCAAGAAATCTCATGACATTATATCACGTTTTTTGACGAATGCTAAGAAAAAACGAGGAGAAACTTCCGCTAGAATTGACAATTTCAGGGCATAATACAACCATCAAAAAAAGGGAGTGACACAGAATGGAGGCGGTTTCACCAATAAGGCGGTTTACGGTCGATGGAGTCAATGTATACTACGAACATTATCAAAATCCCGGCAGGCAAACGCTGGTCTGCGTACACGGTTTTTTATCATCTGCATTCAGCTTCAGAAAAGTAATTCCTCTCCTTCGGGACAAGTACGACATCATCGCGCTTGATTTGCCTCCTTTCGGCCAATCTGAAAAATCAAGAACGTTTATCTATACCTATCAAAACCTTGCTAAGCTTGTCATTGGGATTTTGGAGCACTTGCAAGTGAAACAGGCTGTGCTTGTCGGGCATTCTATGGGCGGGCAGATATCGCTGTCTGCTGCTCTCCAAAAACCTGAGCTTTTTTCAAAGGTTGTGCTGCTTTGCAGTTCAGGGTATTTAAAACGTTCACACCCGACGATCATTTTCGGGACCCATATCCCGTATTTTCATCTTTACATCAAACGCTGGCTCTCGAAAGAAGGCGTGATGAAAAATTTATTAAATGTGGTGCATGACAAATCGCTGATTGATGAGGAGATGATCGACGGCTATGGCAGACCGTTTCAAGACGAGCAGATTTTCAAAGCCATGACAAGGTTTATCCGCCACAGAGAAGGAGATTTAGAACCCGAGCAATTGAAGAAAATGAACAAGCCTGCTCTATTGATTTGGGGCGAGGAGGATCGAATTGTCCCAATGGAGATCGGTAAACGGCTGCACGCGGATTTGCCTAATTCCGAGCTGTACTCACTTGGCCAGACCGGACATCTGGTGCCTGAAGAACGGCCTGAACTTGTTTCTGAACACATTGCTGATTTTATCAAATAACAAAAAAACCGGTGCTGAACCGGTTTTTTTAAGGCGTGCAGGAGCTGCTGTTTTTAATGAATAAAAGCTGGCCAGCCACTTCCCGGCAGCTGGCGATCGGCAGCGTTTGTTCAAAAGAAGTTTCAAATATTTGCTGAATGCTTTTCGCCAGCACGTCAGGATCGTCTTCATCATAGACTGCCTGCACGACATCAACAGCCTCCGTTTCGTAAAACTCTTCTCCATATTTAAACGGGTCCCATTTGGCAATGATCTTAATCATTTCCCTGACCGCTTGACTTTCTTCCATATTCATCACCGCTTATAATAAAATTTGCAGTTCTATCTTATCATAGTGAAGCTTAGAAGAATAAACATACATGAGGGGGGTAACAGAATGAACTTTGATAAACGAGAAGAACGCCTTGGCACCCAATCTGTTAAATGGGACAAAACAGGCGAATTATTTGGCGTGACAGACGCACTCCCGATGTGGGTGGCGGATATGGATTTTCGCGCCCCGGAAGCGATAACTGAAGCGTTAAAAGAGCGTCTTGACCACGGTATTTTTGGTTATACAACTCCAGATCAAAAAACGAAGGATGCTGTGTGCGGATGGATGCAAAACAGGCACGGCTGGAAGGTAAATCCGGAAAGCATCACATTCAGCCCCGGCGTTGTAACAGCTTTGAGCATGGCGGTACAAGCTTTTACGGAGCCTGGCGATCAAGTAGTTGTTCAGCCTCCAGTTTATACGCCTTTTTACCATATGGTGGAGAAAAACGGCCGGCACATTTTACATAATCCGCTGCTAGAAAAAGACGGCGCATATGCAATGGATTTTGAAGATTTGGAGACAAAGCTTAGTGACCCAAGCGTTACATTGTTTATTTTATGCAATCCTCATAACCCTTCTGGGCGTTCATGGAGCCGGGAAGATTTACTGAAGCTAGGCGAATTGTGCCTTGAGCATGGCGTCACAGTTGTATCGGATGAAATCCATTCCGATTTAATGCTGTACGGACATAAACACACGCCGTTCGCTTCGCTCTCTGACGATTTCGCTGATATTTCTGTGACATGTGCTGCTCCAAGCAAAACATTTAATATCGCCGGATTGCAGGCTTCAGCAATCATTATTCCGGATCGCCTGAAGCGCGCCAAGTTTTCCGCAAGCCTTCAGCGCAATGGTTTAGGCGGACTGAACGCATTTGCCGTCACTGCAATCGAAGCCGCGTATTCAAAAGGGGGACCGTGGCTTGATGAATTGATCTCTTACATTGAGAAAAACATGAACGAAGCGGAAGCCTTTTTGAGCAACGAGCTGCCAAAGGTCAAAATGATGAAGCCGGATGCATCATACTTGATTTGGCTCGACTTCAGCGCTTACGGCTTGTCCGATACAGAGCTTCAGCAAAGAATGCTAAAAAAAGGAAAAGTTATTTTAGAGCCCGGGACGAAATACGGGCCTGGCGGAGAAGGATTTATGCGCCTGAACGCGGGATGCTCTCTTGCAACCCTGCAGGACGGCCTGCGCCGCATCAAAGCCGCATTATCGTAAATATAGCTGTAAACGCCTTTACGTCTTCATTTGTAAAGGCGTTCTTAATAAAGGAATTTTATATTTTACTTCTAATATTTAGTGTTATAATAGATTCATATTTTATACGAAAGGATTTCACACGAATGGAAATTCTAAAAGACTATCTTCTGCATATCTGCTTTATTTTGTTTCCTATTCTTCTTTACCAAGTGTTTTGGCTTGGAAAACCTGCGATTCTTGTGCCAAAAATAAACAGCGGTTTGGTCACGCTCTTCGCCTGCGGCGCCTCCGTTTTATGCATTATTTTCCCGATTCATGAAATGGACTACATACAATACGGCCTTCAGATGATTCCCGTTATCATTTGTTTATTTTACATTAGTACCGCTTCCGGACTTACAGTCGCCGCATCTGTCCTATGTTTTGAACTGCTTTTTTACGAACCTTCCGCAATGTTTGTTTTCACTTTGCTGCCTTTTCTTATCATTATCCCAATCTTATTTCAGAAAAAATGGCCATTCATGTCCAAAGCGAAAAAACTGCTGCTGTCTTTATTGATCAGCTGCGTGGAGATTTTCCTATTTTTCGCCTCAAGCTGGATTCTTTCCGCCTTGAATATTTTAAATTTTCAAAAATCAGGAATTTTCGTTTACGAGGCGGCAGTCTCAGGGCTTTTCCGCTCCAGTGTTCTTCTATTAAGCATCTATATTATCGAAAGCATCGCCGAAAATATCGCCCTGCGTTCACAGCTTATCCATTCTGAAAAAATGACGATTGTGAGTGAACTGGCAGCGAGCGTCGCCCATGAGGTCAGGAATCCGCTGACAGTTGTCCGCGGGTTTGTCCAGCTGCTTTTTAATGACGAAACCCTACAAAACAAGTCGAGTGCGGATTACAAAAAGCTTGTACTGTCAGAGCTTGACCGGGCGCAAGGCATTATCACAAACTATCTCGATATGGCCAAACAGCAATTATACGAAAAAGAGGTTTTTGACCTATCTGCCCTTATCAAAGAGACAAGCTCCCTTATGGTGTCGTACGCCAATTACAAGTCAGTAACCGTCGAGGCTGAAACAGAACCGGACCTTTTGATATACGGAGACGCAACAAAGCTGAAGCAGGCTGTCATCAACCTGATGAAAAACAGTATTGAAGCGGTTCCTCACGGGAAGGGGATGATCCACATATCAGCCAAAAGAAACGGCCATACGATCATGATTAACATCACAGACAATGGGGTCGGGATGACAGACCATCAAATGCAAAAACTCGGCGAACCTTATTATTCCTTAAAAACGAACGGAACGGGACTCGGCCTCACCGTAACCTTTTCCATTATTGAACATCATCACGGGACCATTTCATTTAACAGCAGCTTCCAAAAAGGCACTACGGTGACCATTAAGCTTCCCGCTGATCTTCCTCACTAGCAAATCGATTGGAACTTTAATAGAATAAATGCGAGGTGATGACAGATGAGCACGTTTAAGACAGGCTCTATCGTTAAAGGATTTTACAAAACAGGTGTATACATAGGAGAAATCACGGCTTGCAGGCCGCAGCATTATTTAGTGAAAGTGAAAGCGGTTCTTACCCATCCCGCTCAGGGAGACCTTCATCATCCAAAACAGGCGGATGTGCCATTTTTTCATGAGAGAAAAGCGCTCGCACATGGTGAACAGACCAATATCCCCCACCATATGGTGAAGCCTTATGACGGTGAAGTGCCGGATTATACCGAATCTCTGCGAGAGGCGACAGCACAGATGAGAGCCAAATTGAATGAGGATGGTTCGGAGTGGGCAAAGCGCTCCCTTCATAATCTGGACATTTTAGAAAAAGAATATTTTAACCTGCCATAACCCAGTCTGACAAAAGATTGGGTTTTTCACGTCGCGCGCTTCAACAGTTCGGTTAAATCGATTCTTTCGCCGATTGTGGGCGGTTTTGGCTTTTCGAGATACTGCTTATCCTGCTCAACAAGCTTAAAAAGTTTATATGCTGTAAGGGCATCATCAAGCGCTTTATGATGGGTGCCGGTTCCGGAATCTCCATACTCTTCGGCAGCTTTCCATAAACCCGTCAATGTCCGGTCTCCAAAAAAGTTTTTGTATTCAAGCGATAAATCTCTCATTTCTCCCTTAAACGGGAAAGGGATATGGTTAAACATACAGTTTTGCTTCAGCACTTTCATATCCATGTTTCCCCACGTAATAATTGTGCTGTTTTTCTCAGGATCCAGCTCGTTTAGTTTACGGATGAAATCCTCGAATCTCATTCCTTCGTCTACCTGTTTTTGGGTTATTTTTAAAAATGATTTGCATCGTTTCGTAAGCTTCGGGAACTTTTTCGGTCTAACATAGCTAGAAAACGTCTCAACCACTTCATCATCAATCGACTTTACAATTCCGGCTTCAATGATTTCCGGGAAGAAGTTTTGAGGACTGTACTTTCCATCAGGCATTGTAAATTCGAAATCAATAATGAGTAAGCTGTTTGTCGTCACCTTTTTACACCTGCCTTTCCTCCGATCAGAAAATGCTATCTTTATAGTATATCAATTCCCCTTCTCGACATTTCTTCATTTTCTAAAAATAATGAATTTTCCCAGCCGCTTCGTTTCTTTTAAATTGTGAATCGTTTCTTTATAATTAGTAAGGAACCCGAAATAATAAGAAGGTGATGTTATATCTATCCGTAAGAAAAACTTTGTCATTGTGTGGCTGGCGAACTTTTTTGTCTCCGCTAGCACAACGATGATCGTTCCTTTTCTCTCCTTATACATTGAGACGCTCAGCTCTTTTTCAAACGGCTTTGTGCAAAGGTGGAGCGGCTATGTGTTCGGCATTACATTTCTCATGGCGTTTTTGGTATCCCCGTTTTGGGGACGGTTCGGAGACAAACGCGGATACAAGAAAATCCTTATGGCAACCGGAACGGGCATTGCCCTCAGCATTTTCTTCATGGGCTTTGTTACATCGGTGTACCAATTGTTTTTTCTGCGTATGGCAATGGGTCTTGTAACCGGATTCATCCCGACATCTCTTGCGATGATTTCGGCACAGACTCCGAAGAGCTCAGCCGGCAAAACACTTGGCACGCTGCAAATGGGGCAAGTGTCCGGAAGCTTGTTCGGCCCGCTTTTGGGAGGCATGCTTGCTGATCGTTTCGGCTTTACGTATACCTTTTTTATCACATCCTTTGTGATTTTCTCGTCTGTTCTTCTCGTGTTATTTGGTGTCAAAGAAAAGCCTCTTGCAGAGAAAACAGCCAAACGTACGTCTTACTCGAGAAAAGAAGTGCTCTCCTATATTTTTCACCATCCGGCGCTGTGGGTCATGATGCTGTTAACCATGCTGATTCAAACAGGCAATTTCAGTATCCAGCCCCTGCTCGCTTTATATGTAAATGAGCTGCACGGACCTGTCAATCTTGCCTTTTTCTCCGGCATGGCATTTTCAGCAACGGGGCTCGGAAGTTTGCTGCTGGCTAGAAAATGGGGTGATCTGGGCGACCGCTACGGCCACCGCCGCATTTTAATCGGACTTTTGCTCGCCGCCTCTTTCTTTTTTATTCCGCAGGCGCTCGCGTCCTCACTCAGCGTGCTCCTTGTTTTCAGATTTTTATTCGGAATGGCGATGGGCGGTTTGCTGCCATGCATTACGGCAGCGATCCGCGTTCAGGCTCCCGGCAGCATTCAAGGTGAAGTTCTCGGCTACAATGTCAGCTTTCGCTTTTTAGGAAACGTGCTCGGGCCTCTGCTCGGCGGAATCATATCGAGCCATTTTACCATTTCGGCCACCTTTTACGTCACGGCGTTTCTCTTTTTCGCCGGCGCCTGCATGCTTTGGATCATGCAGAAACTTCGGAAAGATTCTTATGCCAAAGCAAGCTGATTCCGAGAAAAAACTGAGGAATCTTCTAAATTTAACCTTCTCGTAATCTCAAAAGAATGGTACGATATGGCTAGAATTTAGGAGAAAAGAGAGTGACCATGTTACGAAAAATAATCGGATGGATTTTGCTCCTTTGCATAATCCCATTGTTTGCATTTACAGTTATCGCTTCCGGAAAAGAAGTAAAACAAATGAAGTCCCTGGATCAGGTGCTTGATAAAAATATTGATCTGAAAGATATCAGCCTTGTTCAGAACAGCTACATGTATGACAGGGACGGCTCCCTTGTCTCGGAAATCGTTAGCGACCACGAAAACCGTGTGCTCGTTCCATTTAACAAGATTCCCGAGGAAGTCAAACAGATTTTCTTAACATCTGAGGACCGCCATTTTTACGAGCATAAAGGCTTTGACTTTATGGGAATGGTGCGGGCTACTGCTTCTAACGTAAAAGACAAGAAAATTGACCAGGGTGCCAGCACCATCACACAGCAGCTTTCAAGAAACTTGTATTTGAGCCACGAACGCTCCTTCAGCCGCAAGCTGACAGAGCTCGCGTATTCCTATCAGCTGGAGAAAAAATATACGAAAAATGAAATTCTTGAAGCTTACTTAAATACCATTTATTTCAACAACGGTGTTTACGGCGTCGGTTCAGCAGCTCAATTCTATTTCAGCAAACCGCTGAAATCTCTCACAGTGGGAGAAATGGCTTTTATCTGTGCTATACCTAATAACCCTACATTATATGATCCTCTCAAGCATTTTGACTACACGAAAAGCCGTCAAGAACGTTTGCTTAAAGGGCTAAAAGATGCCGGGGTCATTAAGGACAAAGAGCTGAAAAAAGCCGTAAAACAAAAAATCAAACTGGATGTTGAAAAAAGAGAAGACAAATATCCTGACTACGTTTCCTACGTCAATGATGAATTCACTCAGCTGGTGTCTGAATCAGAAGGCTTTGATAAACGCCTTCAAAAAGCATCAGGAAAACAAAAAGAAAAGATCGAGAACGAGCTGTCCGCAAGAGTCAGCACGCTGATGAAAGACGGTGTGAAAATTTATACTGCACTTGATCCGTATATGCAAAATCAAGTTGTGGCACAAATGAATTCCAAGCTCCCGTATGCGGACGTACAGGGCGGAGCGGCTGTGATTAATCACCAGACGCATCAAATCATCGCTCTATCCGGCGGGAAAAACTATCAAAAATATGACTTTAACCGCGCCTACCAGGCGTACAGGCAGCCGGGTTCATCCATTAAACCGCTTCTTGATTACGGCCCTTATATTGAACAGACCGCCGCGACAACAAGCAGCACCATTGATGCCAGCAAGTTTTGCAGCAAAGACTACTGTCCGCAAAACTACAATAACCGCACTTACGGCACAGTGACGCTTGATACGGCGTTTAAAAATTCATATAATACCCCGGCTATTAGAATGCTCGACCGCGTCGGCATCCAAAAGGCATTCAGTTATATTGAGCCGTATCATTTTGCCAAACTTGTCGACAGTGACTATCTTCTTCCGGCGGCGCTTGGCGGATTTACAAACGGCATGACGCCTCTTGAGATGACAAAGGCTTATACGACATTCGGAAACAGCGGAAGCTATACGCCGAGCCATGCGATTACAAAGGTGACAGACCTTAAAGGAAAAACGCTTTATAAATGGAATGATAAAGCGACTCAAATATTCAGCGTCCGCACGAACATGCAGCTGAAAAAACTGATGTCTTCCGTTGTGAAAAGCGGAACAGGGAAAAAAGCATATTTCAATGCGCCTTACATCGGCGGTAAAACCGGAACATCAAATGATTATCACGATATGTGGTTTGTCGGCCTGACTGATACGTATACAATGGGTGTCTGGGTCGGAAAGGACACACCGACCAGCGTTGAATATCTTCACAGCATCAGCCCTCAGCTTTCCATCTGGAAAGGAACGCTGCAAGCGGCTTATTAAAGGATCGGAGGGGATATGGAGTGACTTCAGAACAAATTCCAAATCGCGTTTTGCTGTTTGACGGTGTCTGCAATTTATGCAATGGCGCCGTGCAGTTTATCATTAAACGTGATCCGGACGGATTGATTTCTTTCACATCGCTGCAGTCGGAAACAGGACAGAGCCTGCTGAAAAAAAGCGGGCTTCCGACTGATCGGTTTGACAGCTTTGTCTTTATTGAAGACGGCCAAGTGTACACAAAGTCAACTGCAGCCATTAAGGTTTTCAGGCATCTGCGAGGCCCATGGCGGCTCTTCGTCCTGTTTTTCGCAGTGCCGAAGCCTGTCAGAGATATGGTCTATTCTTTCATTGCCAACAACCGCTATAAGTGGTTTGGCAAAAAAAATGAATGTATGCTCCCCTCCCCTTCTATTAAAAAAAGATTTTTACCGTAAATAAAAAATGGCTAGGAAGCTAGCCATCACAGATTGTTGACAAAATCCTAAAACGGCTTCGTTTTAGGATTTTGTCATCTTTTCAGCGTGATTGAAAACTTTTGAAGTCGATGAAGAGCGAGCATTGGATGTGAAACGGCGGAAACCTGAGAATCTAGCCGCCGTTTTATTGCGTATAGAGCACGAAGCGCAAATCTGACCACCAAACGCTGAAATGGCTAGCTTACACAGGTAAGCTAGCCATTATGCTATTATAAAGCTTGATAAATATGAACAGAATACCGATAACAAAGGTAAACCAAAACAGCAGTTCCAATAGAATGAACCCGACTAATGACATGAGAGAAAGCGTCGAATAAATCCGGTATACGGTAAACACAAAGTAAGCGAGCGTGACGACCGCAAACCAGATCACAATCCAAATGACATTTTGCAAGAGCACAAAGGATAAAATCCCGCCGCCCAAATAAATCATGGAACCCATTCTGAGTTTTTTCAGGTTGTTCCCTTCCGGATCATTAGCAAAAAACAGCAATGACAGCTCGGTCACGGTATTTGCAATCAATTTCAGAGCGGACAGAACCATAAAATATAAAAGTGCAAAGGCAGCAAATAACGCAAGCCTGATCCCTTTCTCTGAAAAATAATCGAGCATTCCATCATACATTCCAAATGAAGACAGCATCTTCAACGCATAAAGTGAAGTTGAGATGGATAAGGACGAACTAAAAAGCAGGATCGCAATCAGCGGAAAATATCCTGTCAAATAAGTATTTTTCATATAAAAAAGTCCCTTTCTATAATCTACCTCATTTATTATGGAGGACTTAAAACACATTGACAAGATAAATTATTCCATTTTTTCTCCTTTTTACGAATTACGGTCCCAAATCTTCACAAAGCAGCATTTTGAGAGTAAAGTAGTACGCAGGAATCATAAAACGTAAGGAAGTTTTATATGAAAAAAACATTAAAACTGCAAACCAGACTCACCATATTTGTTTGTATCGTTGTATTAATCGCATTGCTCATTACGTTTTTTACAGTCGGTGCCCAAACCACCAAACGAATTAGAGATCAGGAAAAGGCCACTGCGCTGCAGACTGCTGAAATGGTAGCTGAGGCGCCGATGACAGCCGCTGCTTTAGAAAACGGAAAAAAACAAAAGGAACTGCAGGGCTACACAAAGCGGGTTCAGAAAATTACCGGCACGGAATTTGTTGTCGTCATGGATATGAACGGTATCCGCAAAACTCATCCTGACCCGAGCAAAATCGGAAAAAAATTCAGAGGCGGTGATGAGTCCGAGGTATTAAAAGGGCATGTCCATATCAGCACAGCCTCTGGCACGCTCGGGAAATCGCAGAGAGCGTTCGTCCCTGTCTACGCGGAGAATGGAAAACAGGTCGGTGCAGTCGCGGTCGGCATCACCGTAAATGAAATTGATGAAGTGATCAGCCATAGCTTACGGCCGCTTTACTTTATTATTTGCGTCAGCATCTTCGTCGGTGTGATCGGAGCCGTTATCGTCGCCCGTACAGTGAAAAATATCATGTACGGACTTGAACCTTATGAAATTGCGACTCTGCTTGAAGAACGGAGCGCGATGCTGGAATCGACGAAGGAAGGAATACTCGCTGTCGATGAACATGGCAAAATTAAACTTGCCAACGCGGAAGCAAAACGCCTATTCGTCAAAATGGGCATCAACACAAATCCCATTGATCAGGATGTAGATGACATCTTGCCGAAAAGCCGCTTGAAAAAGGTCATTGAGACAAAAAAACCTCTTCAAGACAGAGACGTCCGCATTAACGGGCTGGAGCTTGTGTTTAATGAAGTTCCTATCCAGCTGAAAGGACAAACTGTCGGAGCGATTGCAACATTCCGCGACAAGACCGAGGTAAAACATTTAGCTGAACAGCTTTCCGGTGTTAAAATGTATGCAAACGCACTGAGAGCGCAGTCTCATGAATTTATGAACAAACTGCATGTGATATTAGGTCTCGTCCAGCTGAAAGAGTATGATGATCTTGGAGATTATATTAAAGATATAGCCATACAGCAAAAATCAGAAACAAGTGAAATTATAAATGATGTCAAAAGCTCCGTACTGGCCGGTTTTCTGCTCGGAAAGCAAAGCTTTATACGTGAGCAGGGCGCAAATCTTGATATTGAATGCAACGGTGTCATCCCGAACGCGGCAGACCCTTCTGTCATCCATGAACTTATTACAATCATCGGAAATCTCATCAACAATGGCTTAGACGCTGTTGCCGATATGCCGAAAAAACAAATCACCATGTCCATGCGCTTCCATAACAGCATACTTGATATTGAAATTACCGATACTGGAGCAGGCATGTCTGAAGAAGACCAAGCCAAAGTATTTGAACAAGGCTATTCAACAAAGGGCAAAAACCGGGGATTCGGCCTTTATTTCACACAGCAAAGCATCGAAAATTTAAAAGGCCAAATGATCCTCACAAGCGAAAAGAATGAAGGAACAACATTCAGTATTCGCATCCCGTACGAACCGAAGGAGGAAAATCATGATTAATGTACTAATAGTTGAAGATGACCCCATGGTGGGTGAATTAAATAAACGATATTTAAGCCAAATAGATGGCTTTCAGCTGAAAGGCATCGCTTCTTCCTTTCAAAGCGCTCTGCATATTTTAGGCGAGCATCATATCGACCTCATTTTGCTTGATATTTATATGCCGGGAAAAAACGGGCTGGAACTGCTGACGGAATTGAGAGCCCAAAATGAAGCGGTTGACGTGATTGTCATCTCAGCGGCCAGCGAGCTTGACGTGATCAAGAAAACACTTCGGTACGGAGCTGTTGATTATTTAATCAAACCGTTTGAATTTGAACGATTCCAAACGGCTCTGTCTGATTACAGACGAAAACAAAAGGTGTATTCAACCCATCGCAACATGAGCCAAAAAGAACTGGACGCCGAGCTTTTTCAAAAGAAAGAAGCAACAGAAAAAGTGCAGCTTCCTAAAGGCCTGACAAAAAGCACGCTGAAGCTGATCTGGTCCAGTATCCAGTCATTTGAAAATGAATCTTTTACGACAGAAGACTTGGCAAAGCACACTGAAATCTCTCAAGTATCCATACGAAAATACTTAAAGTTTCTTGAAGATATACAGGTTCTGAATGTAGAAATGGCGTACGGAACGATCGGAAGACCTGTGTTTCAGTACAACGTCAACAACAGTAACCTTAACGGAATAAAGCAATATCTATAAGAAAAACGCACTGCTTGCTTTGAGCAGTGCGTTTTTCCTGTCATATCTCTTGCCAAGATGCTTGATTCTATTGTTGATAAGTTATACAAGAATAACAAAGGGCCTTTCACATTTTTAAGCAAACAATTCTAAAAATAGATACTTTTTAAAAAATTATGCGAAATTCTATTTATTTCTTATTAGTTAAATGATAAATTATGATTGGTTAGTTGATCCCGAAAAACTAAGTCATAAGTCTTACTTCAGAAAACGATGTCACGGTTTTCCGCCCGGAACGCCTTCCGCATCCTTCTCTTCCCCGCCTTTCGAAGGAAATACTCACACCACGCTTATTCAGGGAAGAATAGAACTGTCTCAGCACATTCCATTTGTTATTATCAGAAAATTTTATCGATTTTAAGAAATTGTTCAGGACAGCCCATCACATGACTGGCCGGATCAGCTTTGAACCAAATTTTTCTGGGGGGTTATATCTTGAATAAACGAAAAATCGGATTGGTGATGTCACTTGTGATCGCAGCAGGCACCATATTAGGAGCATGCGGAAACAGCGAAAAAAGCAGCGGCTCAGGCGAAGGCAAAAACAAATTCAGTGTGGCGATGGTTACTGACGTAGGCGGAGTGGATGACAAATCCTTCAATCAATCAGCCTGGGAAGGCATCCAAGCCTTTGGGAAAGAGAATGGGCTGAAAAAAGGCAAAAACGGTTACGACTATCTTCAATCCAAATCTGATGCAGACTATACAACGAACTTAAATAAATTGGCGCGTGAGAATTTTGACTTAATTTACGGCGTCGGCTACTTAATGGAGGATTCAATCAGCGAAATTGCTGACCAGCGCAAAAATACAAACTTTGCGATTATAGATGCTGTTGTCGATAAAGACAACGTCGCAAGTATTACGTTTAAAGAGCAGGAAGGCTCATTTCTCGTCGGAGTGGCCGCAGCCCTATCAAGCAAATCAGGAAAAATCGGCTTTGTAGGCGGCATGGAATCAGAGTTAATCAAAAAATTCGAGGTCGGCTTCCGTGCCGGCGTGCAAGCAGTTAACCCTAAAGCCGTTGTAGAAGTGAAATACGCAGGGGGTTTCGATAAAGCCGATGTCGGCAAAGCAACCGCCGAAAGCATGTATAAATCAGGCGTAGATGTTATTTATCACTCTGCGGGCGCCACTGGCACAGGCGTCTTTACTGAAGCGAAAAACCTGAAAAAAGAAGATCCAAAACGCGATGTCTGGGTCATCGGTGTCGATAAAGACCAATACGCAGAAGGCCAGGTAGAAGGAACAGATGATAACGTCACCCTCACTTCCATGGTGAAAAAAGTAGATACAGTCGTTGAAGATGTAACGAAAAAAGCGAGTGACGGAAAGTTCCCGGGCGGCGAAACACTTACCTACGGGCTTGATCAAGACGGAGTCGGCATTTCTCCATCTAAACAAAATCTATCGGATGATGTGATCAAAGCGGTCGATAAATGGAAGAAAAAAATCATCAACGGATTGGAAGTCCCGGCAACTGAGAAAGAGCTGAAAACCTTCAAAGCTGAATAAGAATCGCAGGGATAAGGAGGTCGAGCCCTTATCCCTTGTTTTTCTTTTATTTTGAAATAAAGGAGCGGTCAATCAATGGAATATGTCATTGAAATGCTCAATATCCGTAAAGAGTTTCCTGGTATCGTCGCCAATGACAATATCAATCTTCAAGTCAAAAAAGGCGAAATACACGCGTTGCTCGGTGAAAACGGGGCGGGGAAATCAACGTTGATGAATGTCCTTTTCGGGCTGTATCAGCCGGAGCGGGGTGAAATTCGGGTGCGCGGCGAGAAGGTGCACATCAACAGCCCGAACAAAGCGAATGACCTTGGAATTGGAATGGTACACCAGCACTTTATGCTTGTTGACACCTTTACAGTTGCTGAAAATATTATTCTCGGGAAAGAGCCAAAGAAGTTTGGCAGAATTGACCGGAAGCGTGCTGGCCAAGAGGTGCAGGACATTTCCGATCGATACGGCCTGCAGATCCATCCTGAAGCAAAAGCAGCTGACATATCAGTCGGTATGCAGCAGCGCGCAGAAATATTAAAAACCCTCTACCGCGGTGCCGACATTTTGATTTTTGATGAACCGACGGCTGTTTTGACGCCTCATGAAATTAAGGAACTGATGCAAATTATGAAGAACCTGGTCAAAGAAGGGAAGTCCATCATCTTAATCACCCATAAGCTGAAAGAGATTATGGAGATTTGTGACCGCGTTACGGTTATCCGTAAAGGAAAAGGCATCAAAACCCTTGATGTCCGTGATACAAACCAAGACGAACTCGCCAGTCTAATGGTCGGCCGCGAGGTATCGTTCAAAACTGAAAAGAGAGCTGCTCAGCCGGGAGCGGAAGTGCTTGCGATTGACGGCATAACTGTAAAGGATACCCGCGGAATAGAGACAGTCAGAGATTTGTCTCTTTCTGTCAAAGCGGGAGAAATAGTCGGCATAGCAGGCGTCGACGGAAACGGGCAATCTGAGCTGATCGAAGCGGTGACAGGACTCCGCAAAACAGATTCAGGAACAATCACCTTAAACGGAAAACAGATCCAAAACCTGACGCCAAGAAAAATCACTGAATCCGGGATCGGGCATATTCCTCAGGATCGCCATAAACACGGTCTCGTCCTTGATTTTCCAATCGGAGAGAATATCCTGCTGCAAAGCTATTACAAAAAGCCGTATTCAGCATTGGGCGTTTTACATAAAGGCGAAATGTACAAAAAAGCACGCAGCCTGATCACTGAGTACGATGTCAGAACGCCGGATGAATATACACACGCGCGGGCATTGTCAGGCGGAAACCAGCAAAAAGCGATTATCGGGCGGGAAGTAGACAGAAATCCTGATTTATTAATTGCCGCCCAGCCGACTCGCGGCCTTGATGTCGGAGCGATTGAATTTGTCCATAAAAAGCTCATTGAGCAGCGTGATGCCGGGAAAGCCGTTCTTCTCCTCTCGTTTGAGCTTGAAGAAATTATGAATCTCAGTGACAGAATCGCCGTTATTTTTGAAGGACGCATTATCGCCAGCGTTAATCCGCAGGAAACCACTGAACAGGAACTTGGTCTCTTGATGGCAGGAAGCACGCAAAAGGAAGCGGGGAAAGCAAATGGTTAAACGACTCTCTCATTTACTCGTGCCGCTCATCGCAATCATCCTTGGTCTTGCGGCCGGCGCGTTGATTATGCTTGTGAGCGGCTACAGTGTAGCCAGCGGATATTCGGCTTTGTGGAATGGGATATTCGGAGAAATCTATTATGTCGGAGAAACAATCCGGCAAATTACGCCTTATATTTTATCCGGATTGGCTGTCGCCTTTGCATTCCGAACCGGACTCTTTAATATCGGCGTCGAGGGCCAGCTGCTCGTCGGCTGGACAGCAGCGGTTTGGGTCGGTACGGCGTTTGACGGACCGGCATATATTCACTTGCCGCTCGCATTGATTACAGCCGCAGCTGCAGGAGGATTATGGGGGTTTATTCCCGGCATTTTGAAAGCGCGATTTTACGTTCATGAAGTCATTGTCACCATTATGATGAATTATATCGCGCTGCACATGACCAATTACATCATTTCAAACGTCTTGACAGATCATCAGGACAAGACGGGGAAAATTCACGAATCCGCCTCCCTCCGCTCTCCTTTTCTTGAACAGATCACCGATTACTCACGGCTGCATTTGGGAATCATCGTTGCCCTTCTCGCAGCAGTTATCATGTGGTTTATCATCAACAAAACTACAAAGGGATTTGAGCTCCGGGCGGTCGGGTTTAACCAGCACGCTTCCCAGTATGCCGGCATGAGCGTGCGGAAGAATATCATGACCTCCATGCTTATCTCCGGCGCTTTTGCAGGCCTTGCCGGAGCCATGGAGGGCCTAGGGACATTCGAATACGCAGCAGTGAAAGGCGCATTTACCGGCGTAGGCTTTGACGGTATCGCTGTCGCTCTTCTCGGGGGAAACACAGCCATCGGGGTTATACTGGCAGCATGCCTGCTTGGCGGGCTGAAAATCGGCGCATTAAATATGCCGATTGAATCAGGCGTTCCATCAGAGGTCGTTGATATTGTGATTGCTATTATTATTCTATTTGTGGCTTCAAGCTATGCGATTCGTTTCGTCATGGGCAAATTGAAGAAAAAGGGGGCGAACTAAGTGGACATTGTGCAGATTTTATCTATCATTATCCCTGCCACACTCGTCTATGCAGCCCCGCTTATTTTAACTGCTCTCGGCGGCGTGTTTTCCGAGAGATCAGGTGTGGTGAATATCGGCTTAGAAGGCCTCATGATTATCGGGGCGTTCACCAGCGTGTTATTTAATTTATTTTTTGGTCCGGAATTAGGTGCCGCCGCACCTTGGCTTTCGCTCCTTGCCGCCATGGCAGCAGGCGCCCTGTTTTCACTGATTCACGCGGCAGCGGCGATTTCGTTTCGCGCCGACCAGACAGTCAGCGGTGTCGCCATTAACATGCTGGCGCTTGGGGCAACTTTATTTATCGTCAAACTGATCTACGGCAAAGCGCAGACAGACAAAATTCCAGAGCCTTTTTATAAGACGAAAATCCCCGGTTTGGGCGATATTCCCATCTTGGGAAAGATCTTCTTTTCGGATGTCTATTATACGTCTATTCTTGCAATAGCACTTGCCTTTATTTCCTGGTTTATCTTGTTCAAAACGCCGTTCGGCCTTCGTATCCGTTCTGTCGGAGAGCATCCGATGGCGGCCGATACGATGGGAATCAACGTATATAAAATGCGCTACGTCGGCGTGATGATCAGCGGATTGTTCGGCGGTCTCGGCGGCGGCGTATATGCCTCCACAATTGCGCTTGATTTCACGCACTCTACCATCTCCGGGCAAGGCTTTATCGCCCTGGCAGCGCTTGTATTCGGAAAATGGCATCCAATCGGAGCACTGGGGGCCGCCCTGTTTTTCGGATTCGCCCAAAGCTTAAGCATCATTGGATCGCTGCTCCCTCTTTTCAAAGACATACCAAATGTGTATATGCTGATGGCTCCTTATGTCTTAACGATTCTCGCTTTAACCGGCTTTATCGGGCGGGCAGATGCGCCAAAAGCCAATGGCGTGCCCTATATTAAAGGAAAAAGATAAAACATTTTCCCCTGGGAAGACGATTCTCAGGGATTTTTTTCTAATCCAAAAGACCCCCTTAATTTAATTGTTTATTAGTTTTTTAACTTAAAAAAATATGAAGTGTTAACGCTTTCTTGTAGACTGTAACAAACAATACATGGGGGTGTATGACATGGGAGCAATTCCAAAAACGGGGACAATTTCACCTGAGCCAAAAGACTCACAGGGGAAAAACCTGTTTCAAAAAATCTGGTCTTGGGAAATCGGTGTGATTCCTCTGCCATTATACACAGTATTAGCAGTTATTATTATTCTTGCAGCCTATTACAATGAGCTGCCGGCAAATATGCTTGGCGGGTTTGCCATCATTATGATTCTTGGTGTGTTTCTCGGAGACATAGGCCAACGCATACCGATATTGAAGGATATTGGCGGCCCTGCTATTTTATCTTTGTTTGTTCCTTCATTTTTAGTCTTTTACAATGTACTGAATTCAACATCTTTAGACGCTGTAACCAACTTGATGAAAACGTCTAACTTCCTTTATTTCTATATCGCTTGCCTTGTTGTGGGAAGTATCCTCGGTATGAACAGAATTGTTTTAATACAGGGGTTTATCAGAATGTTCGTTCCACTGGTTGCAGGAACGATCGCGGCCGTTGCAGCCGGCATCCTTGTCGGATTTATTTTTGGCTATAGTGCCTATGATTCCTTTTTCTTTGTTGTTGTCCCAATTATTGCCGGGGGAATAGGTGAAGGAATTTTGCCGCTTTCAATCGCCTATTCACAAATACTGGGCTCATCCGCTGATGTATTTGTGTCTCAGCTGGTTCCAGCCGCAATTATAGGAAACGTCTTTGCTATCATATGTGCAGCCTTAATGAAAAAGCTTGGTGATAAGCGTCCAGATCTAAATGGGAACGGACGTCTCGTAAAATCTAAAAAAGCAAATGAGATTTTCAATCAAAAAGAAGCCGAAGCAAAAATTGATTTTAAGCTAATGGGAGCAGGAGTTCTGCTCGCGTGTACATTCTTTATTTTTGGCGGGTTATTGGAGAAATTCATCTTCATCCCGGGCGCGATCTTAATGATTATTTCAGCTGCGGCTGTCAAGTATGCGAATATTCTTCCGAAAAAAATGGAAGAAGGCGCTTACCAGCTTTATAAGTTTATTTCTTCAAGCTTTACATGGCCGCTGATGGTCGGTCTCGGCATCCTCTTTATTCCGTTGGATGACGTAGCGTCTGTGATTTCTATTCCGTTTGTCATCATCTGTATTTCAGTTGTTATCGCGATGATTGGTTCTGGATATTTCGTAGGCAAGCTGATGAACATGTATCCGGTTGAATCCGCAATCGTTACCTGCTGCCACAGCGGCCTCGGCGGAACGGGTGATGTTGCCATTTTATCGGCATCAGGAAGAATGGGCCTTATGCCGTTTGCCCAAATTTCAACCCGTCTCGGCGGTGCAGGCACAGTTATTTGCGCGACAGTGCTGCTTCGTTTTTTCACTTCATAAACAGAAAGAGTTCCGTTTTATGCGGAACTCTTTTTTTATTTATTCACAATCCGAATATACTCCCGGGGACCAAACGGCAGATCCTTTGATTCCGTCTCACTCATTCTGGCTGACAGGTGGTGCTCCAGTAAATACAGCTCCCACTCATCACTAGCCGCCACACCGCTGCGCCCGTCATATTGATTCAACATGAATGCCCCTGCAAATACTGAGCAGAATAAACCTGAGCACATCACGACTTTTCTTTTCACATGACCAGCTCCTTTCCTTCAGCTTGATCAGGATTGATTTTAAATATACAAATAACCTCTTTTTTGTTAGACTTATTTTGAGGTCAAAAGAACTCATAAAACCCATTACAGCAGTTCGAAGCGTGGCAGCTTGCAGAAAAGTGCGATATAATTTGGACTAGGTCGTTTGACCGTATATTTCATACATAGCGCATTTTTCAATTGAGAACGAGAAAAGGAGGTCTTATCTTTGCAGCTCTTACATCTTGCTATTTTATCGCCTTTTTTATTTGCTTTTATCATTCCCTTCTTGGCAAAATACGCAAAAAGAGTGCATACGGGCTGGTTTGTGTTGATCTTGCCCGTCTTGCTGTTTATATACTTTCTCCCAATGATCAGGATGACGCAATCTGGAGAAACACTTCGATCGGTATTAGAGTGGATTCCGTCACTCGGCATTAACTTTACCGTTTATATAGACGGCCTCGGGTTATTATTCGCCTTACTGATCACAGGCATTGGCTCTTTGGTCACTCTTTACAGCATTTTTTATTTATCGAAAGAAAAAGAACAGCTTGGGCCCTTTTATGTCTACTTATTGATGTTCATGGGCGCCATGCTCGGCGTCGTTCTAGTAGACAATGTCATGGTTCTCTACATGTTCTGGGAGCTTACAAGCCTTTCATCCTTTTTGCTGATCGGCTATTGGTATAAGCGGGAAAAGTCGCGCTATGGCGCAGCCAAATCACTTTTGATTACGGTCAGCGGCGGGCTGTGCATGCTCGGCGGATTTATTCTCCTTTATTTGATAACGGATTCCTTCAGTATTAGAGAGATGGTTCATCAGGTTCAATTAATTGCCGGCCACGAATTGTTTATCCCGGCTATGATTCTCATTTTATTAGGGGCTTTTACGAAATCAGCGCAATTTCCTTTTTACATCTGGCTCCCTGACGCGATGGAAGCTCCGACGCCTGTCAGCGCTTATCTCCATTCAGCTACTATGGTAAAAGCCGGCATTTATGTGATTGCGAGATTCAGTCCTATTTTCGCCTTTTCAGCTCAGTGGTTTTGGATCGTATCCCTAGTTGGCCTCTTTACGATGGTTTGGGGTTCATTCCATGCCGTGAAACAAACTGATTTAAAATCGATTTTGGCGTTTTCAACCGTCAGCCAGCTCGGAATGATCATCTCTATGCTCGGAGTCAGTGCTGCGGCCCTTCATTACGGCCATACAGAATATTATACAGTTGCCGCTATGGCTGCCATTTTCCATTTGATCAACCACGCAACCTTTAAAGGAAGCTTGTTTATGGCAGTCGGGATTATCGATCACGAAACAGGCACACGGGATATCCGGAAGCTAGGCGGCCTGATGGCGATTATGCCGATTACATTTACCATTTCCTTAATCGGGACATTTTCAATGGCCGGCTTACCGCCGTTTAACGGATTTTTGAGTAAAGAAATGTTTTTCACAAGCATGCTTCGCGTGACACATTTTGACCTGTTCAACGTGCAGACATGGGGCGTTCTGTTCCCTCTTTTCGCATGGATCGGAAGTGTATTTACGTTTATCTACAGCATGAAATTGCTTTTTAAAACATTCAGAGGAAGTTACCAGCCTGAACAGCTTGAAAAACAGGCTCACGAAGCGCCTGTCGGCATGCTCGTACCACCGGTCATTCTTGTCGCTTTGGCTGTCAGTCTCTTCTTTTTCCCGAATATATTGTCGTACAGCCTGATAGAGCCTGCGATGAACTCAATCTATCCGACACTGCTGGACGGCCATGAGAAATTCCACGTTCACATTTCACAGTGGCATGGGGTTACAACGGAATTGCTCATGACTGCGGGTATTGTTGTGATCGGAACAATTGGTTATTTGTCGCTGAATAAGTGGAAAGGAATCTATAAACTGTTTCCTTCGAAACTCACACTCAACCGTTTATACGATAAGCTTTTGACTCTGATGGAGAAAGGCTCTTACCGGGTCACAAAACAATATATGACCGGGTTTTTAAGAGATTATTTGCTGTATATCTTCGCTGGTTTCATCATTCTGATAGGCGGAGCTTTTGCCATTAAAGGCGGATTTTCATTTAAAACGGAAGGCATGGCTAAAATCGGTGTATACGAAATCATTTTGACGCTTGTCATGATCAGCGCCACAGTGGCGACTGTTTTTGCTAGGTCAAGACTGACGGCGATCATTGCACTCGGTGTTGTCGGTTATACGCTTGCATTGTTTTTTGTCATTTTCAGAGCGCCGGACTTGGCATTGACTCAGCTCGTCATTGAAACGATTTCTGTGGCACTGTTTCTGCTTTGCTTCTACCATTTGCCGAAACTGAGGCTGAAAACAAAAACGAGAACGTTCCGGATGACGAATTTTATCATTTCTTTAGGCGTCGGTATTATCGTTACTCTGCTCGGCATCGCATCCTCAAGTCAGCGGACAAAAGACAGCATTGCGTCCTTCTTTGTCAAACACAGCCACGATCTCGGCGGAGGGGATAATGTCGTCAATGTCATTCTCGTTGATTTCAGGGGATTTGATACAATGTTTGAAATTACGGTATTAACAATAGCCGCTCTCGGCATTTACAGCATGATTAAAACAAAAGTAAAAGAGGAGGGGAAAAGCGGTGAATGAACAAAAAACAAATGACTTGATTCTTCAAACCGCGACAAAGCTTGTATCCTTTATCATTTTGCTTTTCTCTTTCTATTTATTTTTATCAGGGCATAACGCGCCCGGAGGAGGCTTTGTCGGCGGACTGATCACGTCCTCTTCCATCGTTCTCTTGCTTCTGGCATATGATTTAAAAACCGTGCGTTCCCTTTTGCCGGTCAATTTCATTTATGTCGCGGGAGCCGGCCTTCTGCTCGCTGTATTAACAGGCGTTGGCTCCTTTGTCTTCG
The DNA here is from genome assembly GCF_037975295.1 of Bacillus sp. FSL R5-0523. NCBI lineage: Bacteria > Bacillati > Bacillota > Bacilli > Caryophanales > Bacillaceae > Bacillus > Bacillus sp. FSL R5-0523. The sequence goes on from NZ_CP150251.1 coordinate 3,080,332, forward strand.
GGTCTCCTTTTTTAACCCACACATTCGGATACTTTCAGCTGCCGATCCTTGGGAAAACGGAGCTCGCCACAGCGACGATATTTGATTTAGGCGTTTATCTTGTTGTCGTAGGCATAACGATGACCATTATTCAAACGATTGGAGAGGAAGAATAATGGAAATCTTAATGGCTGTATTAGCCGGTATTATTTTTATGGCTGCTACGTATTTGCTGCTGTCTAAAAGCCTGCTTCGCGTCATTATCGGAACAGCACTGTTAAGCCATGGCGTTCATTTAATGCTTTTGACTATGGGAGGATTAAAGAAAGGCGCCGCTCCGATTTTGAGCGAGCATGCCAAATCATTTGTCGATCCGCTTCCGCAAGCCCTGATTTTGACCGCAATTGTCATTTCTTTTGGCGTTACGTCATTCATCCTCGTCATGGCCTTTCGCGCTTATCAGGAATTGAAATCGGACGATATGGATCAAATGAGGGGAAATGATCAACATGAATAATTTTGTTATTTTGCCAATCCTGATCCCGCTTTTGTCGGCTATTCTTCTGATTTTCATGACGAAGAATCTTATGCTCATGAGAATCTTCAGCACGGCGGCATCGGCCATCGGGATTGTGATTAGCGGCATACTTGTACAGACTGTCTTCACAAAAGGCATCCAGACACTCAGCCTAGGCGGATGGAAAGCGCCGTACGGCATTGTGCTTGCCGCAGACCAATTCGCCAGCCTTCTCGTTCTCACAACAGCGGTCATCGGTTTATTGGTTGGGCTTTATTCCTTCCGTTCTGTCGGTGAAAAACGGGAGCGCTCCTTTTACTACTCCGGCGTTCAGTTCTTGCTTGCCGGCGTCAGCGGAGCGTTTTTAACAGGCGATTTATTTAATATGTACGTATTTTTTGAGCTTCTGCTTATTGCTTCCTATATGCTGATTGTATTAGGCGGCACAAAAATTCAGCTGCGGGAATCCCTTAAATATATTGTGTTTAATATCGTATCGTCTGCCCTGTTTGTCATAGGGGTCGGCTTTTTATACGCTGTAACCGGCACGTTAAACATGGCGGATCTTAGCGTGAAAATCAGCGAATCAGGACAAACCGGGCTGATCACTGTGATTGGTGTCCTGCTGCTTTTGGTATTTGGCATGAAGGGCGGAATCTTCCCCCTCTACTTTTGGCTTCCAGGCTCTTATTACGCGCCACCGGCGGCAATCTCCGCGTTGTTCGGCGCTTTGCTTACAAAAGTCGGGTTATATGCGATTGCGAGGGTTTTCACATTGATTTTTATTCACGATACTGCCTTTACCCATCAGCTGATGATTTGGCTGGCGGCGCTGACTGTGATTTTCGGTGTGATCGGTTCACTCGCCTATTCGAATGTCATGAAAATTGTGATCTATAACATTATTACCGCTGTCGGCGTGATTTTGTTCGGTGTGGCAGTACACACCCCCGCATCCATTCAGGGCGCGATCTACTATCTGATTCACGATATGCTGATTAAGGGCGCTTTGTTCATGCTGGCAGGTACGCTGATCGCATTGACTGGAACCGCGAGCCTGCATAAAATGGGCGGGCTGATCAAACGCTATCCTGTTCTTGGATGGATGTTTTTCATTTCCGCTATTTCTCTTGCAGGCATTCCGCCACTGAGCGGATTTGTCGGCAAATTTAAAATTGCAGAGGGCGGCTTCGCAGAAGGTGAATTTACGATATCCATGCTGATTCTGCTTTCGAGTCTGCTCGTACTGTACTCTGTGCTGAGGATCTTTATACATGCGTTTTGGGGCGAAGAAAAAGAAACGCCAAAACCAAATCATCGAACAGCTAAAGGACTTCTTTATCCGGCAGCTATTTTTCTCTTGCTGTCTCTTCTCTTCGGGTTGGGTACAGAATGGGTGTCGCCTTACGTTGATCAAGCGGCCGAGACGCTGCTGAATCCGGAAAAATATATCGAAGCTGTTCTGAAGGAGTAGATCGCATGGCATTTCAAATTTTATTAAATGTGTTTCTCGCTTTTTGCTGGATGTTCTTAAGCAACAGTCCAAGCGCCGCAGGATTCATTACAGGCTATATTCTGGGAATGCTCTCTCTCTTTTTCTTCCGGCGCTTTTTCACTCGCCAGTTTTATCTATGGAAATTGATTTCTATCATCAAGCTCTGTTTCATTTTTATAAAGGAACTGTACCTTGCCAATGTCAGTGTGATGAAATCAGTCTTATCTCCAAAACTGAATATCAGACCGGGTATTTTTGCTTTTAAAACTGAACTGACGAAGGACTGGGAAATCACCCTGCTTTCTCTGCTCATTACATTAACGCCGGGAACCTTGGTGATGGATATTTCAGATGACAGAACAATACTTTATATTCATGCAATGGATATCGAGGATGCGGAAAAAGCGATTTTTGATATTCGGGAGTCATTTGAAAAAGCCATACAGGAGGTGAGCCGGTGATGTTTACGCTGATCCTGCAAATCGCGCTCGGCATTATGGCAGTGTCTACCTTTTTGTATGTCATTCGTGTCATTAAAGGGCCGACTGTGCCTGACCGGGTCGTGGCTCTGGATGCAATCGGCATCAATCTGATCGCAATCACGGCGCTTGTCTCCATTTTGCTGAAAACAAGTGCGTTTTTGGATATTATTTTGTTGCTGGGGATTTTATCGTTTATCGGAACGATCGCATTTTCCAAGTTCCTGGAGAAAGGAGAGATTATCGAAAATGATCGAAACCGCTAAAGTCGTTGTGGCTGTATTCATATTGCTGGGAGCTCTTGTATGCCTCATTGCTTCATTTGGCGTACTTCGCCTTCCCGATGTGTTTACACGCGCTCATGCTGCTTCTAAAGGCTCAACATTAGGTGTCAATATGATTCTGCTCGGTGTCTTCTTCTATTTGTGGTTTGTGACGGGGGAGCTCTCCGCTAAAATCCTGCTTGGGATTCTCTTTATCTTTATTACGTCGCCGATCGGCGGGCACTTGATCTGCCGTGCTGCGTATAACTCCGGCGTCAAGCTTGATGAGAGAAGTGTACAGGATGACTATAACGGAATCAGAAACTTTGTGATTAAACGAAAAGAGGATTCTTATTTATAAAAATAAGCAGCCGGACAGGCAGAGTTCCGGCTGTTTTTTTATTTCTTGATGACAGCCAGCGTGCATCTGGATATACAGATCAGCCTCTCTTGCTCGTCATATATGTGAATGTGATAGACAATCGTCGTTCTGCCTATGTGAACGGGCTCGGCTATCGCCTTTACCGTTCCTTCCTTTACAGATTTTAAATGGTTGGCGTTAATCTCCAAACCGACACAAGCCTGTGTTGAATGATCAATCAAGTTCTGTGCACCTGCGCTCGCCGCTGTTTCCGCCAGGGCCACTGAAGCGCCCCCATGCAAATATCCGAACGGCTGAACCGTCCGATGATCCACCGGCATGACCGCAACGCATCGTTCTGCTGTGTTTTCAACAATCTCTATACCAAGCGCTTCAAGCAATGTGTGTTTCGTATCCATCATCTACACCTCCAACATTTAAAGTACACCGTCTGATTTCGCAATCAAAACCGCTTCCGTCCGTGAACCGACATTCAGCTTATTGAAAATCGATGTCAAGCTGTATTCAATGGACCGCTTGCTTAAATGAAGGGCATCTGCGATTTCTTGGTTTGTAAATCCCTTTTCAACTTCTTGAAGAATCAGGCATTCTCTAGGTGTGAGCACATCTTGTTCTTTTTGAGAGGAAGGAGCCGGCTTTGTTTTTTGCTGAGTCATCAGCTGTTTAAAGTAAGCAAAATCGACTAAAATTTCTCCGTTGAGCACGTGGTATATGTATTGGGTGATCTTTTCTTTAGATTCCGTTTTGCTGATGGCACCGTGCAGACCCGCACGAATCGCTTCCTCGAAATAATCCTCGACCTCATAACCGGTATACACGATAATTTTACAATGAGGATTCTCTTGTAAAATCTGTTTAGAAAGCTCCATCCCATTGACCTCGCCGCCTAAATTCAGATCCATTAAAATGAGATCATATGACGAGAAATCATGCTGCTTGATAAACTGTTCGCTCGGTTCAGGACTGAGACAATCAACAGACAAATTCGAATCCGTTTCCAAAATTGTCTTGGTGCCTTCCATGACAGCCGGATGGTCATCAATCACTAGTATCTTTTTCATGTTTTCCTCCCTTTTACTCACTCTTTTCCATTTTATAAAAAAGACTTGGCCTGTGCCAAGTCGTTTCCGTTATAAATCCATTACAATTCGATTTCAATATCAGCCTTAAAGCCCTTTCCTTCACTTGTTTCAATCCGAAGGCGCCCATCTAAAGCCCTGACTCTCTCCTTAATGCCAGAAAGCCCCATGCTCATGGAATGCTCAGTATTCTTTTCCTGATCAAACCCTACGCCATCGTCCTCATAATGAAGAACGATTTTGTTTTGAATACTGATGAGCATAATCAGCACATCCGTCGCCTGAGAGTGCTTGACCGCATTAGACAGAAACTCTTGAATGATCCGGTACAAATTCAGCTGCGAATCCAGATCAAGGGAAGCCGTAAATCTCCCGGTATTTAAACGGATATGAAACGGAACCCGCTCCTGCTGCTGCGCCACCAGCTTCGACAGCGCCTTCACCAATCCAAGATCATACAGAAGCTGCGGCCGCAGCTCATGACACGTCTCCCTCGTCATCGAAATCACATCAGACATCTGCTCATTCATCTGCACAAGCTTGTCCAGCACCTCTTCACGGCACGGATTATCATCCTTCTTAAAATCACCCAAAAACAGCTCACACTGGCGTTTTAAGGAAATCAAATCCTGAAGAACCGAATCGTGGAGATCGCGGGCGAGATCCGAGCGTTGTTTTTCCTCGATCGTGTACATGAGTTTTTTGAGCCATACGGGGTTGGATTCTTGTTGTTTTAAATCCTCAAGATGCACCATCAATTCCTCTATTTTCATCACGTTTTCCAATGAAACATTTGTATAAAACGCTAATGTTTGAAGCCATGCAATTTCATCTCTTGTTAATTTAAAAGTATTATAACTTGAGAAACAGAGTACTAAAAATGATTTGTCTCCTCGTTCACCTATTTTAATAATAAAACCTTGTTTAAACTCTTTAATTTTGCCGATATCACCAGTAAAATTTTTCACATATTGCTCATGATTTTTATAAGTGAGATCTTTAAAGTTATTCTTGCTAAGGAGAGTAATTTCTCCTTTTGAATTATCATACACACAAGCATTATCTATATTTAATACATCTAAGATTGTATTCTTAAAGTGATTAAGTACTTGATCTACTGATGATGCTTGCTTTATTAATTGAGTAAATTTAAAAATCCCATCTTGATAATTAAATTTTTCAGTAAATCTTTTTAACTTGAAACGAAAGTCAATAATCTCTTTAAAGTAAAAAACGGCAAACATAAGCACATATATTGCAATTGTTAGTTTAACTAAATAAAAGATATCCTTTGGTTGCTGAATGTAATTAAAGATGGTCACTACGATAATAGTAGGTGTAATGGCTAAAAAACCGTAGTACTTAAGCCGCCCCACAACAAAGTCGATATTATAAAGTCTATTAGTCATAAATTGATATACTAAAGAAAAAGGTATAACAAGTGTAAAAGCAGCCAAACTAAAAGGTGAGACATACTTCTCCAAAAACACATATGGAACAGCAAAAAAGACAATAAACGGACTGAAAGAAAAGATATTTGTATAAGCAAGGACTTTCAAAATTGACTTTTGCTCTTTTTGTTTAAATTTTCTTATCCCTTTATGGATAAGAATCGATACAGTAAGAACTAGGACAAAAAATGAAATCAAATTCAGATTAGACAAAAAAGCCGAAGATTTTAATCTATTACTCAGAACGTCCTCTAATAAAAGATTTATTAGAGGGAGCATATACATAATGATTAAAATCTTCTTTTCGAATAACTTTGTTCCTAATTCTATAAAGTATTTATATATAAAATGAATATATAACACCGGACAACTGACTAAAGTAAGAACAAGCAGGTAAGTGCTTAGCTCTTCACCTCTTCTTGCCCCGCATGCACTTACATACGCTACTGATACAAATAACAAAAATAATATTAAAATATAAGCAGAAGTTGATTTTCTTACTTTATTTATTCTATAAATAAAAAATATACAAAATAAACAGATTGAATAAGATATTACAGGAATGAGATACATAAATAAATTTTCTTCACTGATTAGGCTTACATTTTGTAAATGAAATGATTTATTATCTCTCTCAACAATTAAACTTTCTACATTGACTAATCTTCCACTTTTTAATTGAATATCACTGCCTTTCTCCCCATTTACTTCAAGAATGATATCTCCCTTTTTCACACCTGAATAATATTCATCTGTATAATCTAAAACATTGGTGACCTCTAACTTACCCTGTTCATTTATCTTTACATCCGCACCTACGAAGATGTTAAAAGCAAAGCTATACGAGAGGTATATAACATAAATAAAACTTAAAATGATAAAAACTAGAGACAAATATTTATAGACGTTAATATATCTGTACATCACATCATCCCGTAATTAAATCAAACTTTTTCTTTTATCATCCTCAAAAAAATTACTAATAGCTTCTATTGGAGGCCACTTGCTTGTTCTTGGCACCTCTCCTTGTTCAAACGCGTATAATATTGCTTTCTTTTCTTTTTCATTTATATTTAGCAAGGTTAAGTTCCCATTCTTAAATTGATCAAACGCTTCCGGGTTGTTTACTAGATGGCTAATGATTTTATCAATATGTTTCAAATTAAATCCCCCTTAATAATTGAATAAGTAATTTATTTTTTCTTTGTTCATCTAATCTCAGTTTTTTGAATGATTCCTTAAAATTTTCCACTGCTAAATTTTTTATAACATTCAAATATTGTATTACACCTGATTCTCTTAACTTTCCCTTCAAATCTTCCAAATTATTTATCATATGATTTTCTTGCGCATAAAAATTTAATAAGTCAATTGATGATTGGTTAAATTTATTTTTAAGATAATTGAAGGCAAGCGTATGTCTAGTTTTGAAGTCATTGTTGTTAGGGTAATAAAGTCCATAGTGATCATTTGCAATTTGCTCGACTACACCTAAATAACGCGAATACTCCTCAACTGTTTCATTACATTTTCCAGTTGCCAGATATACACCAAGAATACTGGGCAATGTTACCAGAGAACCAGACTTAAGTTTAATCATTTCAATATACTCTGATTCTGATGAGGCTGTTAAATTCAAATCTACATGTTGTCCTTGTAAAGATTGGAGTGAATATTGCAAAGTAAGGCTTAAAAGTTTTGGATGATTTGAGACTGAACCTATTACTTGCAGACTTAATGTATAAAGTGCGGTAGCTGCGTTAGTTGCTATAGAAGGATCTAATTTCATCCAAGAAGCCTGAAGATTGTCCTTATCCTCAATATCGTCAAAAATGTCCGCAGATAAAATTAAAAGTTCTATACCTGATGCCAATAACTCAATTGCTTTGTCGTTTTTTCCATCAAATGCTATGTAATGGTAATAAGCCAGTTCTGCAAATGAAAATTGTTTTTTTTCTTCGATAAAAGAAATGAGCTTCACTTTTAAGTCCTCATTTAAAATAATTTCATCTACAATCTCCTTCATTTTCTCCTTGATCCGGACAGAATCTAAACATATCTGCTCAATAACGACTTCCCCCCTCCCATTCCATTTTACTAAATGGGACATTTAAAGGACAGCAGGTTTTTCGTTTTTTAACAATCATATAATACTTTATCCATTTATTGTATCGGCAGAACGAAAAAAAAGACTTGTTTCCAAGTCTTTTTCACGAAATTTTCATTGCATAATTGTATTTATCGAGTTGATCAATGCTTTTGTTAATGTTTCGTAATGAATCTGTCGTTTCTTTAATATCAAGTTCGAGTCGGAATAACAATTGTTTTACTTCTTCAAGTTTCTTTTCCATCGTTTCCACACTCCTTTTTTTGAAAGATCAATGAATTGTGTATGGTGAACGAGTCCTAGGTATTTGATCTGTTACTAATAGTGTATCTGCTTTCGGCTCATTTTTCACCGAAAAGTATGCAAAAAAGTCCTGCGTGACACCGCAAATATCAATAGGTCCTTATACTCAAAGGGATCACAACAAGAACGGGACTATTTTTCTATGTGCAAGAGCTTACATTTCTGCTCAAATTGAGAAAGATTCTTAATTCCCTTGATTTTAACGTGTTTCGCATTTTCACTAAGTAAGACTATAGTCCTTCATACCGTATTTTCAAAATTGAATATGCGATTCTTGGCGTTTCCTGACCGACAAACACCGAAAAAGACCGCAACGCTAAAGTTGTGGCCTTTTCGCTTTGTCATATTCGGCAATTAGGGATCTATACATATAGAAACATCCCTTTTGTGTGAGGTGCTCCCATGAGATATCGTTATCCCTGGTTTTACGTGTATCCGTATGAGGTACGCCGTCCGCCCGCTCCTGCCAACAATATTGATACCTTTATCCGTTCAGCGAAGCAGGCCGCGGGGATATTTGCGGATGCCCAGCTCGTTCTCGGACGCATTGCGGGCTCGCGGGATCTCTCGCGCCGCATTCTGACCGCAGCCGAGCAGTCCGATAAACAAACCATAAGGCGCCTGATCAAACAAATGGGCGTCCGGCATGAAGTGGATACGGTCTTTAATCCCGACGGCATCTATATCAGCCTTATCGGAACGCAAAGCCGAATGATTCTTGCTTTGCGGTGGTCAGAGGACCGCAATCATTTTGCGTCCATAAGATTATGACACCATTCCAGAGCCTCTAAATAACATTCATACGCTTCTTCTTTGTCGAGTTGATTGCTTAATTCCGAGCAAGTGTCCCAGTTGTTGCTTTCAATTAATTTCACAAGCTCAAGCATTTGGTAGTAGTCGTTTTGATGGCCTAATAATGCTTGCCCGACTTCATCTTTTAAAGGCAATTCTTGAACAATTTCCTCTATTTCTCTATGCAGGAGGGTGTCTATGAGAGAAAACATTCCGATCAGCATATAAGAAGCAGGCTGCGGCCGGGATGTCTTTCTCGCCAGCAGTTCGCAAAGCTTTGCTCTTATCAAAGAAATCTTAATGATTTCGTGCTTGCTGGAATGCCCTTTCCTGCTTAAATCCTTAAAGGAAAGAATATATATCCACCGTTTGATTTCATTAAATCCCAACAGCATAATGGCCTGTTGAATGCTTTCAATTTTCTGGCTCAAACGGCTGTGGGATGAGTTTAAAAATTTTAAAATCTGATAGGACAGTGATAAATCCCGCTCTATGTACTCTGTCACACGCTTTATGTTAGGCTGCTCTTTGCTCAGTTCGTTAAGCAGTTCATAGTAAGAATAGAAATGAGTCGATAGGTCATGCCCGCTGATGATGCGCGGCTCGCTGAAAAAGTAGCCTTGGAATAATTGAAAGCCGTCTTGGACCGCCTGTTTATATTCTTTTCGGGTCTCTACTTTTTCCGCTAAAAAAATCAGGCCGCGGCAGCCGTAGGTTTGCAAAATTGTTCTGCGTTCCATTCGTGTTGTTTTGAGAAAATCAATTTTCAATATATCAATATAGCTCATGAGTTTTTCCAGTAAGTCCTCATCTTGCGGGTTTATTGCATAAAAATCATCAAGCGCCAGCATATACCCCATTTTTTTCAATTCTTTGCATCTAGAAATGAGGGCCGGCGTGATCGGTATATCTTCAAGGATTTCAATGACAAGCTGTTTCGGATTGAAGGAGGTGGGAAGATTTGAAAACATCAGGCTTTCCGTAAAATTAACAAAACAGCGTTTCCCTTCCGTCAGCTTCTCAATTCCGATGTTTAAAAAGCTGTTGATCACCAAATCTGTTGTTGCCTGATCGCCGTCTTTAGCGCTATACACGTTCTCTTCGCTTTCTCTATACAGCAGTTCATAAGCAACAACCTGTTCTTTTCTATTAAAAATAGGCTGTCTTGCAACAAACACCCTCATTGATTTATCCCCCTTACAATACGCGCGGCTTTCACCCCTAAGTATATCAAATAATTTGACGAAAATTGTCTAAACATGAAAAATAATATATACATAAAGAAAACTGGCCCTTCGCGAACGAAAGGCCAGTTTTTCTTTATTCTTCCTCAAGCTCTTCTTCAATTCTGCTTTTCACTTCGTGGATCCGCTGCATTTTATTGCTCCAGCAGTCCTCACTTAAATCAACCGGGTATTCCTCCGGCTTGCTGATTCTCTTATATTCCTCCCAAAGCAGGCTGAGGTTATCCTGCACATACTGCTGTATGTCTGAAATCTCAGGGTTTTGGTAGCAAAGAATACCCTTCTCAAAAATCAGCTCATGAAGATCCTTCGCATAAAAATTTGTGACAAATTTGCTGATGAATGTATGAACCGGGTGAAACATTCTGAGCCGCTTCTGATCATTCACCTGCTCATCATAAAGCGCAATATAGTCGCCTTCAGAATGATGGTTGGACTGATTAATAATGCGGTAGACTTTCTTTCTGCCCGGTGTCGTCACTTTTTCAGGATTGGACGAAATTTTGATCGTGTCAACCATTTTCCCGTCTTCTTCAATGGCAACGAGTTTATAAACTGCGCCGAGAGCCGGCTGGTCATAGGCTGTAATCAGCTTCGTACCGACACCCCAGACATCAATGCGCGCTCCCTGAGCCTTTAAATTCATAATGGTGTGCTCATCCAAATCGCTTGAAGCAATCACCTTCGCATCTGTAAATCCTGCTTCATCAAGCATTTTCCGGGCTTTTTTTGACAGGTACGCCAAATCGCCGCTGTCCAGACGGATGCCAATGAAATTAATGCGGTCGCCGAATTCCTTGGCAACCCTAATCGCGTTCGGCATGCCTGAACGAAGCGTGTCATACGTGTCAACTAAGAAGACGCAGTCCTTATGTGTTTCCGCGTATTTTTTGAAAGCTGTATATTCATCGCGGTAAGCCTGCACAAGCGCATGCGCATGTGTGCCGGAAACCGGGATATTAAAGCGCTTTCCGGCTCTTACATTGCTTGTCGCGCTAAAGCCGCCGATTAAGGCTGCTCTCGCTCCCCACATGGCCGCATCCATTTCGTGCGCCCGTCTTGTTCCGAATTCAAGCGCAACTTCATCACCAATGACGCCTTTAATCCGGGCAGCCTTTGTTGCGATTAATGTTTGATAGTTCACAATGTTGAGCAAAGCTGTTTCAATCAGCTGCGCTTCTACCAGGGGTGCCTCCACCCTCATAATCGGCTCATTGTTAAAAACGAGTTCTCCTTCTTTCATGGAGTAAAGTGAACCTGTAAAAGATAAGCCGCGCAAATATTCAATAAAATCTTCATGATACCCGAGTTCATCCTGTAAATAACTCAAATCGCTATCCGTAAACTTGAAATTTTCCAAGTATTCAATGGCTTTTTCCAAGCCCGCAAATACGGCATAGCCATTTTCAAACGGAAGCCTTCTGAAAAACAGCTCAAAAATCGCTTTCTTTTCATGAATGCCGTCTCTCCAGTACGTTTCCGCCATATTGATCTGATAAAGGTCTGTATGTAATGACAGGCTGTCATCTTTAAATCCGTACTCTAACACTGTTTTTCCCCTTCCTTACTCTGCCACTTGCGCTCCGATGCTGTTTGCAAAATGGGAAAGAGCCCATGCGTGCCCCTCCTGATTAAAGCTGGCAACAGCTTGTTTATGCACAACAATCCGAAAACCTTTGTTATATGCGTCAACAGCTGTATGCAACACACAAATATCTGTGCAGACACCGGCAAGGTGCAGTTCTCCAATCTGCCGCTCTCTGAGTTTGAGCTCTAAATCAGTTCCCGCAAAAGCAGAATATCTCGTTTTTTCCATGTAGTAAACATTAGGTTCATGTTCATGTTTCTGATATAGAGGCAAAAGCTTTCCGTACAGATCTTTTCCTTCCGTGCCTTTTATATTATGCGGAGGAAAAAGACGGGTTTCAGGGTGATATTGATCCCCTTCATCATGAGAATCTACTGCTAATACGACGTAATCACCGTTTGTGATGAATTCTTCAGTTAAATTGACGATCGCCTCTTCAATCATTCTGCCGGGCTCCCCGCAGGTCAATTTTCCGTCACTCGCCACAAAATCATTCGTATAATCAATACAAATAAGTGCTTTTTTCATAGCCGGCCTCCCCGCCATCAGTATGAGAACATTATATCTTATCTCCAGTTGTAAGTGAATTGCCATGAACAAAAAGACAAACGGTCCGTTTGTCTCTTAAGATTTCAGCACTGACCGATTATAAATGTCGTCCTGAATATATATCAATTCACGATTCACAGCGATGTCAGCTGCAATGACGAGGCCTAAAGGCGTATGAAACTGAAGATCAGATACAATCTTGAAGGGCACTCCGTACCGGTTCGCCATTTGGATATAAGGAGAGTAAGACTGATACTGAAGCTCTCCATTAATCAAAAGGGTGACGTTATGGCTGTTTTTCAGCTCGTGCTCTGCCTCTTTATACGGTTTGCTTCTAAGCACCTGTCCTTTCGTCAGTGCCAAAACGACTCTTTCTCTTAAAGAGCCTAAAAACAAATGGCGCTCGTCAGGTTTTGTCTCCAAAGGCCCATACATTCCTTGCTGCAAATAGAGATCCATTTTGTCTTCACTCAAAAGCCTGTCCTCCCGTCTTGTTTGTTTTCATTATCACCTGATCAGGCAGGAGCTAAACTTTCAAGCGCCGTTTACATTTCTGTTACCCAATGAATGATTTTTTTGGCCAGCTCACCAGCAGGGGTTTCCTCTGTATGCCGGCGCAACGACGCTTCCAGCCGTTCAGGCAGAGTTGCTTTATCTTCTTCATAGGAAATGATCGTGCTCCACTCCAGCTGCGGTACCGCTACAAGCGTGCGCAGTTCTTTTCTGTTTTCATGCAGATACACGTCCGTGATCATTCCGGTTTGCGTATTGATATTTGCTTTTCTGATTTTCATAACATGACCTCTCTATTCAAAGACTACCCATATTATACAATAAAAAAGCAACAGCCTCTTGTGAAAAGGCTGTTACCCGTTAAACGAAACTGTTTCATCAGTGATATCGGCATCTTTGAAGAGAGTTTTACTCGTTTGGTTGTTAATCTTCACAAAATCACCAAGCTGAAATGCGCCTGACCCCGCCCCTGAATGAGCGACGCTTTTGGGCGAAATCGCAAATACGTCTCCAAAGCTTGCCGCGGCATTACCCGTAACTGACATGATATAAATCGGCCCCACAATTGCAGGCATTTCCCCACCTCCGCATTGATTTACAGCATCATATGCAAAGAGCCAATAATGGTGCCCGCCTATTCAGCTGGCTTTGAGTTTTCCTCGAGTCGTGACCGCTGGCGCAGCTTGATTAAGCGGACAATATTCAGGAAGAACGCCTTCACTACCGCATAAACCGGCACCGCTAAAATCATGCCGAGAATTCCGCCGAAGCTTCCCGCTCCGATTAATAGCAAAATAATCGTAAGCGGATGGGTATTCAGCCGCTTTCCGATCACAAGAGGAGACAGCAAGTTTCCGTCCAGCTGCTGAACGATGACGACCACAATAATCGCAAACAGCGCTTTGGCCGGCGAGTCCATAAAACCGACAATGACAGCCGGCGCAGCACCGAGAAAAGGCCCGACATAGGGAATGATATTGGTAATCGCCATGACAATCCCGAGAATCAGGGCATACGGCAGTCCGGCAATTAAATAGCCGATAAAACACGCTGTCCCGACAAAAAGACAGATTAACAGCTGACCCTGGAAGTATGCCGCAAGCGTATCGGATAAATCTTTAAAAATTTTCAAGCCTTCTGTCCGATAAGAAGCCGGAAGAATTTTTACTGCCAGATGCGGAAAGCGGTGTCCGTCTTTCAGCATGTAAAAAAGGATAAATGGAACAGTAATAATAACAAGCGTGATGTTTGTCACGACACCAAACACCGCAGATAAACTGGACGTGATATTTTGCGGCAGGTTTTGGAGAAAACTTGTCAATGACTGTTCAATTTTTGATATCGATACATAATCCTGGTTCATCATCCAGGTAAACCATTGAGAATGGGACAAATCCTTTGTCAGCGCCTGAATCTGTTTTATATAATCAGGAAGGTTGTTAAACAGCCCTGTCACCTGTGAGGTGATGATAGGTCCGACTGACGCTGAAATAAAGGCAAGCAAACCGATAAACAGTAAATAGATCAATAGAATGGATAATGTCCGCGGAATTTTTTTCTCAAGCAGGCGGACCACCGGATTAAATATGAAATACAAAATTCCCGCAATCAGCATCGGGAAAAACAATGTCGAGATAAAAACAATAAACGGCTGAAATACAAATGAAACTTTTGTTGCTACAAAAATAATCAGCAAAACAAATAAAATCTGCAATGTCCAAAAATGGACTTTTGATTTCAACAAGCTTTGTTCCTCCTAGTTTTTCTTTGTCTGTCAGATAAAAGAACTTATACCCCATCATTGTAACAAAAATGAACTCATATCAGAACTCTTAATATAATGAAAGGAGTGTTGGTGATGAAGGCCGTGACATACGATACAGATTCAGAACTGGCTTATATCTATGTTCATCCTCCGGAAAAGAACAGGAATATGCGGTCTGAGGAGCTTAAGGTCAATGATTGTATCCTGCTGGATATCAGCCAAGACGGCAAAATTGCCGGATTCGAATGTTTTGGTAAGGCAGCACACCTCTGTGCCCATTTACCGGGAAATCCCGGCTTTATGTAAAAGATTCAGACGGTTTTCATTTTCGGGTCTGCCAGCATGCTGCAGTCCGTTCCTGCTATACAGTGTACGGCGTCATTTTCTGTTTTTCAGATGGTAACTATCAGGAATTTGCCGGTTTTGACCTTGACGGAACAATGTATCATAGTACATTTTTACAGCGCTTAACTGAAAAATAGGACGTCCTGTTGTACGCCTATTTTTCATGCGCAAGCACTGTTAGACCCGCTCACTGTAATCTGGGGTGACGGAAATCATGTGCTGGATTCTGATCAAACAAACAGAGTTTCGGGCTCCTTCAATTGTGATATGGTCAGGTTTTACATCGATCAGTCTGCCTCTGACCGTATCTCGTACTGTCTGTATAACGAACCTTGAGCCGATGAGCTTTTTAATGGTCTGATAGACATAAGGATCGACTAAAGAGACCAGTTGCGGACTACCTTGGTTGACCATACTTTTATCCCCTTTGTGTGTTTTATCTCAGCTTATGCCGCGCTTATGGATAATGACACAGGCTTACCTGATAAAACAAAGGGGTGCGGAGATTTTAGGAGAATACGTTTGGAAGCGGGTGTAAAGGAAGTATCGATGAAGCGGAGACAGCGAAGAAAGCTGGGCGCTGTTCCGTACTTATACAGGCTTTATCACGGATGCCTGGGCTTGGTCGATTAATTGGTCCAGCTTTTCTATTTTTTTTCGTGCGGTTGAAGGATCAATTTGGCGGTAATGATGGTGGCCGCCCGGCTCTTCATCCAGTTCGTCCGCTTTTTTGACAATCTGCTGCAGCGTGTTTTTATCTAATTCGCCTTCAGGCAAATAGGAATCTGTATGAAGCAAAATGGCTAGTGCAATCTCTTTTGCCGCTTTCGGTTCCTCGCCAAGCCGAATCAGAAGCTTATGCGCGCGTTCCGCCCCTTTAATGGCATGAATGTCATTTCTTTTATATTTCTCATAATCCCACTTTCCGTCTGTATACCATTCATAATGGCCGATGTCATGCAGCAGTGCCGCTTTTGCTGCTAAATCAGGATTAATGTCAGCCTTCACAGACAGCCTGTATGCATGATAAGCGCAGGCAATCGCATGTGCCACGCCGGAACGCTGAAGATATTTTTGTGCAATTGGATGGGTGAAAACATCCATTAATGTAACCTTTCTCATGGAAACCCCTCCTTTAGATATTTTTAGAATCCTAACATAATTTGCAGAGAAACTCAATTCTTATGTCACATCATTTTGATCTTCTTATCATCATTGTTATACCCTAAAAGCAGCGTTTCAGTCAGTATATGCGGCTGTTCAATAAAATGCGCTGGCTGTAGCCTTTTGTATAAAAAAAAGAGCAGAAAATATCTGCTCTACAAAAACTCTTTAATATCATAAATGCGGCCGTTTTCCGTCCCTTTTTCTAGTAAAGAAAGCAGCGTGCCGGCAATAAAGTCCGGACTGCGAAGGCTTCCTGTTTCATTTAATTTCCGGAATCGTTCAATGTGGTGGAAATCCTTTTTCGATGAAGAACGGATGACGGCCTGCATCTCAGTGTCCATCACTCCAGGTGAGAACGAAATCATGTTCACTGGCAGCTCTTCATCCTCCTGTTCAAATCCGAATGTCCTCGTAAACATGTCGAGCCCGGCTTTTGAACTGCAATACGCGCTCCATCCCTTATATGGATTTTTGGCGGCTCCTGAAGTAATGTTGACAACCGTTTTTTTGCCGCTGTATGAAGCAAACCGTTTTGTAAACAGCTGACTCAAAAGCACGGGCGCAGTCAGGTTCAGCTGATAATGGCGCTGAAGCTCGTCAAGAGACGCTTCGCCGGCACGTTTGATCGGCGTTACCATTCCGGCGTTATTGACCAGGGTAATACCAGAATAACGATCTGGATCGATGGATGAGAGCAATGTTTCAAATTGCTGTTCAGCTTCTTCGAGATTGATGAGGTCTATTTGATGCTGCGTTAGTTTTTTGTGAGAGACATCTGTTTTCGTTCTGGATAAGGCATGGACTTCATGCCCCTTTTCTAAAGCCTGTAATGCAATGGCTTGACCCAGCCCTTTTGACGCTCCGGTGATGATATAAAGTTCCATTGGAAACCTCCTTTTCCGTTATTATTGTACGGCACCGCTTTTACACAACACAAGCACGCGGCTTACGCCTTCTTGTTTTCCTGCGCTGTGACTTTTGGGATGAGGAACACGATGCCTGCAATTCCGAGCAGGATCAGTACGACATAGATCATCGGCAGCAGCAATGATGATGTTTCTTGTTCATCTTCTGTTTCCGTTGATGATGTCTTTGTCATTGGTTTTTCAGCAAAAGTAATTCCAAGCTGTTTCGACTGGGCCGCAATCGTGTTGGAATCCTCGGCATTTGTTGATGTAAACAAATCTTTTATCAGCTCGGCGTCCTTGTCCTTTGGTTTATCAAAAGTGATATCCTTCTGTTCCTCAGGCAGTTCTGTTTTTTCTTCATAGTAGGTATCTTCATGCAAATAATTCGTATCGATTTCGATGTCTTTTTTCTCATACTGGTTTGGCGCGACATCTGTATTTTCTTCAGTTTGGGCAGCAGCTGCAGAGGGTATGAAAAGGGAAAAGGAGAGCATACAAATCATGATCCCCTTTTCCATGCTGCGATTACGCTTCATACGTTTCATCGCTTTCTGCTGTGTGTTCAGCCATCAGCCGGATAATCAGCGGCAGAGCCGCGGCAATCACCGTAATGATCAGCAGAACTGTTATTCCCATTGTAAACAAGTGCCCAGTACCGTACTGGATGTCGATATATACTTTCGAAACCGGATCTTCAAATGTAAAGTTCGGCATGATCAAATCAATAAGCGGTGCGACATAGAATAGAATCATTGCCGCTGAAGCAACCCAGCCAGGGATTGATCCGAATCTGAATGCCGTCCGGATGAAGGCAGAGCTTGCGACCAGCAATAGAATCGTAAACACCGACCACTTAATCGTCTGATCGTCCGGCAGTGAATAAATATTCAAACCGAACAAGCTGATCATAAGTCCGACAAGGATATTCAGAATTCCGAATAACGCTCCTTTGACGAGAAGCGGTGCGTTTTGGTAATACGAGCTGAAATAGCCGATTAACAGACTGCTGATCAACACAATGACAAGGATGACAACCGGAGGTACCGTCTGAATTTTTTCTTCCGGAACCTCTCCGCTGATTTTAAGCGGATTCGCCAAGTAATCATATACATAGCCATTGTTTTGCCCGTCTACTAATGTGTTTCCGAGTATGCCGTATACGTCATTGCGCACGAGTTTCGTGGAGGCTACATTTTTCCCCCAGTTGTTGTTTAAGGTGTCGGCTTTCGCTTGAACATCATTGACGCTTTGCTGCATGTTGGTTGTGTAATCAATGATGCCTGACTGGCGATCAGACAATGAACCCATCATGTCTGACATTTGCAGCACTTCCTGACCGACCGTATCTTGGACACTCAGTGCCATGGTGCCAGACAGCCCATCGTTGCTGAACGTCGCAGATTCCTGTGTTGCGCCCGTTACAAGCTGTTCTGACGCTTTTGCGGCACTTTCAGAGATTTTCGTCAGTTCGTCGAGAACACCTGCTTGAGAGTCACGAATAAAGCCGCTGTAGTCATCCGCAAATTTGGTCATTCCTTCGATGAAGGTGTTAATGTCTTCATCAGTTTGCATCGTGTTGTTTTTCAGAGCTTCCCAGCTGGCTGATTCTTCAGGTGAGAGAGCCAGGACTGATTTGACGTTGTCCTGCTGGCCGTTAATGGCGCCGGCTTTTGCAGCACTGTCAATCGTACCGGATAATACAGAGTCATAAACAGACAAATATTTATAGTATCTCATTAAAGCGGAGATGCTTTCTGTATTGATTTCTCCTGAGAATTGAAGCTGATCTTTATTTTCAAGCTCGCGAATCGCACTGTAAATCCCTTCAAACTCCCGCTTCCGTTTCGCTTCGAGATTTTCAAGTTTACCTTCGAGCTTTTTCACTTTGTCTTTCAGGTCATCAATTTCATCAGTGAGACCATTCATTTGCTCTGTTAGTTCCTCTAACTTCTTTTTCAACTCTTCATTATGAGCAGTTTCTTTTTCTTTGAGCTCTTCTTCAATTTGCTTGATTCGCTCAGACGCTTTGCTGAGCTGTTCTTTTGCTTTGGCGATATCAGAAATGTCGTCGTTTCCTGGTTGATCTTGGTCACCAGGCTCCATCGTATCTCCCGTATCTCCGGTTCCGCCTTCATTTGCTAGCTTGATAAATTGAAGGGCTGAGTCAGATGAAGCAGTCTGTTCGGCAGATGTGCCCGTTTCGGTTTGTCCGCTGTCGGACGCACCATCAGAGGCATCGCCGTTCTGCACCTGACCGTCAGTTCCCTTCTGCTGGTCTTGATCCTGAGTACTGCCGTCCGTTTGTCCGTCATTACCGGTATCACTGCTGTTATTGTCGTTCCCTGTGTCGCCCTGTGTATCATCGGGATTTGTACTGCCCCCGTCATCAGGTTTTTCTGGGTTATCAGTGGACGGATCGTCTGGTTCAGTACCCGGGTCCTCCGGTGTTGGATCCTCTTTTTCAGGCTCCTTCAGATTGTCTGAAATATCCTGAATATCAGCAGCGATATTTTTCAGTTCTTCACGCTGTTTTTCAAGATCAATTTTGAGTTCTTCAGGATCTTCTTCTTTAGGGTCTTTATCTTTATCATTGTTGTCAGAACCATCGTCTATGACTGGGTCGTTCCCTTTCGCAACTGTCAATGCCTGACGTGCCGGGACAAGCAATTCATACACCTGATTTAGTGCAGCCTGTCTTGATGCGGCCTGATATTGTTCGATTAAATTACTTTGGATTTTTGCCATGCCAAGTTCCTGCTGGGACACTTGCCCTTCCCTAATTTGCTGGGCGTTTGCCAGCACATTACTGGTTTGTCCGAGCTGTGTCTTCGCTTGGCCGATCCCAGTTGCCAATCCGCTCATGCGTTCGCTGAACTGATTCGCCTTTTGCTGTGCCTGGATGGCATCCAGACCTGTCCGGATTTGCTGCTGTGTTGAATCCTGGGCTGCCAAAAGCAGCTTTTTCTGATTTTCTTGATATTCCTTGTATCTTTCAACTGTATCAATGAATTCTTTCAGCGTATTTTTGGCTTCCTCCGCTGTAGAAGCTTTTTCTTTTGTCGTGCCTTGCGCTTCATTCATTGATTTCTTCAGCTCATCGATTAAGTCTTTTTGCTGTTTGATTTCACCTGCTAAATCATTAGAGCTTGGTTTGTAAAAGTTGTACATGACATTCTGGAATTCAGATTCTTTATTGACGATCTTGTCAAATTCTCCTCTGATGTTGTCCACTTTTTGTGAAACAAAATTCCAGTATAAGGCCGACATTTTTTTGTTCATTGTCTTTTGGGCATCCTCAAGCTCACGCTGAACTTTTTCTTTGTTAACCGCATTCAGGTTATCTTGAATGCTGAATTCGAGCGTTGCTTTTTGAGGATGGTCTTTGTCATAGCTCAAAATGTTTTTTGAGAAGTCTGAGGGAATGTAGACGATCGCATCGTATTTCTTTGAAGCGAGACCGGTCTCGGCCGCGCTTCGGTTTACGACCGTCCACGAATAATCAGGACGTTCACCCAGAACGGCCGCTACTTCCTTGCCGAACTGGGCGGATTTGTCCTCTTCATCAGACTTTACCTCATCACTCAATACGCCTGTGTCTTCATTCACCACCGCGATTTGCCGGGTGGAATTGACTGCTTTTTTCGTTGGGTCGTCTCCGATAAATCGGAAAAACAACACCGGCAGCAGCAAAATGATGATGACGGCAGATATTAACTTGATCAAGCTTTTTCGTTGTTCTGTCATCTAGCACTCTCCCTTTCAGCAGAACATAAAGGAATTTGAACTTTTTGCTCCTTCCCGTTTTCCACAACATATCCGAAGCCCGGCTGAATCTCAGGCTCCTGTCTTTGGTACGGGAGAGGAATGACATTTTGCTCAGACTTTTTCATCAGCAGAATCGCGTGGCGGATTTGCTTCATCTCAGTTGTCAAGGAGTCATAGCCTTTTGAGAATTCGCTGTGATTTCCGCCCGGGATAAAGCTGAACCCAAGATGAGCGTATGATTTCATGAAGTTAGCGAGACGGTCTTGTATTCTCGTATCAATCGTCTGCTGGAATCTCGTTATCCCGTCAATCATCAGCACCACTTGTGAGAATCGCAGATTTTGCGCGTCTCCTTGGCGGACGGCTTCTACATACATGGCCTCTCTTGTTTTGAAAATGTCTTCTGCTGTTTCAATCCACTGCTCAATATCTTCTTTCGTTTCCAAATATGAAACATCTGATTCCTTCGCATAATGAGATAAGCCGCGGTCAATCGAGTCAAACAGGCCGATCATTTCGGTTTCATCATCAATCAGATGTTCGAGCATTACTTTTAAGACGTTTGTTTTCCCGCGCTGAGTCTGGCCTAAAATCAGGCAGTGCTTATGCTTGCCTAAATCAAAATAGACTGGGCTGACTGTTTCTTCATGAAGCCCGATCGGTACAGATAAAGGCTTGCGTTCCAGCTTGAAGCGGAGAGAAAATTCTCTCGTAGACAAGCTCTCAGGCAGCATCGGAATCGGTGCCGGCTGCTCCATTGAAGCAAATCGCCCTTGAAGTTTCTGTACGTCTGATTTCAGCTCGTTGAACATGCCGATATCATCATCGGCGTCAACAGGCAGGAACATTTGCGCGAAATAAAGCTCTTCCTTTTGAATGATGACGCGTCCCGGAATCGGCTCAAGATTGAATTTCGGACGGCCGTAAATGGAATATCCTTCTGATTGATCCATGAGATAATGGACAACCTTTGTTTTCAAGTTATTTAACAATGACTGGCGGACAGCATTCACCCGCGTTGCTGTCAGCATAAAGTAGATACCCAAGCTTTGTCCGTCTCTGGAAAGCTGAACAAATTCCGATTCAAGCTCATGCATCTCATCCTTGACAATGTCAAAGTTGTCAATGGTGATAAAAATGAACGGAAGCTCTTCTTCGCTCAGCGCATTGTACATTTTGATGTGGCTGATTTCTTTTTCCCGGAACAAACGTTTACGGCGGTCAATTTCTTCTTTGATGCGAATCATGAACTTTTCAATTTTCCTTGACTGGTCCATCAGGAAGTAATCCGCGGTATGCGGGAGCTTCGCTAATGGCAGCAGCGTTCCGTTTCCGAAATCAAAGATATAGACATGAAGCTCTTCAGGTGTGTATACGTCCGCAAAACTCATCAGGAACGTTGCGGCTGCAATCGATTTTCCGTAGCCCGAAGAGCCGAAGATGCCGATATTTCCATCTTCCATCATCTTATAAGCAATTGGCGCCTGTCTTTGCAGATCAGGTTCATCGACATACGCAAAGTGGAAATGGTCTTTTTCGTTTGAAGGGAAAAGAGTGCGCGGAATACGTTCCGCAAGCGGCGGCAGCCAAGGGCTTTGCAGCTTCTCGATTCCCATTTCATCTTGGATGCGTTCAATTTCGTCAACTACAGCTTCGATTTCGGTTTGAACGTCTTTTTTCGCGTTATCTTCGGTATCAACCTCAGAAAGCGGGATCAGACCCGTATCTGTAACGATCGCGATTTCATCCTCGGTACCGTAGACTTCCTCTAAGTAAGGCGCCCCGCTCCATGCAGATTGGAACAGCTCATACACTTCATTGTTTCCGACCTGCAAATAGCCGCGGCCGGTTACGGTAATGTTTGCGGCGTCGCTGTTTTTCAAAATTTCTTTACTGTCGGTGGCATCCTGGACCTTGAGCGCTACTTTAAAGCGCGAGTTACTCCAGATTTGGTCGTCGATGATGCCGCCTGGCTTCTGTGTCGCCAAAATCAAATGAACGCCGAGGCTTCGTCCGATACGCGCGGCACTGACAAGCTCCCTGATAAAATCAGGCTCCTCGCTTTTCAGCTCGGCAAACTCATCAGAAATTAAGAACAAGTGAGGCATCGCCACTTCTGCTTTCCCCTGCTTGTACAGCTTTGTATAGTCATTGATGTGATTGACTTGATACTGGTCAAACAGGCGCTGCCTTTTTTTCAGCTCGCTTTTAATGGAAGCAAGCGCACGCATACTGAAGTTTTTGCTTCCTTCAATATTTGTGATCGTGCCGAGGAGGTGGGGAATGTTGCGGAACGGCTGCGCCATTCCTCCGCCTTTATAGTCAATTAGTAAGAAAGCCGCTTCATGCGGATGAAAATGCACGGCAAGTGACAAGATGTAGGTCTGGAGAAATTCACTTTTCCCTGATCCCGTTGTCCCCGCAAGCAAGCCGTGCGGACCGTGTGCTTTTTCGTGAAGGTTCAGATACACAATGTCATCTTTCCCTTTATAGCCGATCGGCACTGACAGCGACTTTGACGATTCACTTGTCAGCCATCTTTGCTGAATGCCGATTTCTTTTACTTCCTTCGCATGAAAAAGCTCCAGGAACGATACCGTTTCCGGAATGGAATTCGTAATGCCGACCTGGTGGTTCAGCGTCCGCAGCGTGCGTGAGAACCGTTCGTTGTCCTCGCGCTGATGATGATCGAGACGGAACGGAATTCTTACCGCTTTTTTCTTTTGTATTAAAATGTCGCCTTCATGCTCATTAATGTAGCGGACAAGAGTCGTAATGTTTTCCGACAAGCTTTCCTTTGTTTCCGCAGCGACAATTGTCGAGATGCCCAGATGCTCATGCTGTCCTTCTAAATATTCGAGAATGACATGCTCGGAGATCAGCTGCTGATTCGTGATGACAAATACAAAATGCGGTTTGAACTGCAGTTTTTCTTTGTCATCTTCGAGATCACGCTCTCTGATCAATTCGTAAAGTGAAGACAGGAGCTGATCTCGGGTTTGCTCATTATAAATAAATCCTTTTGCATAAATATGGGGCATTTGAAATTGCGGAAGCCACTTCATCCACTCCCAGTCTTTATACTCTTCTTCATGAAAAATAAATACAAAACGCAAATCGTGATAGCTGTTAAAGAACGACAGCTGTCCGATCAACTGGTGAATCTCATTTTTCACAATTTGCGATTTACCGACAAGCCCCATCGGACCTTCTGCCAAATCGACCGTCACCGGCGCATTGCGGATATCTTTATAGACGCGCTGCATGTGCTGCGATTTCTCCATGAGGTCATCGATATCACGATTCGCCAAGTCTCCGCCGCTCATATTGATTTCATAGCTTGACGGAACTGTTCCCGTCCCAAGCCGCAGCTGGAGATAATCCTTGCTTTCAAGTGATTTTTCCCAGATCCGGTCACTGATTTCACTTGTTAAGTATTTCATTTGTTCAAATGAGGGAAAGTGAAATTCAAGAACCTGCTTTTGCTTTTCAGCAAGTGCCTGAAGCTCTTTCCGCTTATTGTCTAAGTAAAGCTTATATACACGCTCCCGTTTTTCCTCGCGTTTTTTCCGCTGGTTTTTATCCCGGAAATATTGCACTGTCGAGGTAATGAGAGTCATCATAAACATCGCCAAAGAAACGAGTATAAATATGCCGCGCGGCTGGATGATGGCAACTACGCCCATCACGATCAGCATCACAAGCGGAGGCAGGATGACGAGCCACAGCCCTCTGTTGGTTTGATCGCTCTCCTGAGAGGGAAAACTGAAAGAAACGCGGTCATCCGGCAGATCGTAAACCATCCGCGGCGTTCTTCTGTACTGCGGATATTTTTTCTGCATCTCTGTACTCGGTTTGACCGTTTCTGTTAACGCTGTTTCAAACTGGGCATAATGAACAATTTCTAAAAGGTCTTGTTCCGTCACCCTCATTTGCGTGAAGTTCCAGAATATTTCATCCCCCGGCTTGAGCGGCGTATTGGTGTTGATTTTCTCTCCGTTCAAGAAGATCGTTCCGCTTTCAGGGCGGACCGACCAGCTGCCGCCTGCACGAAGCAAAGAAAACGTGCTTTGTTCTGCAAATGCAAAATCTTGCGGATTCAGATAAATATCTGCATTCGTTTTTTCTGAGGAACATACAATTTCATCCCGATTTCCCGTAAAATAAACGGATTTTTCAGGTTCACTGCCCGTCAATATCAAGCGTATATCCTGCTGATCCGTTTGGAGAGTAAATGATATATCCGTCTCAATCGTGCCGAGACAATCATTTCCCAGGAAAACTTCGTATTGGCCGCCGGATTCCTTTCTTTTAAGAGAAATCACTCCGCTATTAAATGGAATGGAGCTGATCGTAACGGAATCCTTCACATCAGGCCCTATGGTCACCGGATGAGACGACGGGAGGTTAGACAGATTTAATTTTTGAACGTTATTTTGGTAAAAAACCCATAATAGACTCAAATGGCGAACCCCCTTACGGCCGAATGGCAGCATGCGATGACCTGTGCTTCATGTCTCACGTTATTTGTCATCTTTTTTCTCATCTTTCTTTTCTGTTTCTTTTTTCTCGTCTTCTTTTTTCTTCTGTTCTTCTTTTTTCGCTTTTTCCTCGGCTGCGGCTTTTTCTTCTGCCGCTTTCTCTTCTGCTTGTTGTTTTTCTTCGTCTGTTTGTGTCTGTTCTTCGCTTGTATCGACTAACGATGTTTCAGAATTAGACTGTTTATTTTCTTGACGTTCTTTTTGGGCTTTTTCAAGCTCACTATTTACTGAGTCAAGTTCTTTTTGTATGTCTTCATCATTTGTATCCTCAGATAAAAGCTGTTGTTTATATTTAGCTAGGGCAAAGTAAATATAATCATTGTATTCAAGCTTACGGCCAATACTGATCGCTTCTTTGTATTCTCCTCGACCATAATCAATCCAATACAAGAAATGCTGAGGGTCTGATTGAAGGGTGACTAAATTATTTTCTATATTTTTGGTTTTTGCACTCCCCAGGTTTTCGACCTCAACATAGGACGTCGCCAGCTGATACTGCACCGATTCAGGCAGGCTTTCCGCATCGTACTTGGACAGTGTGCTGATGACTTCACTGTACTGCTTGTTTAAGAACGCACGGTTGCTGTCCACTATCGCCTGGTGCTTTGGCTGCGCGAAAAATAAGGCGTACATCGAATAAATAAGTGCCGGTACAAGCAAAACAATGAGCCCCAGGCCGATATATCGCTGGATGTTCCACTTCTTTCTCGGGATATGTATGTATGTTTTTGCTTTGGCTTCGAGCTCATCAATATGGGTTTGAATCAGCTCGAGCAAATCATCATAGGATTCAGCATCTAATATCGCCTTTGCCTCTGCGGAGAACGTCAGCGTTTCATTGAATTTCAGGTAGTCTTCAAACGCAAAAGCGCCGTCAACTGCCAAAGCCGCTGCCGCTTTCAGCTCCTGCCATACTCTTTCGTCATCACGCTCGTAAGGAGGAATGCTTTCTTTTACTCCATAATGGAGAAAATAAGGCGTAAGCCCTTTATCGAATACAATGTTTTCAGGAGCGACAATCACATTCAGCCTCGACAGATTGTGCTGCTGTACGGCTTGAACAAGCTGATAGGCAAACTGCCATTTACTTTTTTTATCCTTAGCTTTCATGAAGCGGAATGCTTTATAGGAGGAGGGAGGTTGGATTGTGATGATTACTTCATCATCCGTCACATCGATTTCTTTATGAAAAAATGGATTTATATCTTTGATCACGTTAGCTTCAAGACCGTCGAGAAGCTTTATTTTTTCCCGTTGAAAGGTAAATGTATAGCCGGCATCTGTTTTCTCGGCATCAGCTTCTAATTGGTTTTCTAAATATGATTTTTGTTTACCTGACATTCAACCAGATCCTTTCATAATATTTCAAGTCGGTCTCCGTTTGTAATGCCGCAATCAGACAGCTTGCATTCTCCGGAAAACACCTTATCCTTGTTCACCACTCTGATCCAGTGCCCTTCGCGCGGAGGCATAGATACGCTTTGGGCCTGCCAAGCAATATCAATTACTTTTTTCACCGGGTGGTAATCTGACAATCTGAGATCAAAGACACTGCCGTTATAATGTTTCAAATCTATTGTAATATCAATATACATTTAGGATCACCCTTACATAGAAAGAGCGCCGTCTTCTTTTGAATCAGGCGCTCCTTCCCTTTCATACTGTTATCCGCGGATTTGATTTGCGATGTCTTGGTCAGTAGACTCAAGTGTATTTGCTGTTTGATCAAGCTGCTGATTCACATCTTGAAGCAAATCTGACATTTTGATAAATGAAGGTTTGAGCTGCTCGTATTGATCTGCGAACGCTTCGCTTGAAGCACCTTCCCACATGCTTTTCAAATCAGAGATCATTCGGTTTAAACGATCAACCTGATTTAATACTTCTTGGCTTTCAACGCCGTATTGCTTCGCCATCGCTCTTAGCTCTTCGGGTGTGACACGAATTAATCCTGCCATATTCCTCATTACCTCCTGTGCCATCAGCCTAAATATGGGCTAATTCACTTATTTTTAGAACGTCATTATTATAAAAACAGTTTTTCGGCATAGTCAAACAAATATGTTTTAATTTTACAAAATGAGTCCAATGGTTTACCCCGAATCACTTAAAAATGACATATACTGTAAATTAAATAGGTTTATTTTCTTAATCTCCTCTTCATTCTCCGAATAATCCAAAAGACCCAAATAACGCTCCAACTCCCAAAAAAAACCTTTCAGAAAATTTGATGCTACAGCACCATTTCTGAAAGGTTCAATTTTTTCTTTCCTTAATTAGTCTCGCCTCCGATGACTTACTTAGAAGATTAATAGGATAAGCTGTCGTATTATATGAGGCATACAACTGTCCTGCAAAAAGGCGATTACACCGCCAAATGTATATAGAACGTTTCTCTCATGAAATTGTTTTTTTGCTTCTGTTCTTTGTTGTTGATTTTCACAAACAACAACAATCATAATAAAAGGAAGGGGATGAGATGTCAAAGAGAAATCAAGCACGAAAAGTAGGGAGATTTATGACCATGCCGAATGATCCGTTTAAATATAGTTTTGACAGACTTGAAGATGTGGCTGATCATATCAGCGACGTTCTGCGGTGCCCGATCACCATAGAGGATGTTAACCACAAACTGCTTGCCTACAGTACACACAGCGACTGCACAGACCCTGCCCGGACGTCTACCATTATTGGCAGAAGGGTACCGGAGAAGGTGATTAACAAGTTGTGGAAAGATGGGACAATTCCAGCTCTCTTAAAAACGGACCAGCCGATCAGAGTCAAGCAAATTGATGAAGTCGGGCTGAGCAATCGCGTCGCTATTTCGATTTGGAAAAACAAGCAAGTACTTGGCTTCATATGGGCGCTTGAGATCCAAAAAACATTGTCCGATGAAGATCTGCTGACATTGCAAATGGCAGCAAAAGCAGTGAAAAACAAGCTTCTCAAACTTCAAATCAGAAAAACGAAAAATGAAGAACGCAGCCAAGAATTTTTCTGGAAAATGCTGACCGGACACATCCATCAGGAGGATGATATGGCGGATGGGTTCCATAAGCTTGGAATGGCCGCTCCTTCAGAGTTTTCCGTTATGATCATCCGCATAAATGGCGAGCTGACTGAAAAAATCGAACAGCAGCTGCAATATTTACAGGAAACGACCCAGCAGGTTTACGTGCTGCTGGCGACCGTAGATTCCAATGAACTTATTATATTAACCTCACCCAAAACAGATCATCCTTTTCAAGATTTAAAACAGTTTGCTTTAAGTACGCAAAAACAGCTGAAGGAGCGGTATAAAATAGAAGACGTTTCTATCGCTTTTGGCGGAATATACAACTCTATTTCTTTTGTCTCCCGCTCCTATCAGGAAGCATTGTCCGTCTTAAAAACGAAGGAACGGTTCGCTGAAGAGACCAAACATCTTTTCAGCTTTTCTGAGTTAGGCATTTATCAATACTTAGATGTCTTATATGAAAAACGGAAACAGGCGGGCCATTATAATTACTCGCTTTCCAAACTGGAACAATATGACCGGGATCACCAGTCAAATATGGTAGAAACACTAGAGCGCTTTATTGAAGCAGACAGCAACGTGAATACCGCTTCTAAGCTGTTAAATATACACGTTAATACGTTGAATTACCGACTCAAGCGGATCAGCCAGATCGCTGAAATTGATTTGAAAAATGTGAATCAAAAATTCACCATCTATTTAGATATCAAACTTCGGCACATGGATTTGTGAAATTTCACAAATCCATGTTTTTTTATTTTCTTAATCAAACAAAGAATTTTCCAAAATATCAAGCTACACTAAAAATATCACAGATACAGGAGGAGACAGATATGATCATAGGGGTTCCTAAAGAGATAAAAAACAATGAAAACCGTGTCGCATTAACACCCGGGGGCGTTTCTCAGCTCATTTCAAACGGCCACCGGGTGCTGGTTGAAACAGGCGCGGGCCTTGGAAGCGGATTTGAAAATGAAGCCTATGAGTCAGCAGGAGCGGAAATCATTGCTGATCCGAAACAGGTTTGGGACGCCGAAATGGTCATGAAGGTAAAAGAACCGCTGCCGGAAGAATATGTTTATTTCCGCAAAGGACTTGTGCTGTTTACGTACCTTCATTTAGCAGCTGAGCCTGAGCTTGCACAGGCCTTGAAGGATAAAGGAGTAACTGCCATCGCATATGAAACGGTCAGTGAAGGCCGGACATTGCCTCTTCTGACACCAATGTCAGAGGTTGCGGGCAGAATGGCGGCGCAAATCGGCGCTCAATTCTTAGAAAAGCCTAAAGGCGGAAAAGGCATTCTGCTTGCCGGGGTGCCGGGTGTGTCTCGCGGAAAAGTAACGATTATCGGAGGAGGCGTTGTCGGGACAAACGCGGCGAAAATGGCTGTCGGCCTCGGTGCAGATGTGACCATCATCGACTTAAACGCAGACCGCCTGCGCCAGCTTGATGACATCTTCGGCCATCAGATTAAAACGCTAATTTCTAATCCGGTCAATATCGCAGATGCTGTGGCAGAAGCGGATCTTCTCATTTGCGCGGTATTAATTCCGGGTGCTAAAGCTCCGACTCTTGTGACTGAGGAAATGGTAAAACAAATGAAACCTGGTTCAGTCATTGTCGATGTTGCGATCGATCAAGGCGGCATTGTCGAAACTGTCGACCATATTACTACCCATGATCAGCCGACATATGAAAAACACGGTGTTCTCCACTATGCTGTAGCAAACATGCCGGGTGCTGTCCCTCGTACATCAACAATCGCCCTGACTAACGTTACTGTTCCATACGCACTGCAAATCGCGAACAAAGGGGCAGCAAAAGCGCTCGCAGACAATGCGGCACTGAGAGCGGGTTTAAACACCGCAAACGGACACGTGACCTATGAAGCTGTAGCAAGAGATCTAGGCTATGAGTATGTTCCTGCCGAGAAAGCTTTACAGGATGAATCATCTGTGGCGGGTGCTTAATTCACAATGAGCTTGCAGAAAGATTTCTGCAGGCTTTTTTATTTTTTAAAAGGAAAAAAGAGACCATTTCACGAATTATGACTATGAAGTTGATCATAAAGGAGGATTCATATGGCTGTTCAGCAATATGGCGTGTTAAAAGGCATAGTCTTAGACATGAAGCGGGAAACAGATGATGACAGTCCTCATTTCCAAGTCAAAATGCTCGGTGAAGAGAATACGTATTACAGGTGCGCCATCAATGTGATGTCCAGTTCTGAGGAATCTGAAGTATTGTATTTGGCTGACGATCAGTTTGATTCGGGCTCAATTACCATCCTTCCGAACATGCCGTATGGATATACAAGGATCAATGAAGCAAACCGTGAAGTGGCACTGGATTATGTGCGGGGCAATTTGTTTGACCCGCGGGAAATGAAGCCTTTGCCTCATGAAATCACGGGACCTGATAATGATTTAAATGATTTTATTGAAACCTATATGAAGAAAGCACAAGATGAGAAAGCGCCGGTTTATATATTCGGTTCAAAATTCGGCCCTGAACAGGCTGCAGATAAAATATTCGGCTTTACCCCGACTAACGGAATGCACAATATCCATATGAATCAAGGGAATGCAATGGATACGCGCTGGAAAAAAGACAACGGCTCTTGGCATGACGGGGGTATTCTGATTCAGTTTGCAGATCAGTGGGCCGCTGTGTTTTTAGCGTTTTTATCCCAATCTTGGTGTACGGATGAAAACGGAAACCCGGTCAGAGATTGTGATCATACCCAAACGTCTGCGTAAGATAGAAAAAGAGACTGCGGCGAGCAGTCTCTTCGGAAGATTGTTGACAAAATCCTAAAGCGTTTTAAAAGCTTTAGGATTTTGTCATGTTTTCAGCGTGATTGAAAACCCTTGAACTCTAGGAAAGGTGAGCATTGGAGCGGAGCGAATGTTCTAATTCGTGAGCACCAACGCGCAGACTTGACAACGAATGCGAGGGTTTATCGACACGCTGAAGAGACTGCGGCGAGCAGTCTCTTTTTGATACGATTACACATTTTCAACAGTCTTTAGGCTGTTTGGCCTCATATCGCTCCAATGCGATTGGATATAGTCCAAACAAGCTTCACGCCCTTTTTGCTCATGAACGACTGTCCAGCCGCTCGGCACATCTATAAAACCCGGCCATAGGGAATATTGGCCTTCTTCATTGACCAGCACCAAATATGTGCCATCCGCATTTTCAAAAGGATTTGCCATTCTATTTCTCCTCCCTTATTTATTCAACTCTTCCAATTTGACAGCGAGAACCTTGCCGATTCGAGCCAGAGGTTCCGGCTGACATAAATCTTTATGACGGCAGTCGATGTCGATTTGTTCAATCTGTCCGTTAATATAAGGCTTCCACGAGTCAGGTTCAATCGGGTCAAACCATTCAGGAATGATTGTTGATCTGAAAAACAAAACATTTCCACGGAAGGTTTTAGGCTTATAGGAACCTAAAATGCCGACAGAATTGACATACGTATTCTTCAAATTTAAAATGACCGTTTCATCCAGGCTCGCAAGCGCACTGCCGTCACGGCGAAGAATCTCAATTGCCGCTTCAAAGTCTAGCGGTTTTTCCCCTAAGCTGTCTGGATCGTACCCGCCTAACGCCAGAAGGGCAATAAGCGCTTCCTCATCATCCGGTGCCTTTTTTATAGGAAGGAAGTGGTTCGGATAGGCGTCTAGCATCACCAACAGGGATACTTCTTCTCCTTGATTTTGCAGCTGGGTAGCCATCGCTTGAACGACATTCCCGCCCAGGGACCAGCCCAGCAGATGGTACGGGCCTTTTGGCTGGACCGTTCGGATTTGTTTAATGTAATCGGCAGCCATGTCATCAAGTGTTTTCGGAAGCTCCTCGCGCTTCCCGATTCCCCGTGCCTGCAAGCCGTAGATCGGATAATCTGTTCCTATATTGGTCATCAAACCGGCATAGCACCAGCTGAGCCCCCCTGCCGGATGAACACAGAATAAAGGAGGCTTGTCTCCGCTTGTTCGGAGCGGCAGCAGAACGTCAAGAGCGCTTTGGCTTGATCCCATTTCAAGTCTTTCAGCGAGCCCGGCTACAGTAGGTGCTTCGAACAAGTTGCCGATGCTGAGTTCAACGCCGAGCGCTTCACGAATGCGGCTCATGAGCTGTACAGCAAGCAAGGAATGTCCGCCTAAATCAAAGAAACGGTCATCAATGCCGACACGCGGCAAGTGAAGCACCTCCATAAAGAGGTCACAGAGAATTTCTTCCTGCGGCGTTCTCGGTCCTCGTCCTGTCACTGCCGCTGCGAAATCCGGAGCGGGCAGTGCTTTACGATCAAGCTTTCCATTCGGTGTCAGCGGCAATTCTTTCATCGTCACAAAGGCAGCAGGCACCATGTAATCCGGCAGTCTCTCCGCAGCATATTTGCGCAGTTCCGCCGTATCAAATGTTTCTTCCGAAGGGATGACATAAGCTGCTAACCGTTTATCTCCCGGCTGATCCTCACGAACGATCACTGCCGCATCTTCAAGCTGCGGATGCTGAACAAGCGCGGCTTCAATTTCTCCCAATTCAATCCGGAATCCCCGAATTTTCACTTGATGGTCTGCACGGCCGACATAGTCGAGAGAACCGTCAGCGCGGAGACGGGCCACATCCCCAGTGCGGTACATCCGGGTGCCTGGAGGACCGAACGGATCAGCTATGAAGCGTTCAGATGTTAAACCAGGCCGGCCTAGATAACCTCGTGCTAACCCCGCTCCTGATACATACAGCTCTCCGGCAACACCCGGCGGGACCGGCTGCAGGCGTTCATCCAGCACGTATACACCAAGATCGGGAATGCCGCAGCCGATCAAGCTGTTTGCCCGTAAAGCTGCCATGCTTCGGTCTAATTCGATATAGCTCACATGCACCGTCGTTTCTGTAATCCCATACATAT
This sequence comes from Bacillus sp. FSL R5-0523, assembly GCF_037975295.1. Taxonomy (NCBI): domain Bacteria; kingdom Bacillati; phylum Bacillota; class Bacilli; order Caryophanales; family Bacillaceae; genus Bacillus; species Bacillus sp. FSL R5-0523. The sequence continues at coordinate 3,113,501 of NZ_CP150251.1, forward strand.
TGATAAGCTGCGGTCTATTTTCAGGGTGGCGGTTATACCAATCCTCTAAACGGCTGAGTTCAAGCGCTTCTCCGCCAAAAACGACATAGCGCAGACTGAGCGCCTGTCCGAGATCCGGCTGTTCCCGTTCCGCCTGCATAAACTGATAGAAAGCAGACGGTGTCTGGTTCAGAACGGTCACACCCTCTTTGACAAGCAGGCGCAGAAACGCTTCTGGCGATCTGCTGACGTGGTGAGGCACGATCACAAGACGTCCGCCATGCAGCAGAGGACCCCAGATCTCCCACACCGAAAAATCAAACGCATAGGAATGGAACATGGTCCAGATATCGTCTGAGCTGAAACGGAACCAGTGCTCGGTCGCTGCAAATAAACGTGTTACATTTTGGTGAGGAATCATCACACCTTTTGGAACACCTGTTGAGCCGGATGTATAAATGACATATGCCGTATTCAAAGGCGAAAGCGGCTGAGTCCTATCCTTATTTTTTGGATTCTCTGCAGGGTACGTGTTTAGTTTCTCTGCCAGCTCGGGATCATCCAGCACGATTTTCGGCACGTTTTCAACTGGCGGAATGTGATTTGCAGCTTTAGTGTTCGTCATGATAAACGCAGGCTGTGCATCTTTTAGCATAAAAGCAATTCGATCAGCCGGATAATCCGGATCAAGAGGGAGATAAGCTGCCCCGGCTTTTAGCACCGCCAATAGGCCGACAGCCATTTCCAACGATCGGGGCAGTGCCAATGCCACAAATTGCTCCGGCCCGACACCTTCACTAATCAGCATTCGGGCAAGCCGGTTTGCTCTTTCATTCAGCTCTGCATAGCTCAGTTCCTGATTTTCATATACAACGGCAATGGCATCAGGACGTAAAGCAGCCTGCTTCTCAAATTGCTCTGGCAAACATGCGTGCGGAATCTTTTCAGATACACTTTGCCAATCAGTCACCATGCTGCTGCGTTCCTCTGGTGCAAGAATATCCAGATTTCCGATTTGCTCGTCAGGATCAGACTCGGCAGCCTCCAACAGGCGCATCAATCGGTCAGCAAGAGCCTGAGCAGTTTCCCGCTTTAAAAGATCAGTGCTGTATTCAAGCAGTCCTTCCATCCCGTTTGGTGTCCCGTCAGCAAGGCGATCTTCACTGATTTCCAGCGTCAAATCAAACTTGGCAGAACCGACACTGTTGATTCGCAGGCTGCTCTCCATATCAGGAAGATGCAGTTCAGCGTCCGGTGTGTTTTGGAACGCAAGCATGATTTGGAATAAAGGATGCGTCGCACGCGAACGAGCCGGATTGAGCACCTCTACAAGTCTCTCAAACGGCAGATCCTGATTGTCATAGGCGGCCAGATTCACTTTCCGTACTCTGTCTAGAAGCTCACGAAAGCTTGGGTCACCGGACGTATCAGTTCTGAGCACCAATGTATTAATAAACAGCCCTACAAGATCGCCCAGCGCATCATCATTCCGTCCCGCGATCGGACTGCCGATCGGAATGTCGGTGCCCGCCCCGAGCCTTGTCAATAAAGCGGCGAGACCGGATTGAAGCACCATAAACAGGCTCACCCTATTTGTGCGAGCCAGCTCCTGCAATCGCTTGTGAAACTCGGGCTCAATACGAAAATGAATCGTATCTCCATCATGACTCGGCTCAGCCGGACGTGAATAATCGATTGGCAGTTCAAGCTGATCAGGCAGGTTTTTCAAGGTTTCTTTCCAGAAAGCAAGCTGACCGGCAATCAAGCTGTTTGGATTATCCTCGTTTCCAAGCAGTTCTTGCTGCCAAAGCGCATAGTCTGCATACTGCACAGCAAGAGGCGCCCATTCGGGAGATCGTCCGTGGCAGCGAGCCGCATAAGCCGTCCCAAGGTCTCGGGTCAGCGGTGTTAAGGACCAGCCGTCCCCGACAATATGATGGACGAGAAGAAGCAGCACGTACTCGTCAGGACCGATCACAAAAAGCTCGGCACGAAAAGCAGGTTCAGCTGCAAGATCAAAGCTGTAGCGTACAGCTTCGGCAAGCCGATCAGAAAGCTCCTTCTCAGCAATTTCAGTAACATGTAACTCAGGATGGGCTTGATCGGCATCTAAAATATGCTGATAGGATGTCCCCTGTGATTCAGGGAAGATCGTCCGAAGGCTTTCATGACGGCAGACGAGGTCATAAAGTGCCGCTTTCAGCAATCCTTGATCCAACTTACCTGACAAACGGACAGCAACCGGAATATTATAAGTAGGACTCGGTCCTTCCAGACAATGCAGGAACCATAGCCGGCGCTGGGCAAATGATAGTGGGATCTTTTCAGGCCGCTCAGCTCTCTGCAAAGCGGGACGTGCACTCTGCGCCAAATCAAGATGGGCAGCGAGTCCGGCTACTGTCGGTTTGTCAAAGAGCTTGGCGATACCAAGTTCGGCTCCCATTACCTCGCGAATGCGGCTCATCAGACGGGCTGCAAGAAGAGAATGGCCCCCAAGCTCGAAGAAACTGTCATCGATACCGACGCGTGCCAAACCGAGAACCTCTGCAAACAAGTCACACAATATCTCTTCCTGAGGAGTCCGCGGGGACCGATCACTGACAGATGTGCTGAAGTCTGGTGCCGGCAGTGCTTTCCGGTCAAGCTTGCCATTAGGTGTTAATGGCAGCTCGTCCATCTCCACAAACGCCGCCGGTACCATATAATCAGGAAGACTAGCCCCCATATAACGACGAAGCTCTGCAGTATCAATAGCAGCATCAGCGACTACATAAGCCGCCAATCGTTTGTCTCCCGGCTGATCTTCCCGTACGACAACCGAGGCCTGTTCAATGTGCGGATGATTGGCAAGCACGGCATCAATTTCTCCAAGTTCAATTCGGAATCCGCGAATTTTGATTTGATGATCCGCCCGCCCGATATAATCCAAAGACCCATCGGCACGCCAGCGGGCCTGGTCTCCGGTCCGATACATCCTAGTTCCCGGCGGTCCGTATGGATCTGCAACGAAGCGCTCCGCCGTTAAATCAGGGCGATGGAAATAACCTCTGGCCAAGCCGGTGCCTGCAATATAAAGCTCTCCGACAACGCCCGGCGGCACCGGCTGCAATCCATTATCAAGCACATACACCTGCGTGTTCCAAATCGGTTTCCCAATCGGAGGAACGCCCTGCAACCCTTCTTCAAGAAAAGCTGCGGCAGACCAAATCGTTGTTTCAGTGGGACCGTATAAGTTCGTGACTGAACAATGAAGGTCTTGAAGCGCCTGCAAAAGACCGCTCGGCAGCGCCTCGCCTCCTACAAGCACTCTAAGCCCCCGAAGTTTCTCAGGTTCACTCGTTACCAAAGCGTGCCACAGTGTCGGTGTCGCCTGCATGATGTTAATATCGAAATTTTCAATCATTTGAGCTAATGCCTGCGGCTCACGGATCGTTTCTTTCTTTGCGATCACGATTTGCGCTCCGCTAATCAGCGGAAGATATAACTCTAATGCTGAAATATCAAAAGCGACAGTCGTCACAGCCAACAGCCTGTCTTCTTCTCCTAGAGAAAACGCCTCCTGCATGGACAGCAGAAAATTGCTTAAGCTTTTCTGTGTCACAACGACTCCCTTCGGTCTTCCTGTTGATCCTGAGGTATAGATGATATACGCAGGATGGTCAAGAGAAACCGATACATCCGGATTTTCCGGCGAATAGCGTTTTATAATCTCCTGTGTAACAGCCTGATCAAGCACAAGCTCCGGTACAGCCAGGTCATCAGGCAGACTGGCTGCTATTTCCTCAGTCGTTATGATGCATGAAGGTTTCGCATCCTCCAGCATGTAAGAAATGCGGTCGGCTGGAAACTCCGGATCAAGGGGGAGATACGCCGCACCAGTCTTGAGCACACCAAGCATTGAGGCCACCATCTCAGGGGAACGCGGCAGCGCCAAAGCGACAAACTGCTCCGGACCAATCCCTTTTTCGATCAACAGACGCGCGAGGCGGTTTGCCTCTTCATTGAGCTTTCGATAGTTGACTTGAATGTCATCACACATGAGAGCGATACGTTCTGGCGTAAGAACTGCCTGCTTTTCGAACATGTCCTGAAGGCTGACCAGCTTCTCGGATTTTGCCGTCTCATTCCATTTAGAAATGACTTTTTCTTTCTCCTCTGGCAACAGAAGCTCCATTTGCCCAATCAGCATGTCCTCTCCGGCAGAAGCCGTTTGCAGCAGCTGCAGGATACGCTGCTGATGAAGCTTAATATCAGACTCACTGTATACCTCGGGATTCGCATCAACATCAATTCGCAGCCCGCTGCCGTCTGTTCTGTCATATACATTGATTGATAGATCATCAACAGGACCTGCTGAAAGATTATGCGTTGTGCCCCGGGCGCCGGCAAAGTCGAGACCGTAATCAAACGGCATAAGATTGATTTGAGGGCCAAATAATCTATGATTTTCTCCTATCAATTTCAGATCGCGCCGAAGCTCTTCATGGCGATACTTATGATGTCGCCGAATACTGCGGATTTCCCGGGAAATTTGCTGAATCAGTTCAGAAAAGCTCATCGAAGAGCTTACCGTCAGCCGGAGCGGGAGAAGGTTCATCACCATAGCCGGTACATTCAGTGACGCGGACCCTATCCGACCCATCATGGGCAGGCCGAGCACAACATCCTCAGAGCCGGTCATACGGTGCACATAAACAGCTGACACCGCAATCATGACTTCATGCCAGCTTCCTGAGAAATAGCGCGCCGCTTCTTTTAACGCGTTTACATCAGACGGAGGCAGATATGCCGTATGACGAAGAAAACTGTTAGATGTTCTTGGCGCCCGATCAGCCAAGCTCACAACTTCAGGTGCATCTGCAAAACGGTCCAGCCAGAATTGACGATCCTTCTCATACTGCTCTGATCCGCGATAATCTGTATCCTCCTCCAAAATGGCCTGGAGAGACCCAAAGGAACGGCCTTTAGCTGTTTGTCCTTTTATAAGCGCAGTATATGTACTTGCCACACGCTGGGCTATCAGGGAAAAACCAAAGCCGTCGATCGCTATATGATGAATGCGCTGATACCAAAAGAAACGATCAGGCCCGGCAATAAACAGAGCTTCATTGAACAAAGGGTCATACCCTAAATCAACCGGCTTTGCTAAATCAGCTTTCATCCAGTTTAATGCTGTTTTTTCCGGATCAGGCTCAGAGCTGACGTCAATGACGTGCAGCTGTACATCCGGAGACGGGTTTATCATCTGCCAAGGCCCGTCCATATTTTCACCGAAGCGGACATGCAGCGATTCCGCTTCCTTGATCACGTGCCGCAAAGCTTCTTCAAAAAGAGCAATATTGAGTGGTCCATTGATTTCTATATATTCCGCTGTATTGTAGATTGGATTGTCCGGATCAAGCTGCTGAGCAAACCATATGCCAGTTTGCGCCCCGGTCAAAGAATATTGAAGATCTTTTGTATCAGGCATCCGTTTGTTTACCCTCCTTTTATAAATAATCCGCGTTTGGCAGCACTTGCTGGCTGCGGGTTGTGAGCAATTTCTGCCATTCTTCGATCGTTGGGCGTTCAGCCAATTCCACGAAAGTCACCTCTGCCCCTTCACGGCGCCATTGTTCCACCAATGTCATGATCCTTACCGAATCAAGACCACGATCGAGCAAATCCTCTTGATCTGTGATGTCTTCCGGTGTTTCTTGTAGAAGCTCAGCAATTTGTTTACGGATATTCTCACATGTAAACACATTCTTTTTGCCAGTGTTTGCTGACGTTTTTTGAACGTCTGCCGGCGCATTCTGCAGCTGATCAAGAAGACTGTCAGTCATCACGGTAAACGCACAGCGTCCAGCCGCATAGTCCAGCGCCATTTGATGTTTTTCTAATGAAAAATCAGCAACTGCATCTCCCACAAAAAAGGCTTTAATATCCTCCATAAATGCTTCACATGCTGTAACAAGACAGCCGATATGGGCGTAAATTCCTGTAATGATCAGCTGATCGCGTCCCTCTTTGCGCATCATTTCAAGCAGATTCGTTCTCTTAAACGCGCTGTATCTCCATTTTGTCAGCACAAGATCATCATCCTCTGGTGCCAGCTCGGTTATAATTTTCTCCTCATAAGGACCGCTGTTTAATCCCGGGCCCCAAAAGTCTGTCAGCAGCGCACGGTCATCCGGATTTTGGCTTCCCGGCTGTGCGGTATAAACAACAGGAATCCCAAGCTGAACACATTGATTCTTCAGCTTTCGTATATTCGCTGAAAGCTCTGTTACCGGAGACGCTCCCGCTGTGAAAGCATCGACAAAATAGTTTTGCATATCGTGAATTAACAAGACAGCCCGATTCGGATCAGGCACCCATGATACTTTGTTTTGCGGCATATCAGATGCTGTCGGCATTTGATACGGCTGAATGGCAGGTATAGCCATTTGAACACTTCCTCTCAAATTGTTGTTTTATTTTTTTGATCCTGCAAGAAGCTTCTCAGAAATGGCTTCACGGAGCGCTTTTTTGCTGACTTTTCCTACTCCTGTCTGCGGGAAGGATTCGACAAATTCAACTCGGTCAGGGATTTTATATGCCGCCAGTCCGCGCTCTCTCAAAAATGCTTTAAGCTCTGCGGCTTTTGGGGCTTCATCCCGGGGAATAATGAACACACAAGATCTCTCGCCAAGAAATTGATCAGGCATGGAGACCATTGCCGCATCATGGACAGCCGGATGCGCCAGCAGATGATTTTCCACCTCTTCAGCCGCAACCTTTTCTCCTCCACGGTTAATTTGATCCTTCGCCCGGCCTTCAACGACAATATACCCGTCTCGTGTCAGCCTGACGATATCACCCGTACGGTAAAAACCGTCCTCAGTAAATGAAGCGGCGTTATGCTCTTCTGCCTTATAGTAACCTCGAATTGTATACGGTCCCCGCGTCAGCAGATGGCCTGTTTCACCAGGTTTTACGTCGCGATCATGATCATCCCAAACACGCACTTCATCATATGGGGACATCGGTTTTCCTTGGGTGTTGACAATGATCTCCTCAGGATCATCCAATCTCGTATAATTGACGAGACCCTCTGCCATTCCGAACACCTGCTGCAGCGTGCAGCCGAAAACAGCTTTTACTCTGCGAGCGGCTTCAGCACTAAACTTGGCACCGCCGACCTGCAGCACTTGAAGGCTGGATAAATCATCACGGCGTGAGGATGCCGCATCCATCCATACCATCGCAAGAGGCGGAACAAGAGCGGTTATCGTGACCTTTTCCCGTTCAATTAAAGGAAATGCGTCATCTGGACTTGGAGAAGGAGATAATACCACTCTTCCTCCAGCGTATAATACGCCGAGAACGCCAGGCGAGCTCAGCGGATAATTGTGTGCCATCGGCAGCGCGGCCAAGTACACCGTGCTGTGGTCGAGCCAGCAGACCTCCACACTCCGCTTCAGGCTGTATATGTAGTCATCGTGGGTCCTCGGAATCAGTTTCGATAGCCCGGTGCTCCCGCCAGAAAGCTGGAGGAACGCCACATCCGAAGATTTGACTTCAGGCAGTTTTACAGGTTCTGTATGCAAATCCTCCAGCGGCAAAAATTCCTCTGCCTCACCTGCGACAATGACGTGTTTCAAAGTCGGCAGCTTGCTTTGAACTTGTCTGGCAAGCGTACGGTAGTCAAAACCGGAATAAGCGTCGGGAATGATATATGCAGCCGCTTCAGCAAACTCGCAAAAATATGTAATTTCACTGCTTCGATGAGAAGGCAGTGCGAAGACTGGAAGCGCCCCCAGACGGAATAGCGCGAAAATAACTTCAAAAAACTCTTTGATATTTGGCAGCTGCACTACGACACGATCCATCTGTTGAATGCCGAGCTTCTGAAATCCGGCAGCCAGACGATCAGCCCTTGTGTCAAGCTCTTGATAGCTCCAATGGGTGTTCCCGCATGTAATCGCAATGCGGTCGCCATATTTGGCTGCCCGGTCTCTTAACAAATCTCCAAACGTCTCGCCGGCCCAGCAGCCATTCTTTCGATAGGTCTCAGCTAACTCATCAGGCCAAGGCGTAAATCCTTTCAGCATGTTGCATCCCTCCAGCAATTCATTCTGTTCATATGTGATCCACGCCCATTGCCCGCAGCATTGTCCGAAACTTTGCGGACGTCTCCTTAAGCTCGTCCTCGGGCTTTGAACCGGCCACAACACCAGCTCCAGCATACAGGCGGAGTGAGCGTTCTTCTGCCTCTGCACAACGGATCGTCACGATCCATTCTCCGTCACCGGCATCGTCACACCATCCGATCATGCCGGTAAAGAACCCGCGGTCAAACGGTTCAATGCTAAGAATCGCTTCTCTCGCAAGATCAGTCGGTGTTCCGCAGACTGCTGGCGTCGGGTGAAGCGCCGCCGCCAATTCAAGTGCGGTTACAGACGGGTCGGAAAGCTCTCCCTTAATCACGCTGGACAGGTGCCACATTGTCTCCGTTTTGATCAGTGAGGGCTTTTCCGGAACCTCCAGCGTCCGGCAGAAAGGTCTTAGCGCTGCCGCAACTGCATCAGCGACAACCGCGTGCTCATGAAGATCCTTTGCGGAAGCAAGCAACTCATCTGCCCGGCGCTGGTCTTCAACAGGATCATCACTGCGCGGCCTTGAACCGGCTAATGGATTGGAAACGACCTGTGTTCCCATCCTTGAAACGAGAAGCTCCGGACTTGCTCCGAGCAATGTTCGGCGGGGAGACGTTTCATCCTGGCTGGACACGTCTGCGGCAAACGTGTAGCCATGCGTGTTATGCTGAGCCAGATGGCGAAGCAATTCATCCGTCTGAATCGGTTCAGGCGATGTCAAATGCAGCGATCTGGACAGGACGATTTTGCTGAGTGTTCCATCGGCAATGCGTGTCAGCCCTTGTTCAACACCATTTTTATAATCCTCAGGTTCAGGAACAGGCTTTATGTGGTATGTATGCCCAGCCTGCTGTTCCTTTTCCTCATGATCAAATTGAAGCGGTCCTGACCAGCGCACTTCCTCAGGTACAACGAGCCGCGCTGCTTTTACTTGATCAAAAGGAACGGCCCCGACAACAAGCGGCCGGCTTTGCCCTGATTGTTTTGCCTGACGTAACGTCTCTGCAATTCGGCCAGAAAGGGTTTCCATTTGGTTTTGCCCGTCTGCCTCCGGTACGATTTCACATATGCCTTTCGCTAACAGTACACGATGAGGAGACGCTAAGAAAAAGGCGCCCGGCTGATATTCATGAAGCAAATGCTCCGCTTTTGTTTCTGTTATAACGTTTTGATCCAACATTCTCATGAACCTCCTTTAAATTCAGTTACACGCCTAAGGTAGCGCCGCCATCTACGCATAAATTATGCATCGTAATATGCCCTGCCTGGCCAGAAACCAAAAAGAGCACCGCATCCGCAATATCCGAAGGCTTGGCTAGTTTTTTGAGCGGGATCCCTGTTTTAAATGTCTCAAGTGATCCTTTTATGACTTGCTCCGCTCCATTCTCGTCGGCCCATAATGACCACTGCATGTCTGTTTCCGTTGATCCGGGAGATACAATGTTGCAGCGAATATTGTATTCTGCAAGCTCAAGGCCAAGGCATTTCGTAAACATCACAGCCGCAGCCTTTGAGGACGCATATGCCGCCATAGATGTTCTTGGTACACCGGCAGCATTCGATCCGACTGTTACAATCGAACCCGATCTTCGGTCCATCATATATTTGCTGACTGAACGCGAGGCGTTAAATACGCCAGTCGAATTCACTGAGAACGTCGCCTCCCATTCCTCATCGCTAAGCGAATGGATCAGTCCCGGGCGAAGGACACCCGCTACATTCACTAAAATATCAATCGGCCCCATTTCACGTTCGATGCGCGCCGTGATCTCGTCAATCGCCGCGCTGTCTCTCACATCCGCAGGAAAAGCTTCTGCATGTTGGCCTTCTGCTTTGAGGCTGCTCACAACCTTTTCCAGCTTTTCAGGATTATAATCAACTGCCGCAATATGTGCGCCTTGACTGGCAAGCGTCCGCGCAACAGCTTCGCCTATTCCTTGGGCAGCCCCTGTTATAAAAGCAATTTTTCCCTCTATACTCTTTGCATTCATATCATCAATTCCTTTCTTCGCTCCAATGCCGAACAGACATCCAGCGAAAAAAACTGCTGCGCCTTGAAAAACGCAATCTATTGATAATGATTATCATTATCAATTATAAAAATAATCATATCCAAATGTCATGTGACAGTCAAATATAATTTCAGTGACAAATATTTTTTTAAAGGCAAGGCTGAGTATGTCTCAGCCCATTGATAGATGCGGTCCGTCAGGGTGAAGCGCAAAACGCAGCGCCCGGCTGACCAAAACAGGAAGAACTGAAATATGTCCTTCTCCTGAAAACTCGCAAAATTCTGCCCGTATGCCTTGTTCAGATAAAACGGCCAGCCGCTCATAAAGCTCCCTTGCATTATCATTCATCCGGCTTTTATGATGCTGCTCCAATTCTCCTGCGGCAAGCAGGATATTGATAGGCTGATTGTTTTTCTTGGTGAGAGAGACGAAATGGTCCGTTTTCTCGAGAATAAACGGTTTATTCCAATGAATGGACGGACTTCCCGCGATATACGTTTGAAACGCATCGGGCTTTGTTAGCAGCACCTGCAGCACGAAAAGCCCTCCGAGCGAATGGCCAAAGATTGTTTGTCTTTTTTTATCAATCTGGTAATCTCGTTCTATCTCCGGTTTTAAATCCTCTTCAATAAATCTGAAAAAGCCCTCTGCTCCGCCATGCTCCGGCCATTCTCTGCCGTCGGGCCTTTCCGGCAGCTTCGATTGGGCTGTTGGCATTGTAAAATCCCGGTGGCGCGCTGAGGAGAACGGCTCCGCTGTCTCATAGCCAATGCCGACGATCACTGCAGGGATCACCCCGGTTTTTTCGGGTCGGCGTCCCTGTATTCGAACGGCTTCCGTCATCGTTCCGAAGACAGAATTGGCATCCAGCAGATAAATCACAGGATAACCAGCGGGTGGCGGCGGCGTACTAGGTTTCGAGATAAAAATGTGATAGGTACGGTTTTCATTGCGTGAAGACATCATACGCACTTCCGTACCAGGAATCGTAAATGCGTATGATGTCCCGCCATTTGTCCGGTCTGTTGTTTGCTCTTTCATGCAGTACGACATTCCTCTCCTTAAACTAAACCGCAATGTATGATAATGATTTTCACTATCAACTAGACACCTCAAATAATAGGTTTTCTTCCAAAGAAAGTCAACTTTTTCCCGAATAAAAAAGGCACCTTGATCAAATAAGGTACCTGCAGACTATCAATATGGAAGTAAAAACCTAATAAAGATGCGGATTGTCCTATTTGAAATAGAACCTTAATCCCATGTAAACCTTTGATTTTGCCAAGGATCGCCTCTCATGTGATAGCCATTCCGCTCCCAAAAGCCAGGATGATTTTCTTTCGTAAATTGGATGCCGCGCAGCCACTTGGCGCTTTTCCAAAAATATAGATGCGGAAATACACCCCGCAGCGGAAAGCCGTGTTCAGGGGTTAAAGGTTCGCCATTATGCGCATAAGCCAGAAGGGAAGTTTCCGCTAAGAAATCATCAAGCGGCAGATTGGTCGTCCAGCCCTCTTCAGCATGTAAAATGACGTAGCCCGCTTCTTCTTTTACACCCGCTTTTTCCGCTATATCACAAGCCCGCACGCCTTGCCACACATTATCAAGCCTTGACCATCCCGTGACGCAATGAATGTCATTTTTCGATTCATACCGTGGAAAGGCTTTGACATCTTCAAAGCTTAGCAGCATCGGATGGTCAACCAAACCGTATACTTGAAGATTCCATTTCGTCATATCTTCGTAATATGGGACATCTCCGGTATGAAGCACAGGAAATGAAGTGGTGACGTTTTGATTTGGCGGCACTCTTCCAGATTGATCGGACTGTCTTGTTTTTCCGAAATACATATGGGCCTCCTTTTTGTTAACCTAATTTAAAATCATGTTGACAATCTTTTTGTTCTTTATTACTCTATGATTGTGTATGTCAACCTAAGGGGGAACAACGATGAAACAACGTAAACTTCGTGCGGGAGATATGGCGCTGATTGGCATGTTCGCCGCACTTATGGCTGTCGGGGCCAACATTACATCAGTAGCACCCTTTTTACAAGTAGCCGGCATTCCGCTTTCGATGCAGCCGTTTTTCTGTCTCTTGGCAGCTTTGCTTCTTGGCAGCAAACGAGCAGCGATTGCTATGATTGTATATGCACTTGTGGGATTGGCCGGAGCACCTGTGTTTGCTCAATTTTCAGCAGGCTTCGCACCGTTTGCAGGGAAAAGCGGCGGGTTTATTATCTCATACATCCCGGCAGCATTTGGAGCGGGATGGTTTTTAGAACGCAAAATGCAGCCAAGTAAAATTCGATTTCTCATTGCTTCACTTATCGGAACGGCGATCATGTATCTCATCGGCACTACCTATATGTATCTTGCACTGAAGCTGTGGATTCATACGCCAGTGAGCTACGGCACGGCTTGGGGCTTTATGATTTGGTTTATGGTAAAAGACACAGCGCTGGCTGTGATACTGTCGTTTATTGCACCAGCAATCTACCGCTCTATTCATAAAGCAACCGGCTTTAACAGAAATCACATATCATCTACGTAAAAACCGTTCTAATGGACGGTTTTTTATCATAACGAGAAAAGGCTCCCCAGTAAAGGGGAGCCTTTTTCCTATAAAACAAGTGCTGCAATCCAGCCAAAGATGACAAGCGGAATATTATAAAATATAAATGTCGGCACACAAGTATCCCAAATGTGGTGATGCTGGCCGTCCGCACTCAAACCTGAAGTCGGCCCAAGCGTACTGTCACTGGCAGGTGAACCGGCATCGCCGAGGGCAGCAGCAGCTCCGATAATCGCAATCGTTGCCATCGGGCTGAATCCTAGCTGCATGCATAGAGGCACAAAGATGGTTGTGATAACAGGAATCGTCGCAAAAGAAGATCCGATTCCCATTGTAATTAATAAGCCGACAATGAGCATCAGCAATGCGCCCAAGGACTGACTGTGTCCGATAAAACCGGCTGACGTTTTGACCAGTGACTCGACATCTCCGGTTTTCGTTAATACGTTTGAAAACCCGGCTGCAACAAGCATGACAAAGCCGATAAAGGCCATTAAAACCATTCCATCAGTAATCAGTGAGTCCGCTTCATCACGCTTCATCACACCGCTGACAAACAGAACAATCAGACCAGCGAGCGCCCCCATAATCATTCCTTCTACTCCCAAAGTCTGAGATAAGTAAAGCTGGACGCCGAGTGACACAACAATGGCTAGAACCGCGATACCAATACTTTTTCTCGTATATGGCGATGCTTCTGCACCTGAAATGTCTTTTGTTTCATATTGTTTCGGTTTACGGTATACGATCACTGATAAAATAAGGCCTACAACCATACCTGCAACTGGAATAATCAGTGCGTACGGAATATCAGCAAGCGGAACGTTTAATCCGGCATCCGCCATATTGTCCTTCAGCATTCCCTGGAAGATTTGGCCGAAACCGACCGGAAGCAAAATATAAGGAGCCGTTAAGCCAAATGTAATTACACACGCGATCAGACGGCGGTCCATTTCAAGTTCATTAAAGATTTTCAAAAGCGGCGGAATCAGCACCGGGATAAACGCGATGTGAACCGGAACGACGTTTTGCGAAAAACAAGATACAATTAAAATAATCAGCACAATCAGCACCTTAGACAGTGCTTTTTTTCGAGAATCTTCTTTATTTCCGATTAATTTAACAGAGGCTTCCACCATTGCGTCCGGAAGACCCGTTTTCGTCAAAGCGGCGGCAAACGCGCCAAGCATGGCATAGCTGACTGCAACGGTGGCATTTCCGCCGAGACCGTCTGTGAAAGCTTTAACCGTTTCGCCAAGACCGAGCCCGCCAGTTAACCCGCCGGCCAAGGCGCCTATAATTAATGCGATAACAATATTGACACGCAGCAGGCTTAATACAAGCATAAGCAGGACTGCGATGACGACTGCATTCATGATGATACCCCTCCAAAATCCTTTAGTTTGCTAATGTAGTAGATAAATAAAGTACGAACGTATCGTATCATAACCGATCCACTTTAGTCAACTAAAGATTCCAGAAGAAAAAAATCCCTGCCGCATCATAACAGCAGGGATTTTTCATTACTCGTTTTTATCTTCTTCCAATGTAAATCGCTCCGCAAGTGTAGCCAGTGTTCTTGCCATAACGCCGGTAGCCCCGGACGGCCCGAAGCAGGTAGCTTTATTGGCAGTCGCTGTGCCTGCAATATCAAGGTGAACCCAAGGTGTTGACTCAGCGAATTCACCAAGAAACGTTCCTGCCATAATCGCATGTCCCTCGCGTCCCGGTGAATTGTTGAGATCCGCCATTTGGCTGCTTTTCACGCGTTTTTTATCCTTCTCTGTTATCGGCAGCTGCCAGATCGCCTCTCCGCACTCTTGTGCAGCATCAGCTACCTGCTGGTAAAAGCTTTGATCATTTGTCATTGCACCGGTTGTTTCTGTTCCTAATGCCACAACGACGCCGCCGGTAAGCGTAGCTACATCGACAAGAACTGACGCGCCATGCTGTTTCGCGTATGTAATGCCATCTGCAAGCACTAGCCTTCCTTCAGCATCCGTATTAAGGATTTCTATTGTTTTTCCGCTTAAAGATACGATCACGTCATCCGGCTTCATGGCCCCGCCGGAGATCATATTATCGGTTGATGGAATAACGGCCAGCACGTTTTGCTCAGGACGAAGCTCTCCGATCGTTTCCATAGCACCGAGAACCGCAGCTGCTCCTCCCATATCTGATTTCATGCCGACAATTCCAGATTTCGTTTTAATGGAGTAGCCGCCTGTGTCAAAGGTAATTCCTTTCCCGACTAGTCCAACGACGTTTTCCCATTCCTTTTTGCCCTGGTATTTCAACACAATCATTTTCGGCGGTTCGGTGGAGCCTTGGTTTACCGCAAGTATTCCGCCCATACCGAGCTCTTCCATCTCTGATTTCTCCAATATTTCACACTCAAAATCATATTTCGCCGCAAGCTCTTCAGCATACGAAGCAAGGTCAGTCGCTGTCAGCATGTTTCCCGGCATATTCACAAGCGTTCTAGCCGAATTTGTCCCTTGTCCGTATGCCTGGCCGACGCGAAGCCCCGCCTGCACTTCCTGTGTATCTTCATCTGTTACAACATACACGGCTTCAATTTGTTTGTCAGGCTCATTTGATTTGTGCTTATAATCCTGCACCTCATAGGAAGCAAGCAGGCAGCTCTCAGCTAAAGCATGAGCGGCATCGGCTGGAGGCACGTCTTCCGAAATAAACGTATCAAGCAGGACAGCAGTTTCTTGTTTTCGATCTTTATGAATGGCTTGAAAAACATGAGCAAAACGTTCCTTCGCCTGTTCAAACGAATAATTTGCTTCTCTCCCCAGACCAACGAAATAAATCCGTTTCATACCCGCAGAAGATGGAGGGAATACTTTTGATACTTGATTCGGTTTCGCAGAGACATCACCCTCTTTTAAAAGCTGTGTCAGATGGCCTTCGAGCATTTCATCAATTTCCAACGCTTTTCCTGTCAGCTGGCTTTTTTGAAAAAGCCCGACCACAAGGGTTTCTGTATGCTCTGATTGTTGAACCGCATAAAACATGAGGCTTACACTCCTAACGTAATGGGTATTTGTAATGAACAATGGTATAATAGGAAAAACATTCTTTCCACTATACTTATTTTAACAAACAACAGTCTAAGACTTGCTTTTTTCTTTTGAAACACGAAGGATTTTTCAAATAGAAAGGATGTCGCCGATGGAACTTTTAACGAATTTTCCTTTATTATCAAGCCTGGCCGCAATTATTTTTGCTCAGGTCATCAAAGTGCCCATACAGTTTATCGTGTCCAGAAAACTGGACTGGTCGCTGGTCACAAGCACAGGCGGCATGCCCAGCTCTCACTCCGCAGCGGTCACTGCACTTTCAACAGGCGTAGCCTTGGAGCATGGATTAGACTCCTCACTCTTTGCGGTTTCCGCCATTTTCGCCGTCATCACCATGTTTGACGCAACTGGCGTCAGACGTCACGCCGGTGAGCAGGCAACAGTCATTAATAAGCTTGTCATTGATTTTAACCGTTTCGTAAATGAAGCGAAGGACTTCCCTAAGGCTGCAGAGAAAGAAAAGCAAAAAAAGCTGAAAGAGCTTCTCGGACATCAGCCGATCGAAGTCTTTTTCGGAGGACTAACAGGTATTTTACTGACATTGGCACTCGCTTACTTTTTCATGTAAAAAAACGCTCCTGCTTTCGCTGGAGCGTTTTATTCTTTCACAGTTTTATATTGATTTCTGAACACTTGCAAAGATTTTGTTTCATTGAGCTTCTCAAGCTCATCCTCCGTAATCTTTCCCGTTCCCTTTTTAATCACATATACATCAAGGGTTTTTTTGCCCCATTCATTGTATACATCTTTGACTGTCTCATAGTACAGATCAAGGCGGTTTCCCTTAATAGCTGATCCTGTGTCGGCCACAACTCCGAGACCGTAGTTCGGAATGAATAAAATTGTTCCGATCGGGAAAACGGACGGGTCAGCAGCAACCGTGGAATATAAATCCCTTTTCACTTTCACACCTGAATATGTAAGCCCGTATAATGGATCACCGGGATTTTTGCCCGTCGACTCAGCTCCTGCTGTGTAGCCTGTTGCTGTTACTCTTTGGACTGGATATTCATCCCAATCAAATGCCTCTTCTAACGGTTTTGTTTTATCCTCAGCCGCGGACGTGGTTTGTGTTTGTTTCTGCTGCAATGCTTTTAATGTCAGTCCTGCATGCTTCAAGTGCTTTTCCTGATGTTCCTGCACCCATTTTGACAAGTCCTTCGCTTCAATTCCTGACACTGATAAAAATGTCGTGCCAAATGCAAGCAGAAATAAACAGGTCATCAGCAAACGTCTGATCATATTCACATCATTCACCTCTCCTCCGAATCATTGTTCCCAAGTGGAGAGAGCATTATTCAAAATGATGAATGAGCTGAACGCATAAAAAAAGCTTTCTTTAGAAGAAAGCGGCATTTAAAACATTTGATATCCTCTTTTTCTGAGCATGTTGATCGCTATACCGGACACGATGGCGCCGGCCAAACCGCTGACTAAAATCAGCACATCGGCAGCCGCTAATGATAAGACACGATGAAACAGGCTGGCAAAGGATTCTCCCGGCGACTGGACATAGCTGATCAGCTTTTCTTTGCTGATAATGAAAAGGCATACAATCGGATAAATCACAGCCATAATCCAAGACATTCTCAGCAGCATGTTTAATAAGAAACCGATTCCAAAAAACAAGACAAAAAACAAAACAATTGAGATGATTACGACTGGCAGACTAATCAACCTATTCCACCCCCCTGCGTTGTTTTTAGTGTAACGCGGGGGCTGAAATAAAGTCAACGGCTGGAAAAAGAATGACTGTCTTTTCCTGTCCCCTGGCAAGACGGACAAGTCTCTGAACCGCCGAGAATCAATTGAAAATATCCTTTTCCTGAACAAAATGGGCATGCATGTGAAGCGGTTGTCGTTGCAGTTTTCATCTAACCATCACCCTTTTTCTCAATTTTCTGATAATATAACATATCAGACTGTCAACAATAAAGTCAGATCATGTGACAAATCTTTTGATGTAAGCGGAAACATACTTGTTTTCCTCTCGTTCTCTTTTTATTTTGGCGTTTTTTAATAAAGAAAACCCGCTTCCGCGGGTTTTTAGAAAAACTTGAACTTGCCTTTTTTCAGTGTCAGTCCGAGTCCGCCAATCATAAACAGTGAGCGGTTATCAATGACTTTTTTCATAAACGAAGCGGGCGTGCCTTTCAGCTTTCTGCCATAAACAACCCCAACCGCGTTATGCTCGCCAAGAGAAGCCACTGTTCCCTTAATGTCCGGCTTAAATTCCTCAAGCTCTCCGCCTTTAATAAGCCTGCCAAGATTTTTAGCGACCGTTATGCCCTGCTGCATTGCAATTTGCGCAGTCGGCGGATACGGGCGCTCTGTATCTTCATTCATAAACAGCGAGCTGTCGCCGAGAATAAAGACATTGTCATGTCCCGGGGCGCGGAGATCAGGGTTGACTTTGACCCGGCCGCGCATATTCTCAAAACCGGCTTCCTCCACAATCGGATGGCCGCGGACACCTGCTGCCCATACAACGGTTTGCGATTTGATCTGCTCTGGTTCCTCATCTTTTTTGCCGACTCTGACTCCTTCCGGTGTGCATTCTTGTACAGCCGTGCCGATCTTGAACTCAACTCCGTTTTCCTCAAGATAATGTACGGCGTAATCAACAAGTTCCGGATCAAAGCCCGGCAAAACGGTCGGCGCTGCTTCCACACAAATAATGCGGACAAGACTTCTGTCAACGTCATATTCCT
Organism: Bacillus sp. FSL R5-0523; assembly: GCF_037975295.1. Taxonomy (NCBI): domain Bacteria; kingdom Bacillati; phylum Bacillota; class Bacilli; order Caryophanales; family Bacillaceae; genus Bacillus; species Bacillus sp. FSL R5-0523. The sequence continues at coordinate 3,131,990 of NZ_CP150251.1, forward strand.
TACAGAGCTCCGGCACGCGAGCCGCCAGCTCGCCAAGAAATTCAATTCCCGTAAATCCGGCACCGCCAACAACGATCGTTAACCTGTCCGGCCGTTTTTCCGCTTCCGTATTGTAAGTCGCAAACTGAAGCTCAATATGTTCCCGCAGCAGGCGCGACGTGTTGATGTTAGCAATCGGAAACGCATATTCTTTTAAGCCTTTAATGCCGAACGTTTCAGGCACGGCGCCGAGCCCGATGACTAAATAATCGTACTGCAGCTCTCCATTCGCAAGCACAACTTTTTTCTCATCAATTTTGATTGCCTTTACGGTATCCTGTACAAAATTCACCCGTGACTGGTTGATTACATCTTTTATCTGATAACGGCAGCGGTCATGATGGAGCGTACCCGCGCTCGCTTCATGCATCCATGTCGTTTCATAATGATAATTGTGTTTATTTACAAGCGTAATTTCAGCATCATTCGGACCGACATATTTCGTCAGCCTCGTCACCGTCATCAATCCGCCATATCCTGCACCTAAAATCACGATTTTGGGCTTATTCAATGCCATCACATCCACCTTCTCTTTTTTTGCTTTTGTTAGACCCATAATAAAATCATCATTTGTGTTAGCTTCAGCTTATTGGCGGGATTTTATGAAATATATTGAAAAGTTTTTTGTGAAGTCCTTACCCATAGCACTATTATCATGTTTATCCGGCTGGCCCAAGAAACATTCAGAAAAAGATCATTTCATTTGGTTATTATCGTAGCGGCCTGCGGAAATATTTTCAAGAACGGATGGGCACGTTAGATCCTTACGATTTTTTCTGCTGACTCGTCAATTTGAACGGCAATATGGTATAATTAATAACAATTTTCATTTAGGAGGCAATTTTCGTATGCGAGAGGATACAAAGGTTTATGATATTACAATTATAGGCGGGGGACCGGTCGGCTTATTCACCGCTTTTTACGGCGGGATGAGACAGGCAAGCGTCAAAATTATCGAAAGCCTGCCTCAGCTCGGCGGACAGCTTAGCGCCCTATACCCTGAGAAGTATATATATGATGTAGCGGGATTCCCGAAAATCCGTGCGCAAGAGCTTATCAATAACCTAAAAGAGCAAATGGCGAAATTCGACCAAACCATTTGTCTGGAGCAAGCGGTTGAATCTGTTGAGAAACAAGCGGACGGCGTGTTTAAGCTTGTAACAAATGAAGAAACCCACTACTCTAAAACGGTCATCATCACTGCAGGAAACGGCGCATTCAAACCGAGAAAGCTGGAACTTGAAAATGCCGAGCAGTATGAAGGCAAAAACCTCCATTACTTCGTTGATGATCTGCAAAAATTTGCCGGCAGACGCGTTGCGATCCTTGGCGGTGGAGATTCCGCGGTTGACTGGGCGCTTATGCTTGAGCCGATCGCAAAAGAAGTATCGATCATTCACCGCCGTGACAAGTTCCGTGCGCACGAGCACAGTGTGGAAAACCTTCATGCGTCGAAGGTTAATGTCCTGACACCATTCGTCCCTGCGGAGCTGATCGGCGAAGACAAAATTGAACAGCTTGTGCTTGAAGAAGTGAAAGGCGACCGCAAAGAGATTTTAGAAATTGATGACTTAATCGTCAACTACGGTTTCGTTTCATCTCTTGGACCGATCAAAAACTGGGGTCTGGACATCGAGAAAAATTCCATTGTCGTAAAATCAACAATGGAAACAAATATCGAAGGCTTCTTTGCAGCAGGTGACATTTGTACATACGAAGGAAAAGTCAACCTGATTGCCAGCGGCTTCGGTGAGGCACCGACAGCAGTGAACAACGCCAAGGCTTACATGGACCCGAAAGCCCGTGTACAGCCTCTTCACTCAACAAGTCTTTTTGAAAATAAATAATAAAAAAGGGAGCTTGTGTCTGCGACACAGCTCCTTTTTTATTTGAAGATATTTATATAATTCAATGCAGTTCCTACAACCAGCGCAATCACAAGGGCTGCGACTACCCAGATCATTGCCATAATAATGCGGTCCTGAATCTTTTGGGACTTCGGTGTTTTTTCTTCGTTTTGGGCCATCTTATTCGCTCCTTTCCCATGTCCATGCCATAAAGAAAGCCTGGTGCTGAACGACCAAGCTTTGCTGAACGTATATCATTCGCGTTTTGATCCGCTCTCTAAGACCATTCGTTAAAACTATGATACCTAAACTCACCCTGCATGACAAGCTTCGGCACTTGCACCACACCTGCCAGCAAATCATAATGTTTGACATCCTAAATAAAACAGAGTACATTATAGAAGGCGAACATTTCATATATTATACTTTTAAATATTCGTTTTTAGGAGTGAAAACCATGGAAAACGTATTTGATTACGAAGATATTCAGCTAATTCCTGCAAAATGCATTGTAAATAGGCGTTCAGAATGTGATACATCCGTACGTTTAGGCGGACGTACATTTAAATTACCCGTCGTCCCTGCCAATATGCAGACGATTATAGATGAAAAACTAGCGATTTCATTAGCCGAAAATGGCTACTTTTATGTGATGCACCGATTTGAGCCTGAGACACGGATTAATTTTATTAAAGATATGAACGCACGCGGGTTATTCTCTTCTATCAGCGTGGGCGTCAAAGAGGAGGAGTATGAATTTGTCCGCCAGCTGGCAGAAGAAAATCTGACTCCTGAATACGTGACAATTGACATTGCTCACGGGCACTCAAATGCTGTCATTGAAATGATCCAGCACCTTAAAAAACATTTGCCAGACAGCTTTGTTATTGCTGGCAACGTCGGAACGCCGGAAGCAGTCAGAGAGCTTGAAAATGCGGGAGCGGATGCCACTAAAGTCGGCATCGGACCGGGAAAAGTATGTATTACGAAAATCAAAACCGGCTTCGGCACAGGCGGCTGGCAATTAGCAGCGCTGCGCTGGTGTGCCAAGGCTGCCAGCAAACCGATTATCGCGGATGGCGGCATCCGCACCCATGGCGACATCGCAAAATCAATCCGATTCGGCGCAACGATGGTCATGATCGGTTCACTATTTGCCGGACACGAAGAATCGCCAGGCCGAACGATCGAAAAAGACGGAAAGCTTTACAAAGAGTACTTCGGCTCAGCCTCTGAATTCCAAAAAGGCGAAAAGAAAAATGTCGAAGGCAAAAAAATGCACGTGGCGCATAAAGGCTCAATCAAGGATACACTGATTGAAATGGAGCAGGATCTTCAATCTTCTATTTCTTATGCAGGCGGAACAAAGCTTGACGCCATCCGCAATGTGGATTATGTGATTGTGAAGAATTCCATTTTTAATGGGGATAAATATTAATCATAAAAAAAACGCCAAGTCAGCGGTTCTCCGCTTGAGTTGGCGTTTTCTGCTACTTCTTCAGCAAAGTAAGCTTAGATTTGCTTTTTGAATTTATCTTCCATCAGTTCTGCCATTTGTTTTGCATTTGGATTTTCTTCATTTTGCAACTGTTCAATGATGTTCATATAATCCGTTTCATTTCGGTTCTGGCTTAATTTATATGCCGCTTGAATGTCTTCCACCTTAATCTTAAATCCAACGATACCTTTCAATTCACGTTCTAAGAGTTTTGGAGAAAGCTTATCCCATAAAACAGGATTGTCACGATGTTTTTCGTATTTCTCCAGCATGATTGTTAATTCTTCTGCTAATTCTTCTTTCTCTAACATACTTGCTTTTCCATACATGTGGACAGCCTGATAATTCCACGTCGGAACATTTTCACGCGAATACCAGGAAGAAGAAATATAAGCGTGCGGTCCCTGAAACATCACAAGCACATCTTCACAGGCTTCAAACGTTCTCCACTGAGGATTTCCATAAGCGAAATGCCCCGTAATATAGTAATGATCGTCTTTTTTATTGAATCCTAACGGCAAATGTGTGGCAATTGGTTTTCCTTGTTCTGTTGTGACAATCGTACCAAAGGAGTTTTCTTGTACAAAATTCCAAATGTCTTCAGCATTTGTGACTTTAAAATATTTTGGAATATACATCATCATCCACCCTTCGAAAAATACTATATGAGTGTTTTAGCCATGATTAAATCCGTTTGCTCTTCATCACCCATATAAAAAGAGTGGGCGCCGGTCTGAACAAACCCCATTTTCTTATAAAAGGCAATGGCATTTTCATTTTTTTCCCACACGCCTAGCCAAATGTTCTTTTTATTACGTTCCAGCGCAATTTCTATCGCTTTATTCAGCAGATGTTTGCCAAGCCCATGTTTTTGAAAGCTGTTCTTTATATAAATCCTCTCGATTTCAAGTGATTCAGCACCCATTTCTTCAGACTGAGCATCATCGATATTGACCTTTACATATCCAGCGATTTCATGATCAAAGTAAACAAAAAAGAATTGCGAAGACATATTGGATAACTCTTTTTCCAGCTGCTCAGTGTTAAATGCGCTTTCTAAATAGGCTTTCATATTTTCAGGTGAGTTCTGTTCTTTAAAAGTGTCATTGAATGTTTCAATACTCAATTGTTGGAGTGTTTGTAAATCTTCCCGGCTGCATTTTTTCATTTTTACACTCATTGTTCGGATTCAGCCCCTTTATTTAAAATTCAATTGTCTTGGTCCCTTTTTAATATAGTTAAACACAGAACAGATACTGACCTTGTTACCATTCCAAAAATCTTCTTCATCATCAACTCCCTATCGTCGATTTTGTTGTAAATGCAATAAAATATACTCCGCATTAAATATAACGTAACTTTGCTGTATTTACAACAAAAATCAAACAACAAAGCAGCGTTTCTCTTGCCGAAGTTCCCGGAACTCTCTGCATCATTTCCCCATAATAAAAACGCCTCCCTTAACGATGATTTATCGCTAAGAAAAGCGTCAGTAATAGTTGCTATCCGTTTTTGGTGCTTAGCACTCTTCAGGCTTGCCTGCATTCGTTGCTGTTCTAAACGAAGAACCGCAGCCGCATGAAGCGATGGCGTTTGGATTGTCGATGGTGAAGCCGCCGCCGAGCATGGATTGTTTATAATCAATCACGGTGCCGTTCATGATGTCAAGGCTTTCTTTGTCAACTAGAACAGTGATGCCTTGCTGATCAAACACACTGTCTGATTCACTCTTTTCATGCTCAAAGCCCATGCCGTAAGAAAGTCCGCTGCAGCCGCCGCCTTTGACGCCTACACGCAGAAACGCGTTTTCTTCTTCATGCTCTTTCATCATATCTTTTATATGCAAAGCTGCTGCTTCTGTAATTGTTATCGGGTTGCTCATCATTGAACCTCCTTTTAAAAACCGGTTGCTGTCTTTTATTATAAACATGATCGTTCCAATTCTCAAACAAGGTGTTTTACAAGAAATAGACACCCTCACAAACGGTTTCAGCCGGCCCTGTCATCATTACATGGCCGTTATCTTTCCAGTTTATCACCAAATCCCCGCCTGCTAAATGCACCGTGATGTCTTGATTTCGCTTTGATACGCCGTTTAATACAGATGCGACTGCCGCTGCACATGCTCCTGTCCCGCATGCCTGAGTAATCCCTGATCCCCGTTCCCAGACGCGGAAATGCAATTCTTGTTCATTCACGGTTTCAACGAATTCCACATTGATGCCTTCCGGAAATCTCGGATCTTTCTCAATCACCGGCCCCAGTGTCGTTAAGGGTGCCTGTTCAATGTCTGCGATCGGAAAAACGATATGCGGATTTCCCATTGAAACGGCAGTGCCTGTTAGTTCTACTTCACCAAATGCCATCGTTTCATTGATTGTGTGCTCTTCCCCGCCGTCAAGCATCGGAAGCTCGGATTTTGTCAAGCGCGGTTCGCCCATATCGACAGTGACCACATTCACTTTTCCGTTTTCGACTTGAACCTCCGCAGTTACAAGCCCGGAGAGAGTTTCAATCAGAAAAGATGTTTCCTCAACCAGCTTATGCTCATATGCGTATTTTGCGACGCAGCGCAGGCCGTTGCCGCAGTTTTTCCCTTCAGACCCGTCATTATTAAAAATCCGCATTTTGACAGGCGCTTGGTCTGATGGGCATATCAGGATCATTCCGTCGGATCCGATCCCTGTATAAACAGAAGAAACCTGAATTGCAATCTCTGACAGTTTTTCTTCTGGAAGCTGTTCTTCAAATTGATTCACATAAATATAACTGTTTCCCAGGCCGTGCATTTTGGTAAATCGAAATGAGTTCATAGGTGCCTCCAACTTTTTTTCTTTTTCTTAGTATAAAAGCTATTATAAGCGGACACAATACAATTATCCCCCGTTTTTCATACATAAAAGCTCCTTGCACTGACGCAAGGAGCTTTTATCGTTTATATAAACATGCCGGCAATGGCTGCGCTGAGCAGATTGGCTAACGTTCCTGCAAGAACAGCCTTCAGGCCGAGACGCGCGATATCTGAACGGCGGCTGGGCGCTAATCCGCCCAGCGTACCAAGCATAATCGCAATTGATGAAAAATTGGCGAATCCGCATAACGCGAAACTGATAATGGTAGCAGTTTTCTTAGAAAACTCGCCGATGTGCGGACCGAAGTTAGAATAAGCGACAAACTCATTCAGCACCAATTTCTGGCCGATATAGCTTCCCGCCTGCAATGCTTCATGCCAAGGCACGCCAATCAAAAAGGCGATAGGAGAAAACACATAGCCGAGAATGGATTCTAATGTTACGCCTTTTAAACCGAACAAGCCGAAAGCCCCGCCGAGAATACCGTTTACTACAGCGATTAACGCAACAAACGCAAGCAGCATCGCCCCAACGTTTAACGCAATTTGCAGTCCTGTTGACGCTCCCTTTGCAGCTGCGTCAATGACATTGGCTGCGCCTTCGCCTTCATCCATTTTGAAATCGCTTTTTACGGTTTGCGTTTTTTCCGTTTCGGGTATAATCAATTTACCAAAGACTAGTCCAGCTGGAGCAGCCATAAAGCTGGCCGCCAGCAAGTATTCAATCGGAATGCCGAGAAGCGCGTACCCAAACAAGGTAGATCCCGCTACTGCCGATAGACCGCTCGTCATAATCGTAAACAACTCAGAGCGTGTCAGCCCGACAATCAGGGGTTTGATCACTAACGGAGATTCTGATTGTCCTACAAAAATATTGGCAGCAGCCGCCAGAGATTCCGTTTTGCTTGTTCCAAGGAGCTTCGACAATCCGCCGCCAATGACACGGAAAACGAGCTGCATGATTTTCAAATGATATAAAACTGCAATCAGTGCTGAGAAGAAAATGATAACGGGCAGTACACTTAATGCAAATGCCGGACTGTCTCCGACCTTTAGAAGCGGTCCAAAAATAAAACTGATGCCTTCATTCGCATAGTCAATCAGAAGCTGTACACGGCTTGAAAACCATAAAAAAACAGCGCGTCCCGCTTCCCATTTCAACACGATGTATCCAAACGCCACCTGTGTGCATAAACCAACGATGACGGTTCTTATCTTAATATTGCTTTTCTTTTCTGAAAATAAAAACGCGATAGCAATGATCGCAACTGCGCCCAGCAGCCCCCACAGAACATTCATGAATACTCGTACACCTCTTAAATTTTATTTAAAAAAATATCTTTTATACGATAACAATAATATTTTTTGATGTCTACACATTTTTTAGTTCTTTTGTACGACAAAATAAAAAAGGGCCCGTCCAGGCCCTTTTCTTTAAAACATTGGATTTTCTTCAATAAAGGTATATATATTCTCAACAAGCTCAGCAGGCGTTTCACCCATGACGACTTCTCCGTTTACCAGAGCGAAAAGCGATTCCATGCATGTCCCGCAGTAGCTTAAGCAGCCATATTCAAGGACATCAAGGTTGGGATCCTTCTCCAAAATCGCCCGGGCTTCCTGAGAGCCGTGAGCCAGATTGCTGACACAAAATTCAATCATTGGATTCATGCGGTTTCACCTCACATATGTCCATTATCGCGAATTTTTCACTATTCGTCAAAGACAAAGGATGATACAAAATTTATTATCGTAACATATTATTTCTCAAATAACGTTTTACTAATTTATGTTTTCAGGCTAAATTGTAGGTTATTTTGAAACTATTATTGTGATTTTAGATCAAATTCGATATAATTCTAGATGTTATTTTACATAGTTCGTATTTTCTTCAATGTGTCTATCATACTCTTCGGATTAAAGGGGAATTCAAATGAAAAAATTGGTCTTGATCGGCGGAGGTTACGGGAACATGCGTGTTCTTCATCGCTTATTGCCAAACCAGCTGCCTGATGATGTTTCAATCACGTTAATTGACAGAAATCCTTATCACTGCTTGAAAACAGAATATTATGCCCTTGCCGCAGGCACAATTTCTGACCATCATATCAGAGTGTCATTCCCAGAGCACCCTCGCCTGGATGTCCAATACGGTGATATCACATCAATTGATATTGTACAAAAACAAGTGCTGTTCCAAGATCGTGAACCGATTTCTTACGATGACGCCGTAATCGGGCTCGGCTGTGAGGATAAATATCACAACGTGCCGGGAGCGCCTGAATTCACCTACAGTATTCAAACCATCGATCAGTCCCGCGAAACCTACCAAAAGCTGAATAATCTAAGCGCTAATGCCACCGTTTCCATTGTCGGAGCGGGCTTAAGCGGCGTTGAGCTTGCAAGTGAATTGAGAGAAAGCCGTGATGACCTGAACATTATTTTGTTCGACCGCGGTAATCTCATTTTATCAAGCTTTCCCGAGCGTTTAAGCAAATATGTGCAAAAATGGTTCGAAGAGCACGGTGTCCGCATTATTAACAGGGCAAATATCACAAAAGTAGAAGAAGGCGTTGTGTATAACCACGATGATCCGATTTCTGCAGACGCCATTGTGTGGACAGCCGGCATTCAGCCAAACAAAGTCGTCAGAGACTTAGATGTGGAGAAGGACGCACAAGGGCGTATTGTATTAACGCCTCATCACAATCTTCCAGGTGATGAACATCTGTACGTTGTCGGCGATTGCGCCAGCCTTCCTCATGCACCGAGCGCCCAGCTGGCAGAGGCTCAAGCAGAGCAGATTGTCCAAATCTTGCAAAAACGCTGGAATGGAGAAGCCCTGCCTGAATCAATGCCTCAGTTTAAGCTGAAAGGCGTCCTCGGTTCACTCGGAAAAAAAGCCGGCTTCGGGCTTGTTGCTGACCGTCCGCTGATCGGCCGTGTTCCGCGTATGCTGAAATCCGGCTTGCTGTGGATGTATAAACACCATAACGGTTAATGATAGAGAAGAACCGCTGATCAAGTCAGCGGTTTTCTGTATACCCATGCTTCTCCATTTCCTCATAAACGTCTTTTAATTTCGGATTGCCTTCACCGACAATTTTGTCTTCTACGAGCACAAGCGGATAAAAATACTCGTCATTTCTGATTTTTTCCGCAAGCTCTTTCGCATGTTCATTGTCAGGCGGCTCATAAATATCGATGTACTGCATCTCAAAAGGCTGATTTGGATATTTTCTTTTCAGCGCAGCCTCAAGCCACTCGTATGTATCCTTGGCTGTCGGCATATTGACACAGCTCGCACAAACGGTTTCTGCCCCGTACACGCTGAGCATGACTGGTTTCATCACTTGTAAACGCCCCCTTCTCCTATGTAAGTCCTTTCTTTTAAGTATACAGAGCCAAAGGGCGTTTTTATAGAAAAAAACCGTTTTTGTGTTGAAGTCTGAATGTGCTATAATAGGGAAAGCAACTTTGCAAACCAAACAATAGATTTTTATTGTTACACTGAATATAATGGTTTTATGACGACGAAAGGAGCGAATGTCATGACTGAAGTTGAAATGAAAGAACAGGTGCAGGAAGTACTGGACAAACTTCGTCCGTTTTTACTTCGTGACGGCGGTGACTGTGAGCTTGTAGACGTAGATGAAGGTATCGTTAAGCTTCGTCTTCTAGGCGCATGCGGCAGCTGCCCAAGTTCAACAATTACGCTGAAAGCCGGAATTGAGCGCGCTCTTCTAGAAGAAGTGCCGGGTGTCGTTGAAGTAGAACAAGTCTTTTAATAAAGCAGCCAGGCTGATATTTGATCAGCCTGGCTTTTTTATTAGAGATGTTGATCAAACCATGAGCTGATATAATTCAGGCGCTTGATCCGCTGTCTTGGGTGTCCGGTGCGTGACAAATTGTGCGATGCATTCGGAAAACGGACAAGCATGGTTTCCTTGCCCATTTTTTTCAGAGCGATAAACAGCTGCTCCGCCTGCTCGATCGGGCATCGGTCATCCCGCTCGCCATGCAGTATCAAAAGCGGTGTCTCCACGTTTGCTGTGTATTTTAAAGGAGACCGGTCCCAGAGCTTTTCTGTGTCCTCAAACATGTCATGCTCAAGCTGCCAGTCTGTAAAGAAATAGCCGATATCACTGACGCCGTGAAAGCTGATCCAGTTTGAAATCGAGCGCTGGGTGACGGCAGCTTTAAAGCGGTTTGTCTGTCCGACGATCCAGTTGGTCATAAAACCTCCGTAGCTTCCGCCCGTGACACCAAGCCGCTTAGGATCAATATGCGGATCTCGCTTGATAGCCTCATCCACAGCTTTCATCACATCGTCATAATCCTTTCCTCCATAATCTCCTCTGACCGCATTCACAAATTCCTGCCCGTAGCCGTGGCTTCCTCTCGGATTGATATAAACGACCGCGTATCCTTTTGCCGCCAGCACCTGAAACTCATGAAAATATGTATGTCCGTACATCATATGCGGACCGCCGTGTATGTTGAGAATAAGTGGATATGTTGTCTCACCTTCCATTTGTGCAGGCTTCATCAGCCAGCCGTTCACCGTCACGCCGTCTTCTGTAGCATATTGAATCTCTTCAGGTATTGATATCATATGCTCACTGACAAACTTGTCATTCGCGCCAGTCAGCTGTTTCTCTTCCTGTCCAAGCGGGATACTGTAAAGCTCACTCGGTCTGTCCGGCTTTGTCACACTGGCAATAAAGTGCTGTTCATCAGGTGAAAGAGAAAAGCTATTGATGTACTCTTTTTCCAGACGAACTGGATACACAAGGCCTTCAATCGAAATATAATAGATGCCCGTACTGCCTTGATCTGTGCCGATGACATAAAACCCTTGGCTGTCCTTTGTCCAAATCGGGCGCTGTTCAGCACCACCGATCAATGAATCTCCAATCAGCGCATCCGCTAAATGAACGTCCAGCATCTCAGTCAGACATGTGAGGCGGCCTTGTTCGATATCATAGAGCCACGCCTTTGAGAGCGTTGCATTCTGATATTCCTTTTCATTTCCAAGGAAAGCAAGATACCTTCCGTCTGGTGAAAATGAACTTGATCCGAATGAGCCGCGATGAGGTGTAACTTGCTTAAGATCTCCAGACTCCAATGACATTATGTAAACATCATGAGGCTTGCTGGCATCATCTGTTTCAGTTAAATTAGCTGAGAAAACAAGCCATTTGCCGTCAGGAGAAAAAGCAGGATCACCATGATCAGCTTTGTGACTTGTCAGCTCCTTCATCTCACCCGACTTTACGCTGACAAGCACAAGCTGGGCATACGCGCCTCTCGTCAGCCCTTTGCCGTCCCGTTTGTAGGAGAGGCTTTGCACTTCAACAGGTTCATAGCTGTCCTGCTCTGTTTTTTCTCGGTCATCAATGCTTTCTCCCTCTCCCAAACTGACAGTGACCAGAATCGATTCGCCATCCGGGGACCATATTGGCTTTGACACGCCATACGGGATATCAGTCAGTTTTCTCGCTTCTCCGCCTTCAGCGCTCATCATATACAGCTGGGCCGCATCGCCTTCTCGATCAGAAATAAAGGCAAGCGTGCGCCCGTCCGGAGACCATCTTGGGTCGGTGCTTCGCTTTTCTCCATGTGTCCAAGGAACAGATCCACCCGTTTTCGTTTCATAGATCCATATATTTGATGTATACGAATCTTTCTCTTGATTTACTTGTGATTTTACATATGCGGCACGGGTGCCGTCTGGGGCGTATTGAGGATCGGTCACAGAGACAATCGCTGTGATGTCGTCTGCGGTTATCAGCTTTTTCATATTCATCTCCTCCTTTTTACATGTATTTCGTTTTTCTAAATAAAAACTCCTTTATCTCCAGCAAAAAAAAGCGCCCTCCGCTGACGCTGAGGAACGCTTGGCATGATCTATACACTTTTTACTTGATATAAAGGATTTCGCTCTATTATACTTCCCTCTTTCGGAACGGTCAAAGCGTCTACTTCACAATGAGGGAAATGAAGCGCGAGCTGTTCTTTTAGCTCTTCTCCCTTTCCTTTTTCGGTCATGACGAGAATCGTTGGGCCTGCTCCGCTGAGAGCCGTTCCATATGCGCCCTTCATCTCGGCGACGTGCTCTACTTTTGACAGCTCAGGCACAAGCATCGCCCGGTACGGCTGATGGAACATATCCTTCTTCATGATTTTCCCGACAAGCGGCCAGTCCTTAGACATGATCGCAGCAATGAGGATATTGCTGACAGCACTTGCTTTTACGGCATCGGCATATGGAAACTCCTTCGGAAGCACGTCTCTCGCGTCTCTTGTCAGCACTTCGTAAAAAGGAATGACAACGACTACGTCAATGTCAGCATTCGGGACGCGGATCATTTGGGTCTCGTCATCCTCATGCAGGCCGATCACAAGTCCGCCGACGAGAGAAGCGCCAGCATTGTCCGGGTGTCCTTCTTCTAGACTGGCTAAATGCAGCTTGTCCGCTTCAGACAGCTTTAAGCCGCATAATTCATCAGCCAGTTCAATGGCCGCTACAATCGCCGCGGCGCTGCTGCCAAGGCCGCGTGCAAGCGGGATGTCGCTCCACACCTTCACATGGACAGGAGGCATTTCTTTTCCGTACAAATCTGCGGTCCGTTTAGCCACTTGATAGATCAGGTTATCTGTACCCGCCGGAATTCCGGCGACTGTTTCTGTTTCAGCCTCAAAAGACCATTTGTCGCTTTCAAAGACGGTCAGCTTCAAATATCTGCTGAGCGCCATTCCGACTGAATCAAAGCCGGGGCCTAGGTTAGCTGTGCTTCCGGGAACAGTGACAGAGAACAGCATGTCGGCTTCGTTCATACACGGGCCGCTCCTTTTACATATTCAAGGATGCTGTCTTCATCAGTCGGCAATGTGACGGGCTTGATTTCTGAAATGTCGACCGCTGTGTTCGGATCTTTCAGTCCGTTTCCTGTTAACACAGCTACGACCTTGCTGCCTTTCGGAATTTCTCCGGATTTCACCTGTTTCAGCACTCCTGCGATAGACGCGCAAGAACCTGGTTCTGCAAACACGCCTTCTACACGGGCGATCAGCTGATATGCGTGAAGGATTTCATCATCAGTGACTTCGTCAATTTTCCCATTGGATTCCTCGGCTGCCTTTACAGCTTTGTCCCAGCTTGCCGGGTTTCCGATACGAATGGCTGTCGCTATTGTTTCAGGATTTTCAATCACTTCATTGCGCACGATTGCCGCCGCACCCTCAGCTTCAAAGCCGCGCATTTTCGGAAGGCCTGTGCCGTTTTTCTCATGATATTCCTTGAAGCCCTTCCAGTACGCAGTGATGTTTCCCGCGTTTCCGACCGGGATCGCTAAAACATCCGGCGCTTGCCCCAGCTGTTCACACACTTCGAAGGCAGCAGTTTTTTGGCCTTCAATGCGGTAAGGGTTGACTGAATTGACAAGGGCAATCGGTGATTTCTCACAGATGGAACGGACAATTTTAAGCGCATCGTCAAAGTTTCCGTCAATTGCGATAATCTCGGCTCCGTACATGACAGCTTGAGCGAGTTTTCCAAATGCAATTTTTCCGTTCGGGATGATGACAATGCATTTCATGTTAGCACGGGCTGCATATGCTGCCGCAGCAGCGGAAGTGTTACCTGTTGACGCGCACATAATCGTGTCATTGCCTTCTTCTTTTGCCTTGGCCACAGCCATAACCATACCGCGATCTTTAAATGATCCCGTAGGATTGACGCCTTCCGTTTTGACATGAAGCTCAATTCCGAGCTGCTCAGACAGCTTCGGCAGGTGAATAAGAGGTGTGTTTCCTTCATGTAAAGTTAGCGCCGGTGTTTGATCTGTTACAGGTAAAAATTCTTTATATTGATGGATAAGTCCTTTCCACATTAGCTCCAACCGTTCCCTTCTACACGATATGTGCTTTTGACTTCTTGAACGACTTCCAAATCATTTAGGTTTTGCAGGATATCACTGAAATCAGCTTCTGATGTATGATGTGTGACAATTACGATTTCAGCTAACTCATCATGGCCTTTAATTGGCAGCTGAAGGATTTTTTCAAAGCTCACGCCCCGCTCTGAGAACACAGATGTAATTTTCGAGAATGAACCAACCTCATCTTTTACATGAATTCTTAAAAACTGCTGTGCATAAATGTCAGACGGCGATTTCATGTTTTTCTCATATTGCGGTCCGACAAAGCTGTTGCCGGTTACACCGAGGCGCATATTTTTCATGACAGCGACGAGGTCAGAAACAACGGATGTCGCTGTCGGCATGCTTCCGGCTCCCGGCCCGTAGAACATCGTCTCACCGACAGCCTCGCCGTATACATAAACAGCGTTAAACTCATTATGAACAGCAGAAAGCGGATGATGGTCAGGAAGCAGTGTCGGCTGTACGCTGACCTCGATTTTGCTGCCGTCACGCTGAGCAATCCCGATCAGCTTCATTGTATAGCCGAGGCGTTTGCTGAAGCTGATGTCCTCGTCTGTAATTTGGGAGATTCCCTTTACTTTGACATCTTCCAGATCCACGTTCATCGAGAAGCCGAGGCGCGCCAATATCGCCATTTTCCGTGCGGCGTCAAGCCCTTCCACGTCAGAAGTCGGATCAGCTTCGGCAAAACCGAGATCCTGCGCTTCCTTGAGCACTTCCTCGTATGGGCTTTTCTCTTTGATCATTTTTGTTAAGATAAAGTTTGTTGTGCCGTTCACAATTCCCATCATTTTTGTAATTCGATCTGATGAGAGGCCTTCCTCTAACGTGCGCAGAATCGGAATCCCGCCGGCAACACTGGCTTCAAAGTAGATATCGCATCCATTTTCCTTCGCTTCGGCAAGCAGCTCGGAGCCGTACACAGCCATTAAGTCCTTGTTTGCTGTGACAACATGCTTTTTCGATCTCAGCGCGTCGACCAAATATTGTTTTGTCTGTTCAACGCCGCCGATCACCTCGATGACGACATCAACATCTGGATCATCAATGACATCATACACTTCTGTCGTGAGCACTTCCTTCGGCAAATCTACTTCTCTCTTTTTCTCTATATCTTTTACAAGCACTTTTTTTATCGTAACCGGACAGCCGACCTGATGCATAAGCTTATCCTGATGGTCTTGAATAATTTTAACGACACCGCTTCCGACGGTACCTAAACCTAAAAGCCCTACACGAATCGCTTTCAAAAAAACTCCACCTTTCTTTTGATTGTCCTCTTGAAAAGGACAATTGTTAACTCAACGCAGACATATAAGTTACAAACATTATATAAGCCCGCTCCTGTTTTGACAAGACAGCACTAGGCTGAATTTTGCGAATGTAAACGCTTAACGCATTGATATGACAAGATTCTTTATTTTCTAATTATTTTTGTCAGATTTTCTCCTCACCCTGAGCTGCCTTTGCCGAGCCAGCTGACGCGTGGAACAAACAGCTTCTGCGCCCTCATATTCATGAATTCCTGCGCTGTATTGAGAAATTGTTCATAACGCCCACAGTCATTAAGAATGAAGTCAAGCTGTTCTTCAAAATAATGCTTTTCTGATTCTGATGACATGTAATAGCTTTCCACGATTTCAAAATAATGAAGCGGGAAAAGCAGGCGGCTGTATAAAAGGCGTTTCGAAAACGAAGACAGCGGTGTGACTTGCTCGTATTCCTGTAAAAAGAGAAAGCCCTGCTGATTAAAATCTTGTCTGTGATGCAAATACGTATGCCTCATATATTCAGCCAAATCACGGGAAGCGTGGTCAAACACCCAATCGGCCGGAATTCTGATCAATGATTCCGGTGACCATGTATGCCTTTCCATCCGCTGATGGCATATCGTTCCTGAATCAGCGGCTTGGGGCTTGTCATCCAGTTCAGTGTCCACTAAATATTGTATCGCGTTTTCTGACAGTCCTAAATAATATGGAAATGATTCGATCATTTTTTTATCGAATGGCTCATGCGGAGGGGTCTGAACCTTTCTCTGCCAAAATGCTTCCAGCTGATCAATTCGTTTTCCCCACAGATCCTTCCACTGGCCGATTCTTCCGGCTGCCTTCACCTCATACGGATATCCTCGGCCTTTTCGGTGAAATTCCGCCAGCTCCGCTCCAATGGAGAACGCCCTGTTTGAATAAGGGGGGGCCGCCTTCAGCAGAGCGTACGTTTTTCCCTCATGTTCAAATGTCAGCTCACCTTCTTTTGTAAAGATAAAAACTGAAACGTATGGGTCACTTTGTTCTTGTAAATACTGACTCATGTAATAAAGCTCCGCCAGCTCTGTATCTGAGAATTGGGAAACGGGGACAATCAGAAAGTATGAATTAGGCGTCTGAAAGCATTGATATGTGTGCTGGTACATGGAAAGCTGCCTGATGTGAATGCCGTATTTTTCTTTTATTGTACCTTTCACCATGATCACCTGCCTGTTGAATTAGGGCTCATCACATCGTAGTCATACACAGCCGGAATTATGAATACATATTTTAATCCGAAGAAGGCGCAAGAAAAAGTCGTAAACTTCTCAAGCATTTTGTATAAACTAGTAAAAAAGATTGGGTGAAGCTGATGTCAGAAAACGAACAATTCAGTCAGATGGAAGCTAAAGCAAGAGCACGGATGAAGGAGCGCGGCGTTGAGGTATCAGACATTGCCGAGCTTGTCTTTTTTCTGCAGAAAAAATATCATCCGGATTTAACCATTGATGAATGCACGCTGAACGTCAATCGTGTTCTCGCAAAACGCGAGGTGCAAAACGCGATTTTAACGGGCATTGAATTGGATGTTCTTGCTGAGCAGAAAAAACTGTCTGAACCGCTGCAAACGATGCTGGAAATAGATGAAAGCCTATATGGAGTAGATGAAGTTCTGGCATTTTCCATTGTGAACATTTACGGATCGATCGGGTTTACGAACTACGGTTACATCGACAAAGAAAAACCCGGAATCCTTAAACAATTGAATGATAAATCAACCGGTGAATGCCATACTTTTTTAGATGACATCGTCGGAGCGATTTCCGCCGCGGCTTCAAGCAGACTTGCTCACCGCGCGCGGCATACAGAATAAGGGCACCCTTTAGGGCGCCCTTTTTTCAAATGTATGGAATCCATTCAGTCAGAGAGTCAATGGCGTGAGTCGGTTTTTCCATATCGTCTGTCATATGTTCTCTTTTCGTTACGCCTGTGTGAACGAGCAGCGTATCCATACCCGCGTTAATGCCGGCCATAATATCAGTGGCGTAGTTGTCGCCGACCATGAGTGTTTCAGACACATCTGTGCCGAGAACGCGCATCGCCTGCTCCATAATAATTGATTCCGGCTTGCCGATAAATACAGGCTGTACACCTGTAGATACGGTTAACACCGATGTCAGTGAGCCGTTTCCCGGCAGAAGCCCTCTTTCAGTCGGAATCGCAATATCTCCGTTAGTGGAAATAAAGCGGGCGCCATTTCTGATTGCCAGGCAGCCGACAGCAAATTTTTCGTATGTAATGGAACGGTCGATGCCAACAACGACAAAGTCCGCGTTTTCTCCGCCAAATGTCAGGCCATTTTCTTCAATCGCCTGACGGATTCCTTCCTCCCCAATCACATACACAGACGCGTCTTTTTTCTGCTGTGCAATGTGCTGGGCAGTTGCCATGCTGGTCGTGAAGACCTGCTCTTCTGTTGCCGGAATATCAAAAGACACGAGCTTGTCCGCTACCTGCTTCGGTGTGCGCGAAGAGTTGTTTGTCACGAAAAGATAAGGAACGCCGCGATCTTTCAGCGTTCTGACAAATTCACACGCTTCCTCGATTTTTTCCGTGCCATTGTACATCGTTCCGTCTAAATCAATTAAATACCCTTTATATGTTTTCATATCCAACACTCCTGTGGCTTTCCAATTGTTATTTAAACGCAGAAACAGGTCCTAGCTCTGTTTCCAAATAGCTTCTGATCCGTTTCGGGAAGTCCTGAAGAGCTGTTTGATGCGCCTTGATCAGCCTATAAAGCTCGCCGCTGTCAGCGAGCAGATACTGTTGAACCAACGTTTTGCGGTAGGCGATCAATTTTTTGAGCTCATCACCCTCTTTTTCCGTGACAACTTTCTCATCAACAAGTATATCCATAATGTCGTCATAGCTGCCCGGGTCCCGCATAATAAAGCCGTCAATCATATCATTGCCTGTATCCAAAATGCATTCGATTAACAGATGGCCTATACGCTGAAGTGCCAATTCCCCGATTTCAGACTGCCAGTCTGTTTGTGAGTCAAATAGCGCCAGCTGGTGCTCGAAGAACCCTAGTGTTTTCTCGATTTTGCTTCTGTCAACAAAATACATGACAGCATCCCCTTTGTGTATATTTATTTTCTGATCCGTTTCAAGACAAAATACGCACAGCCGAAATTGCAGTATTCGTAAATATATTCATCTAATGTGCTGATTTTCGTTTCGAAGGTTGCCTTTTGATTCTGGTCGTCAAAGAAGCCCTTGAGCCTTAACTGACCGTATCCCCAGTCTCCCACAATATAATCGTATTTATTTAATATATCGGAGTAGCGGGCTTTAAAAGCCTCTTCGTTGAAGCCGTCTTTGAAATTGTGCACCAATTCAAATTCGGCATTTTGAATAAGAATCATGATCTCACCTCTTTTTCACTCATTCCTATCATAATTCATTGCCCCGTCCCCATCAATTGCTAAAGAATAAATCATGCGATTTGGCTACCCTACACATGAGGAGGGATTGATAAATGAAACGAACCGCTGTCAGCCTCTGCCTGCTGACCGGACTTTTATCCGGGTGCGGAGGCGCAGGATTGGATAATGCCCAAAATGTCCGGAATCAGACGCAGAATCAAACCAAACCCATTCATGTGTCGGACCGCAACGAGGCTTTTAACAGGCATAATGAGAACGAACAATTTGGCTATGTCCGCTATCAAAAAGAACAATTTGACGGAGACCAGCAGAAAACGCCGGTGATGAACCGGAAAGAAACCGCTCACATGATATCAAGTTTAACGGTTCAGCTCCCCCATATTCAAGATGCTGCGACATTGGTGACTGACCGAGAAGCGCTTGTCGTATACAAAACCGATTCTAAAAACCGGGAGCTGACCGCCGATCAGGTGAAAAAAACAGCGGCTTCCGTGATACCGCGATACTATCACGTGTATATTTCCGATAATCCAAACCATATGCAGTCCGTCGAAAATTACAGCAATCTCGGCTCTGGTTCAAGGGATATCAGAGAGATCATGTCGGGGACGATTCAAGAAATGAAAACCTCCCCGCAAGGAAGCCCTGTCTCAGAGAATGAAAATGCCAATGGAGAAACGCGTCAGGACATGAAAATCGATAGGAATGACAAAAACGCCAGATGATCTGGCGTTTTGGCATTATGCTTGGGCTTGACGCTTTTTAGATGCTTCGTTTACTTGTTCATCCGCATGGTAAGAGGAACGGACAAGCGGACCGGCTTCACAATGGCTGAAGCCTTTTTGCATCGCGATTTCTTTTAATTCTGCAAATTCATCAGGATGGTAGTATTTTTGGACTTTCAAGTGTTTCTTCGTCGGCTGCAGATATTGGCCGATTGCCATAATATCCACGTTGTTCGCCAAGAGGTCGTCCATTACTTCAATAATCTCTTCTTTTGTTTCGCCGAGCCCGATCATGATACTTGATTTTGTCGGAATGTCAGGCTGCATTTCCTTCGCACGGCGCAAAAATTCCAATGAACGGTCGTACGTCGCACGCGCACGGACTCTTGGCGTCAGGCGGCGAACCGTTTCGATATTGTGATTCAGGATGTCTGGGCGTGTATCCATTAAGGTTTTTAGGTTATCGTAGTTTCCGCCCATATCAGACGGCAGCACCTCAATTGTTGTGAACGGGCTTTTTCTGCGGATCGCACGGACAGTTTCCGCGAAAATGCCTGCCCCTCCATCTTTCTGATCGTCACGCGCAACAGCCGTAATAACCGCGTGCTTCAGATTCATAAGCGCGACTGAATCCGCTACGCGTTCCGGCTCTTGCAGGTCAAGCTCAGTTGGAAGGCCTGTTTTGACAGCACAGAAACGGCATGCTCTTGTACAAACAGAACCTAAAATCATAAATGTCGCTGTACGTCTGACAGCCCAGCATTCATGAATATTCGGACATTTTGCTTCTTCGCATACGGTATGAAGGTTGTTTTCCCGCATGAGTTTTTTGAGCCCTGTATAGTTTTCATTTGTATTTAATTTAATTTTAAGCCATTCGGGCTTTCTGAGGTGTTCGTCTTTCTTTGCCAATTCCCATCATCTCCAATATCCAATATACTCAATTTCTGACACGAAACATTCTGAAAACGAGAAAGGTGCAGGTTTTAGTTCTGCAACAAAAATAATGTTTTTCTAACTAAAGAAAGTCTTTTCTTTAGACACTTTAACATAGGAAAAATTTCTCGACAAGGGAAGATGATTACTGACATTTTTAAGCCGGGTTGCCGCAAACTATGTGTATTCAATATGAAAGGAGATTATTTTGTGAAAGTTTTGTTATCCGCTCTTCTTCTCCTTTTGTTTGCATTTGAGCCTTCTGCGTCTGGAACAAAGCTTTCAGATCCAGTGCTGTCGAAACGGATGGAATTATATCATAAAATCGAAGCTGTGACGCAGATCCCTTGGTATGCGCTCGCCGCTGTTGATCAGTACGAAGAAAACGTGCGGAGCAACCGGAAAGATCTGCCTGACAAGGCGGGAATCATCAGCATCTATATACCCGATGACATCTGGAGCGGGCCTGAAAACCCGAATCCGAAAGATGATGCGCCGTTAAGCATTAAAGTGTTTGACGGAATCGGGATGGATGGCGATGGAGACGGGAAAGCCGAGGTCAGCAACGATGAAGATATTTTGTATACGTTCAGCCAATACTTACTGTCGTATGGCACAGATGAAGACAACATCCGGATCGGGCTTTGGAATTATTACCGGCGTGATCAGACAGTGGGGATCATATCTGAATTCATGAAGCTGTTTAAAGCCTACGGCCATATTGATCTGGGCGAGCATGCATTCCCGCTTCCGATCAGAACCGATTACAGCTATCGAAGCACGTGGGGAGATGCCCGCGGCTTCGGTGGAAGGCGGATTCATGAAGGTACGGATATCTTTGCCCATTACGGCCTTCCTGTCAAATCCACATGTTACGGCGTAGTTGAAATGAAGGGCTGGAACCGCTTCGGAGGATGGAGAATCGGCATCAGGGACATTAACAATACGTATCATTATTTTGCCCACCTCAATGGGTTTGCCAAAGGGATTAAAACAGGACAAATCGTTGAGCCTGGCCAAGTGATCGGATCAGTCGGCAGCTCCGGATACGGCCCGCCGGGAACCGCCGGGAAGTTCCCGCCGCATCTGCACTATGGCATGTACAAAGATAACGGAAGAACCGAATGGTCATTTGATCCATACCCGCATTTGAGGGCGTGGGAGCGATATGAATACCAAAAAAAGAAGTAACAAAAAGCCGCCTCTTCGACAGGCGGCTTATTTGCTGCTTTTTTCTTTTTTTGAATCGGCACCGTCTTCTTTGCTGCTCGGAAGCTGGACAGAAGGTGTAACACCCGAGCCGCCGCTTCCATTATAAAACTGCGGCACTTCGCCCTGCACTGCTTTAATCGATACAGGAACATTATTTGTGACGACAGCGGTTTTGCTGGCAAATGGAATGATGACCTTCACTTTAATTTCGACAAAGATGCTGATATCAATAAGTGCGTTATTTATGCCATACGGCTTGATTTTGGTTTTGACATCTGTAAAAGCGTCACCGATTAAATTGAACCGGATCGGGATTTTCGGCCCGAGGTTTCCAAGAAGGCTGTTGCCGGTTACCTGTCCCAGCGGAATGTTGATCATAATGTTTTCACTGGCGCCGCTGTGTCCGGTATGGGTTTCCATCTCTTTCAAATGAGCCTGAAGCTGCTTTGTCACTTTTGTTTTCACACTGTTTACAACCTGTGTATTAAAATCGATTGTCGTTAAGTTTCCGTTTTCATCAGAATTCATTTGAAACATATCTTTCATATTTTCACTGTCAGACATATAGTCCTCAATCGAATCCTGGATCACCTCTGTCGCTATACGCTTCGTTTCCATCTCGCCGATGTCCATTAAAACAGGTTTGATCGAGCCATTGATCATCCAAAGGCTGACCGTTGTTGACAGGATAAAAAAGACAACGGACAGGAGCATCACGTAACGGAAAGGCAAAGGTCCTCTCTTGCGAAAAGGGCCGCGATATCTTGGCAAGAAAATCCCTCCTTACATATCACAATGTATGCTTGTAAGAGGGGACATAGTAATAGCCGGAGCCAATTTATTTTATTTCACCATTTTTAAAAGCGCTTCTCTGCCGCTCATGCCGACTTGAATGCCAAGATCTTCCGCGGCGTACGTGACGGATTCTAAAGGTGCGTCTAACAGCTGGTCAATGGTGCGGACACCAACTGCCCGCCCCGCCACGATGCCGCGCTCCTTTAATTTTTCATTCAGCAGCGCCACATCCAGCGCACCGCACATAATATATCCGTGATCATTGGCGACGGCCATAAAATTCGTTTTGGGAAGTTTCACTGTCACAGCTGTAAAAGGCTGTCCTTCTATCATGATCGGTGTCAGGTTTACCACGTCAACCACTCCCTTCATTCATCACTTTATGATGAAGGGCACAGCTTGTTGTGGGCTGACTGCCTTATTGTGCAAGCTTCCAAGCAAGCAGATCCCGCAAAAATTCCGGCATAAAATATTCTTTTTCTGCAGCGTCGCGAATCAACGGAAACAGTTTGCCGAGCGTAAACATATCAAGCACCGCAACGGAGTATTGTTTATGTTTTTCAATATCTTCCCCGTTCAGTGTGATCCGGGTGACGTGGGTGATCCCGTCATCGAGCCGTTTCGTTTCTACCTCAACGCCGGCATACACCATTTTCCCCATCACTTCTCCGCGGAAGCCAAGTCCTTTGATCCGGAGCTGCTCCATTTGTTCGGAAGCGGCATGGACAATGGTTTCCTTCAATTCTTCTCCCGTCAGGCGGACAGCCACCGGGTTGATCGGATGCGGACAGATGCGGTGCAGATCCAGCTTTGTCACAGGACCTGCTTTTAGCGGACCGAGAATGACACCTGAATTGACCATACTGATGTCCGTCTCGCACCATTCCTTTAAGGCGTATGCCAAAAGCAAAGGCAGCTCTGATTCTTCAAACCACTTCACCTCAGCATCTTGTGCAAGCTCTGCAACGGCATCGGACAGCTTCTCCTCGGCTTCTCGTTCTTTTTCATTGAGAAACGCTTTTGTTTCTGCGGATTCTCCTGTCCATTCCGCCATGTTCTGCACAGAAGCCGTTTTGCTGATGATGCTTCGCTGTACGCTGTCCACCGTGATTTCTACACAGCCGACATAATGCCCGTATTTCTCGGCGCTGGCCAGCAGTACCCCATTCACCACTTGTCCATCTTCAAGCAAATGATGGGTATGTGATTCGAGGATTACATCAATCTCAGGCACCGCTTCAGCCACTGCCTGATCATCAAGAATGCCTAAATGTGACAGCAGAACGATAATATCAGCCTGCCCTTTCACATCCAGAATGGTTTCCTTTATGCTTTCAAGAGCATCCGTTACTGTCCATCCCAGCTTGTCATATACAGGATAATACGGCACAGTTACACCTAAGAAAGCAATGGACATACCGTTTTTCAATGATTTGATATGGTAAGGCACCGCCCAGGACGGACGGTTTCCGTTTTTATCAAACAGGTTAGAGACGATGACAGGAAATTCAGCATGATCATATAAGGCAGCAAGCTCTTCATGCGGAAGCGTAATCCCTTCGTTATTGCCGATCGCCGCTCCATCAATGTGAAGGCGGTTTAAGAGATCGACATTCGCTTTTCCGAATGTCGCCTCTGTCACGAATTGAAAACGATCAAGATGATCGCCAATATCAAAAACGAGCGTCTCCTCGCCGTCTGACTGATGCTCTTTTCTTTTCTGCTCGATATAATCTACAATTTTCGGCCAATTTTCAAAATGGCTGTGCAAATCATTTGTATGATATAAGCGGAGCTTCTCCTTCATAATATCTCTCCCTAATCGTTCAGCTGAAAATGCCTTCATAAATGAGCTGGCAGCCGATCAAAATCAATACGATCCGCATGATCATAACGATCGTTTTCGTCTGCATTTTTCTGTTGATGGCGGCGCCAAGCTTTCCGCCGAACCAAGCGCCGGGCACAAGCGCGAGGGCGTACAGCCAATTGACGTGCCCGGAAATCATATGTGAAACAGACCCTGTCATAGAAGATAGGAAAATAATAAACATGGACGTTGCCACCGCAACCTTCGGCGGAAACAGAAATAACAGCATCATCGCCGGAACCATCAGTGATCCGCCGCCTATACCGAAAAGTCCGCCTAAAAAACCGACAACAAAGGCAATAGCAATACCCACAGAGGCCTGATATGAGTACGTATAAGGCTCACCGGCATCATCCTGAAATGTCCGGATAATTCCTTTGTGCGCTTTGTTGATTGGCCGGGCTTTCGCTTTCAGCATTAAGGATAATGAAATCAGAATCATAAAAATGCCAAACCAAACGGAAAACGAGTTTGAATCGAACAGCTTTGACACGTAAGCCCCGATCATGCTGCCGGGACCCGAACCGATAAAGAAAATGAGCCCGCTCTTATAATCAACGGTTTTATATTTAATATAAGCCAAAGTTGAAGAAAGACCCGTAAAAATAATGACCAAAAGCGAAGTTCCAATCGCAACCTGCGGCGTCACATCCTGAAACAGCTGCGTCACTGTGCTTAAAAACATCAGAGACGGCACAATGACAATTCCGCCGCCAAGCCCGATCAGACTTCCTACCGTACCTGCGATTAATCCCAGTACGACCAAAATCACAAACGACATCAATAAAAACCTCTTTTCTAAAATAAATCGAGCTGTCTCGGAGCAAGTCCGCTGTACTCGATATCAAGCAGTTCAAGCATCTGCTTGCCATTATCCGCGGCGTCACCGCCGGAATTGTTGTTGAACAGGACAAAAACATCCTTACATTGCTGCTGCAATTCATTCAGGTGCTTTTTCCAATCCTCCAGCTCCTGTTGGTTGTAGCGGTATAAGTACCTGACCTCCCGCCAGTTTTTCCCGCCATCAGGCTTCATCCAGCCCTGCTTGTTGCGTCCGTGAAACCTGACGAGCGTTTTGTTTTCATCGGTCGCGCGCAACACGGTCGGAACGCTGCCTTCTCCGATTTGCGGTTCATCACAGACACTGTGAATCCAGCCTTCCGCTTTCATAAATGAAAGCGTCTGCTCATAAAATGGCGGCGAGAACCAGGAACGGTTTCTGAATTCAAGCGCGCAAGGAATATCTCCCATTTGGTGCTTGCACCATCTCAAATAGGCGACATTCTCCTTCTTGCAGTCAAACCACGGTGGAAATTGAAACAGCACCATGGCGAGCTTATTGCTATGTAAATATGGCGTTAAAGACACCTTAAACGCATCAAACATCTCCTCTTTTGAGTCAAAGGGAATTTCGCCGCGCTGATGCCCTGTCATGCCCTGATATGCTTTCACGATAAATTGGAAGGTTTCGGGCGTTTCCTTCACCCACTTTTCATTATTGCGCGCCGGCTGAATCGCGTAAAAGCTCGCGTCTAATTCCACGATCGGAAAATGGGAGGAATAGGCCTGCAATTTTTTCTGGCTGGCCGTTTTCGGCGGATAGATGCTGTCATGATCCCCCCACCCCGTCAGTCCGATATAAATCACACTCATTCACCTCTCTTCCAGTTTATCACACGTGTTTTCAGGTTTCCTTGGAAATGCTGTTCATATGGCGGGAAAATGCAGAACGAAGATGCTGATATTGTTCCTCATTCGTATCTAAAAACGCCTCTTCTCTTGAGGAAGGAATATGCTGATATTCAATAGGCGCCTGAAACTGCTCACTCGTAAAATCGTACATCACACCATTGATGCTGTTGTAAAAATGCCAGCTCTCACCGACTTTTGTTTTGAAAATCGTGCCGCCGAAATGGTCTTGAATCACCAATGCCGTCACGCCGCATTGGCCGCATGACGGGCATTCTTCCGTCCATTTAGAGCTCGAATGACGCGACCAGGATTGCTTAAGTATGTATTTGACATGCTCCATTGCCTCCGCCTCCTTTAAAAAAAGATACCACGTTGATGAGATTTTAAAAACTAGAACGGAGGAAATCAAAAAACCCGGCGGTAAAATCCGCCGGGCTTACGAAGGAACGACCAGAGCTCCGTCAATTTCAGTGATTTTTTCCCCATCTTTGTACACGCACCGGCCTTTGCTGTAAGTGGCCGAAATGCTGCAGGGAAATGTATGTCCTTCGTAAATGCTTTTTTTATGCTTTGCAAACATCGATTCTCTTGTAACAGTATACGGCTTCATGCTGACGAGCACGAAATCTGCATCACACCCCGCCTCAAGCCGCCCTTTTTTCTGAAGGCCGAATCGTTTTGCAGGGGCCGCCGCTGTCCATTCTGCGATGGTTTCAAACGGAATCTGATGCTCAAGCGCCAGTTCCAGCATTCCTAATAAAGTGAACTGCCCGCCGCTGATTCCACCCCATGATAAAAACATGTTATCCTCCCGCTTCAAGGATGGACGGCAGGGGGAATGGTCTGAGGAAACCATGTCAATGTCCCCGGCAATGAGCGTCTCGATCAGCGTCTCTTTTGATTGCCGGAACCGGAGCGGAGGCGCGCATTTTGCGACAGAGCCCCTTTGCCGTAAATCGTCATGGCTGAACAAGACATAATGCGGGCATGTTTCAACCGAAACATCAAGACCTTCCTGTTTCGCCTCTCTGATCAGCCGGACCGCTTTCGCTGTGCTGATATGGACAAAATGAACCGGACAGCCTGTCACCTTCGCATACTGAATCGTGCGATACACCGCTTCAACTTCTGCTTCCTCCGGGCGGGAGGCGGCGTACGCATCCGCGTCCACCTTTCCTTTATTGGCCAAAACCATCTGCAAGTAGCTTGTGATCGCGTCGCTTTCCGCGTGGAGAGCGAGGATTTTTCCTGCAGCCGCGATTTCTGCCATGCCTTTGAGCAATGTCCGTTCATCAACAGAGCGGAACTCATCAGTGCCTGACTTTGATAAAAACGCTTTAAACCCGATCGCTCCCGCTTCAGCCATCGGACGGATGTCCTCGATATGGCCTGGCACAAGGCCGCCCCATAGCGCAAAATCCACGGCAGATTTTTGCCTGCCTAGCTCAGCTTTTGCGAGAAGATGCTCTGCCGTCACGGTTGATGGAATACAGTTGAGCGGCATATCAAAATAGGTGGTGCAGCCGCCTGCGGCCATCATTTGAGAACCTGTTTCAAACCCCTCCCAATCCTCCCTGCCCGGTTCATTAAAATGAACATGGCAGTCTATCACACCAGGAAACACGTATTTCCCGTCTGCCTGGATGATTTCCGTCCCGCTTGCTTCAATGTCAGAACCTATCTCGGCAATGACACCGTTTTGAACTGCAATCTCAGCTTCTATAACGCCATCTGGCGTAACTGCCTTCGCACCTTTTATCACCATATCGTAAGCCATATTGATCCCCCCATGTCAGGATGACGATTTTTCATGTCAGTTTATGTAACACAACCAGTTCTATTTTCAACAGTTTACTGCTACTATGATCGTATTACATCAGCAAAACCGCTAGAATTCCTATTGAAAATTATTCACCTTAACCAATGTTTTTATAGAAAAGGAGAATGCGCTATGAATATTTTTGATGTGATGAAAATACCGGCTTTTGAAAACGCCAATTTAATCGCTGGAAAAGCAGGAGGGGAAAGAGAGGTTCAGCATGTCAATATGATGGACGCTCCGGATATCGCAGACTTTTTGCATAAGAATGAATTGCTCGTCACCACCGCCTATCATCTGAAGGATCACCCGCATCAATTATCTGAACTGATTCGGCAAATGGCAAAACGCGGCTGCGCGGGCCTCGGCATTAAAACAAAGCGCTATCTGGAAGATATCCCGAAGGAAATCATCGAACTGGCCGATTCATATGCGTTTCCGATCATTGAGCTTCCGGAACACATCCGACTCGGCGATATTGTGAATGCCACACTCAGCCATATTCTCGATATGCGTTCTAACGAGCTGCAGCAAGCCATTTACGCGCACAAAAAATTCACAAACCACATTATGAGCGGCAAGGGGCTGCAATCTCTCCTCAAAAAGGTGTCAGACCTCCTTCAGCTTCCCGTGCTGCTGCTTGACCAGCATGCCAAAATGCTGTCTGCGTCTCATCAGATTTCAGTTGAGACCGAAAAGCTGAAAGGCACCCTGAATACCGTATCCGGGCCATTTTTCACTTGTTTCTCTACAATCTCAGATCAGAAAACATATTCTGTCCTGCCTATTTATAATCACGAAAAAAACTGCGGCTACCTGCTGATACCGGACATGGTGCAGGCCGGCGACAAAGGATTGATCCTCACGATTGAACAAGCGGCCAACGTCATTTCCTTTGAACTGCTGAAGGAAAATGCGCTGAAGCAGTTCAGCCGGCGGGCCCGCAATGAGTTTTTCAACAATTTTATTGAGCGGTCCTTTTCTTCAGATGACGAAATCAAAAACCGGGCGAAAGAATTCAAGCTGCGCTGGGATCAAAAATACATGTGCATTGCCGGCAAACTCGATCGCAATGACGAATCAATCAGCTTTACAGAAAATCAGCTCGCTTCCGACAGCGTATTCGAATTTCTTGAAGGTGAACTATCAGCCTTCCCGTTTCCGCCTCACTTCTTTATGAAAGGAAATGTCGGCATTATTCTAATCGAGGCGACAGACAGCTGGAGTGAAATGCACGCCTCGGTGATCAGCTTTTTAGAACAGTTTCAAACACAGGTCAGCGCTCAATTTAAACGAACCGTGTCCTTTGGCATCAGCAATATCTGCCAAAAGCTCATTGATGTCCCCGACGCTTTCACAGAAGCTTCTGATGCTCTGCAATCGGGGCATTTGTCAAGAAGCACCGCATTTATCCAGGTGTATCACGCCAAAGATGTGCCTGAGCTTCTGCGCTTGCTCCCGGTTGAGGATTTGAAGAAATTTTACAACTCCACGCTTCAGAGCCTCGCTGAAAAACAGCAGGAGGATCAAAGCCTGCTTCATACGCTTTCCGTCTATTTAGAGACACACTGCCAAATTTCAGAGACGGCAAAGCGTCTGTACGTTCATCGCAATACGGTCATATACCGCCTTGAAAAATGCGAAGAGCTTCTGGGTAAAAGCTTAAAAGATCCTGAAACAACGATGCGTTTGCGGCTTGCCTTACGTATGCAGCGGCTGATCAGCTAATGTTTGTTACATTTTCTTACAAAATGAATCATTTTTCGTCACTTTCAGCAATCACACCTGTCTTTTTCAGCTACTGTATCCAATGACACCCCTCGATCGGCACGATATCATGTTACTAAAGTTCACATACAGGGAGGGACTATAGTGAAAAAAAGATCGTTTAAGGTGTTTACGCTTAGCCTGCAGCATGTGCTCGCCATGTATGCAGGTGCGATTTTGGTGCCCCTGCTTGTCGGCAGGGCGCTGAATGTAACAACTGAACAGCTGTCCTACCTATTGGCGATTGACCTGTTAACATGCGGCGTCGCGACGCTTTTGCAAACCTTGCGCGGAGCATACATCGGCATCGGGCTTCCCGTCATGCTGGGCAGTTCATTTGTGGCCGTCACCCCGATGATTGCAATCGGCAGCACTTACGGCATTCACGCGATTTATGGTTCCATCATCGCGGCCGGTGTGTTCATCTTTTTGTTTGCGCGTTTTTTCGGCAAGCTGACTGTGTTATTTCCTCCTGTCGTAACAGGTACCGTTGTGACCTTGATCGGCCTTTCACTTGTTCCGACAGGTGTGAAAAATATGGCTGGCGGCGAAAAAATAAACGGCAGCGCCAACCCCGAATACGGTTCGCTCGAAAACCTTCTTCTCTCTGTCGGTGTCCTTGTTCTGATCTTAGTCCTCAACCGCTTTCTCAAAGGATTTGCCCGAACACTGTCCGTTCTGATCGGCATCGCCGCCGGAACAGCGGCAGCAGCGATCATGGGCAAAGTCAGCTTTTCTTCTGTTACAGAAGCACCGTTCTTCCAAATCCCGAAGCCTTTTTACTTCGGAGCCCCCACGTTTGAAATCGGTCCGATCTTAACGATGCTGATCGTCGGAATCGTCATTATTGTGGAATCAACCGGCGTTTTTTACGCAATCGGAAAGATATGCGGCAGACCTTTAACTGAAAAAGATCTCGTCAAAGGCTATCGAGCGGAAGGAATCGCCATTCTCATCGGCGGGCTGTTCAATGCCTTTCCTTATAATACCTTTGCGCAAAACGCCGGCTTATTGCAGCTGACCAAAGTGAAAACAAGAAACATCGTCGTTACCGCAGGCTGTATCCTTGTCTGTCTCGGGCTGATTCCGAAGATTGCCGCCCTTGCATCTGCCGTTCCTGCTGCTGTACTTGGCGGCGCGACCGTCGTCATGTTCGGCATGGTGATTGCTTCTGGCGTCAAAATGCTGAGCACAGCGGATCTCAAAAATCAATACCACCTCCTGACCATCGCATGCTCAATCGCACTCGGCATCGGCGCCAGCACGGTCCCCGGGATTT
Organism: Bacillus sp. FSL R5-0523; assembly: GCF_037975295.1. Taxonomy (NCBI): domain Bacteria; kingdom Bacillati; phylum Bacillota; class Bacilli; order Caryophanales; family Bacillaceae; genus Bacillus; species Bacillus sp. FSL R5-0523. Next base: position 3,162,965 of record NZ_CP150251.1, read on the forward strand.
TTGCTGAATTCCCCGCTCCGATCCGGATTCTGGTCAGTGACGGCACCATCACTGGCAGCCTGACCGCCATCTTTTTGAATCTATTTTTCAGCTTGCGCGACAAAAAAGAATTAACAGCACAGCAAACAGAACTTCCGGTATTAGAACATACACTCGCATTAGAAAAAGAGGTGTAAAAAAGATGAAGGAACAGCACAATGCCTTACAGCTGATGATGCTGGGGCTTCAGCACATGCTTGCCATGTATGCGGGAGCCATTCTCGTTCCGCTGATTGTCGGAGCGGCGATCGGGCTGAATGCGGGGCAGCTGACGTATTTAATCGCGATTGATTTGTTTATGTGCGGGGCGGCAACTCTTTTGCAGCTCTGGAGAAACCGATATTTCGGCATCGGCCTGCCCGTTGTGCTCGGATGTACGTTTACCGCAGTCGGCCCGATGATTTCCATCGGAAGCACTTACGGTGTCCCAGCGATATATGGTGCCATTATCGCCGCAGGACTGATTGTCGTCTTAGCCGCGGGCTTCTTCGGGAAGCTTGTCCGTTTTTTTCCGCCTGTTGTAACCGGATCAGTCGTCATGATCATCGGCATCAGCCTGATTCCAACGGCAATGAATAACCTGGCCGGAGGTGAAGGAAGCAAAGAATTCGGCTCACTCGACAACGTGCTCCTCGGGTTTGGCGTCACAGCTTTTATCTTATTGCTATTTTATTTCTTTAAAGGCTTTATCCGCTCCATAGCGATTTTACTCGGTCTTATCGCAGGAACAACGGCTGCATATTTGATGGGAAAGGTCGATTTTTCTGAGGTCTTGGAAGCGTCTTGGCTTCATGTTCCGTCTCTGTTTTATTTCGGACCGCCAACCTTTGAGCTGCCGGCTGTTGTCACGATGCTTCTCGTTGCGATTGTCAGCCTCGTTGAATCGACAGGCGTTTATTTTGCCCTCGCTGATATCACAAACCGCAGGCTGTCGGAGAAGGATCTGGAAAAGGGCTACCGGGCAGAAGGCCTTGCGATTTTGCTGGGCGGCTTATTTAACGCGTTTCCCTATACAGCTTTCTCGCAGAATGTCGGCATCGTTCAGCTCTCAAAGATGAAAAGTGTCAACGTCATCGCCATCACAGGAATCATACTGGTCGCGATCGGGCTGGTTCCAAAAGCAGCGGCCCTGACAACAGTGATCCCCACCCCAGTTCTCGGCGGCGCAATGATCGTCATGTTCGGCATGGTCATTTCTTACGGGATCAAAATGCTATCCAGCGTTGACCTTGATTCGCAAGGCAACTTGCTGATTATCGCCTCTTCCGTCAGCTTGGGGCTTGGCGCTACAACAGTTCCCGCGTTGTTTTCATCTCTTCCGGGCGCGGCCTCTGTCTTGGCAGGAAGCGGAATTGTGATCGGCAGTTTGACGGCCATTGCACTGCACGCTTTTTTTCAAACCAAACAGCCGAATGGCGCAGACATAAAAACGTAAAGGAAGATGCCAATGTTCACAATGGATGACCTGAACCAAATGGACACACAAACACTGACAGGCACACTTGGTTCTATTTTTGAACACTCTTCATGGATTGCGGAGAGATCCGCAGCACTACGGCCGTTTTCGTCCCTTTCTGATCTTCACCGCAAAATGACTGGCATAGTAAAAGCCGCGGATCGCGAGACACAGCTTGATTTAATCAAAAAGCATCCCCGGCTCGGAACAAAGAAAACAATGAGCGATGACTCGGTACGAGAGCAGCAGAACGCGGGGCTCAGCAAATTAGAACAGCAGGAATACGAGGAGTTTCTCATGCTGAATGAACACTATTATGATCGCTTCGGCTTTCCTTTTATTTTAGCGGTGAAGGGAAAGACGAAACAGGACATTCACCAAGCCCTGCTGGCAAGGCTTGAGAGCGAACGAGAAACGGAGTTCCAGCAGGCCCTTATAGAAATTTACCGAATTGCCCGCTTTCGTCTGGCTGACATCATCACTGAAAAAGGAGAGACGCAAATGAAAAGAACCATGTCTTATGGCAAAGGAAATGTATTTGCATACCGAACGTTTTTAAAACCGCTCACTGGAGTGAAGCAAATCCCAGAATCATCTTTTGCCGGGAGAAGCAATACCGTTGTCGGCGTTGATGTGACATGCGAAATTGGCGGAGAAGCCTTCCTGCCATCATTTACAGACGGAGACAATACTCTCGTCGTGGCAACGGATTCAATGAAAAACTTTATCCAGCGCCATCTCGCATCCTATGAAGGAACGACAACCGAGGGGTTCCTACACTATGTAGCTCACCGATTTTTAGATACCTATTCTCATATGGACAAGATCACTCTGACTGGCGAAGACATTCCGTTTGAAGCAATGCCTGCATACGAGGAGAAAGAGCTCAGCACAAGCCGCCTCGTCTTCAGAAGATCGCGTAATGAACGAAGCCGCTCTGTGCTGAAAGCAGAACGAAGCGGGAATACCATAACGATTACAGAGCAATACAGCGAAATCATGGATCTTCAGCTCGTCAAGGTGAGCGGCAACTCCTTCGTTGGCTTTATTCAGGACGAATATACGACGCTCCCGGAGGACGGCAACCGCCCGCTGTTTATCTATTTAAACATCAGCTGGCAGTATGAAAACACAGATGACGCACGTGCTACCGATCCCGCCCGCTACGTCGCGGCTGAGCAAGTTCGTGACTTGGCGAGCACCGTTTTTCACGAACTCGAAACCCCTTCAATCCAAAACTTAATCTATCATATCGGCTGCAGAATATTAACGACATTCCCGCAGCTCACTGATGTCAGCTTCCAATCTCAAAACCACACATGGGATACAGTCGTTGTAGAGATCCCAGGGTCCAAAGGAAAAGTCTACACCGAACCGCGCCCGCCATACGGTTTCCAACATTTTACCGTGACAAGAGAAGACGCCGAGAAAGAAAAACAGAAAGCCGCTGAAAAATGTCGGAGCCTGAAAGCCTGATGGGAAAACTGACAACCCATATTTTAGATTTAACCAGCGGCAAACCAGCGGCGAACGTAAAAATTGAAGTGAAGCGGCTGGGCGAAAGTATTTTGAAAGAGGTTTACACTAACAATGACGGCAGAGCCAATGTCCCTCTGCTGGCTGGTGAAGAGCTGGTTTCCGGAGAGTATGTGATGGAATTTCATGCAGGAGACTATTTTGCGAATAAAAACGTGAATACGATCGACCAGCCGTTTTTAACCATCGTCACCGTCCGTTTTCAGCTTGCAGATCCAGATGCACATTATCATATCCCGCTCTTGCTGTCGCCGTTTGGTTATCAGGTGTATAGGGGGAGTTAAGAAGAAAGCCCGCCGGTAAGGCGGGCTTCTATTTGCACTTCAATAAACTTTTAATCCTAGGACAGTACTTGCAGTGATCCCACGCTTAGTGAAACAACAGCTTGAATAAACATTCACCAATATTTTTCAGGATAATTGCCTACGAGAAAAATATCCTGTAGTCCTTTCATTTATAAATATTGAGGTTTCAAACTAATAAGTCAGCTCTTAGCAGCGAAGCTCCCTTTTCTAATCCTATAACGAAAAAATACTTTGAAGACAATTGCTGCGGTTTTAATCGTTTTGATAATGCGTTCTCTCTTACACCTTTAGACAAAATATTCATTTTTTCTTTTTTAGACTTAAATCTATGTCGAAAATGATCGTTTGGCATATCTTATACTATCTCCACTAAAGGAGGTGACATTATGGGATTCTACAATTCTGGTGGATACAGTGGAAACTCTGGTTACTCAAACGGTTTCGGGAGCTCCTTCGCTTTGATCGTGGTGCTATTCATTTTGTTGATCATTGTTGGAGCAGCTATCTTTAATTATTAAGTTTAACTTTCCTTGCCTCCGCCGTATCCAACACCTCCCTGTCCGACAGACGCCATAAGAAGTTTTTATGGCGTCTTTGCTATGTGATTCACTAATCATTTTCTAATCCAGAAGCTGTCAAGTTCTACGAGATTTATCGTGTGTTTTCCCACAACGCTTCTGCGTCTTGATCGCGCTGTCTGACTGAGGCTAAAAAAGTCCGGCTCTTAAAAGCCGGACTCCAGACTACCCCCGTTCAACTCTCTTCTAATCCTGCAAGCTGACCGCATAATCCCGCCATACCCGGTACACCGGCACAAGTTCCCCGCCAGCCCTTCTTCTATATCTTTGTCAGAAGGTTGAGGGGTTTCCCGAAACAGTGCTTTAAGCGCAATTATCATTCCTGGGGTACAGTAGCCGCATTGGAAGCCTCCTTCTTCCAGAAAAGCGGTTTGGCAGATATCCAGTTCCTCTTGTTGTACGCCCTCGATTGTTGTAATGGAGTGGCCGTCCACTTGATAAGCCATGGTCATACACGCATTGGCCAGTTTTCCGTCGATTAAAATAGAGCAGGCTCCGCAGCGGCCGATTCCGCAGGACACCTTTGTCCCGGTCAGCTGAAATTCCTTTCTAAGCAAGTCACTCAGATGTGTCGTAGGAATGGCAGCAACCTCCCACTCCTGCCCATTCACGGTCATCCGGAACTGTTCCTTTTTTACAGGAAATGGCCCAGCCTCTTTTACGTCCATTGCTTCAGCCCCTTTCTGTCTATCGCTTCAAGCAGCTCTTCTCTTGAAATTGGCAGCTTGTTTATCCAGCATCCGACCGCATCATGTACTGCCTTTACAATCGCCGGAGTGATGGCGATCGTTCCAATTTCGCCAACACCGCGTGGTCCATATGCATCACCCTTCATTAGTTCTTCTATTGCGATCACCTTCATGTTAGGAACGTCTTTGACTCCAGGGATCAAATAGTGATCTAGATTTTCTGCGGCATAACGGCCGTCCGTCATTTTCGCTTCCTCCATCAGTGTGTAGCCGAGTGCCATGGCAGCGCCGCCTTCAATTTGACCTCGATATCCCTGCGGACTGACAACCGGACCTGCCGCAATAGCGTGCTCACAATCTATCAATTTGACATCGCCTGTTAACAGATCTACCTCCACCTCAACGGCAGCCGCTCCAAATGAGTAGAGGAAATGGCCGCCCACCACAGGATCAGGCGTTGTTGGAAAGTCAAAGGCCGTTTCCTCTGCCAAAGGGCCTTTTTCAGCCAGCTCCTGATACGTCACCACGAGCGCCTTTGTGTTTTTGTCACGCAAGCCTGCAGCGCCGGGAATAAGGTTTTCCGCTGAACAGCCGTTCCATTCTGCCGCCCGTTTTTTCAACTGAGATAGAAACGGCTTCTTCAAACGCTGGATCGCGTGCCACACCATGCTTGTGCCGCGGGATGCTGTGGAGGAGCCTGACTTCGGCACTTTTGCGGTATCCCCAATAACAATGGAAATATCCTCTGCGGCACAACCCAGCTCCTCCATGACAATCTGTTCAATCGCTGCTAGAATCCCCTGTCCGCATTCTTCAAATCCAAATGATGCTGTGATTTTGCCTTCACTCGAAAGAGACAAACGGCCTCCTGCCGCATCCATTCGGCCAAACCCCAGCCCGCCGCCGTGCATTGTAATTGCCGCTCCCGTGCCTCTTTGCAGGTACCCGCAGTTCCGGCTAGTTCTTGTAAGAATGGGAGATTTAGATATGGCATTCAACACCTGTGCCGCTCCGTCAGTCGGTGCAATCCGATGCTCAAGAGACCCCAAGTCATGCGGTTTTCTGATATTTTTTCTTCTCAGCTCGAGCGGGTCGATGCCGAGCATGCCGCTGAGACGATCGAGATGGGTTTCGAGTGCAAATGTGATTTGGTTGCCGCCAAAGCCCCGAAATTCCCCCGCCACCCCGTTGTTCGTAAATACTGATATTCCTTCAGTCCGGATATTCGGAATACGGTACGGCCCCGCGGCATGCTCGACAGAAAAATCAAGAACAGCCGGTCCGAGCGTAGCATATGCGCCTGTGTCCGCCACAATTTTCACGTCATGCGCCAATAGATTTCCCGAATGATCCGCACCCGTTTTTATCGTAATCTTCATCGGATGGCGCTTAATGCCAGAACGTACAGATTCCTTTCGTGTCTGATGGATTTTGACAGGGCGTCCGCTTTTCAGGGCCAAAAGCGCGGCATACGGCTGAATATTCAGCTCATCCTTCCCTCCGAACGAGCCGCCCATCGGACTTGACACAATTCTGATCTTCTCTTCAGGAATATCAAAAATACGGGCAAGCTGGAAACGGTCTTTATAGCCGTGCTGGGTTCCTGCATACATCGTAAAACCCCCGTCGTCTTCCGGAACGGCTACGCCTCCCTCCGTTTCCATATACGTATGCATCTGCCGCGGCAGCTCATAGGTTTCTTCAAGGACTGTGTCAGATGCTTGAAACCCTTCTTCCACATCGCCGTTTGAAAAAAATGCGCGGTGCAGGATATTCCCGTCCTCATGCAGTCTTTGCGCATTCGGCCGAATCGCTTTTTCTGGTGAATCCATGACTTCCAGCTCTTTATACTCAACTCGAATCAGCTCCAGCGCCGCTTCCGCGATTTCTTCCGTTTCCGCAGCAACTGCGGCGATCGCATCCCCGACATACCGCACCCTGTCCTCACATAAAACCGGCTGATCAGGGATGACAATGCCAAATCGGTTTAAGCCGGGAACGTCTTTATGTGTGACGACGGCTTGCACGCCTTCCATTTTCTCAGCTTTTATGGTGCAAACCGACACAATCTCTGCATGAGGATAAGCACTTCTCAGCACCTTGCCATACAGCATTCTCGGAAAGCTGAGATCGGTCATATATTTCAATTCCCCTGTGACCTTATCCCTTCCATCCGGCCTGACTCTTGACGGTTTGTTGATGATCATTTATTCCCCTCCCTCAGCCATCAGCTCTGCCATGATGACGTTGGCAGCGGCTTTTTTTCTGTATGCCGCTGACATAAAAGCATCTGAGGAAAACGGCAGCTCATGGATAAGTGTTTTGTACAGCTCATGCGAGTCCCACCCTGGTGCCATCCATTTCGCTTCGCTGTCCAATAATCTCCTAGGAGTGATATCGGCATGGCCAGCGGCGAGGCGAATGCCGCCGTCTTTCAAAAAACGTCCAGCTGCAACAGCAGCCGCTCCTGTAAAAGCCTGGCGCCTTCCAAGCTTGTGATAAAATACACGCTCTCCCTCCGCCCGCGGGATGATGACACGCGTAACGATAGCCGTTCTAAAGTCTTCCTCACTGAGCCAAGCGCCAAGCGGCAGCCTGATTAGCTTCTTTTGATATACGATAAGATCAGCATCAAGCACAAGCAGAAGCGGAATGAAATCACCAATTTTACTCGCTATGTTGCCGCCAATCGTGGCACGGCTGCGAATCCCCGGTGCAGCGACAGCGGAAGCAGCGTCACTGAAACAGCTAAGCGCTCTCTTGATCAAAGGGTTCTTTCTGCATTCATTCAGTGATGTGAGCGCCCCGATCGACACGTGGGTGTCACTGGCGCTGATCCCTCGCATCTCGTCAATCCCTTCAAGGCTGACAAGGTGCTGTTTCGGCAGAGTTCCTTTGTCCCACTGAAGCTGAAGCAGCGTGCTTCCCGATGCAGCACACACATCCGGAGCAAGCTTCTCTAAAAGCGTATAGGCCTCATCAAGCGCTGTCGGCCTCCATAATTGAATATTCACCCTTGCTTTTGTCACCTGGCCGTTCAAGCCATCGCCCTCCTTACCATGTCATATTCCTCGGGTGTATCAATATCGTCCAACTCACCGCTATCCTTTGCCTCCAAAACCGCTCCTGCTCCAAGCTGTCCGCTTTTCAGGAGCCTGCGAGCCCCTTCATCTCCCGTTAACCCCTTTACATAAGGAAAACAAGCCGACGAGAAGTAGATTGGCGGGGTGAACGCCCCTAAAAACGATGACACGGCAAATGACTCAGGAGCCAGAGCCACAAGGGCATTGAGATGATCGACGGAAAGCTGAGGCTGGTCGGCTAACAAAATGACAACGCCGTCCGCCCCCATGCTTTCTGCTTTTCTCACCCCGCTGCTGACTGAATGCCCCTGACCCTGTTCTGCATCTTGGCAAACGTGCAGGCTCCAGCGTTTTTGAAAAGGCGGAGCGTGATACGGCGCTCCTATCCACTCAAGGGAGGCATGTTCTGTCCGCTCGACGACCAGCACGTGATCAAGGCGGGACGACAGAGCAGTTTTCAAGGAAAGTGAGCCTATGTTTTCTCCTTTTAGCGGCAAAGTCAGCTTGTTTTGACCCATTCTTCTGCTTTTGCCGGCAGCGAGAAACACGCCGATCAGATAGGGGCTTCTCATACAACCGCTATCCGTTTTCTTGTTTGAATGATTTCTGCAACTACACTTACCGCAATTTCCTCTGGACCTTCCGCACCGATTTTCAGCCCGACCGGACTGTAAAAGTGAGACGGAGGATGTTTTCCGTTCAGCAGCCGTTTCGTGCGGTTTGCCGAACCCAACAGTCCAATATAATGGAGGTTTTGAGAAAATAAGAAGTTGATGATTGTTTGATCGTGCTGATAATGATGGGTTGCCACAACAGCTGCATCATGCGGAAAAAATTGAAATTCGCTAAGCATTTGTTCCGGAAAAGCGGTGATCAGCTGATCCGCTTTTGGAAAAAGAGACGATGTACAATAAGCGGGCCGCCAATCCGTCACGATAACAGAAAACCCTGTGTCAGCCGCCAAATTGGCCAGCGGTACAGTATCCGGTCCCGCCCCAAACAGAATGAGGCGCGGCTTCGGTTCAATTCGCTGAATAAACATGTTAGTGGGTGGATCGAAATGCGGTAAATGAAGCGTTGAAACAGTACGTTGAATAGCTTGCAGAGGCGCGTCCGGCCAGTTGCCAAAATGCCCGTTCTCCGTCAGAAATAAATAATGGGAGGATCCAATCTTTGTAACGGAAGTGACAGCTTTGCCTGAATGAAGGCAATCCCTCACTTTCTCATAGTGCCGCCTTTTTTCCTGAGTGATTCGCTCCGCATGAACATGAATAATGCCATTGCACCCGGCTCCCATGCCCCAAGAAAGATCGTCCTCCGACCTCATGTCGTAGGGAATCAGCGTTGGTGTGAGCTGATCGCCCAGCGCACTGATTCTTTGGAATACATCTTCTTCCACACACCCGCCGCTCAGCAAGCCAATCCGTCTGCCATTTTTCTTAAAGAGCATAGAGGCGCCTGCTTTTCGATACGCGGAGCCTTCAACTTGAACAATGGTCGCCAGCACAGCCTCCTCCTGGTCTTCCAGGAGCGCATCTAACACCGTGTGAAAATTCCCCAATGCCGCATCCTCCTCTCGAAAAAAACAACTAATTCAGCGTGATTTTATAGGTAACTTGTATAAAGAATAGACGATGGAAGAAAAAATGACTCATGATTTGTCAGAAAATAAAACACATAGAAAGAGGATTTGTAAAAAGAGTCAAACGAAGAAAATCAGATTGGAGAAAGCATGAAATCATATCTAAAAAGCTTGCGGAGTTCCGCAAGCTTTTCTTTACACCGCCGCCTGGCGGCCAGCGTTTTCATACACATCCAGCGCTGCTTGGAGCGCTTTTCCTGCTTCGATTCCTGCGTTATGTCTGAGAAGCACAGCCTCTAACCCGGCAAGCACGAATAGCACGTTTTCTTTTCTGCAGCTGTACCCCATCGTGCCGATTCTCCAGATCTTCCCTGCGAGCGGGCCGAATGAGCTGGCGATTTCAATACCGAATTGTGCCAGCAGCATGCCACGGACAGACTCGCCGTCAATGCCGCCGGGAATTTCGACACAGGTGACAACAGGCATTTTGCAGCTGTCATCTCCAAACAATCTTAGCCCCATTGCCTTTATCCCTGCTGCTAATGCGGCTTCATGGTGCCGATGCCGCTCAAAACGCGCCTCAAGGCCTTCTTCAAGCACCAGTCTGACTCCCTCACGTAAGGCGTACAGCATCGTCGTCGCTTCTGTATGATGATTGAGCCGTCTTTCGCTCCAATAATCCTCAAGCTGGCTCAAATCAAAGTAGTTGCTTGTGATTGGCCGATTTCCCGAAAGCGCTTCCCTGTCAGCTTGTGACGCAATCCCCCGCTCCACCTTTTTGCGAGCTGCAATCACGTCCGCCACCCGCTCATTATATGTAATCGGCGCCATTCCTGAAGGCACAGACAAACATTTTTGCGTCCCGCCGATGGCAGCGTCAATCTTCCATTCATCGACTTTAACCTCGCAGCCCCCAATCGTTGCGACTGCATCGACGATAAACAATGCATCCTCGGTGCGGCAGGCTTGGCCGATGGCTTTCAGCGGGTGAATCCGTCCTGTCGATGTTTCTCCATGCACCATTGCCACAATTTTCGGCTTCACTTTTTTTATCTCCCGTATGATGTCCTCCGGGTCAAAAACCGTTCCCCATTCGCCCTCAAGCATATGAACATTTGCCCCATATCGCTCGGCGATTTCAGTCAGCAAATAACCGAAACGGCCGTAAATGGGAATGAGCACATCATCTTCCGGCTCTATGACACTAGCCAGCACTGCTTCAATTCCCGCCCTTGAAGTGCCGTCAATCGGGTATGCCCAGCGGTTTTTTGTTTGGAACAGCTCCCGAAGCATCTCCATCGTTTCATTCATAATACCTGTAAACGCCGGATCAAATTGGCCGACAACCGGGGTGCTCATTACTCTTAATACACGCGGATCAACCTCAACAGGCCCTGGCGTCATAATCGTTCTTAACGGGGTGCATAATTCTCTTCTGCCTGACACAGCCATTCCTCCTTTATCAGTAAGCCAGTTTGTATAATAAATCAGTCAGTGCGCGGACGCCGATCTCAAGCTGTCTGGCTGACGTATATTCCTTCGGTGAGTGGCTGACGCCGCCTCGGCTTGGCACAAACAGCATACAAGCAGGATAGCGCCTTCCGATCATTTGCGCGTCATGCCCTGCTCCGCTCACCATTTCCTCACAGCTGAAGCCGTTTTCTAATGCTGTTTCAAAAGCCGCAGCCTTCAGCCTTTCGTCCATCGGCACAGGCTCTATCCGCATATATTCATCAATCACGGCGCGAATTCCTTTTTGTAGGCAAATGCCGTTGATCAAAGCAACCATGTCTTGATGAAACTGCTCCAGCACATGCTGATGCTGATGGCGAATATCGATTGAAAACTGGACGCGGCCCGGTATGACATTGGCTACATTGGGCTCTGCCGTTATTTTTCCGCATGTCAGACGGAGCTCATCCGGCAGCTCCTCCGACCGCAGCAGCAGTTCATGAATGATACGGCTGCTGGCTGCGAGCGGGTCCTTGCGCCATTTCATAGAGGTGGTTCCCGCGTGATTGCATTCCCCATCCAGTGTAACGAGATATCGCCTTTGCCCCGCAATGCTTGTCACAATCCCGAGATCCCGTCCTGACATTTCCAATGTCTGTCCCTGTTCAATGTGGAGCTCAACAAAAGCGCTGATATCTGTCCGATATGCTGCCTGAAACACACCTTTGCCAAAACCGTTCTTATGCATCGCATGTTGCAGCGAGACTCCTGATTCGTCTCTTGGCTCTGCTCCATCCTGTAATGAAAAAACACCCGTCATATTCCCTGATCCCCAATAGGTCATTGGAAAACGGCTGCCCTCCTCCTCACATAAGGATACCGCTTCGAGTGTTTTTTTCGGCGCTCCATATGTCTCTTTGAGCCGCTTTATCGCAAGCATTGCCGCCAGAACACCATAGGCGCCGTCGTATTTTCCCCCATTGATGACAGTATCGATATGTGAACCGGTTACAATGACTTCATCCGGAGACTGGGTGCCCGAAAGCCTTCCAAACACATTCCCGACATCGTCGAATCTTGTGTCAAGCCCGAAAGAAGACATTTCTGTTTTCACTGCAAGCTGTGCGTCCATCCACTCTTTTGTGTATAAAAGCCTCGTTACGCCGCCGTCCGTGGACGCACCGTATTGGGCGAGCCATTCAATATAATCTGTGATGCTGTTTTTTACTGAAAGCTTCTGCTTTCCCATGTACTCCCCCCTCTGGCCGTTATAGTGACTTCATTATAGAAGGAGGAACATGATAGTTCATTGGCATATTAACCAAAAAAACGTTTATTTTTTGGTCACAGTATCTATCCAGCAACCAGATTCACCCTATATGTCACAACTATTTTTATGTAAAGCTCAAAAGAAAACACGGTAAGGAAGAGAGCCAGCAAGAGCGAAAGAGAGGGTCAAAATGCCTTTTATATGAACAAGCTCAGCTTGCCGGAGAGGCGATGTTTGCGGAACAGATGAAAACGGAAATGCCGGCAGCTCGCAAAAAACAGGACCTAAAGATATAGGAACAGGAGATTTCCGCCTCCTCCAAAGGGACTAATTTACAATTTTAATGAAAAATATACAAAATGACACTTCTATCCTTTATTTCAATTTTAGATAATAGACATGATCTGATAAAAGGAGGGCAAGTGATGACAAAAAAAGCATGGTTTCTGCCGCTCGTCTGTGTATTACTGATTTCCGGATGGCTTGCGCCGGCAGCTTCAGCAAGCGCGCAAACCGCATTAAGCCTTAATGACCGATTGGCGTCTTCCCCTTCAGGAACAGGAAGCCTTCTCTCATTAGCCGCCCCCGCTGCACCCTATGCTGACACAGATACCTATTATGAAGGGGCTGAAGGTAAAACAGGAGACTCGCTAAAAAGCACCCTGCACCGTATTATCAGCGGACACACGATGCTGTCCTACAGCGAAGTGTGGAACGCGCTGAAAGAAACGGATGAAGATCCGAGAAATCCGAATAACGTCATCCTGCTCTATACGAAAGAATCGCGGTCCAAAAACCTGAACGGCGGGAATGTCGGCGATTGGAACCGCGAGCACGTCTGGGCGAAATCCCATGGCGATTTTGGTACGAGCAAGGGACCTGGTACTGATATTCATCATTTGCGCCCGGCTGATGTTCAAGTGAACAGCGCCAGAGGAAATATGGATTTTGACAATGGCGGCACTGAATATGCGAAGGCACCCGGAAATTATTATGACGGCGATTCATGGGAGCCCCGCGATGATGTGAAAGGCGATGTTGCCCGCATGCTGTTTTACATGGCTGTCCGTTACGAGGGTGATAACGGCTATCCTGATCTTGAGCTTAATGATAAGACAGGCAACGGCTCAGCTCCTTATCATGGCAAACAATCTGTCCTGCTCGAATGGAATAAGCAGGATCCGGTTGACGACCGCGAGCGGAAAAGAAATGAAATCATTTATGAAAAATATCAGCACAACCGCAATCCATTTATCGACCACCCTGAATGGGCGGACGAGATTTGGCCGTAAGAAAAAGGTGCTCCTTTTTGGGAGCACCTTTTTCTAATACACAGCCTCTTCCGTTTCCGCATCGAAAAAGACGACGTGGTCCATTTTCACTGAGAGCTGGATTGAATCGCCTGCATCGATTCGCGTGTTTCCGTCCAGACGGACCTTGAGCCGCTCGTCCCCAGCCATGACATGCGCTATGAGCTCCGAGCCCAGATTTTCATTCACTTCCACGTTCGCTTGAAACACTGAATCAAACAACTGGTCATTTCCTGTCATTTGTGTGATGTGCTCCGGCCGTACACCGGCAATCATCTGTTCTCCGGCATATCCCTTTTCCTTCAGCCGCTTTGCTTTTTCTTCAGGAATATGAAGCCGGATCGAAGAATTTGTGAAAAACAGCTCGCCATGCTGCTGTTCTATGATCCCTTTCAAAAAGTTCATCCCAGGAGAGCCAATGAAGCCTGCGACAAACAAATTGGCCGGGTAATGATAAATGTCATGAGGTTTCGCCACTTGCTGAATTTCCCCTTCATTCATGACGACAATCCGATCTCCCATTGTCATTGCTTCGGTCTGGTCATGCGTGACATAAATGATCGTTGCCTCTAATCGCTGGTGCAGCTTGCTGATTTCTGTCCGCATCGTCACTCTTAGTTTTGCATCCAGATTAGAAAGCGGCTCGTCCATTAAAAAGACCTTCGGCTCCCTCACAATCGACCTGCCAAGCGCCACCCTTTGCCGCTGCCCGCCGGAGAGCGCCTTCGGTTTTCTCTTCAGCAAATGTTCAATTTCTAAAATTCTAGCTGCCGCATGAACCCGCTCGGCAATTTCCTGTTTCGCCATCTTTCTGAGCTTTAATCCAAACGCCATATTATCAAAAACCGTCATATGCGGATAAAGCGCATAGTTCTGGAATACCATCGCAATATCACGTTCTTTCGGCGGAAGATCATTGACCCGCTCCCCATCAATAAGAAGATTTCCTTCAGAAATGCTTTCTAATCCAGCCACCATCCGCAGCGTTGTTGATTTTCCGCATCCTGACGGCCCCACCAGCACCAAAAGCTCCTTATCCTTTACATCTAAATCAAAGTCCTTCACGGTTAATTGTGAGTGATATGATTTTTTGACGTGTTCAAATGTTAATGAAGCCATCAGAAAAGTCCCCCTATCTTTTGACCCGTTATTTCGTCACTGGAAACAACTTGGTCTTTCTGTTATTTTTAGAGTAATCGATTCCCATTTTTGCTATATTTCTAAAATAAAAAATGTAAATTTGTATTATAACGTCATAATACATTATAATATAAATAATAGGTTAAAAGGAGGCTACCCTTTGTTAAACAACGGAAGTTCTACACCTTTATACATTCAGCTAAAACAAATCATCACTGATGACATCAAAAAGGGCGTGTATTCCCCAACCGCCAAGCTGCCTACCGAAAACGAGCTTTGCACCAAGTATAACGTCAGCCGCATCACCGTCAGGAAAGCCATTCTCGATTTAGTCGAAGAAGGCTATCTGATCAGGCAGCAGGGAAAGGGAACGTTCGTTAAAAGCCCTAAATTAAAACGAGAGCTGATCGCTGTAAACGGCTACTCGGAATTTATGGAATCAACCGGCAAAAAACCGAAGCATCATGTGCTGTCCCATGACATCATTCCAGCGTCAAAACCCATCGCAGAAAAGCTTCAAATCCATCCCGAGAGCCCTGTCGTTGAATTAAAACGGATTTTATATAATGATGATCAGCCTCTCACCTTTGAAGTGACGCATTATCCGCTTGATTTGTTTCCCGGCATTGATACCTTTATTGCTGACGGCGTCTCCATGCATGATATTTTGAAACAGCAATACAAAGTTGTACCCACGCACAATACGAAGCTATTAAACGTTGTATATGCCCAACAGGAGGAAAGCAAATACCTGGATTGTGATATCGGGGATGCGCTGTTTGAAATTGATAAAACGGCTTTTACATCAAACGACCAGCCAATCTATTGTTCATTGTTTTTGATGCACACAAACCGTGTCACTTTTACCATCAACAGCCCCTACACATAACAGGCATAAAAAACGAGACACTGCTTATAGTATTCTCGTTTTTTCACTGCTTCCCCCGTCCTCCAGGCGATAAGGATAGCCATAGCCGAAAGCTCCGTACACACCGCATGTTTTCGCAGCCGTTTCAGCAGCCTGGCGCAAAGCATACGTTATATCCTGCTTCACCCAAAAGGCAGTCAAAAAGCCTGCTATAAAAGAATCTCCCGCTCCAAGTGTATCTATTATATCAGCTTCCACAATCGGCTGATGATAGATTCGATCACCCGCAGACAGCATTGCTCCTTGGCCCCCTCGGGTCATACAAACCATTTTGGCTCCGTACCCATGAGCTGTTTTGGCAAGCTCACCGCATTCCGACTCACTCAAATCGCTTCCTGAAAAAAACGCATACGTCACATAAGGACAGACCCTCCTCAAATAATCATCCTCCCGATTGGTTGAAAAATCAAATGAGACCGGGACCAGCCCGCACAGCTGGGGAAGATCGTTCTCAAGCCTGCTGTACACGCTCGTATGCAGCAGATCATGCCCGCTGATAAAAGATACATCTTTCTCCTGAAACGCGAGGCGAAGCCGGGACTGAATGCCGCCTTTATTTGATCTGACAAAAATGCGGTCCCCCTGTTCATCAAGGGTGACAATCGCCATCCCGTTTTCTCCGTGCGCCTGGCGGATATAATCTGCATTGACCTGCTCCAGCTTGAGAACGTTCAACAGATGTGCCGCGGCTTCGTCATTGCCGACGATTCCGATATAGGAAGACTCATGCCCGAGCCGTTTGGCAAGCACGGCGACGTTTAAGGCATTTCCTCCCGGGTAGAATGTTTCTTGGTCCTGATAATAATCTACAACATTATCTCCAACCGCAATCAATTTCATAGCGCTTCCTCCTTTATCCTTTTACACTGCCGCTTGCAATTCCGCGGACAAAATATTTCTGCATCAACAAAAATAGAATAATAATCGGCGCGGCTGAAATCGTTAACCCCGCCAGCAGGACGCCCCAGTCTGTCTGTAGCGCGTCTCTGAACTGCATCAGCCCGGCTGGAATGGTCCGCAAATTCTCATCATCTATGAAAATAATCGCAAACATAAACTCATTCCATGTATGGTAAGCCGTCAAAATGCCGGATGTCACCAAAATCGGCACACTCATTGGTAAGAAAATTCTGAAAAATACCCCAAAACTTGTACACCCATCCAAATAGGCCGCCTCCTCCAATTCTTTGGAAATAGAAAGAAAATAAGAGCGGATCAAAATGATGGTGAATGGGATCCGATAAGCCGCATACGGCAGGATTAACGCCCAATACGTATTGTACAGGCCAAGCGACTGAATAATAGAATAAAGCGGCACAAGACTGACCTGCGGCGTCAGCATCAATCCGCCAAGACATAGCACCAAAAAGAATCCTTTTCCTTTAAACTCAAACCGGGAAAGGCCATACGCTGCCCATGCACTGATAAAGACAGTGATCACACACGTCAGCGCCGTAACGATGACACTGTTCATAAAATAAGAAGAAATCCCCTGGTTCCAGGCGGAAACAAAATTTTCCGGATGCCACGAAGACGGCAGCGACCAGCTGTGCTCAAAAATATCGTCAGAGTTTTTAAAGGCGCTCATCACCATCCAGAGAAGCGGATAGGCAATCGCAATCAGATAAAGAAACAGAAAAACCCACACAGACGTTTCTCCGATATACCATTTTCGTCTAGGCTTATCTTTAACCTCAATGTGCTGGTCAGGCACAGGCTCCAATCTGAACGAATCTGTCTTCTTCTGAGGCAGCATCAGTTACTCCTCCTTTCCGGTTTTAAAGAACTTCATTTGCATGAGCGATAATGCAAGCGTAATGATTAACACGACAGTGGCAATCGCTGAGGCGTAGCCCATCATATCCTTTGTAAAGGCGCTTTTATATAAAAACGTGCTCAAGACTTCTGACGCGTTTCCCGGCCCGCCGCCTGTCAAAATGTACGGCTCATTAAAGACCGTAAAGGCCCCGGTCAGCGTCATGACCACCGCAACAAAAGACATCTCTTTCGTCTGGGGAACAGTAATATGAAAAAACTGCTGAATTTTACCCGCGCCGTCAAGCCGGGCCGCTTCATACAGTTCATCCGGTATTTTTTGAATCGACACGATGTACAGCATCGCAATATAACCGATAGATTGCCACTGGGACACAAAAATGACAGAAAGCATAGCTGTGCTGTCATCCCCGAGCCAGGCCCTCGTCAGCTGATCAAGACCGATGGCCTGAAGCAGCTGATTCAAAAGCCCTGTCTCCGGATTGTAAATAAAATCAAACAAAAGCGCGATCACCGTCATTGAGATGACAACCGGCAAAAAGAAAACGGTACGAAAAAACGGCGACCATTTTCTGACCAGCTTATCCTCAAGCACCGCCGCCAAAATCAAACCGCCAAATACCTGGCATACAATTGAGATCACTGCATAAAGCACATTATTGGTAAGTGCCTGATAGAAGACAGGATCATGAAATAATTCAACATAGTTTTTTAAGCCGATAAACGTTTTTTTCGGAGAAAATGAGCTCCACTGAAACAGGCTGAGGAATACATTCTCAAAAATCGGGATATAAACGAAAAGTAAAAAAACGAGAGCGGGCACCAAAAACAAATAGGGGATTATTTTATTCTGATTGACCAAGGGTATCTCATCTCCTTTATAAAAAGAAAAGGTGCGAAGCTTCACCTTTTCTTTGATTTATTCAGCTGACGCCCTCACCTGCTTTGCTGCCTTTTGAACGGCTTTCATCACCTGCTGCGGTGTCACGTCGCCGCCAAGCATTTGCTGGACGCCTGTTAGGTACGCATCTGCGACTTCAACATCGACATCCATATCAAACCATGGAACCATTGATTTGGCATCAACAATATGCTGAACGGCTTCACGCTGAATGGCTGTTGCATTTTCTTCAGTAGCCGTACCTTGCACTGCACTGTATTTCCCGACATCTTTCACGAGCTTTTCGCCCATTTTTTTCGATGTCAAGAACTGCAAAAATTCCATTGCTTCCTTCGGATGTTTTGTTCTTGAGGAGATCATGAATCCTTCCGGCGCTCCCGTTAACGCTTCTGAAGATCCTTTTTGTCCGCTGATTTCAGGGAATGGGAACATCCCCAGATTTACTGGTTCAACCAGCTTGATTTCCGCTGTTTCCGCATATATCATCGCCGACTTTCCGCTCTTAAATTGCTGTCTCACATATTCGTGGTCGACGGAGTTTACATGTTTATTAAAGTAAGGCATCAGCTCCTGAAGCTTTTCAAGGGCTTTTACATAGCCTTCATCAGTAAATTCACCCGTTTTGGCGTTATAGTCCTTTTCTCGCGTTTTTTCATCGACCATCCGCTGATTAAGCGTGCCGATATAGTGCGAGATTGTCCAAGTCGCCTTTGTTCCGAAGCTGATCGGTGTGTAGCCATGTTCTTTCAGCTTTTTTGACACATCGATTAATTCATCCCACGTCTTCGGGGGATCAAGATTCAGCTTTTGGAAAATGTCTTTATTATAGAAGAATGATTTAGCGTCCATTTGCCACGGCACGCCATATTGCTTGTTTTCATAAGTAAATGGTGTAATTTGCGATTGAACGAGCTGTGATGACCAATCGGTGTCATTTTTGTAGTAGGACGAGAGATCAAGTGCTTTATTGCCTCTGATAAATTTAAAAGCAAACTCATCGCTCCAAGAGAAGTAAATGTCAGGAGGGCTGGTGGTTCCCAGCATGACCTTAATTTTATCTTTATAGGAGTCATTTAAAACGGCTTCAATTTGAATGTCGATATCCGGATGTTCTTTTTCAAATTCCTTAACAACCTCTTCAAAATAACTTTTTTCCGGCTCCTTCGGCCATCTGTGGAAAAATTTCAATGTCAACTTTCCGTCCGCTGAACTGCTTTGGCTCGAACAGCCTGCGATGGTGAGCATACTGACAGCTGCAATGATCAAGAACAACAACATTTTCTTCAAAGGGTTGGCCTCCTCTGGACATTAGACTATAATGTTATATAACATTATAGTCTAATGCATAATGGTTCTTCATTTTCAGATCAATACTCAACTTTCCACATGTATCTTCTATGAGATAAAGGATGATTTCTCGCCTCTGCCAGCTCGTCTGCATAGCTTCTCAGCACACGATTGAGAACAAGCGGAGCAAGGTAGCCTTTAACTGAATCGTCAATTGCAGTGAAGTCGTAAGATGCAGCATCAAGCACAGTGAGCTTTTTGCCATACTTTTTCGAGAAGGTAAGCGCCCGCTCTTCAAGAGGTCTTGTTTCATCTAAACCGAGCAGGATGATAAACGGCACGGATTCATCAATAATTTCAAACGGTCCGTGAAAATATTCTCCGGCATGAATGGCGTGGGAATGAATCCATTGCATTTCCATGAGAATGCAGATGCTGTAGGAGTAAGCGACACCGTAGTTTGCACCACTTGCCATGGTATAAATAATGCTTTCTTTTTCATGGGCTTTTGCAAATTGCTTGGCGTTGTCAGCTTCCTGCTTAAGGGCTTTTTCATATACAGCCTGCAATTGATCTAAGCCTTCAATTGCTTGTTGGAATTTCGTATTGTTTTCTAATACTTGCAGGGTTCCAAAAACGATTTGATACAAAACGCCATAGTTTGTATTGATCGCAAGCGCCTCATCACCCCAATCGTACTGGGCAACATATTGCGCTTCCTGCGCTAAAGGAGACTCCGGTTTAAACGTCATCGCAATCGTAAGTGCGCCCTTGCCCCTTGCAAACGCAGCAGCTTTGACTGTCTCCGGGGTATTTCCCGAATGCGAGCACAAAATAACAAGAGACTTTTCACCAAGCTGAACAGGATTGCGCTGAATAAATTCGTTGGCGCTGTAGAGGTCGGAGTTTATTGATTTTGACTCTCTGTCAAACACATACTTACTCGGATACATAATGGCAGAAGACCCTCCGCATGCGACAAAGAATACATGATCAATGGTTTTCCCTTTCAAATCCTGCAAGAAAGCTTGAACCTCACGATTTACTTTTGCTGTGGCCTGACTCAAATCCTTCACTCCCCGTTTTTATTATATAACGTTATATAACATTATATATTGTTATATTAAAGTCCGCGGGTAGGATTGTCAATATTATTTTCTGAAATTTCTCAATAATTTATTCGAAAGATAGACAAAGGGTCTATAAGCGAAAAAATGCCCAAATCAAAAGCCAGAACTTGACTTAAGCTCTGGCTTCGCTGTTCAATCCGCAGACTGACGTCTTATTTAAAAAATACCTTGTCTATATTGTACTTCGAGTGCTGTGTATTGATGATATATGTTTCGTAAATCTCTCTTTCCATTGGATCATCAACTACACATACCTCAATTTTATAAACTTCATCTCTGTGATGTTTGATTGGTGAAACAGTGTCTTCGAAATGCTTCTTAATTCTCTGTCTTAACTTTCTGGCTTTCCCGACAAACAGCAGCTCGTCATGAATGTTGTAAAACATAAAAATGCCGCCTTTGTCCCTTGGGATCTGGTGAAAGTCGATGAATCCGTGAATCGGTTTTATCTTCGGCTCGTTATCATTAGCTGACTGCTGTCGTTCAGTGATGGTGACATTCGGTGCGGGTATATCAATTTTTATCAAAATCAGTTCACGTCCTCTTTTTCATTAAAGATAAATGCTAACACATACAGAAAAGAAAAGCTAGAACAGCTTTATTATATTTGTTTGTTATGCTCTTACTTATTATGCAAGTGCTCCGGCTGGATGATAAGGACTAAGGTCTAATTCTGTCTGCTTTCCAAGAACTAGCTTTGCGAGCTCTGCACCCAAGAACGGCCCCATCGTCAGTCCAGAAGCACCCAAACCGTTTGCAGCATATAAGCCTTGAACATTCGGCACGGCCCCTACGACCGGCAGAAATCCCGGTGTAAACGGCCTGAAGCCCACTCTTGTTTCAACAGCAGCCGCATCAGCAAGACCCGGTGCAACGGCTAACGCTTTGCTCAATACTTCGTGCTGGCCTCCGGCTGTCACACGAAGATCATCAAGACCGGCATCGTTTTCGTGTGTGGCGCCGGCTACAATTCTGCCGTTATCAAACGACAGAATGTACTGATCACTCGGCGGCATTACAACCGGCCACGATCCTGTATCTGCATCTGTCATTTCAAAATGCATAATCTGCGCTTTTTGAAATGACACTTGAAAATGAATGCCAAGAGGCTTCAATATCTCATTGGCCCATGCTCCCGCCGTCACAATGACCGCGTCAGCCGCAAACTGCTTTGTATCTGTTTGCACGCCGGTGACTGTTCCGTTTTCAAAAAGCAAAGACGCATTTCCTTTGATGACCGTTGCGCCGCGTTTCTCTGCAGCGCTTAAAAGCGACCGGCACAGCGCTCTTCCGTTCACACGGGCGGCACCGCTGATATGAACCGATTCATAGCCGTCAGCTAAAATCGGAAACAGCTTTTTCGTTTCACTTGCGGACAAGCGGGTAATGTCGCCGATTTCCGGCGCATCCTCCCGTCTCTTATACGCCCTTTCCTCCATTTTATCGAGTTTAGACGCGTCAGTATGAATGCTGATGGCACCGACACGTTTGTATCCTGTATCCGATTCACCGTCTTTTTCCAATTGATGGATTAAATCCTTATAGTACCGCGCTCCCCCCTTAGCAAGCTGGTACCAATCCTGATTACGGCGTTGCGAGAGCCATGGACAGACGATCCCCGCCGCCGCATCAGTCGCTTGTCCCGGCTCTTTCCGATCAATGACAGTAACGCGAGCGCCTGATTTTGCGAGATGATAAGCCGTCGACGCACCCAGAATCCCTGCGCCGACGATGATGTACGAATTCATATGCAAACACCTTTTCTATTATAATGTCTATTCATTTTACCAAATCAAATGCTTTCCTTCGACCTTTTGCCCTAATGTGGAAAAACCGCGAAGTTCGTCCAATCTCTTTACTCTCCTATCGAATATCCTGTCACTATCAATAGAGAAAGGATGATACCATGAGCGAAAATCGTCATGAAAATGAAGAAAACAGACGCGATGCGGCAGTCGCAAAAGTCCAAAACAGCGGTAATGCAAAAGTCGTGGTCAACGTGAATACAGATCAGGATCAGGCACAGGCGCAGTCACAAGACGGAGAAGACTAATGAACGAAAACATCATTCCTCTCAACAGACATACTCAAGAGATACCCACTACTGAATCTGTTATCAAAAACAGCGGCAACTCAGAGGTCCATATCGACATTCACATTGATACAATGCCAATTGCTTTTGCTATATTATGCTCTGCATTAGCCGCAAAGCAGATGACAAAAGAGGAATTCGATATGGCTTATACTCAATTGCGAGAGATGAACAGAGAAAATAACAACAGATCATCTGTAAAGCAAATTATCAATCAGGAGACAGAAGAAGAGTAAAAAACCGCGGCCCCTCGGCCAGCGGTTTTTCTTCTGCATACAAAAAGGACGCGACTGAAACCAGTCACGTCCTTTTTTGTGAAACAATTAACCGATTGACCCTTCCATTTCGAACTTAATCAAACGGTTCATTTCAACTGCGTATTCCATTGGAAGCTCTTTTGTGAATGGCTCGATGAAGCCCATTACGATCATTTCAGTTGCTTCTTCTTCAGAAATACCGCGGCTCATCAAGTAGAAGAGCTGCTCTTCAGATACTTTAGACACTTTCGCTTCGTGCTCCAATGAAATGTTATCATTTAAGATTTCATTGTAAGGAATTGTGTCTGACGTTGATTTGTTATCCATAATGAGCGTATCGCACTCGATGTTAGAGCGAGCGCCTTCCGCTTTGCGTCCGAAGTGGACGATTCCGCGGTACGTTACTTTTCCGCCCTGTTTTGAAATCGATTTTGATACGATTGTAGATGATGTGTTTGGTGCAAGGTGAATCATTTTCGCACCTGCATCCTGATGCTGGCCTTTACCTGCAAGAGCGATAGAAAGCGTCATACCGCGCGCGCCTTCGCCTTTTAGGATACAAGCCGGATATTTCATTGTCAGCTTAGAACCGATGTTGCCGTCGATCCATTCCATTGTTGCGTTTTCTTCACAGACTGTACGCTTTGTTACAAGGTTGTAAACGTTGTTCGCCCAGTTTTGGATCGTTGTATAACGGCAGTAGCCGCCTTTTTTCACGATGATCTCAACGACCGCACTGTGAAGTGAGTTTGTTGTGTAAACAGGCGCAGTACAGCCTTCAACATAATGAACGCTTGCTTCTTCGTCAACAATGATCAGTGTACGTTCGAACTGACCCATGTTCTCAGAGTTGATACGGAAGTAAGCTTGAAGCGGTGTTTCAACCTTCACGCCTTTAGGCACGTAGATGAAAGATCCGCCGGACCAAACAGCTGAGTTAAGCGCCGCAAACTTGTTATCAGTCGGCGGGATTACTTTTGCCCAGTGCTCACGGAAAATATCTTCATTCTCTTTCAGCGCGCTGTCAGTGTCTTTAAAGACAATACCTTGCGCTTCAAGATCTTCTTTCATGTTGTGGTATACAACCTCAGATTCGTACTGAGCAGAAACACCCGCAAGGTATTTTTGTTCAGCTTCAGGAATACCGAGCTTGTCGAATGTTTGCTTAATTTCTTCAGGAACTTCATCCCAAGAACGCTCTGAACGCTCAGACGGTTTTACGTAGTACGTAATTTCGTCAAAGTTCAGTGAGTTTAAATCTCCGCCCCATTGAGGCATCGGCATATTGTAGAAATGCTCAAGTGATTTCAAGCGGAAGTCAAGCATCCATTGAGGCTCTTCTTTCATGCGAGAAATTTCTTCTACGATTTCTTTTGTCAATCCGCGCTCTGAACGGAAAATGGAAACGTCCTTGTCGTGAAAACCATACTTGTATTCACCAATATCAGGCATTTTTTTAGCCATCCATTTTCACTCCAATCCTTTTAATTGCCGCCTTCTTCTTTCGCGACTCCTTTTTCAAGTGCTTTCCATGACAGGGTTGCACATTTGATACGGGCTGGGAATTTTGAAACGCCTTGAAGGGCTTCAATATCCCCGAGATCTATAGAATCATCATACTCTTTCCCTTGCATCATATCCGAGAAAATCTTAGACATGGAAAGGGCAGTTTCAATATCTTTCCCTTTAATCGCCTGAGTCATCATCGAAGCGGATGCCATTGAAATGGAACAGCCTTCCCCTTCAAATTTCGCATCTTCCACGATGTCTCCGTCAAGCTTCATTGTCAGTCTGATGCGGTCGCCGCATGTCGGATTGTTCATATCCACGACAATGCTGTCATTCAAAACCCCTTTATTTCGCGGGTTTTTGTAATGATCCATAATCACCTGTCTGTACAATGTATCTAAGTTTGCATTAAAAGACATTTGTAAAATACTCCTTTGTCTTTTGAAGAGCTTCCACAAGCTTATCAATCTCTTCCTCTGTATTATACAGATAAAAGCTTGCTCTTGCAGTAGCAGTTACATCCAGCCATTTCATCAGCGGCTGCGCACAATGGTGGCCGGCTCTGACTGCGATTCCCTCCGCATCAAGCACAGTCGCCACATCGTGCGGATGAACATCATCAAGGTTAAATGTGACAAGCCCGGCACGCTCTTCCGGCCCGTAAACCGTTACGCCGTCAAGCTGGCGGAAGCGTTCAAGCGCATAAGCTGCAAGCTTGTGCTCATGGCGGGAAATCTCATCAAGACCGATTTCTTCGAGAAAATCAATGGCGGCACCGAGGCCGATTGCTCCTGCAATGATCGGCGTACCCGCTTCGAATTTCCACGGAAGCTCTTTCCAAGTTGATTCATAAAGCCCGACAAAGTCGATCATTTCACCGCCGAATTCGGCAGGCTCCATGTTTTCCAGCAGGGCTTTCTTTCCGTACAGCACACCAACACCGGTAGGTCCGCACATTTTATGGGAAGAAAGCGCAAAGAAGTCGCAATCGAGATCCTGCACGTCAATTTTCATGTGAGGCGTGCTTTGTGCACCGTCCACCACAATGACAGCCCCATTGTCATGAGCGATTTTCGCCATTTCTTTAATCGGGTTGACCGTGCCGAGGACATTAGATACATGAGACACCGCAACAATTTTTGTGTTGCTTGTGACCGTTTCTCTGACGTCTTCTAAAGAAATCGTTCCGTCTTCCTGCAGCGGAATATATTTTAATGTGGCGCCAGTTGCTTTTACAGCCTGCTGCCACGGAATGATATTCGCATGATGCTCCATGTAGGTGATGACCACTTCATCACCAGGTTCCAGGTTGGCGCGTGCATAGCTTAACGCCACCATATTCAGTGATGTGGTCGTGCCTTTTGTGAAAATAATCTCAGCCATTGACTTCGCGTTAATAAACTTGCGGACTTTTTCACGCGCTCCTTCATAACCATCTGTCGCTCTGGTTCCAAGTGTATGGACGCCCCGGTGAACATTGGAATTGTATTGGTTATAATACTTATCCAGTGTTTCAATGACAGCACGCGGCTTCTGGGAAGTCGCCGCGCTGTCGAGATAAACGAGATCATGTCCGTTCACTTGCTGATGAAGGATCGGGAACTGTTCACGAATATCTGTGATATTCATTACTTCACTTTCCTTTCGATAACAGAAACTAATTGTTTCTTAACGCCTTCAATCGGAAGTTCATTTACTACCGGTGCAAGGAATCCGTAAATGACTAAGCGTTCTGCTTCTTCTTTCGGAATTCCGCGGCTCATCAGGTAGTAAAGCTGAATAGGGTCCACACGGCCGACAGATGCCGCATGTCCTGCAGTTACATCGTCTTCGTCAATTAAAAGAATAGGGTTTGCGTCTCCGCGTGCTTTTTCGCTAAGCATCAGCACGCGTGATTCTTGCTCCGCATTCGCTTTAGAAGCGCCATGTTCGATTTTGCCGATTCCGTTAAAGATAGAAGAAGCGGAATCCTTCATCACACCGTGCTTCAAGATATAGCCTTCAGAAGCTTTACCGAAATGGATGATTTGTGTTGTGAAGTTTTCTGTTTGCTCTCCTCTTCCGACAACAACCGTTTTCGTATCGCCGTATGTGCCGTCACCGTAAAGGTTTGTTGTATTTTCGGAAATCGTGTCGCCGTCGTTCATCAGGCCGAGAGCCCACTCGATTTTGCTGTCGCGTCCGCGCGCAGCACCGCGGCGGTTCACATAAGTTGTCACACCGCTTGACAGATTATCCACCGCACCGTATGTCACGCTGGCATTATCACCTGTGATGACCTCACTGATAATATTGAAGACAGCGTCTTTCGGGTTTACAGTGCTGATGTAGTTTTCTACATATGTTACAGAGCTGTGGTCTTCAGCCACAATCAGCACGTGGTTGAATAGAGCTGTATCATTGCTTTCGTGGACATAAACAGCCTGAACCGGCGTCTCCACCTGAACATTTTTCGGAACATAAAGGAATGCTCCTCCGTTAACAAGAGCCGCGTGAAGTGCAGTTAACTTATGTTCGTCAACCTTCACGCCGTCCTTCATAAAGTATTTCTCCACCAAGTCGCTGTGCTCGCGTGCAGCAGTCAGAATATCAGTGAAGATGACGCCTTTGTCTTTCAATTCTTGAGAAAGAGAAAGATATGCCGGCGTCTGGTCACGCTGTACGTATAATGTTTTATCTTCGTTTTCAACGTCGATCAGCGCTTTTACTTCATCAGTCAAATCTTCTAATGAAGAAAGCGGTTCGTTATCCACTGTATGCTTCGTGAAATTCGTGAAGTTCCAGTTTGTGATTTTTGTTTTGTCAGGTTTCGGCATCGGCAGATCCTCAGCTTGTTCAAGAGCCTGTAAGCGCAGGTTCTTCAGCCAGGCAGGTTCTTGGTGCTTTTCGGAAAAGCTTTTGAGATACTCCTGATCTACGGATAGTTTTGTACCTAGTGTCATATTAATCCCCCTAACGCTTACGCTTCTTGGCCAACAGTTTCGTCTTCAATGCCAAGTTCTTGTTTGATCCAGTCATAACCTTCTGCTTCAAGACGCTGTGCAAGCTCTGCACCGCCGGATTTTACAACGCGGCCTTGCATCATAACGTGAACAACATCCGGAGTGATGTAGTTTAACAGGCGCTGATAGTGAGTGATCATCAGGCAGCCGAAGCTTTCGCTGCGCATTTTGTTGATCCCTTTTGATACAACTTTCAAAGCGTCAATATCAAGACCTGAGTCAATTTCATCAAGGATGGCGATTTTCGGTTCAATCATCATTAATTGAAGGATTTCATTGCGTTTTTTCTCCCCGCCTGAGAAGCCTTCGTTAAGATAGCGCTGAGCCATTTCAGGGTCCATTTCAAGGAACTCCATGTTTTCGTCCATTTTGCGGATGAATTTCATGAGAGAAATTTCATCGCCTTCTTCTCTGCGCGCGTTGATTGCTGAGCGAAGGAAGTCGGCATTTGTCACACCGCTGATTTCACTTGGGTACTGCATCGCAAGGAATAAGCCTGCCTGCGCACGCTCGTCCACTTCCATCTCCAGTACATCTTTGCCGTCAAGCGTGATGCTGCCTTTTGTTACTTCATATTTAGGATGCCCCATAATAGCAGCTGATAAAGTGGATTTACCAGTTCCGTTCGGGCCCATTACTGCGTGGAATTCTCCACCTTTTATTTCAAGGTTTACACCCTTTAAGATCTCTTTCCCTTCGATTTCAACGTGAAGATCTTTGATCGTTAATGTTGAAGCAGCCATATCTATACCTCCAAAAATATATAATCATTATTCTCATTTTATTCTCATTCTAATTTTATAACAAATGAAAAGTAAATACAACTTTTTATCGCGCCTTGCACATTCCTCAAGTTTAACAAAGATCAGCACTTTATTAAAGCGATTGAAAAAGAAAAAGAGTGGATTCCCACCCTTTTTTAAAAGATTGATTTTCTCAATAAGCTCCAGCAGAAATCCGCTTGCTTTTTTCGTAATCAAGCTCTCTCTGCCGCTCTACTTTCATTCTTGTTTCCAGCCGGCGTCCATATTCCTCGTATCCAATTCCGTGTGACAGCTGCATCGCTTTTTCCATTTCTGACGTATAATCGAGGTTCAGTCTGTCCTGGCTGCTGCAAATAATGAATCAATCCCTTCATATATTTGCTTTTTATTGTACCAGTGCTGCGTTGGATGCCGCAAAAACGATTTGGCGTGAAATAGCGGCAGATGAGACGAAAGCATCCTTTCAGAACAAATGAGAATGGTTTTTCGGAATATTCCTTCTCTTAATGCGTGGTGTTTCCGAATTCCTCAATGCACTGTTGAACGACTGTCACGCCTTGGCTGAAAGCCGCGCCGCCTCCAAATGCCGCTGCCACACTGACGGCTTCGAGAATGTTTTCTTCTGTCGCTCCCTGATCGAGACAGCCTTTTGTATGATAGATCATGCAATATTCGTCCTGAGCATTGATGGCAATTCCGAGGGCGATCAGCTGTTTTTCTCTTTCAGTCAGAGAATTCCCGGCAAAGCACTGTTCAGTAAATTCGTTAAATTTTCTTCCCATCAGGGGCATCTTTTGTTCAAATGTGCCTAAACCATGTTTATATTGTTTTAACGCGTCCTGCATGCTTCCTCTGTCTTGATTCAAAGAAAATCCCTCCATCTGTTTAACATTCCTTTTTATTATGAACAGCTTTTAGGAAAATACGCGAAAAAAACCCCGGATTTCTCATCCGGGGTTTCAGTCTTATTCAGATACAGGAAGCACAGCTCCGTCGTATTTTTTCTCGATGAAGTCTTTGATCTTTTTAGAGTGAAGAACTTCCATCAGCGCTTTGATTTTTGCAGAATCTTCTTCGCCTTTTCTTACTGCGATGATGTTAGCGTATGGGTTGTTTTTCGTTGATTCTACTTCAATCGCATCTTTTTTAGGATTTAATTTATTTTGGATCGCATAGTTTACATTGATGAAGACCGCGTCTCCTTCTTTGTTTTCATATGCTTTTGCCGTTAATTCAGGCGCTACTTTTTTGAATTCAAGGTTTTTCGGGTTTTTCTTAATGTCTTTCAATGTTGCGTCAACTGTTTCTACCTTAGAATCAAGAGTGATTAATCCAGCGTTTTCAAGCATTGCAAGCATACGGCCTTGTTCAGCAACGTTGTTTGTCAGAATGATTGTCGCACCGTCTGGAAGGTCTTTCAGTGATTTGTATGTTTTAGAGTAAATACCGAATGGCTCTAAGTGAACAGCACCGGCATTCACAAGTTTGTAATCTGTGTTTTCTTTCATTTCTTGCTCAAGGTAAGGAATGTGCTGGAAGTAGTTCGCGTCCACTTCTTTATCAGCTAAAGCTTTATTGTACATTTTGTAATCACTAAGCACTTTCACTTTCAGCGTATAGCCTTTTTCTTTCAGCAATGGTTCAGCTTCTTTTAAAATTTCCGCATGCGGTGTTTTTGTTGCCGCAACGACAATTTCTTTCTTGCCGGATTCAGCGCCGTTATTCGAACCGCAGGCAGCCATAACTCCTGCAAATACAAGCAGTAATGCACCCAAAAATAGCTTTTTCAATGTAAATCCTCCCTTATCGTTTGTCTATAATATTTGTTATTAGATCACCGATGATTTGAATAATAAACACGATGATTAAAATAAACACAGTAGCAACGAAGGTAACATCAGCGTTATTAGACTGATATCCTTCTACGTACGCAAGGTTTCCAAGGCCTCCTGAACCAATGGCTCCGGCAATTGCCGTTGAGCCGATCAAAGCGATGGCAGTAACCGTAATGCCAGAAATAAGAGCAGGCATAGATTCCGGAATCAGCACTTTGAAAATAATCGTAGACGTTTTCGCGCCCATTGATTTAGCGGCTTCAATCACACCTTTATCCACCTCACGCAGCGCGATTTCAACAAGGCGCGCGTAAAATGGTGCCGAGCCGATTACCAGCGCCGGCAAAGCGGCGTTTGGCCCTAAGATCGTGCCGACTAAAAATTTCGTAAAACCTAATAGTAAAATAATTAAAATAAGGAACGGAATCGATCTGAATATGTTAACAACGGCCGCAATCACAGAGTTGACCGCTTTATTCTGCCAGAGGCTTCCTTTGCTCGTCAGAAAGAGCAGCAAGCCGAGGATGACCCCGATGACAAAAGCAAACAGTAAAGAAATCAGCGTCATATAAAGTGTTTCATATGTCGCGTTCCATAATTCAGTTAAATCAACGTTCGGGAAGTATTTTTCAAACATTCGTGATCACCTCTGCTTTCACCTGTTTGTCATTAATGAAACGGATCACGTTTTGCACTTCTTCCTCGTCCCCGTCAATGTGGATGAACAGTGAACCGTAAGCCCCATCCTTCGTCTGCGAAATTTTCCCTTGCAGAATATTGACGCTGACATTGAAGTTTCTGATCATCTCTGTAATCAGAGGCTGTTCAGCTGACTCACCGACAAATGTGAGCTGAACCATTTTTCCTGATGCTGTATCATCAAGAAGGTGCTGAAGCGTCTCTTTCGTTTCTTCCGGCTCTGTCACCTGCTGAACAAATCGTTTTGTCATTTGTTCCTTTGGATTTTTGAAGACATCGAGAACCTCGCCTTCTTCGACCACCTTGCCGTTTTCCATGACGGCGACTCTGTTGCAGATTTTGCGGATGACATGCATTTCATGCGTAATCAGCACAATCGTCAAACCGAGTCTTTCATTAATATCGGACAATAGATCCAGAATTGAATCTGTCGTTTGCGGATCTAATGCTGATGTCGCTTCGTCACAAAGAAGAACCTTCGGATTGTTTGCAAGCGCTCTGGCAATCCCGACACGCTGCTTCTGCCCGCCGCTCAGCTGGGACGGATATGATTTTTCTTTTCCTTCTAAACCTACCAGTTTAATCAGTTCATTGGCGCGCTTGATCCGCTCGCTCTTTTTCACCCCGGCAATTTCTAAAGGAAACATGATATTATCTCTGACAGTCCGCGACCAAAGCAAATTGAAATGCTGGAAAATCATACTGATCTCATGGCGTGCTTTTCTTAAACCGCGTCCATTTACTTCATTAATCTTGGTTCCCGCCACTTCCACGGTTCCTGAGGTTGGTTTCTCAAGGCCGTTCAGCAGACGGATTAAGGAACTCTTACCAGCTCCGCTATATCCTATAATTCCAAAAATCTCACCTTTTTTAATGGAAAGCGAGACATTTTGGACAGCATTGACATCTCCATGTTTCGATTTGTAAACTTTTGAAACATCCTGAAGATTGATCAAAGCAATCACCTGCCTTAACACTATTCTAAGAAATCTTCCGGTTTTTTCTGCAAAAGAAAAGCCTTTCTGCACACTTGAGCAGAAAGGCTTATATAAAATGCCTTTCTCTCATCTTTCAAAGCTGAACGCTTCGTGTGAATTGGCACCATTTCAACAGCGTTGATGGTTGCCGGGCTTCATAGGGCACTTCCCTCCACCTCTCTTGATAAGAGAAATATATAGTCTTTTTCGTCCGGAAATTCTTAATGTAGAATAGCACGGCGAATGATTAAATGTCAATAAAATAAATGATGTCAACTTTTACTATTATAATAATTTATTATTTTTTAATTCTTCAAAATCCTCTGAAAAAACCCATTTGTCAGCCAGAGAATGGCTTCCAGCTTTAACAGGGCCCTGAATGACCCCTTTACTTTGAGGCTTCCGCTCTGAATGAGGTGCTGCAGGGAAATGTCTCCGTGCAATAAATCAATAATTTCCGTTTGGTTTCCGTAAAAGGTCAGGTTGGACGTTTGGGGCGGAGAAACTTTTTTCATTTCTCCCTGTTCGTTTATTGAGACGGTTAAGGCTTCTGCTTCTCCTTGGAAGGTAATGAGCAATGTTGAGGCATTCAAAAGGGGTTTTAAAAACAGATGCTGATACTCATCCTCTAAAACTTCCGCTTTCTCCATATGTACAACCTCCTATTTGTTGGTCATACATACACATTTCTCTCTTTGTCGCAAGAACCCCTTTATAAAACGAACGACAATTTCATTGGATTTGCTGAGAAATATGTCATAAATGGGATGCGGAAGATGATTTTTGTTTGATCAGCTCATATAAATAAGAAACGGAATGAAATGCATATCCTCTTTCGACCACCTTTCCGCCTTTAAACAGCAGAAAACAAGGGACGCTTTCAATTTGATACGCTTTTGCGAATGTCGGAGAGTAATTGACATTGTTTTGATAGAAGGCGACATCCGGCAGCATCTCTTTCACCACTGTCAGCATTTTGCCTGCAAGCTGGCAGGTGCCGCAAAACGGAGTATATAAATATAGAAGGTACACATCATCTTCAATGTGATCAAGTTCGTGTTCTTGGAGTTCTTTCATGCTATACACCTCGGGACTTTCTTTCAAGAAAAATAGTATGGACATTCAGATTCGCACGCAGCAATACAGAGGCGACATGGTGCCTGGGCGCAGCCGCTACTTCCTTATAGGCTCTGTCGATATGGAGATGGCAGGCTTCATTAAATTCACGCTTCAGCTGTTTTCTCAATTTCTCACCTGATTCATCAGCATCAACTAATATATAGACGTCTTTATCATAAAGCTCGTCAGCCAATTCCTCAAGCCTCAGCTGGCTGATTGTTCCGTTTGTGCAGATAATGCGCACCGGCTCATTCAGGACGCTTTCGATTTTCTCTTTATCTGATTTCCCCTCGACAATCATAACCTTTTCCAGCTCATCCATCTTCATCTTGTTCACCTGCCGCGTCAAATTTGAAACGTTCAGATTGTAAAAGAAGGCAGTGAAATTCACCGCCAACATTAACACCAGCCGTTTTCGTAGTCACAATCTACATATTTTGCGTCGTCTCCAGAGACCACATCGGCTGTCTTATAAAATTTCTCATTTTCAAAGGAATAACCGGACTTAAGCTCATATTCATTCATGCTTGTCATTTGGCCGATCATCTCATTATCATGATATAACGAGAGCCGGCCATTTTGAAAGCGGCCTGTCACGTCATTGGTGACATCGAGCTTTTGTTTGTCGAAAGCCATATTGGACACCTCCCATAACGTTAGCGTGTCCAATTGCTTTTACGGCTATCCTGTTTTAGTCTTCTTGTGTCATCTCTTCGTATTGCTCTGCTGTCATCAGTTTTTCAATTTCAGAAGCGTCAGATGGCTCAACGACGATCATCCATGCTTTTTCGTACGGAGATTCGTTGACGAATTCCGGACTGTCATCAAGATCTTCGTTTACTTCCACAACCGTTCCGTTAATCGGTGCATAAAGCTCAGATACCGTTTTAACGGATTCAACACTGCCGAATGGCTCGTCCGCTTTGATTTCAGCGCC
Source organism: Bacillus sp. FSL R5-0523 (assembly GCF_037975295.1). Lineage (NCBI taxonomy): Bacteria > Bacillati > Bacillota > Bacilli > Caryophanales > Bacillaceae > Bacillus > Bacillus sp. FSL R5-0523. The sequence continues at coordinate 3,196,618 of NZ_CP150251.1, forward strand.
CACTTCAGGAAGTTCGACAAACACGATGTCGCCTAGTTCGGACTGGGCAAAATGCGTAATTCCGATTCTGGCTTTTTCTCCTTCAACTTTTACCCACTCGTGTTCTCCTGAGTAACGCAAATCTTTTGGTATGCTCAATTGAATCCCTCCATTTTTTACAGCACTACAATAAGAAGATACCACACTTTTCAAAAAAAATTTACATTAAGCCCAGTTTTCTTCAAATTGGTCTTCTTTAAATCCGACAGTCACTTTTTCGCCGTCTGTTGTAAGCGGGCGTTTAATTAGCATACCATCTGAAGCCAGCAGTTCGAGCTGTTCGTCCTCTGACATGTGATACAGCTTTTCCTTGAGATTGAGCTCGCGGTATTTCATGCCGCTCGTGTTGAAAAATTTCTTGAGATCCAGCCCGCTTTTTTCATAAAGCGCTTTTAATTCTTCTTTGCTTGGCGGCTGCTCAGCAATATGTATTTCGTTTATTTCTTTTCCATGCTCTTCAAGCCACTTCTTTGCTTTGCGGCACGTTCCGCATTTAGGGTACCAGTAAAAAGTTAACGACATCTTCTTCCCCCTCAATAAAATAATCGAGGTTATTTTAACACAGTTTGTTTTAAAAACCTAAAACAGTGCTTCTTAAAAAAGAGCTCCGCGCATGCGGAGCTCATGGCCAATCAGACAGTATATTTCTCAGCCTCAAAAATGCCTGCCGCCGCCTCGCGTTTTTTCTGAATCACGTTTTTAGGCGTTACGCGTGTCAGCTTGCGCAGAGCGGAAAGCATCATGCGGAGTGAATCTCCTTCTTCCATTGCGATAAGGGATTCCTTCGCATGCGCTTCAATTTCGTTAAAGGCCTCTTGAACGAAAATTTCTGTGTACAGCACCTTTTGCGCTGCTTTTTCAGCGCCTTGTGCGGCAATGGCCTTTTCCGTTCTGAGCACGGCTGATTCCATTGCGTATACATTGCTGACGATATCCGCTACGTTCACGAGAATTTCTTGCTCTCGATCGATGGCTTTTCCGTATTTTTGCGCGGCTAGGCCGGCAGCAAACAACGCAATTTTTTTGGCTTGCTTGACGATATATTTCTCCTGCTCTAAGACGCCGCTTCCAGGCTCTTCAGGCATAAGCATCATGAGTTCTTCCTGCAGCGACTGCGCTTTTTCGAATAAAGGCAGCTCGCCTTTAAGCGCTTTTTTCAGGAAGGTGCTTGGCACGATTAACCGGTTGATTTCGTTTGTGCCTTCAAAAATCCGATTGATCCTTGAATCCCTATAGGCCCTTTCTACTTCGTATTCCTGCATAAAGCCGTAGCCTCCATGAATCTGCACGCCTTCATCAACGATATAATCAAGCGTTTCAGAGCCGAATACCTTATTCAGAGAGCATTCGATGGCGTATTCCGCAATCGATTTGGCAATTTGCCGGCCGTCCTTGAGATCTTCAGCCGTGAACTGGCTCATATTATCTTCAAACAGCCCGACGGTTCTGTATACAGAGCTTTCCATCGCATACAGCCTTGAGGCCATTGTCCCGATTTTTTCCTGTGTCAATGAAAAACCAGCAATCGGCGTTTTAAATTGGCGGCGCTGATTTGCGTATGCTGCAGACAGCTCGATGACGCGTTTAGATGCGCCGATTGTGCCAACCGCCAGTTTGTAACGGCCGATGTTTAAAATATTAAAGGCGATGACATGCCCTTTGCCGATTTCTCCGAGCAGGTTTTCCTTTGGCACTTCAGCTTGATCCAGAATGAGGGTTCTTGTCGATGATCCCTTGATTCCCATTTTCTTTTCTTCCGGTCCCGTGGAGACACCCGGGAACTCTTTTTCTACAATAAAGGCTGAAAACTTGTCGCCGTCCACCTTGGCGTAAACCACAAATACATCGGCAAAAGCAGAGTTGGTAATCCACTGTTTTTCCCCTGTTAATACATAATGGGTTCCTGCTTCATTCAGCACAGCTGTTGTTTTTGCTCCAAGTGCATCAGACCCAGAGCCAGGCTCAGTCAGAGCATAAGCGGCGATCTTTTCGCCTGAAGCGAGTCCAGGCAAATATTTTTTCTTTTGTTCTTCTGATCCGAAAAAGACGATCGGCAAGGAACCGATACCGACATGCGCGCCATAAGAAAGAGAAAAGCTTCCCGCACGCGAAAATTTCTCAGTGATGAGTGCCGAGCTGATTTTATCAAGGCCGAGCCCTCCGTATTCTTCCGGCACATCGGCGCCAAGCAGCCCTAGTTCGCCCGCTTTCTTCAACAGTCTGACAGAATGCTCGAATTGATGGTTTTCGATATCATCTATATGAGGGAGAACATCTTGCTCGATGTAATCCTCCGTTGTTTTCGCAATCATTTTATGCTCGTCAGTGAAATCCTCCGGTGTATACATTTGATCGTATGTGACATCCTCGATTAAAAATCCGCCGCCTTTTTGTACTTCAGCCGTTTTTTTTGCCATTTGTTTTTCCCCCTTTAGCATAATTCAAATACACCGGCCGCTCCCATCCCGCCGCCGATACACATGGTCACGACTCCAAATTGCTCGTTTCTCCGTTTCATTTCATGGATGAGTGAGAGTGTAAGCTTTGTGCCCGTACAGCCAAGCGGGTGTCCAAGCGCGATTGCGCCCCCGTTGACATTCACTTTTTCTTCATCAATTCCCAATTCCCTGATTACTTGAATGGCTTGTGAGGCAAAAGCTTCATTCAGTTCAAACAATCCGATGTCCTGCAGCTGAAGTCCGGCAAGCTTCAAAGCGCGCGGAATCGCTTCCACCGGTCCGATTCCCATCACTTCCGGCGGCACGCCGCCTACCGCAAAGGAGCGGAATTTCACAAGCGGCGCCAGGCCAAGAGCATCGGCTTTTTCCCGGTCCATCAGCATGACAGCCGCCGCTCCGTCACTCGTCTGCGAGGAATTGCCCGCAGTCACCGTCCCGTCAACGGAAAAGGCCGGGCGCAATGTCGATAAGATGTCTGCAGTCGTTTGCGGGCGAACACCTTCATCCTGAGAAAACACAAACTGTTTTTCCATAGGCTTATGGTTTTCTCCAATTTCTGTCACCGTCACTTCGACAGGTACAATCTCATCTTTAAATTTCCCTTCTGCAAGGGCTTTAGCGGCGTTTTGGTGGCTGCGAACGGCAAACGCGTCTTGTTCCTCACGGGAGACGCCGTATTTTTTCGCGACTTGCTCGGCTGTGTGTCCCATGCTCATATAATATTCCGGTGCCTTTTCTGCCAAAGCAAGGTTCGGACGGGTAACATGCCCCATCATCGGAACTTGCGACATGGATTCTGCTCCGCCGGCGATCGCTGTATCGTAGGCGCCAAGCATAATTTTTTCTGCTGCATATGCAATAGACTGAAGGCCTGAAGAGCAATAACGGTTAACTGTAATCGCTGGAACCGTGTACGGCAGGCCCGCGAGCGCACCGATATTTCTCGCCATATTAAGCCCCTGCTCCGCTTCAGGCGTTGCACAGCCAATAATCAAATCGTCAATATTGCCTTCGTAGCCGCCTGCCCGTTTCAGTGTCTCTTTTACACAAATCGCTCCCAAATCATCCGGGCGAACGGTGGCCAACGATCCTTTTTTTGCTTTTCCAACCGGTGTTCTTGCACCTGACACAATGACTGCCTCTTTCATAAGCTCCCTCCTAATTCCGTAAAGGTTTACCTTTCACAAGCATATGCTGCATTCGCGCTTGAGATTTTGCCTCTCCTGCCAAACTCAAAAACGCTTCTCTTTCGATCTCCAATAAATACTCTTCATCAACCTCTGTACCGAACGGCACTTTTCCGCCCGCAATGACATAAGCGAGTTTTTTCGCGATCTTGAAATCATGCTCAGATATATAGCCGGACAGCTTCATCTGCTCAGCGCCAAGCAAGAGTGCCGCATAACCGGTTTCTCCCGGCACCTTGACCTTTTCTTTTACAGGCGGCCGCCAGCCGGTATCATATAAAGATGCGGCCAGCTGCTTCGCATCGTACAGCAGGTGGTCTTGATTCACGCTGATCTGATCCGTTTCTTTTAAGATGTTCATCTCACGAGCTTCTTGAGCAGAAGCGGACACTTTCGCCATCGCAATCGTTTCAAATGTTTTCATTGCCGCATTCATCGGATCAAGGCCGCGGCGAAGATGATTGATGTACAGCTCTTTGTTTCCCCCTCCGCCAGGGATGAGGCCGACACCGGATTCCACAAGTCCCATATAGGCTTCGCTTGCCGCTTGAATGCGCGCCGCCGGCAGGCATACTTCCGTTCCTCCGCCGAGCGTCATGCCAAATGGCGCGGCGACGACCGGTTTCGCACTGTATTTGATCTTCATCATCGTCTCCTGAAAACGGCGGATCACAAAATCAACTTCCAAAAAGTTGTCGTCTTGGACTTCCATTAAGATCATGGCGAGATTCGCGCCGACGCAAAAATTTTTCCCTTGGTTGCCGATGACAAGGCCCTTGTAATTCCGCTCTGTTTCCTCTAATCCTTTGTTGATCATTTGAATGATATCGAGGCCGATCGCATTGCTTTTCGAATGAAATTCAAGAAGGGCGACATCATCTCCAAGGTCAATTAAGCTTGCTCCGCTGTTTTTCGCAATCACGCCTTTTGTTTCTTTAAGTGCTTGTAAATGAATTCGTTTTTTGTTTTCTTTCACGGCTCTGTATTCGCCGCGGTCATAATAAAATACCGTTCCGTTCTCTTTGATGTAGAAGGTTTCATTTCCTTTGTCCAGCATCTCTTTTATCCAGCCAGGCATATCTGCTCCAAGCTGCTCGAGCTTTTCCGCTGACTGCCTGAGGCCGATGGCATCCCACATTTCAAAGGGGCCCAGTTCCCAGCCGAATCCCCACTTCATGGCTTGGTCAATCGCATGAATATCATCGGCAATCTCGCCAAGCAGCTCGGCTGAGTAAAGCAGGGTTTGAGATGTGATATTCCACAGCAAACTGCCGGCTCTGTCATCCGAATAAATAAGCGCTTTCATTTTGGCTTTTGTCCCTTTTGCCTGTTTTGCCGCTTCAAGTGCCGGTGATTTCATTTTTGTCCGCTCGCCGTAAGTAAGTGTCACTGGGTCAAGCTCATAAATCGTTTTTCCTTCTTTTTTATAAAAGCCTTGGCCGGCCTTGCTTCCGATCCACCCTTTTTCCAGCATATCGTTCATGAAGCTTGGAAGGCGAAACACTTCTTTCTCATCGCCATCAGCTTTGTCATACACATTTCGGGCAACGTGGGCGAATGTATCAAGGCCGACCACATCAAGCGTTCTAAAGGTGGCGCTTTTCGGCCTGCCGATCAGCGGTCCTGTGATCGAATCAACCTCCCCGACCTGATAACCCCCTTTCAGCATTTCTTGGACTGTCACGAGAAGCCCGTAAGTCCCGATGCGGTTTGCGATAAAGTTCGGTGTGTCCTTTGCTGTAACAACACCTTTCCCGAGGACATTTTCTCCGAAAGCTGTCATAAACTTTAAAATATCAGGATCCGTTTCCTTAATCGGAATGATCTCCAGCAGCTTTAAATATCGTGCGGGATTAAAAAAATGCGTTCCAAGAAAATGGGCTTTAAAATCATCCGACCGGCCTTCAGCCATTTCCTGCACTGATATGCCGGATGTGTTGCTTGAGACGATGCTTCCAGTCTTTCGATGTTCATCCACAAGAGCGAAAATTTTCTTTTTGACTTCAAGGTTTTCGACAACGACCTCAATAATCCAATCTGCTTCTTTCAGTTTTTCTGCATCATCCTCCAGATTGCCCGGTGTAATATAGGAGGTATTTTTCGCTGATGTGAGGGGAGCGGGCTTTTGTTTCAGCAGTTTTTTCACTGCCTGCCGGCTCAGCCTGCTGCGCACCTCTGGACTGTCCTTCGTCAGCCCCTTTTTTTTCTCTTCCTTTGTCAAATCGCTCGGCACAATATCTAGCAGCAGGACAGGAATTCCGATGTTAGCCAAATGCGCCGCTATCCCGGAACCCATTACCCCCGATCCTAAAACGGCTGCCTTCCGAATGTGTTTGTGCATGAGATATCCCCCTTGAACATTGAATGAATAGTCATTCATTTTTTGACCAAAAAAAATGAAACCCGTTTCTTCTTTCATCTTAAAAGATTTCCGGTTCGACTTCAATAGCTAATTTGTTATTTTTTTGTATGAAGCCTATAAAAGTCGGGCAACTTAAGCCCGGAGGTGAAGGGAATGGTACGAGAGAAAAAAAATCCGTCTTCAGCGGCAGTAAGCGCGGCGAGCGTAAAGGGAGATGCCGGTCCGACTCAGCATTACGGCGGCGGAAAACGGACAAGTCAAAATCAGCAGTATAAAAAACATAACATGGAACAATCATAATGCAGCTGCTTCCCGCGGCTGCTTTCACTTTTTCAAAATTCCTTTTAACACAAACGCTGCATTGGCAGGCCGTTCGGCAATTCTTCTCATAAAGTAGCTGAACCAGTCCGTTCCATATGGGACATACACACGCATTCTGTAGCCTTCCTTGGCGAGTTCCTTCTGACGCTCCGACCTGATGCCGTATAGCATTTGAAACTCAAATTGCGACGCGGGGATTTGATGTTCGGCGACGAGCTGTTTCGTAAATGCAATGATGTCATCGTCATGTGTGGCGACAGCCGTGTAGTTCCCGCTTAACAACTGCAGCTTTATTAAGCTCTGAAAATGAAGGTCCGTGCCTCTTTTGTCAGGAAACGCTACAGCCGCAGATTCTTTATAAGCGCCTTTTACAAGTCTGAGATTCGGCTTTAAGTCCCGCATCTTTCTGATATCTTCTGCCGCCCGGTACAGATACGCCTGAATGACCGTGCCGAGCTTCTCAAATTCCTGTTTGCATTGCCTGTAAATAGAAAGTGTCTGTTCATAATGGGAATAGTCTTCCATATCAATGGTCACAGCAACATCATATTGCTTTGCAACGGAAAGAATGGCGCGCAAATGAGTAAGAGCAAGTTCTTCTGAAAGATCGAGCCCGATTGAGGTCAGCTTAAGTGAAAGCTCTGAATCCAATTGATGTTCGGCAATGGCTTGAATGGCTTTCTTGCATTCCTCTGCGACTTGGTTTGCTTCTTTTTCCGAAGCTGCATACTCGCCTAAATAATCAATTGTTGCACACAAACCGGATCTGTTTAGCCTTTTGACGGTCTTAACCGCCGATTCAATCGTATCCCCTGCGACAAACCTTCGTGCTCCAAGCCGCGTTCCGTATGCTTTTGCGAACTTGGTAAGTGTTTTATTTTGAGATAAGAATAAAAACACATGTCTCAACATTCGACTCCCTCCCCCGTCATCTTCAAAACACCTGTATATAACTCCCAGTCTGAAGGAAACTATAAAATGAACAGAAACCAAAGGAGGATCACAATGGATAATCAGCAGCAATCTCAAATGCCGCCTTCCGTTATTTCGACAAAGGATCATTTGTATCTCAATGACATGCTGAACTGGAATTTGCTCGCGATGAAAAAAGCGCATTTCATGGCGCAGCAGTGCCAGGATCAAACGTTAAAGCAAGAACTCGACCGCGTCGGACACATGCATCATGATCACTATCAAAGAATATTAAAGCATCTGCAGCCAGGCCAGCAGCAGTCCGGCTACATCCAATAAGGAGGCGCCAGAATGAATCAGCAAAATCAAAAAATCAGCAACCCGCAGACACCTGTACCGACAACATCGGAAATGAATGACAGAGATTTCGTCAACGAATTGCTGACAACCGAAAAATACATGACAACAGCTTATTGCACTGCTTTGCACGAATTCAGCCACGAGTCTCTTTATCAGGATATTCAATCCATTTTTGATGAGTCACAAAAAGCGCAAAGAAAACTATATGATCTCATGTTCCAATATGGATGGTATTCTGTTGAAGCGGAGGATGCACAAAAGCTGCAGCAGTCCTATCAAAAATTCCAGCAGACCATTCAGCAGCAGTCTCCTTATCAGCAATAACAACATTAGTAAAAAGGATACGATGTTCTTTCGGGCATCTATCCTTTTTTTGTGTAAAATCAGTTGACTTTTCATTTACGCTTATTTATATTTAATAAGCATTAACTATTTTGTCATTAAAATATATATACAGTGTATGTAACAGAGGGGAAATGAATATGAAGAGTGCGGATCAGTTAATGTCCGATATTCAATTATCGCTTCAGGCGCTCTTTCAAAAGATACAGCCTGAAATGCTGGAAAGCATGGAGAAACAAGGTGTCACCCCAGCGCAGCTGTTTGTGCTGGCCAGCCTAAAGAAACACGGCAGCCTCAAAATTTCTGAAATTGCCGAGCGTATGGAGGTGAAGCCAAGCGCGGTGACGCTGATGGCAGATCGCCTTGAACAAAAAAATCTTATCGCCAGAACACACAACACAAAAGACAGGCGAGTAATTGATCTCAGTCTTACTGACGAAGGAGACAGAAAGTTCGAGGAGATTTTGGCAGGCAGAAAGGCCATTATGGCGCGCTATCTTTCCTTTTTGACGGAGGAGGAGATGCTGCAGGCGGCGCATATTACAGCAAAGCTCGCACAAGCAGCAGAAACGGATGAAAAGCAAAACATGAAAAGAGGAAACGGATGAAAATGAGTAAAGAAGGCAAACAATCAAAACGAACGTTATTAATAACAGGCTTAATTATTGCCATGTTTTTTTCAGCCCTTGACGGTACCATTGTCGGAACGGCCATGCCGAAAATTGTCGGTGATCTGGGCGGTTTGAGCATGATGACCTGGCTGACAACTGCATATTTGTTAACATCAACAACCGTTGTTCCAATTGCCGGTAAACTGGCTGATTTATTGGGACGCCGCATTGTCTATGTATCAGGTTTAATTATTTTCATGGCAGCTTCTGCTTTGTGCGGAATGGCCAACAACATGACGGAATTGATTATCTTCCGTGGACTGCAGGGAATCGGCGGAGGCATCATGATGCCGATGGCGATGATTGTCATCGGTGACTTGTTCACAGGAAAACAGCGTGCTAAATTCCAAGGTGTCTTTGGCGCAATTTACGGGCTGGCTTCAGTGATTGGGCCGCAAATCGGCGGCTGGATTGTAGACTCGTTAAACTGGAAATGGGTTTTCTATATTAACCTGCCAGTCGGAATTATTGCGGTTATTTTTATTGCCAGGGGATTACAGGGACGCCAGCAGACTGGGCCGATCAACTTCGATATCGCTGGTATTTTCACAATGATTGTGGGTGTGGTCAGCCTCCTGCTCGCCTTAAGCTTTGGCGGAAAAGATTATGCATGGGATTCATGGCAGATTCTTGGGTTGTTCGCTCTCGCACTGATCGGCATTGTCAGCTTTATCATCGTAGAATCAAAAGCAAAAGAGCCAATCCTGCCAATGTATTTATTTAAAAACAGAACATTTACATTTCTAAACTTGATCGGCTTCTTTATGAGTATCGGTATGTTTGGCGCCATTACGTTTGTTCCTTTCTTTATGCAAGGAATTGTCGGTGTAAGTGCGTCTGAATCGGGTACAATTATGACACCGATGATGATTTCTATGATTATCACAAGTATCATCGGCGGACAGCTTGTTTATAAAATCGGGATTAAACCGCAAATCATTACAGGCATGCTGGTTATGGCCGGCGGATTCCTGCTGTTAACGACATTGGATCTCGACACGAGCAAGCTTGTCGCTACATCTTTTATGGCGATTATTGGTCTGGGAATGGGTCTTGTTATGCCGATTCTGACATTGGCTTTACAGGAAAGCTTTTCGAAGGAGGAGCTTGGAGTTGTCACTTCATCCAGCCAATTCTTCCGTTCTATCGGCGGAACATTCGGCATTACCATGCTGGGAGCCGTAATGAATGCGAGATCAGGAAATCTATTAACAGATAAATTGGTTCCATATTTAGACTCTCTTCCGGCACAGGCAAGCTCGTTTGCCGCCCAGCTAAAGGGTATGATTGATACAAATCCGCAAGGGCTGCTGCAATCACTGTTCAGTCCGGACGCGGTCAAACAAATCCCTGCGGCTTTCTCATCCCATATTGTGCCGATTTTAAAAACATCGTTGATGGATTCGCTCCACAGCGTGTTTTATACGGGCCTGATCTTTATCGCAGTCGGAGCCGTATTCACCTTGTTCTTAAAACCTATCAAGCTATCAAATAAGAAAGCGGAAGACCAACAAGAAAAAGAGAAAGCGGCAAAAGCCGTTGAATCACCTTCCCATTAATAGAGCACCCCGCGGGTATCAATCCGCGGGGTTTTTTATTCAATCATCTGGGCTCTTCCATTTCCGAAAGACCAATCCTCAGCCTGATTTCCGGCCAGCATGATAAACACATCTTCTTTTCTGACACCAAGATCGGAATGCATCCGGCTCGCGATTGAGCGGTAAAGTGCTTTTTTCTGTTCAGTTGTTCTTGACTGTTTCAGTGTAAAATGAATGTATATCAGTTCATCAGAACGCTCGACTTGGAGATAAAATGGATCATAAAAAAATTCGCTTTTTTCATATTGTCTGATGACTTGAAAATAGTCATCTTCCGGCACATTGATTTCTTCAATCATCGATTGGTGGATAGTCCTGCTCAGTTTTTGAAGCCACGCTTCGCTTCTTCCCGACCGTAAATGAATCTGTACAAATGGCATCTCCCTGCATCCCTTTCTTCACAGCGTCTGTCCGCTGTCAATTGTGATAATTTGGCCTGTGAGTGATTCCTGTTCAATTAGTGAACATATCAATTTGGCAACATCATCTGGTTCAGCAATACACTGCAGCGGCAAAGAGCCAATCATGCTTTTCATTTTTTCTTCCCGTCCGGCCCACCATCTCGTTGCCACAGCTCCTGGTGCTACACCGCTCACTCTGATTTCAGGCGCTAAGGCGTGGGCCAATGATTTTGTTAAACCGTGCACCGCCGATTTTGATACTGCGTAAGGCATAGATGAGCCTGCACCGGTTAACCCTGCGATGCTGCCGACGTTTACGATCGCCCCGGCCTTGCTTTTCTTCATAAACGGAGCCACTGCCCTCGCGCAGAAAAACATCCCTTTCACATTGACGGCATACAGCTCATCCCATATGTCTTCTGTCGCAGTCTCAAGATCATCCATTGGAATATGCCGTGTAATGCTGGCATTGTTGACTAAAATATCAACCGTGAAGTGTGTGTTCACGATTGCTTGAATCATATCCTGCACGCCGCTGTTTTTGGATACATCTGCTTGGATGGCGAAGGCTTGCCCGCCAGCTTTTCGAATCATTTCCACTGTTTCCTCCGCTTCTGATTGCGAGCGTGAATAATTCACCGCCACAATCGCCCCGCGCTTTGCCAATTCCATACTGGCTGCTTTTCCGATTCCTGTGCCGCCCCCCGTTACGAGAGCTATTTTGTTCAAGACATTCATTGCCGCCACTCCTTGCTGTTGACTAAAGTATATTTCTGATTCCATTGTAATCCAGCTTTGATGTTACGTATAATGATTGTTAAAGATACTAGATATCACTTAGATTGATAGCAAACGAACGGAGGAGTTCAAAATGGAAAGCGGAGATTTACGTGTGTTTCAAATGGTAGCTCGTGAAGGAACCATTACGAAAGCAGCCCTGCAGCTTGGCTATGTACAATCGAATGTCACGGCCAGAATTCAGCAATTGGAAGCTGAGCTGGGTACCACACTGTTTTTGCGCCATAATCGGGGCATGACACTTTCTGCAAGCGGAAAATTGCTGCTGGACTACGCAAATAAAATTATAGGCCTGCTTGATGAAGCGTCTAAAGCGCTCTCATCCTCCACAGAACCAAGCGGGCCGCTTATGATCGGCTCCACTCAGACAACCGCCGCGGTAAGGCTTCCAAAGCTCCTGGCATCTTATTATGAAGAACATCCAAACGTCCAGTTGTCTTTAACAACAGGGCATACGCAATTTCTCCTTGATAAAGTTCTTCGTTATGAATTGGATGGCGCGTTTATCGGATGCGAATGCCATCATCCTGAGCTCGAATCCTATCCTGCGTTTGAGGAAGAACCAGTAGTTGTTTCGGCTGCCTCCGTGCCCGATGTTGAGGAAGCCATCACAAAGCCGATTCTCGTTTACAGCACAGGCTGTTCGTATCGAGAAACACTTGAAAAATGGCTGCGTTCCGTCGGTGTCACACAGCCGGTCATTATGGAATTTGGGACGCTTGAAGCAATTATCGGCGGGGTTACAGCAGGTCTTGGCATCTCGTTGCTGCCAAGAACGGTTGTGCAGAAACATGAAGCAGAAGGATCAATTCGATTGTACCCGCTGCCTGAAGCGCTCAGCCAGATGAAAACAGAGTTTATTGTTCGAAAAGATTCGTTTATCAGCAGCGCGCTGAGAACCTTTATGGATTCCTTTACGCCAGATAAAACGGCTGAATCACAAAAAAGCAGTCTGCTATAATGAACAGACTGCTTTTTGTCTATTGTTTGTTTCGATGCGCTTCATTTAATTCCTTAATATGCTGAATGATCTCTTTAATGCCCTGCTTTGCATCAGGGTATGTCGCATTCCAATGCTTAGCGAGCGGAGGCATGCTTTTGGCTATATGGGTGTACAAAATCCATTGCTTCACTTCTTCTTTTAGCTCATCGTTTGTTTCACCAAGCAGAAGCTCAGTATACTTCTCCAGCAATCCATCCAGCTGCTCCTGAAGTTTTTGTTCCATTTTCCATCTTCCTTTCGAAAAAACAGCAAGGAGCTTTCTCAATTGAAAGCTCCTTCGCTGCGTTATTTATCCATGTGATGTGAAAGCCGCTTCCTGGACAATGCATCTGCCCCTGCCATGAGGAATGCAAAGAGGCGTTCCGAAGAGCGGGTCCTGTGTAACCTGACAGTTCATAGAAAACACATTTTGCACAAGATCACAAGTGATGACCTCTTCCGGACGGCCTTCTGCGTAAATCCGTTTATCTTTTATGGCCACAAGATGATGCGCATAGCGGCACGCCAAGTTTAAGTCATGGAGAACCATAACAATCGTCCGGTCTTCCTTTTCATTCAGCTCAAACAGCAAATCAAGAATTTCAATTTGATGCGTCATGTCTAAATACGTCGTCGGCTCGTCTAGAAGGATGATATCCGTTTCCTGGGCTAGCGTCATCGCAATCCAAGCCCGCTGGCGCTGTCCGCCTGACAAAGAATCAACGGCGCGGTCAGCCATGTCCTCAAGCTTTGTTGCTTTAAGCGCTCTTTCAACTGCTTCCTCATCCTCTTTTGACCACTGCTTCAGCCAGTTTTGGTAAGGATATCTTCCTTGCTTCACCAGCTGATGCACCGTCAGCCCCTCTGGAGCCGAAGGACCTTGAGGCAGGATTGCGAGCTCTTTTGCGACTTCCTTCGTCGGAAGCTTGGCAATCGCTCTTCCTTCCAGCAGCACTGAACCGCCTCTCGGCTTCATCAGGCGCGCTAATGAACGTAAAAGTGTCGATTTTCCGCAGCCATTGCTGCCAATAAATACGGTAATTTCACCTTTGGGAATTGTTAAATTCAACTCATCAATAATAACGGCATCCCCGTATCCTAAGCTCAGCGTTTCTGTAGAAATTGCACTCATACCCATAACCGCTCCTTTTTGCTGGCTTTTTAGCAGCACTATGTATTGCACGTTTTCTATATACATGCTTTTAAGTCAATTATCATCAATGCAAGTGATTCCAATATTCAGCCATTTGATATGGTCATATATCCCTCATTGTAGCAGAAAACACTGACTTTGAAAATCATTTTCAATTAGTTTTATGGACATAATTGACGTTTATAGGTTTTTTATCACAAGATTACTTCTTGATTTCTCTGATGGAGCCGTCCTTCAGCTTCAATTTTAAATCGATATGATCATAATGACTGTCCAGATTAAATGCTGCCAGCACACTGTGTATCACTTCTGTTTCAGCCATTTGGTCTGTTACGGAAAGCTCGCTCAAAATCATTTTCATCTCATCCAATGCTTCTTCTCCCTCCTGATTGACACCGGAGAGCTTATCCTGTATTTCCGCTTTTTCCTGAGTTCCGTTCTTTGTATAGATTCCTTCATAACGGTTATGCTCACCATCCCCGTAGCTCACACGAAGCGAAAAATTACTGTAGGGAACGGACTTCAGCTGGGTGACGGCTGTATTTTCTCCTTCTGCCTGCTGCTGGTCTTCATTGAAACGGCAGCCCGCAATCAGAACCACTGCGAGACACACAGCCCCGGCTGCTCTGATCAAATGCATATGTTTCCCCCCTGTAGGATTCCATTTATTTTAGGTATATCCAGAGAATGAAATCCTCATTCAGAGAAGAATTGAAAAAGCCGGGGCATTTAACGCCACGGCTTTTTCTTTAAGATTCGGTCATTTGTAAAAAGGTTTCGGCGTCACGCACAGCCAGCTTGATGGCATTCTCCCAGAAATCGCGCTTCGTGATGTCAGCGCCCAAATGCTTCATCGCCAAATCCTCCACTGTCATAGAAGCCGTATCTCGCAATAGCGCCATATACTTCTCTTCGAATGCGTTTTTTTCTTCAAGCGCCAGCGCGTAAATGCCAAGAGAAAACAGGTAGCCGAATGTATAAGGGAAATTGTAAAACGGCACCCTCGTGATGTGAAAGTGAAGTTTTGATGCCCAAAAAAGCGGATGATATTCTTCTAACGCATTGCAGTATGCCTCTCTTTGCGCCTCTTCCATCAGCTCATTCAAGCGGCTGGCCGGTACCACTCCCCGCTTTCGTTCCTCGTAGAATCTCGTTTCGAATAGAAATCTCGCGTGAATGTTCATGAAGAACGCAACACTTCTTTGCACTTTATCCTCCAGAAGAACAAGCTTTTCTTCCTTTGTCTCGGCCTGCTGGACAGTCGCGTCCGCCACTATCATCTCTGCAAACGTTGAAGCCGTTTCCGCAACGTTCATAGCGTAGGAACGGTTTAACGGCCTGACGCCGAGCATTGCTTCCTGATGGAACGCGTGCCCGAGTTCATGCGCAAGAGTAGAGACATTTGAGGCGCTGCCCGAAAATGTCATGAAAATCCGGGATTCCCCGCTGTCAGGAAAACTGGTGCAAAAGCCGCCGACTCTTTTTCCACTCCTGTCTTCCGCCTCAATCCAGCCGTCCCGAAACGCTTTTTCAGTGAATGAGGACAGCTTTTTGCCAAACGTTGAAAACTGGCTGGTAATGATATTTGCGGCTTCATCATAGGAATAGACCTTTCCGTCAGAACCGATCGGTGCCTCGACATCGTACCAGCTGAGTTTTTCAAGGCCGAGCATGGATGCTTTCCGGTTCAAAAACTGAACGAACGGCTTCTTGTTTTCAGTGATGACCTTCCACATCGTATCAAGTGTTTCTTTTTTCATCCTGTTAATTTGCAGCGGTTCCTTCAGGACATTCTCCCAGCCGCGCGCTTTATAGGTTTCAAGCCGGAATCCCGCCAAATGATTCAGCGTGCTGCTGAAAATATCTTGCTTGCTCTCCCAAGCTTGGCGGAAACGTTCATATACTGTTTTTCTGACAGTACGGTCTTGATGGTCCATCATATTCTCCGCCTGACCGACAGACAATTGCTTGTTTTCACCGTTTTCGTCATAGGGGATCGTCATTTTCCCGACAACCATATTGTATAGGTCACTCCAAGCGTGATATCCGTCCACCGCAAGGTTCCCGATCAGTTTTTCTTTACCTGGGCTAAGCTTTTCGGCAACCCTCTGTCTTCTTTCATTTAATATGTAAGATACATCGCGCAATCCCGGTTTTGTTAACAATTCATTCCACACGTCTTGATCAATGTCCACAAGTTTATGATCTAATGTAACGAGCGACGATTGAAAATCTGCGGAAAGCCGGTTCATGAGCGCCTGATGCTCTATAGCCTTTTGATCATTGATATTCTGGGCCTGAAGGCAAGCAACAAAAGCGCCGGCCTGCTGAAGCTTGACGGATGTCTGTTCGAATAAATCAAGCAACGCGGTCAGCCCTTCAGCCTCTTCAGGCGATTCAGGCACCTGAAACGCATCAGTCCTGTCTTGAAATGCACGCAGACTTTGTGACAGCTTCTCAATATATCCTTTGAATTCTTCTGATTGGCTCCCGCCCTTAAAAAATGAATCAAGATCCCATCTTTGGCCTACCCCTTGCAGCGCCATATCACAAAACCCCTTTCCTTCTTTCGTTCTATTATAGAACAATTCTGAATTGTTGTATAAAAATTTCTTTTACAGGCGTCATTTCCTGTTCAGGATAGTACAATAGCTGTAGCAGTTTAATAGGAGGGATAGGATGAATAAAAAAGTAGCAATCGTAACGGGAGCGTCCAGCGGCTTCGGTCTGCTGGCAGCTGTAAAGCTTGCCCGATCATTTTTCGTGATAGCCACATCAAGACAGCCTGAAAAAGCGGAACAGCTTCGGGAATTGGCTGCAGCACACAATGTGTCTGATTCCATTCTCATTACAGCTCTCGATGTCACCGATGAACAATCTATAGTCTCATTCGGAAAAGCCGTTAGTGCTTACGCCCCGATCGACTTACTCGTTAACAACGCCGGAACGGCTTATGGAGGTTTTGTCGAGGATGTGCCGATGGAACATTTCAGACAACAATTTGAAACGAACGTCTTCGGTGTGATCCATGTGACAAAAACCGTTCTGCCTTACATAAGAAAGCATGGCGGCGCAAAGATTATAAACGTGAGCAGCATCAGCGGACTGACCGGATTCCCAGCGCTGTCGCCATATGTTTCTTCCAAGCATGCATTGGAAGGTTTTTCTGAAAGCCTGCGTATCGAGCTGCTTCCGTTCGGTATCGAAACCGCTTTGATCGAGCCGGGCTCATACAAGACATCGATCTGGTCAACGTCATTATCAAATTTTATGTCGGTGCCTGCTGACGATTCAGCCTATCATCAATACTATAAAAAGATCCTTTCCTATGTTCAAAAAAACGGAGAAGAAAGCGGAGATCCCCAAGAGGTTGCCGACCTCATTTATCAATTGGCAACAAAACAGCACATAAAGAAATTGCGATACCCGATCGGAAAGGGCATCAAGCTCACCCTGCTATTCCGATCGCTTTTTCCTTGGTCTGCGTGGGAGTCTATCCTGAAGAAAAAGCTATTCAAATAACCTAAATTATAATTATTATAATTTAGTATTTATTTTTATTTAGTATATGATATAATTAAATCAACAGATCACAAGGAGGACGTTATCTTATGAAAACTGAAAATGCAAAAACAAATCAAACATTAGTTGAGAATTCACTGAACACACAATTATCAAACTGGTTTCTTTTATACTCTAAGCTCCACCGTTTCCATTGGTATGTGAAAGGGCCTCATTTCTTTACATTGCACGAGAAATTTGAAGAACTTTATGACCATGCGGCTGAAACAGTGGATACCATCGCTGAGCGCCTGCTGGCGATTGGCGGACAGCCTGTTGCCACAGTGAAAGAATACACTGAGCATGCATCTATCACAGACGGCGGAAACGAAACATCAGCTTCAGAAATGGTACAAGCATTGGTAAACGACTACAAACAAATCAGCAGCGAATCTAAATTCGTGATCGGCCTGGCTGAAGAAAATCAAGACAATGCGACAGCGGACTTGTTTGTCGGATTAATTGAAGAAGTTGAAAAACAAGTGTGGATGCTTTCCTCTTACTTAGGATAAAAAAAGCTGAACCCTATTTGGGTTCAGCTTTTTGTTTTTTTCTTAGCTTGAACTGCTTTCTGTCTGCTTGGTCAGTGTCGCGTTCAACGTTTTCGTTTTTCCCTTTCGCAGCACTTGGATTGTTGTTTTATCTCCGACTTTTAAGTCTTTGTAAAGGATCTGACGGATATCCGCACTGCTTTCTACGTCTTTACCGTTTAGTTTGACAATGACATCCTCAGATTTAATACCTGCTTTTTCTGCCGGCGAATTTGCTTGAACTTCTTTTACATAAACACCTTTGCCCAATTGATCTCCAAACAGGCCGAGCGTATTTTCCTGATAGGTTTCAGGAACCTGTGACATGTCAATCATCTGCACGCCTAAAAACGGACGGTCCACCTTCCCGTTTTGCAGCAGCTGGTCAACAATCGGCTCGACATCATTGCTTGGGATCGCAAATCCAAGTGATTCCACGCCGCTTTCGCTCACCTTCAAGCTGTTGATGCCGATGACCTGGCCGCTTGCATTGATTAATGGGCCTCCGCTGTTCCCCGGATTGATCGCTGCATCAGTTTGCAGCACGTTCATTTCCACCGTCCCTTGTGTTGTATCCACATCAATTGTCCGGTTCAGTCCGCTAATGATGCCTTGTGTCACCGTACCGGAAAACTGCTGTCCGAGCGGGTTACCGATAGCGATTACCTTTTCGCCCGTGCGTAGCTGTGAAGAATCACCAAAGCTCGCCACTTTTTTGACGTTCTTGCTGCTGATTTCCAAAACTGCCAAATCAGTAATGGTATCGCTGCCGACAAGCTTGGCAGTTTCCGTTTCTCCGTTGTATAGCGTAACAGTCAGCTTGTTCGCGCCTTCAACGACATGGTTGTTTGTAATGATATACGCTTTATCGCTGTCTTTTTTGAAAATAACACCTGACCCGGTTCCGCTTTCACTTTCTGAGCTGGAGCCTCCTCCCGTGCCGAATGTGTTATTTTGAGAGGTTTGGATATTTGAGATTCCGACAATCGTAGGCTCTAAATCCTCTACCATATCAGCGATGTTTGATGCGTTCGTTATCGGCGCCGTTGTAAAATTATCAGACTGCACCTGTTTATTTGCGGAAGCGGTCTCGGTCGCCTGATTTTGGTCTGACGGCAGATAAGGCGCGATGCCAAGCATGAGGCCCCCGCCGATAATACCGCCTAAAATCGGGCTCAGCCATGCGGCTCTCCGTTTCTTTTCTTTTTTCACAGCCGTTTCTTGCTTTTCCATTTCTAAAGCAGAAGCCGTTTCCTGCCGTCCCGCTTCATACGACACAGGCGCGTCAAGCAATTCTTGTTCAGAATGTCCAATCAGCTTCTGGTTTTCTGTATTCTGCTGTTCTGTATGTGAAGGTTCAGTTTGATGTTGATCGTTTTGGCCATCACGTCGATAATCCATGTTCTTACACTCCTTTAACGGTTATTCATTTATCGTTACATATTCATCGCATGTACAAGTTCAATTGTCCCAATAATGAGGAGAAAAGCAAAGCACCAAAATAGAATATGTTTGATCATCCTACATCTTCCTCGCTCTTTTTCTCTTCCTTTCTTCCCTTAACCATATCATAAACAAACATTGTGGGATAAAAATGAAAAGAATATGTGAAATTATGAAAATTGCCTGCCGTATGTTAAAACTAGTTTATAATGACGTTGAAAGGATGTGAAGAGCCTTGTCATACACCATTTATCTAGTTGAAGATGAGGATAACCTGAATGAACTGCTGACGAAGTATTTAGAGAATGAGGGCTGGAACATTACATCTTTTACGAAAGGTGAAGACGCCAGAAAGAAAATGACACCGTCTCCCCACCTATGGATTCTCGATATCATGCTGCCGGATACCGACGGCTATACATTAATAAAAGAAATCAAGGCGAAAGATCCTGACGTGCCGGTCATTTTTATTTCCGCCCGAGATGCGGATATTGACAGAGTGCTTGGCTTAGAGCTTGGCAGCAATGACTACATTTCAAAGCCGTTTCTGCCGCGGGAGCTGATTATCCGTGTGCAAAAGCTGCTGCAGCTCGTATATAAGGAAGCTCCTCCTGTACAAAAAAATGAAATTGCCGTCTCCTCGTATCGGGTCGCTGAAGACGCCCGCGAGGTCTATGACGAAAACGGGAATATCATCAATTTGACGTCAAAGGAATTTGATCTGCTGCTATTATTTATCCATCATAAAGGGCATCCGTACTCTCGTGAGGATATCCTCCTAAAAGTGTGGGGACATGACTACTTCGGAACAGATCGGGTCGTTGATGATCTCGTCCGGAGACTGCGCAGAAAGATGCCTGAATTGAAGGTGGAGACGATTTACGGTTTCGGCTACAGGATGATGTCATCATGAAAAACAAGCCGCTCGCGTTTCAGATATGGGTTGTCATATCCGGCATCCTGTTAGCGATATCGATTTTACTGCTTGTGTTATTTTCAAACACGCTGCGAGATTTTTTCACTAATGAAACGTATACGACGATTGAAAATGAGCAGCATGTTCTGACAGAGTACCGCCTGCCAGGTTCGATTGAAAGGCGCTATTACAGCGAGGAAGCGACGGCGCCGACAACTGTCCGCTCCGTACAGCACGTGCTCCTTCCTGAAAATGAAGAGGCTTCTTCAGACAAGGATTTAAGCATTCTGTCATCTTCATTTATCCACAAGGTGTACAAGCTGGCTGATAAGCAGGAAGCTAAAAAGAAACGTTACAGCGCCGACGTCAATGGAGAGAAAGTGTTTTTTGTCATTAAAAAGGGACTTTCCGTCAATGGACAATCAGCGATGATGCTCTCTTACGCGCTTGATTCTTATCGGGACGATTTGGCCTATACCTTGTTCAAACAGCTTCTGTTTATTATAGCTGTCGTCATTTTATTAAGCTGGATTCCGGCTATTTGGCTTGCAAAGTATTTATCAAGGCCTCTTGTATCATTTGAAAAACACGTCAAACGGATTTCTGAACAGGATTGGGATGACCCAGTAAAAGTGGACCGGAAAGATGAAATCGGCAAATTGGGCCATACCATCGAAGAAATGCGCCAAAAGCTTGTGCAAAAGGATGAAACAGAAAGAACTCTATTGCAAAATATCTCTCATGATTTAAAAACGCCGGTCATGGTCATCAGAGGCTATACACAATCAATTAAAGACGGGATTTTTCCTAAAGGAGACCTTGAAAACACTGTAGATGTCATTGAATGCGAAGCCCTTAAGCTGGAGAAAAAAATAAAGGATTTATTATATTTAACGAAGCTGGATTATTTAGCAAAGCAAAAAGTGCAGCACGACATGTTCAGTATTGTGGAAGTGACAGAAGAAGTCATCGAACGATTGAAGTGGGCGCGGAAAGAACTATCGTGGGAAATTGATGTAGAAGAGGATATTTTGATGCCGGGCGACCCGGAGCAATGGAACAAACTCCTCGAAAACATTCTGGAAAATCAAATCCGCTATGCTGAGACAAAAATAGAAATCAGCATGAAACAAGATGATCGAAATATCGTGATCACCATTAAAAATGACGGTCCGCATATTGAAGATGAGATGCTCTCCAGCCTCTATGAGCCTTTTAATAAAGGGAAGAAAGGCGAATTCGGCATTGGTCTAAGCATCGTAAAACGAATTTTAACTCTTCATAAGGCATCTATCTCAATTGAAAATGACAAAACGGGTGTAACGTACCGCATAGCAGTGCCAAAATAGACTGTAGATGTTTTGCAGTCTATTTTTTTATGTGAAAGAATAGCCGTTAAAATCTCTGTAATTTGTTTTGAGCGGCTGTTTGCATTGATGAACCCATTTTTTCTCTGACAAGGTCTGCTTCGGATATTTGACTTTCTCCACTTTGATTCCTCTGTTTCGCAAGCGGCTGATCATTTCGTCCAATTCTCTCATTCTAGATTCACCCTTTCGCTTGAGCTTTGACCATTCGGTCATCTCAATTTATAATATAAATAATACATGATAAAAAAACAAGTTACAATAAGGTTAATTTTATAACAGACGGTGTGACTATATGGTCATATCCTAGCAGGCCTCCGGGCTCCGAAAGGGTGGAACCATTGAAGGAAAAAGAAAAACTGATTATTGAAACAGCCTTAAAACTATTTGCCCAAAAAGGATACAACTCAACATCAGTCCAGGAAATCGCAAAAGAATGCAAAATATCTAAAGGCGCTTTTTATATTTATTTTCCTTCGAAAGAAGCGCTTCTTCTCTCTATGCTGAACTACTATTATGATAAAACGTTTACCCGAATTTTAAATATTAAAACGAAGGGCGACAGCCCCAGAACGGCTTACCGTAAACAGCTGACCGTCCTCTATGAAAACATTCTTGAACACAAAGATTTTATCAGCATGCAGTTGAAGGAGGGTTCTCTGCCTTACACAGAAGAAGTGGAGCAATGCGCAAAAAAAATCCGCCAGTCCTCACTTCAATTTCATATCGACAGCCTGCTGAACATCTATGGAAAAAAAGCGGAACCCTACACTGCTGAGCTTTGTTTTTTAATAGAGGGCATCAGCCAGATTTACCTGGAATGCATGATTTTGCTCGGGTACACTGTGAAGCCGTCTCAATTAGCTGATATCATTATGAACCGAATTGATGATATGGTAAAAGGCATGTCTGAACGAAACGATAAGCCTTTCATCACATTGGAAGAGGCGAGCTCTTTATTCGGGCCTCTTACGCACGGACGGCCTGACCCGCTGACTGAATCAATTGTGAAAAGCCTACGTGACAAAATTAACAGCTTAAACACAAACTCCTCTCTTGAATTATCGGAGAGCTTGGACATACTTGAAGCAGAAATGAAGAAAAAAACACCGAAGCTGGCGATCATAAAAGGAATGATTCATAATCTGACGGAGTCTGAAGCTCTCGCCAAAGATGCGGAGCAGCTTAAATATTTATTAAAACAGCAACATATTTAGAAGAACGGCTGCTTAAAAAGCAGCCGTTCTTTCTTTCTATTACGCCTTTGGTTTTACCATGTCTTCCGGCTTAACCATTTCGTTAAATTGCTCCTCTGTCAGCAATTCAAGCTTCAAAGCTGCTTCTTTGAGCGTCAATCCCTCTTTATGGGCAAGCTTGGCGATTTTCGCCGCGTTTTCATAACCGGTATGCGGGTTCAGCGCCGTAACAAGCATTAATGAATTTGACAGGTTTTCCTGAATGGTTTCTTTATTAGGCTCAATACCGACAGCACATTTATCATGGAATGAATTCATGCCGTCACTGAGCAGCTGTACAGATTGCAGGAAGTTGTAAATAATAACAGGCTTAAACACGTTCAGTTCAAAGTTCCCCTGACTCGCCGCAAAGCCGATTGTCGCATCGTTCCCCATGATTTGCGCTGCGATCATTGTTAACGCTTCGCTTTGTGTCGGGTTGACTTTACCAGGCATAATGGAGCTTCCCGGCTCATTTTCAGGAATGACGATCTCCCCGATGCCGCAGCGAGGTCCGCTTGCGAGCCATCTGACATCGTTTGCGATTTTCATTAAGTCCGCCGCAAGCGCTTTTAATGCGCCATGCGCATAAGTGATTTCGTCATGGCTTGTCAGGGCGTGGAATTTATTCGGTGAGCTGCTGAACGTTTGGCCGGTCAGCTTAGTGATCTCTTCTGAGACAAGCTCTCCAAACTCTGGGTGGGCGTTGATACCCGTTCCGACAGCCGTTCCACCAATTGCAAGCGCACGCATTTTATCTGTCGCTTCCAAAATCATTTCCTTCGAACGGTCCAGCATGTGAACCCATCCGCTGATTTCCTGTCCGAGGGTCAGTGGCGTAGCATCCTGAAGATGCGTGCGTCCGATTTTGACAATATCATTGTATGCTTTTGCTTTTTCATCCAGTGTATTGCGAAGCTGATCAAGCGCCGGCACAAGCTGCTCGTAAACAGCCAAAACAGCGGCAACATGCATCGCAGTCGGGAATGTGTCGTTTGAGCTTTGGCTTCGGTTCACGTCATCATTTGGATGAATCGTTTGATCAGAGTTCTTCTCTTTTAATAAAGCAGTCGCACGGTTGGCTACCACTTCGTTCATGTTCATATTGCTTTGTGTGCCGCTTCCGGTCTGCCATACGACAAGCGGGAAGTTGTCATCGTACTTGCCTTTGAGCACATCATCACAAACAGCTGCAATCGCTTCTGCTTTTTCAGCATCCAGATTGCCGAGGCGTTTATTAGCTAGAGCAGTGCTTCGTTTTAAGATTGCAAACGCCTTCACAACACGCATCGGCATTTTTTCAGAACCGATCTTAAAGTTCTCCTTGCTTCGCTGTGTTTGGGCGCCCCAAAATTTATCAGCAGGAACTTTTACTTCTCCCATGGTGTCTCGTTCAATTCTGTATTCCATTTATGTATCCCTCCATAACGGTTGCTTCAATAGATCATAATTCGCCAATGACACAAAAAATCCTTTTTATTTTTCGATCTTGGCAGATTTTAATTTTAATTCAAGATATACGCGGGAATCCTTTGAATATTTGTATTTTGGATTCGTCCTTCCGTACTCCTTTGATGTGTAAGAGACATCATAATGCTTTTCAAATGATCTAATGAGCTGTTCAATTTCTTCTTGTTTTCCAGCTAGCCTTACCTGTGCCACTTCGTATCCTCCGCTTTCATAAAAAAACTTACTCCATGAAATACTCTAACACAGTATATCATTTTTTTAACAGGAAAAGATAACCTCTACTAAGGTTTTGGATAAGAGGTGACCTCATTGGAACAAACAGAGTTTAAGGAATATATACACGATAATTTAGCATTGGTGCTGCCAAAATTAAAAGAAAACGATGATCTGGTGAAAAACAAAAAAATGCTTGCGAACGGACTGGTTTTTTACTATCTCTATTTCAGTGAAATGACTGATGAGAATAAGGTGTCAGAAGCCATTAAAACTTTGATTAAAGATGAGGAGACCTTAACGCTTGACCAGGTCAAAAAACGCCTTGACCAGCTTGACGCAAGACCTATTGAAACCGCAAAAAAAACGATTGAATCGATTCTCAACGGCAATTGTGCTGTGTTTATCAACGGATTGGATAAAGCCTATATTCTGACCACAGGAAAGAAAAAAACAAGAAGCCTGACAGAGCCGACAACTGAAAAAGTGGTTCGCGGCCCAAAAGTAGCGTTTGTAGAGGATATCGATACAAATCTCGCTCTGATTAGACAAAGAACCTCTCATCCTAAATTGATCACCAAAAAAATCATGATCGGCGAAAACAAGCTGAAGCCTGCAGCCATTATGTACATTGAAGGCAAAGCAAAAAAGTCCGTCATAAAAGAAGTGAAGGCGCGGCTTAAAAATATCCAGCTGGAAGATATCCAGGACAGCGGAACGCTCGAGGAACTCATTGAAGATAATAAATATTCACCATTTCCGCAGATTCAAAATACGGAAAGACCTGACAAAGTATCTTCAGCCCTGTTTAACGGCCGTGTGGCAATTTTGGTCGACAGTTCACCATTTGTGCTGCTGGTGCCGGTTTCTCTCGGCATCCTGATGCAGTCCCCGGATGACTACTATGAACGCTGGATTTCAGCATCTCTTATCCGGTCGCTGCGCTTTGCTTCTATCTTCATCACCTTGTTTTTGTCATCGATTTATATTGCACTCGTTTCCTTCCATCAAGGGCTGCTGCCGACCGCGCTCGCCGTCACGATTTCGGCGAACAGGGAAAACGTGCCGTTCCCTCCGATATTTGAAGCCCTGCTGATGGAAGTCACCATCGAGCTGCTAAGGGAAGCCGGACTGCGACTCCCCAATCCGCTCGGACAGACGATCGGCCTCGTTGGGGGCGTAGTCATCGGACAGGCTGCTGTAGAAGCGAATCTCGTCAGTTCGATTATGGTCATTGTCGTCAGTGTCATTGCCCTGGCATCCTTTACCGTTCCTCAATACGGAATGGGTCTGTCTTTCCGGGTGCTGCGTTTTATTTCGATGTTTTCCGCCGCTATTTTAGGGCTGTACGGCATTATTTTATTTATGCTTGTCGTTTATACGCACTTAACGAGACAAACGAGCTTTGGGTCTCCGTATTTTTCGCCGAATGGATTCTTCAGCCTGAAAAATACGGATGACTCCATTATCCGTCTCCCAATTAAAAACAAACCAAAAGAGGCGAATAATCCAAATGAGCCAAAAACAGACTCCACTGAAACTTAATACCTTTCAAGGTATTTCTATTGTTGCAAATACAATGCTTGGGGCCGGACTTTTAACATTGCCGCGAGCGCTGACCACTAAGGCTAATACGCCTGACGGCTGGATCACGCTGATATTAGAAGGTTTCATTTTTATTTTCTTCATTTATTTAAACACGCTCATTCAGAAAAAACATCAATACCCTTCACTCTTTGAGTATTTGCAGGAAGGGCTTGGGAAATGGATCGGCAGCATCATTGGCCTTTTGATCTGCGGCTATTTCCTCGGCGTAGCCAGCTTCGAGACCCGGGCAATGGCTGAAATGGTGAAGTTTTTCCTGCTGGAGAGAACCCCAATTCAAGTCATTATTTTAACGTTTATTTGCTGCGGTATTTATTTAATCGTCGGGGGTTTAAGTGATGTGTCGCGGCTGTTTCCCTTTTATTTAACGGTAACCATTATTATTTTGCTGGTTGTGTTTGGGATCAGTTTTAAAATTTTTGATATTAATAATTTGCGTCCTGTTTTAGGCCAAGGCCTTGGCCCCATTGCAAACTCCCTTACTGTTGTTTCCATCTCTTTTTTAGGAATGGAAGTAATGCTGTTTCTCCCTGAACATATGAAGAAAAAGAAATACACGTTCAGGTATGCATCTATAGGATTTTTGATTCCGATTATTTTATATATCTTGACGTATATTCTCGTTGTCGGAGCTTTGACCGCTCCCGAGGTGAAAACGCTGATTTGGCCGACCATTTCTCTCTTTCAGTCCTTTGAGCTTAAAGGCATATTCATTGAACGGTTTGAATCCTTTTTACTGGTCGTCTGGATTATCCAGTTTTTCACGACTTTTGTCATTTACGGATATTTTGCCGCTAACGGGCTAAAGAAGACGTTTGGGTTATCGACTAAAACAAGCATGGTGATTATCGGCATAACGGTCTTTTATTTTTCTCTCTGGCCGGATGACGCCAATCAAGTCATGATGTACAGCGATTATCTCGGGTACATTTTCGTCTGCCTGTTTCTGCTTCCGTTCATTCTCTTTTTCATTGTAGCTCTCAAGAGGAGGATTACAGCAAAATGAAAATCCGGATTTTATGTATGTTTATATGCACCCTATTGCTGTCCGGATGCTGGGACAGTGAGAATATCGAGGAATTAAGCTTAGTGATCGGAGTAGGGCTAGACAAGCCTGACGATGAAAATTTAGAGCTGACACAGCAAATTCTCGTGCCGAAAAAAATCAGCGCCAAGGAGGGCTCTTCATCTGATCCGACACAGCTTTCTATCACAAAAGGTGAAACTGTCCATCAAATGATGAGAACCTCTGCATTAAAGCATAATCCTACGTTTTCACAGCATTTGCGTCTCATTCTGCTTTCCAAAAGCGTGATTGCGGATCAAATTGGAATGGACGCGATTATTAACCAGTTTGTCAGAGACAACGGAACAAGGAGGAGTTCCTACGTCTTTATCACCAACGGCCGAACTAAGGATATATTTAAAATGAATGATGAAGGCGAACCCGCATCCAACGTGATATATGATCTGACAGAGAATAATAAAGTGACAATCAGAATGATGGAGCCAGTTACATTGGGGGAGATCTCAGAACACTTAACCTCTGACGATTCATTCCTCATCCCTCATGTCGGTAAGGAAAACGGAAAGCTCGCGATAAACGGAGCCTCTATCATAAAAAATAAATTATGGCACCGGGATCTCACCCCGATTGAGGTTCAAAATATCAACTTATTTTCAGGCACTGTCGAGGGAGGCGTCATTGACTTGAAGCGCGATGGCCATCTCTTTTCTTATGAAGTATATTCGAGCAATCGGAAGATCAAGACGGCCTACAAGGACGGAAAGTTCAAATTCACCGTCACCCGAAATATTGAAGGTCGTCTATCTGAGGATTGGAATCCCAACGAAGATTCGTTTAAGGATTCATATATCAAAAGTATTGAAAAGACAGTTGAAAAACGGGTACACGATACAGTAACAGCATTTATTACAGGGAAACTGCAGAAAGAGATCAAAGCGGACGTCACCGGGCTGGGAAACGAGGTCAGAATTCATTATCCTCAAAAGTGGAAAAAGATTTCAAGAAAATGGGATGAGGATTATTTCAGCAACGCGGAAATAGACTACCGGGTCAACGTGGTTGTCAGAGACTTCGGAACGAAAGGCGCGAACAAATAGCGGCCCCTATTTTACGAGGTGATTTCGGTGTGCGTACACCGCCGCCTGCGTCCGGTCACTGACATCCAGCTTTGATAAAATATTGGTAATATGTGTTTTGACTGTTTTAACCGTAATAAACAGTTCCTCGCCTATTTCTTTGTTTGTTTTTCCTTCTGCGATCAGGCAGAGTATTTCGAGCTCCCGTTTCGTAAGCGATTCGTGCGGGAGCGCGTTTTCACCTGAGTGGCGCAGCCTGGATAATACTTTTCCCGCCACTTTTGACTCCAGCTTCGGCTCTCCCTTGCTTGCGGCGCGGATGGCATCGGCGATTTCTGCCGCTTTTGAGGTTTTCAACAGATAGCTGAGCGCGCCAGCTTCAATAACCGGGTACACTTTGTCATCATCAATGAAGCTAGTGAGCACAATAATTTTCGGGTCGGAAAGTTCCCGGCAGATTTGCTTTGTAGCTTCAATGCCATCCATGCCCTCCATGACAAGGTCCATTAAAATGACATCAGGCGACAGTTCCGCAGCAAGCCGAACACCTTCGCTGCCGTCCGATGCTTCGCCGATGACTTCAATATCGGGCTGCGCCTCCAAAAAAGCCGCGAGCCCCATTCTGACCATTTCATGATCATCTATCAATAATACTCGAATCACGTTCGTTCTCTCCTTTTTCTTCCGGGAAAATCGGGACCTTCACTTCGATTTGGGTGCCTTTTCCTTCTACTGAAATCACTTCGGCGACCCCGCCGATTTCACTTGCACGTTCTTTCATAGAATTCAAGCCGTATGAGGATGCTTTCACCTGGTCCATTTTAAAGCCTTTTCCATTATCAATCACCTTCAGACGGAGCTGGCTGTTCTTTATGCCCAGAATCACGGTTACTTTTGACGCTTTTGAATGTCTAAATACGTTTGAAAGGGCCTCCTGCACGATTCTGAACAAGTGGTCTTCAACACCCTTGGATATCGCCGTATCCTGTATATCCCACTCAATATCAATCGGCTGCTTTTTTCGGAACTCGTCCAAAAGCTCCGTAAGGCCCTCCTTCAGCCCTTTTCCTTCAAGGGTAACAGGCCGTAAATGGAGCAGCAGCGCCCTCATCTCATTTTGGGCTTCGCCTGCCATATGCTCGACCATCCTGATCCGCTTGACTGTTTTGTCATCAGCATCCTTGACATGTTCCAGTACGGCTGATGTCATCATCGATATGGCAAAGAGCTGCTGGCTGACCGCGTCATGAAGATCTCTGGCTAATCGCTGGCGTTCTTCTGAGATAACCGACTTCTTCATTTGAGCCTGCCATTCCGCACGTTCATTGGAAAGTTTCTGCAGGGATGCGACTTGAAGCTCCACGCGCTTCGCCATTTCGTTCAGCTGATCGGCGGCCAGGCCGATTTCATCATCACCGAGCGGCGGTATCCGATAAGCGAAATTGCCGTTTTCAAAGGTTAAAATGGATTCAATTAATGTATCAATCCTTGTCTTTAACCGGTTGCCGTACATATACCCTGAGGCGAAACCGACGGTCACGCTGATCAGAAGCAAAATCAGGATAAACGGAATTCCGAACCAGCTTGATGACAGCAAAACAAGCGGATCGAGCCGATAGTAAAACATCATAAAGGAAATCAGGCAGGCAAAAAGGAGCAGGCTGATTCCCGTTGTCATGCGGATGGCGCGCCACTGGAGGCTGGCAAGCATTTTTTTTCTCATACGTACTTCACATCCACATCACCGATAAATAAGGAAACGGACACTTTGACACGGCGCTTTGACTCGCTGAAATCGGTTGACGCGGCATATACCTTCGTGCTTAATCCGCTTTTCTTCGAGCCGATCAGATTGATGTCACCTATAAAAACAGCTGAGCTAACAGCCACTTCAAGGTCCGATGGTACATAAATATCAACGTTTCCAATGACTCCGCTAATGACGATTGTACTTTCTCCCTCGGGAATCATTGCTTTAGACAAATCGATTTTGATATCACCGATAAAACCAGAGACATTTAAATCATTCAGGTCAAACGGCTGCTTCATCATTTGCAGCTCTCCGATAAAAAAGCTGCGCATGTCGGGATGTTTTACATCTTTTGGCGGATCATGATGTTCTTTTTTATTGAGGTTGACCTGTTTCTCATTCGGTTCGAATATCGGCTTCCCTTTGACAAGCCTGTAGCCGGCGTAAATCAGAAATGCGGCAAACGCATAGCCGAATAAATTAAAGGTGATGCTGAAGAGGTTTTTCAAAAATAGAAACGCGGCAAAGATATACATGACGGAGCCAAGCCAATCACGGGAATATTTTTTAAGGAAATAGCCGGCAATCAGAAAAAAGAGCGGCCAAAACAGCAGATCGCCTATTCCGATAATTTGCAAAAACATACTGATGCCGAATAAAGCAATGATCAATCCGAGAAGCTGTTTTTTTGTCATTCCTGGTGTCCGCCTCCTTTCTTCTGCCTGGTGCTACCGTATCGCTAGATCCCCGCTGTCCGTTTTGATGTCGATTGGATGCCGGCCGCTTCCTTGCGTGCCTGTGATGTGATGCTGTTCTTTATGTGCTTTATCAGCAAATGAATACGGCGAACTGACGTCACCGCTTGCTGATAAAGCATTGACTGCAAAGCTGCCGTTTTTGGGAAGACTTAAATTAGCATCACCGCTTGTCAGCGTGACAGATACGGGACCGGTTACCTTTTTCAATACAGCATTAAAATCTCCTGAAGTCATTTTCACATCAAGAGAGCCTGATACATGAACCAGATTTGCGTCCCCTGAAGCTAAATCAATGCCGGCTGTTTTGGAGACGGTATTTGAAATGGAAACATCCCCTGATGATGCTTTCACTTTCAGGTCTTGAATGCGGACGTCCGTCACGCTCGTATTTCCGCTCGCAGATACTGCGTTCAGCCCGGAAAGCGCAAGATGGTCATTCCCGGCCACAGACACGTCACCGCTTGAGGTTCGTACTGCCAGATCACCTTTATAATCATACGGAAGCCTGACGATAAGAGTTGAACGGTTAAACCCATTCAAAAATTGAAATTCTTTTTCCTTTACGGTCAGCTCCAGTTTTCTTTTGTTTTCAGTAACAAATAACTTTCCTGAGTCTCCTGAAATGCCTGCCGATATGTCACTTCGTTCTTCCGCTATAATCTGGACATCCTTGCTATCCGATTCAATGACCATGCTGTCAATGTCCCGCGGCGATGCGCTGGCTGAATCGGCTTCTGTGCCATTTATGAAACCTAAGCCTGCAGCAAACACATCTTTTACGACAACAGCGAAAAAAACCAGAATACCGGCAGTGATCAACAGTTTGCCAAGCATTTTTTTCATTCGGTTTCATCCTTCTCATTCATTCTATTATAAAGGAAAAGCTTGCGAATTGATACGTGCGGAAGGGAAGGACTTGACCGCAAATCCTTCCCCGTTCCGCTTATTCATTTGCCGCTTGTGTCTGGTCTGATTTTTGCAGTGAAAGTGTCCGCATTTTTTCAATCTCTGCTTCCACATCGTCTGCGAATTCTTTACGTGTAAGTTCTGTGCCGGCTTCCGCTGACTTTGAATAATTCGCGCGGATTTCCATTTCTTCAATACGATTTTCAATACGCAAAAATTCACGATACGCGCTTTCACTGTCAATTTTGTCAAATGTCGTATTCATATGCTCTTTAGCTTTCGCCGCATTTGCCCGCGCAATCAGCGCCTGTTTTTTATCCTTTACGTCCTGAAGCTTTGTTTCAAGTGTAGCCAGCTGCTCTTTCAGATCAGCCAGCTGACTGTTTGCCTGTTCATAGGAAGCTTTATGCTCAGCCGCCTTCCCTTCTAAATACTTCATTTCAGTCAGCGCCTTTTTCGCCAGTTCTTCTTCACCTGCGTCAAATGCGAACTGTGCCTGATTTTTCCGTTTGCCAGCCACTTCAGCGGCTTCTTCATATTTTTTCTTAAATTGATAGGCAATCGTGTGCTGTTTCACAATTGTTTGCTTTGCTTTTGCGATGTCGCTTTCCATATCGCGTACATATTGATTCAGCATCACCTTTGGATTCTCCATTTTATCAAGTCCTTCATGAACTGACGCAACAAACATGTCTCTGATTCTTTTTAATACCATACCTAATTCCTCCTAATATATTGATATTATTTTTTCTTCAAAAATTCTTCCCATTCGTCATCAAAGTGAGATTGGTAAGCAGCCGAAGCCGGTTCAGGATCAAAAGATGATACACTGTTATCAGCTGATCCGTTTTTCATCAGCTTCCAGCCGTAATAAACCATAGCGGCCGCCAATGCGATTCCGACGACAAACGGAAGTGAGCAGATGAGCATAATGGCCCCGATACCGCCCACGATGATTCCCGTGATGGTTTTTCCCGCGGCAAACCTTTTGATTCCTGCGTATGTCATCAAGCTCCCGATGGCGAGCGGGATGATAAAGCCGAAGCTTCCTCCTCCAAAAAAGACAGAGATCCCAAATACAATTAATAAGAATCCGCCTACTGTTTTCTTGTTTATCTTCATGCAGATCCTCCTTTCGTTTTCCTTGTCTTCATCTTATACAAGTTGGAAGATATGCAAAACGAATCAGAGATTGATTTTTATATAAGACCGGAGTCGTATCTCGCACCGGACCCATTGGCACAAAAAAACGCCATGCACGAGGCATGGCGTTTTAAAACCCTTTACAGATGAACACTTGCTTCCCTTTCTTTAATCAGGTCGGACCTTTCTGCTTTGGCCAGTTTTGTAAACAGCAAGATTCCGATACCCGCAATAATTTCTACAATCCCGCCGACAGCGATCACTTTACCTGAACCGAAAGCATTAGCAGCATACCCGCAAATGACAGCTCCGGCAGGGATCGAAATATTGGAGATCATATGTATAACGGCGTAAACCTGCGGCTGATCCTCACTATCCACAGACGTCTGGATAATCGTGTACTCAGGAACATTAACAGCACTGACTGCGGCACCAAAGGTAAAAGCAGCGAAAAAGACGAGCGGCAAAAAGGTGTTCATCCCGGTAATAAAGAAAGCAAATCCTTCAATAATGCCGGCAGTAACAAATAGCAGGCCGTACCTGTTTACTTTGACTTTTGCCAGCACAAATCCTAATAAAAACGCACCCCCGGCAGTGGTGGCTTTTAACAGCGAGTAAACGATCGGCTCTCCGTTTAAATCTTCCGCAACGTATACGGCAGAGAGCGCTTCCCATGGGGCAGCCGCGAAATTCATAAAGATACAGTAAATGGCGAGCGGATATAAAATCTGGTGTTTTCTGACGAGCCTAAAGCCGCGTTTCAGTCTTCCGATATATGTGCCTCTCTGTGTAACAACCGCAGACTCTGATTGAGATTCAACCGCAGTGTACTTAATAAAAAGGACGAGAAAACCCGACACCAAATAGAGCACAAGTGCGATAAGCATGGTATAAGAAGGACTGATAAATGTAAGAAAAGCGCCGCATAATGTGACAGCCCCAAGCCGTACAATTTGAGCAGAGGATTGCAGCACAGCGTTTGCTTTTTGAATGCCCTGTTCATTGACGATTTGAGGAATCAAAGCGATAGAGGCGGGATTGTAGGCAGCTCCAGTAGCTGAATGCACAATCATAAGCGTCATGACAAACCACAGCGGAGAGAAGCCCGCAAAATGACATAGAGGGATAATCAAAACAATCGCCGCCCTTGTCAGATCTGAAAAGTACATCCAAAATTTCAGCGTGGTCTGTTTCATAAAAGGCCCCGTCACAGGCGCCAGAACGGCTTCCGGCAAAAACGTGACAGCAATCAATAAAGCAGTGCCGATCGCACCTTTGCCGTCATAAATTAAAAACCATAATATTGAATTAAATGCGAACATATCGCCGGATATCTTGACTATTCTTGAGAAAAACAGATAATTGAAATTTCTCTTCCAGATGCTATCACTTTCAATTAAATTCACCATCCATCAGAGCCCCCCACTGCCTATTTTTTACATCTATTTATTACAATATCTCATTTTTCCATTTTTCAGTCAATAATTCATAAGGTTCATTTTTTGTCGTAAAATGGGAAATTGACAGAGTGAAAAACAAAAAAAAGCCGGCATGTATTTGAACACGCCGGCTTTCGTTTTCACTTTTTATGATTCACTGCTGTCTCGGTCCCGAAACACAATGGCACTTCTTTCATATTCTACATCGCCAATACCGTTTCTTGCATTCACAACCCGTGCGGCGGCAAAGAAATAATCGGACAGACGATTGAGATAACGCAGCACTGTTTCATGAATCTCCTCCGATTTCATCAGCGCCACCACTCTTCGTTCTGCCCGCCTTGTAATGGTGCGTGCGATATGGAGAAGCGAAGCACACTTTGATCCGCCTGGAAGAATAAATTTCTTCAGTTCCGGCGCTTCTGCTGTATAGGCATCAATGCGCGTTTCTAAAAAGGAAACAGATTCTTCCGTTAGTTTGTAGTCTTTTCTTTCTGTGACGATTGCCAGATCGCCTCCGCAGTCAAACAGCTCATGCTGGATGGTCAGCAGCTCGGCTGTCAGATCTTCAAAGCCGGGCTGCCCAGAAAGCTCTGCCAAAGCAAGCCCGATAAAGCTGTTAAGCTCGTCAATCGTGCCGTAGCTTTCGACGCGTAGGCTGTCCTTGTCCGTTCTGCCCCCGACTAAGCCCGTTTGTCCCTTATCGCCTGTTTTTGTATATAGTTTCATACCCTGAATCTCCTTTACAGACTTATTCAAACAACTCAGCAGCCTCTTTTACACATTCAGCTGTCCCTTTCTTTATCAATTGATTCAGCCGCTGTTCTATGTTTTCGGATTGCTGAGTTTGAGTCGCGGCGATGAGAATATCACCTGTGCCTCCTCCGTCTCCCAGCACTTTCGTCCGTTCTGCTTCGGCAGCCATAAGAGCTTTGATGAAGAATTGATCTGCCGCATAGCCGTTTATCAAAATCCAAATCGAAAAGCCGGTCTGAACGCATATGAAAACAGATAACTCTCTGTCTTCATACGTTCGATACACGAAACGGTCAAGTCTTTCTGAAGAAGCCATCGCACACGTCTCCTGCAGTTGAAAACCGCTTTCTGAAAGACAGGCCGTAAGTCCTTCTATCGGATCTGACTGATCTGGCAGCCGTTTATGGATCAGCGTCCTGCTCCACGAAAACCCTGCACCGATAGGCGTCGAGGACAATGTTCGAAGCGGGATTTCCGTTTGCAGAAGAATGTTATCACGCCCCGCTTGGAGCAATGCTTCAAATGGGATAGACTGCCGCTTCACGCTATCTTTTTCAGGCTGAATCACAATCATCGGTTTAGGTGAGCTTTGATGAACCAAGGCGGTGACATCTGTATCGTACACCGCCTTTATGCTTTGTTCTGTAACAGCATATTCCGGTTTTTGCTTAGGCCCGGCGGTACCGTTTTTCATAAACATGAGCTCATCACAGTACAGGCTTGCGGTGTTCAGATCATGAAAAACACTGACAGCTGCCAATCCGCTTTCTCTCGTCAGGCGTTTGATCAGATCAAGCAGGTCTTTTTGATAAGCCAGATCGAGAAAATTAGTCGGCTCGTCCAAAAATAAAATACGCGGCTGCTGCGCCAAAGCTTGTGCCAAATACACCCGCTGCTGTTCCCCTCCGCTTAGTTCGCGAATCGGCTTTTGCGCAAAATCGGCCACTCCTGTTTGCTCCATTGCTTCCTGTACAATGGCTTCATCCTTTTCAGTCTGCTGTCTGAACAGTCCCGTTTGGAATGGATATCTGCCAAAGGCTACAGTTTCTTCGACGGTAAAGGTGAAGGCTTGATCCGTTTTTTGCGGCAGGACAGCCATGATTTGCGCCAGTTCCTTCGGTTTATAGTCCGCCAGCAGTTTTCCGGCCAGATAAACGCTGCCTTCCTTGGCCGGCAGCGTACCTGTCAGCAAGTGCAAAAGCGTGGTTTTTCCGCTTCCATTAGGGCCGAGAATTCCGAGAAATTCTCCCTTCTCCACGGTTAGGCTGACATTGTTGATTAGGTGGCTGTCCCCGTATCCTCCCGACAGCCCTTCTGCCTTCATCATAAGCTTCTCCCCCCGCGGTGCTGCCGAATTAAAATAAGAGCGAACACAGGCGCTCCCGCCAAGGACGTAATGATCCCGATCGGCAGTTCAATCGGCTCAATGATGGTTCTGGAAAGCAGATCGGCTAAAACGAGAAACCCTGCCCCGAGCAAGGCGGACAGCGGCAGTAAATGCCGATGGTCCGTTCCCCACAAAAGCCTTGTGATATGCGGAATCACAAGGCCGACAAAGCCAATCGTACCCGATACTGCCACAGCGCTTCCCGTCAAAAGAGATCCGGCTATTAATATCATCATCTTCCTCTGCTGAACGCTGACTCCAAGAAGCTTTGCTTTATCTTCTCCATATGTCATCACGTTCAGTTCCCTTCCGTTTATAATCAATAAAATGGTTCCCAAAAGAAAAAACGGGAGAAACAAAATAACATAGCTCCAGCCCCTCATTGAGACGCTGCCAAGCAGCCAATGCACAATCGGAAGCAGGTTGTCTCCTGTCAAGGCGATGATAAGAGAAATAAATGCGCCTAAAAAAGAGTTGGTGATGACACCGGTCAAAATGAGGGTGGAAACAGACATCGAAGCATGAACGAGGCGGCTGAAGAAAAGGACCGCTGCCATCGTGGCAAGTGCCGCGGCTACACTCACAACCGGGAGTGTAAACCCTCCGATGACAGGAAGGTGCAGACCTAAGAATAGAGTCACAACAGCTCCGACTGAAGCACCGGATGACACACCTAGCGTATAGGGATCAGCAAGTGGATTTTTCAACAATCCTTGAAAAGCGGCCCCTGCAATAGAAAGAGCCGCCCCCACAAGGGCGGCCAGCACAACTCTCGGCAGTCTGATATTCATCATAATATTAGTATACATCGGATCATCAGAACCGATAGAGCCGCCGAAACCTTGATGCCAAAAGACACGAAAAACAGCGGGAATAGGAATATGCAGGCTGCCGCAAGAAATTCCTAAGATGATGCTCACGGCTAAAAATGAGAAACCAATGATATATGCGGCATAACGATTATTCCTTAAACGTATCCGGGTAAATGCTTTCCGCAAGTTCTTCGACCCCTTCGATCAGACGGGGACCGGAACGTGTCACAAGATCTGGGTCCACATCATATACACGATGATGTTTCACAGCATTGATTTCGCTCCAGCCATCGCGTTTTTCCACAGCTTTCGCTTTCACACCGTCCGTTGTAACAATTGCATCAGGATTGAGTTTTACGATCGCCTCGTCTGTCATTTGCACCCATCCTGTCTGATCCGCAGCTGCGTTTTTAGCATGGATGACATTCAGCATTTCATTCATAAACGTATCTTTTCCGGTTGTATAAATGTCAGGATCAGGAGAAACCTCGATAAATACGCTTTTCTCCTCGTCTTTTGAAATGGTTTTCGCTTTTTCTTGAATATCCTTTAGATCTGATTTCATGCTTTTCACGAGCTGATCAGCTTTTTTCTCCGCCCCGCCAGCTTCTCCGATCATTTCGATTGATTTGTACACCTCGGAGAATGATTGTGCATCATTGACAGTCAGCACTGTAATGCCCGCGTCCTTCAGCTGTTTGATGGCATCTGCTGATGCTGACATGGAAGACTCGTGGGCCAGAACGAGATCTGGTTTTAGAGAAATGACTTTTTCAACGTTTACATTCATATCTCCGACTTTCTCAACCTTTTTGACTTCCTTTGGATAGGTATCGTTTGTGGTGACACCGACCACTTTGTCACCAAGGCCGAGTGCGTATGTAATTTCTGTGTTGCTCGGCATTAATGAAACAATCTTTTTTGGCTCTTTTTTGATGGTTACATCTTGATTTGACGCATCATCAATGGTGACAGGAAACGCTTCTGTTTTTTGTTTTGCCTTTGAATCCTTCTGATCCGCAGGATTGCCGCAGCCTGCCAGCATAACAACAGCCAACAGGAGCGCAGTCCATATCCCGGCTCGTTTTTTCATAATCTTTTCCTCCTAAACGAACTAAAAAAGCATCTCTACGACGGTAAAGATGCTGTAAACAACACAAAAAAGCCTATTGTTTACACATCATCTGTCCTCGCAGACTTCGTGCTGATCAAACAGGCAGGTATCCTGGCTCTTGGCGCTTGGCCAATTACAGTGGCGGGACCGCACCGGCTTTTACCGGTTTCCCTTTTAAGCCGGCTGTTGTTCACGGACCGGCACCTATTTGACATTCGTATCCTTTTTTCGGAGTAATTATACTATATGACTGACAGGCTTGTATATGTGTCCTGAATGACTTTTCCCCATATTGTGTATGGGAGCAAAATCCTCGTAAACACTAAATTTGATCTTGTATACTTAATACCATCATCAATCAAAAGGAATGATTTTTATGGATTTACAGCTAAATGACAAACTCGTCTTAATCACCGGCTCGACGTCCGGCATCGGGAAAGCCGCCGCAAAAAGCTTTCTGCAAGAGGGTGCGGCAGTCATTGTCAACGGACGCAAACAAGAGACTGTCGATCGCACCATTGAAGAGCTTTCTGGCTATGGAACAGTGCACGGTGCTGCTGCCGATTTGTCAAAAACAGATGAAGCAGCGGCTTTTATCGAAAAAGTAAATGAAATCGGTGATATCGATATCCTTGTCAACAACCTTGGTTTCTTCGAGGTAAAAGACTTCGCCGATGTGACAGATGAAGAGTGGAATCAATATTTCGAAGTGAACGTGATGAGCGCCGTTCGGACAAGCCGTCACTTCCTTCCAAAAATGCTTGCCAAAAACAGCGGCCGCATTTTAAATATTGCAAGTGAAGCAGGCGTCAAACCGCTGCCAACGATGATTCCATACTCAATGACAAAAACGGCGCTGATCAGCCTTTCAAGAGGAATGGCTGAAATGACAAAAGGCACAAATGTGACGGTCAACTCAGTGCTCCCGGGACCTACTTGGACAGAGGGCGTGGCATCCTATATGGAAGGCGCCGCACAAGCAGCCGGCCAGGATACAGACACATTTATCAAAGACTATTTCAAGGTCAATGAGCCAACCTCACTTATTCAGCGATACGCGACAGCAGAAGAAGTCGCTAACACAATCGTATTCCTCTCGTCTGACGCCGCATCCGCCATTAACGGCACGGCACAGCGTGTGGAAGGCGGCATTATCCGTTCTCTGTAGTATAAAAAAACGCATCCGTGTTTCGGATGCGTCAGCTTGTAGAGAAAACGGTGTTTTTTTCTACAAGCTTTTTTGTTTTGTGCTGTTTCTTTACATATTCATCTGATTTCAGGTGCAGAAAAAGCACTCCCACATGCCTAGCCTTGCTTGGCTAGGTATGTGGCAATCTTCTTCATGTTTTGGCATGCGGCTGTGAGGAGAACTTGTTCGCTCACATTCCGTTTTCCCCTCAACCTGCAATAGCGAAGCCCGTGCAGTTGTTTTGAATCTGCAAAGCTTCGCTCTATTTTTTCTTTTCTTTTTTTGTAGAGGTTTTTTCCTGAAACAGACAAGCGATTTTGTCTGACCTTTTCTTTATGATCTTCCCATACATGCCGAGTAATCACTTTCTGCTGATTCTTTGATTTTGTACAGTTTTTAAGCAGCGGGCATGAGGAACATATTTCAGGATTTGATTTGTATGACCGGTAGCCTTTTCGGTCAGTTGTTGAGTATGTAAGTGTTTGGTGATTTGGACAAATGTATCTGTCTTGTTCACTGTCATAATGAAATTTCCATTTTGGAAACAACCCTCGGGTAGGGTGATAACGTCTATGTGCGATGACACCAAAGATTTGTCGGTCAGATAATCCTTTACAGATCGGAGTCGTTAAATATCCGGAATCAAGGGCGACGGCTTCTACTTGAAAACCAAATCGTGCGATTTGGTGATCCAATCGGTCAAGATAGGGCACAGAATCATGGACATTTCCGGGTGTGACATAGGCATCGGTGATAATGTTGAATTTCATATCTGTTGTACGGTGATCTAAATAGAAAAAACCTTCTGGTTTGTTTTCACGATACAGATAGCCACTTTCC
Source organism: Bacillus sp. FSL R5-0523 (assembly GCF_037975295.1). Taxonomy (NCBI): domain Bacteria; kingdom Bacillati; phylum Bacillota; class Bacilli; order Caryophanales; family Bacillaceae; genus Bacillus; species Bacillus sp. FSL R5-0523. Next base: position 3,236,740 of record NZ_CP150251.1, read on the forward strand.
GGATCGGTTGTACTGTGGCGGATCTCTTTTTCAGCTTTCACCTCCTCTTTGGCTGTTAATGGCTTTTTTCCGTGTTCCTCCCGATCCTCTTGAATGGCTTCATTTAAATCCTTGATATAGTTTTGGGTATCCTGCGCAATTGTTTTTCTTGTGTATTTATGCCTGTTGGCATTGGCTTTAAGGTGTGTGGAGTCAGTGAATAGGACTCGTCCGCCCACCATGTCGTGGTTGATGGCCTGAAGAACGATCTCATCAAAGATGTCTTGGAAGATGGTTGTATCTTTAAAGCGTGTGCGTCTGTTCCAGCTGATGGTGGAGTGGTGCGGAACTGGATCATTTATGTTCAATCCAAGAAACCATCTGTACGCCATATTGTAGTAAATTTCTTTTTCGAGCTGTCTTTCTGAACGGATACCATAGAGGTATCCGATAAACATCATTTTGAATAAAATCAGCGGATCAAGTGAGGGGCGGCCTTTGTTTTCACTGTAGTAAGGTTTAACCTTTTCAATGATGAAAGAGAAGTCTATGTATTGATCAATTTTTCGAAGCAGGTGATCCTCTTCGACGAGTTGGTCAAGCAGAACAAATTCGGCTGTGTTTTGAGAAGAGTTTCTTGTGTGGAACATGAGAAAGACACCGTCCTTTTCAGTCTTTCTTTTATTTTATTACAGGGGAATTGATATTTTAAGGGAAAAATAAAGGCTGTCGAGATTTTCTCGACAGCCTGACGCATCCGTGTTTCGGATGCGTTTTTTTATACGTCTCCAGCAAATGGTACCGGCTGATATCCGCCTGTTTCCAGTTGTGCTGAAAACAACCCTCCAGCGTGAGGCTGCTCGTATCTCTCTTTTTCTGTCATTTGTTCTGTTGCCGTTGTAATGTAAAGGGTTTTTAAGTCTCTGCCGCCGAACGCGCAGCACGTGACATATTTAGCCGGCACGCTGATTGAATTGATTTCTTTTTTCTGAAACGGGTCAATGTGAACAACGCGGCTGCCGCCAAACAGCGCCACCCACAGCATGCCATTTTGGTCAATTGTCATGCCGTCCGGTAATCCGTCTGACTGATCAAAACGATAGACAGGTTCTGGATTCGAAACATCTCCGCTTTGAGGATCATAGCTGTAACGCACAATCTCCTGCGTCGGCGTGTCGATGTAATACATCAAATTCCGCTCGCGGTCCCAATCCAAACCGTTTGAGGTGGAGACTTGATCCTTGATTTTGACAAGACTGCCGTCTAGATTCAAACGGTACAGCGACGCCTGTTTTTGCTCGCCTTCCATGCTCGTCGTCCCCGCCCAAAGCCTTCCGTACGGGTCACATTTAGCATCATTAAATCTCAGGCTCTCATGCATGTCCTTCGGCTGTTTAATTTTTTCCAAGCTGTCATCCCGAAGATGATACAGGTAAAACCCGTCCTTCATCGTCATAATCAGTTCATCCTTTGAATATTTCGCAAGCGCCGTCACAAAGGATTTGAATTTGATTGATCGGTTGATTTTTTCTTCAGGGTCAAAGATATGGAGCTCGCTCCCCAGGATATCAACCCAATATAAGCGGCCGTTTTCTTCATCCCATAACGGGCCTTCTCCAATCACTGCCCGAGTGTCTGCTTCCAATACTGCATCCATGTGTTACACCTCTTTAGCTTCAGTCTATATATTGTTATTCCCGGCAAAGAGGTGTCCAAACCACTTGATGTTTATTGTTTTTTAAAAAGGATGGTAATGACCGTTCCAATGTTCATTCTGCTGTTCACATGGATCGTTCCGTTATGGAGATGGACAAGCTCCTTGGCAATCGCGAGCCCAAGACCCGTTCCGGCAGTTGAATCTTTTGTGTTCGTCCCTCTGTAGTAACGGTTAAACAAATGGGTAATCGTTTCTTCATCCATTCCTTTCCCATTGTCCTTCACCTTTAAAGATATATGATTTTTTGTTTGCTCCAGAATGACTTGAATCTCTGTTCCTTTGTCGTTGTGCTTCACGGCATTCCCAAGGAGGTTTTCTAATATGCGCCTGAACCACGCTTCATCAAGGGCAAATTCAATATGCTCTTCTTTGGATACAAACGAGATATCATAGTCTTCAGAAAACGGATTTTTCTTAAAATCCTCAATGACATTTTTAAAAAACGGGATAAGGCTAGTGAGATTTCTCTCAATAGGAAGAGCATCATTTTTCAGCCGATACGTTAAATTTAAGTCTTCAATCAGCTTGGACATGTATTCAGATTTTTCTCTGACAACCTGCCCCATTTCTTTCACTTCTTCCGGCGACCAGTCATATTGCTTCGACTCGAGCATCATGCTGTAGCCGTAAATGCTGCTGAGCGGTGTTTTTAAGTCATGTGACAAACCGGCAATCCATTCTTCCCTTGTCGCCTGGATTTTTTCCCTGTTTCTTTTATCCCTTCTCAGCGTTTCAGTCAGCTGATCCATTGATTCAAATATCTCACCGAAGAAGCGGTACGGCTGTTTGATTTTTCCCTTTTTATTTTTGCTGACAGGACGGCCTTCCCGGTTTCTGGGTTCCTCAAGCTTCCCTTTTGACAGATTGACCAGCCATCTAATCGTATGAAAAATCGGCAGCCCGAATCGGAACATATACCAAACGGTCATCCAAATGATATACATGAACAAAACGGCCATCACGAGAAACATCGCTTTTAATACAACCTTCAGGAATGATTTGTTAAACTCCTGATCGGTTACATAGACAGGGTTCGGCACCGTAGCGACCATCCATCTGTCTTTATTGAGGATCTTAACGGAAATTTCCCGCTTATAGTTCCAAGGTTTAGAGCTGTATTTAAGCAGCTCCAGCTGGTTCATCGTTTTTCTTTCGCTTTTTGTGCTGTTGATGCTGTCGAGAATCTTTCCATTGCTGTCTAACAGGTAAATGGCGCCTTTTTTCCGTTTAATATAGTCGATGGTACTAGACTTATAGTGCGCTAGTGAGTCTATCTTTTGTTCGCGCTTTTCAACGGAAGTCAGGAGCTGTTCACTTTTTGATTTCCAGCCGGACAATAGAAGATACGACTTATCTTCAATATTGATGGCCCAATAATTCAGTTTATAGTTATGAAGCTTTTTGGTTTTATAAATAGACAAAAGCTCTTTCTTGGTATAGGTGCCCGGCACGTCTTTTGGCACGCCGTAGGAATAATCAGTGTTTCCTTCCGAATCAATGATTTGCATCCAGCCGTGCTGTTTATCAACAGATTTCTTCAGGAAATTATCCACTTCCCATGTCCCGTCTTCGTTTACATCGAGATATGCCTCAAGTGTGTCGGTCGTTGCCTTCGTTAGCCCTGAATTGGATTCCGCATCGCTAAAACGAGCGTCTAAATAGAAAAACGACGCAACAAGCATAACCGTAAGCAGCAGGATCACAATCAGCATCTGGCCGAAAAAGTGAAACAAAAACTTCCATCTTAACCTCATGACCGCTTGCCTTCAGGATTTGGGATAAAACGATAGCCGAGACCTCGAACGGTTACAATATACTCCGGATTGCTCGGATCGCGCTCAATCTTCTCCCTAAGCTTGCGAATATGTACCATGACGGTGTTGTTGTCACCGTAGGAAGGATAGCCCCATACTTTTTCATATATTTGATCTTTGGAAAGCACCACGTTAGGGTGTTCACAAAAATACTGCAAAAGCTGCAGAAGCTGGGCTGAACAGGCAACGGCTTCCCCGCCTACGATCAGCTCGGCATTTTGCGGAGAAAAAGTAAAATAATCGTATGTGTAGGTTTGATTTGAACTCGTTTCTTTCGATTGATATGTACGCTTGAGATGCGCTCTGATCCGCGCCGCTAATTCCAGCGGATTAAATGGTTTTGTGATATAGTCATCAGCTCCAACCGCAAAGCCCGATAATTTGTCCGCGTCGGATGATCTTGCCGTCAGGAAAAAAATCGGAGCGTCTGAATACTCTCTGATCAGTGTGCAGGCTTCAAAACCGGACATTCCGCCCATCATGACATCCAGCACAATCAAGTCAACCTTATTGGCCTTCACAACGGGAATCGCTTCTTCTGCGCTTTCCGCATCCAGTATATTTCGATAACCTTCTTTTTCGAGAACGCGTTTGATCATGTCCACAATCGCTTTCTCATCGTCTACGATTAAAATTGACGCATTTTCCACTTTTATGTTCCTTTCTGTCACTGTTTTTTTCATCTTATCATTATATCGTTTATTTATGGTACATTTTTGAATACATTGGAGCTTGGCAAATCAAAACAGCAAAAAAGGAGCAAACAAGCGCTCCCTTTTGATGTTTTTTCATATGAAAATATTATGAGTTCTCATCTACCATGTACAAAATAAACTCCCAAAACCCCGGGACATCCTGACATAAAAGCATATCAGCCTTTTCAAACATTTTGATCTTCAGCTCTTGCTCTAAATCTTCTCTTTCTTGATAGGACGTATTGCTGAGTTTTTTTCTGATCATCGGTGAAAAGCATGCAATCAGGTGCTCAATGTCATAAGTCTCGTCTTTTTGTTTCTTTTTTTGTTCAAACTGGCCGTTCACAGCTTACTTTTCCCCCTTTTTTTGCGCCGCTAGCTGCTTTCTGATATTCTCCAGCCCCTTTTTATGAATGTTGGAGATGTTTTGTCGGGACTCCCCTAATGAATCTGCAATCTCCTGCATCGTGGCACCGTGAAGATACACTTTCGTCAGCACACTTTTTTGTTTGTCAGTCAGCTTCTGAATCGCTTGATAGAGCTGATAATCCTGAACATGCTGGCTCAAATCATCCTGCCTGTCTAAAAATTCTTCAAATGCATCGCTTCCTGTTTCGGAAGGAAGCCGATCTCCTGCCTCCGGATGATCAACCGTCAGCGGATACCGTTTTTGATTTTTGCGAACCCGCTTATCAAAATCAATAGAAAAGATGCGAATCATTGAATTCATATACTTGACGATGCGGATTTCTTTATAAAACTGCTTAAATAGCTCGTCCAATGATTTTGCATCTTTTTCGTTAGGGCTTTCCATTACGTTTTTGAACAAACGGTAATGCTGAGGATTGCTCAAAAAATGCTTCACGATGGGATGCTTCATTATCTCCTTACATTTTGACCGTAAAAGACTTTGATAGTCCATCAAACCGCCTCCCTACTAAATTAAATGAAGGAAAGCAAAAAAAAGTAAACTACTACTTTCTGACTAGTGTTTTGCAAAATACTTTGCAGCAGTTTACGTTTTATCGGATTTCCTTCACTTACATACATGACTGCAGAAAAAGAAGGGAGGTATTTTCCTATGGATCAGGTTTTTATAGAGGAAGTTGTAAAACAGATCGGCAATTTGGGGTTTCCCGCGCTGATTGCAATGTATCTGCTGACCCGATTCGAAAAGAAGTTTGATCAACTAATAGAACTAATGACAGAACTAAAAGATCATGCAAAAAAATAATTTTTCAATCGAAGTTGACTTTTCACTGGTTTTTTTCACTTAACAAAACAGAAGGGAAAACGAAAGGCCTTTCACCTTCTCTTTCTGCTATCACATTAAATGTAAGGAGGAAACATTTCATGAAAAAACAAAATGACATTCCGCAGCCAATTAGAGGAGACAAAGGAGCAACGGTAAAAATCCCGCGCAATATTGAAAGAGACCGGCAAAACCCTGATATGCTCGTTCCGCCTGAAACCGATCATGGCACCGTCAGCAATATGAAGTTTTCGTTCTCTGATACTCATAACCGATTAGAAAAAGGCGGATATGCCCGTGAAGTGACAGTACGTGAATTGCCGATTTCAGAAAACCTTGCATCCGTAAATATGCGGCTGAAGCCAGGTGCGATTCGCGAGCTTCACTGGCATAAAGAAGCTGAATGGGCTTATATGATTTACGGAAGTGCAAGAGTCACAATTGTAGATGAAAAAGGGCGCAGCTTTATTGACGATGTAGGTGAAGGAGACCTTTGGTACTTCCCGTCAGGCCTGCCGCACTCCATCCAAGCGCTGGATGAGGGAGCTGAGTTCCTGCTCGTGTTTGACGATGGATCATTCTCTGAAAACAGCACGTTCCAGCTGACAGATTGGCTTGCCCACACTCCAAAAGAAGTCATTGCTGCGAACTTCGGCGTGACAAAAGAAGAGATTGCCAATTTACCTGGCAAAGAAAAATATATATTTGAAAACCAACTCCCTGGCAGTTTAAAAGATGATATTGTGGAAGGGCCGAACGGCGAAGTGCCTTATCCATTTACTTACCGCCTTCTTGAACAAGAGCCGATCGAATCTGAGGGAGGAAAAGTATACATTGCAGATTCGACAAACTTCAAAGTGTCTAAAACCATCGCATCAGCGCTCGTAACAGTAGAACCCGGCGCCATGAGAGAACTGCACTGGCATCCGAATACCCACGAATGGCAATACTACATCTCCGGTAAAGCTAGAATGACCGTTTTTGCATCTGACGGCCATGCCAGAACATTTAATTACCAAGCCGGGGATGTCGGGTATGTACCATTTGCAATGGGTCATTACGTTGAAAATATCGGGGATGAACCGCTTGTCTTTTTAGAAATCTTCAAAGACGACCATTATGCTGATGTATCTTTAAACCAATGGCTTGCCATGCTTCCTGAAACATTTGTTCAAGCGCACCTTGACTTGGGCAAAGACTTTACTGATGTGCTTTCAAAAGAAAAGCACCCAGTAGTGAAAAAGAAATGCAGTAAATAAAATGCGGCTTGCAGAGAGCACTCGTTCTCTGCAAGCCTTCATAAGGAGCTGAACCAGTGAAACATCAAAACCCTTCAAAACGCTTATTGCGGCTCTCCATAAAGTATTTGCTAGCCGCAGCAGCAGTGGTGTTGACCTATTTTGCTGTCATCTATATATTGTTTTCTTTAGCGGGAACGAGCTACCGCTCAGCAGCTCATGTCCTGCTTTTTGCCGTGGTATTCCTTGTTCTCGGATTATGCTTTGAACCATTTGAACGGCTGATGATACATAGCTTTACATTTTTCAAGACAGGAAAACGTTTATTCATTCTCCTTGCTGGCATCGTACAGCTGCTGTTTTTGTGGATGACTGCTCATACAACAGACCAATTGATCAGCGACATCTGGCTGTCCACCACAGAAGAAATGATTGTTGCAGCCGCTTTTTTGATTTTAGACAAATGCAACTCGGCTCTTCCCAGCTAAAAAAAGAACGCATTCCAATTGGATGCGTTCTTTTTATTCATAGCGCAGCGCGTCTACAGGCTGAAGCTTAGATGCCTTGATGGATGGAAGCAAGCCGAAGATAATCCCGACTGCCATTGAAAAGATGAGTGCTCCGACAACAGCTGGAATAGAGACGATAAAAGGCATCGGAAAAATGACCGTCAGCAGCTTGGCGATGCCGAAGCCCGCCAGCACACCGAGTATTCCGCCTATGCTTGTCAGCACGACAGCCTCGGTTAAAAATTGAAATAAAATCACACGCCGCTTAGCACCGAGCGCTTTCTTAATCCCGATTTCCCTCGTGCGCTCCGTTACGGAAACGAGCATAATGTTCATGACGCCGATACCGCCCACCAAAAGTGAAATACTGGCGATCCCGCCAAGCAGCAATGCAAATGACTGATTAAAGGACTCCACTTCCTGCGCGATCTCCTGAAGATCCATTACACTGTACTCTGCTTTTTCCAGCTCAGCTTCTGAAAGTCCCTGATTTAAAAGATCTGCAGCCATTACACCCGCTGCTTGGATATGCTCAGAAGAATCGGCCTGCACGGCAATCTGTGTTGGCGCGTCAAATCCTTCAATAAGCGGCCACACTTTTTTCGGCACGTACAAAACCGGGTTTGCGTAGTCGCCTTCAAACATGCTTTCCTGTTGATTTTTTTCTTTAAAAACACCCACGACCTTAAACGGCACACCATTCATCTCAATGCTTTTATGCAGAGCTTCTCCGTCTGGAAACAGTTCATCTCTGACAGCTTCATTGATCATCACCACTTGGTGTGTGCTGTTTAAATCATTTTCCGTCAGCTTTCTCCCTTCGGTTATTCGGATTGGAAACATGTCGAAGTAATCATCGTCCACTCCATACACTTGGGGATACGAAACGTTTGTTAAATGAAAAACGCTCGCGCCTTCTGACAAGTAATATAAGGATAATCCTTTGACCATCGGATCTGATTTGATCGCCTTTACTGTTTCTTCCGCTACAGGCGGCGCGGACGCATACGACACCTGAGGGCCGCCGCTCTCCTCTTCTCCGCCAGACGGCTGGTAGACAACATTGATGGCGTTGTTTCCCATGCCGATCATACTTTGCTTTAATTGCTCACTTTGGCCCTTCAGCATTGAAACAATCGCGATGATTGCCGCTATGCCGATAATCACGCCGAGCATTGTCAGAATCGATCTTAATTTATGAGAAAAAATGGATTGAAAGGAGATTCGAATATGTTCAAGCATGGCTGATATCCCCTCTCTCATCTAATACCAGCTCTCCGTCTCTGATAAAAACGGTTCTGTCAGCTTTTTTGGCGACGTCCGGGTCGTGGGTTATCATAATAATGGTCTTGCCTTCCCGATGCAGTTCAGAAAACAGTGACAAAATTTGTTCACTTGATTTGGTATCAAGCGCCCCGGTCGGTTCATCAGCTAAAATAAACCTCGGCTGATTGACAAGGGCCCTCGCTATCGCCACCCGCTGCTTTTGGCCGCCGGACAGCTTAGGCGGTTTGTAGGAGACCCTGTCTTTTAATCCGACCTTTTCCAGCGCTTCATATGCCCGTTGCCTTCTCTCTTTTTTCTTCACTTTATTGTAGATCATCGGCAGCTCGACATTTTGCAGCGCGGTGAGACGCGGCAGCAAATGAAAAGTTTGAAACACAAACCCGATTGATTCATTGCGAATTTCGGCTAAAGCCCCGTCTTTCCCTTTCAATATATCGATCTGGTCAAGCATATAGGTTCCTGAGGTTGGCCTGTCCAAACAGCCGATAATATTCATTAACGTTGACTTTCCAGAACCTGAAGGCCCCATAATAGCTAAAAACTCCCCCGCCTGAACAGTCAGATTGATATGTTTCAAGATTGGAACTTCTTCTTTTCCCAGCTTGTACGACTTCGAAATATTATTCAGTGTCAGCATTGACTGTAACCTGCTTTCCTTCCTTGACCGCGGGATCAGGATAGATCACATAATCTTCCGGCGTCAGGCCGCTCTTAATTTCCACCATGTCATTTTCATCAGTCTCTCCGATTTCAACAGGCTGCTTAACCGCTTTCTGATTCTCATCAGCTTTCCATACGTACGGTTCGCCGTCATCCTGAATGACCATGTCGGACGGCAGCTTGATCGTATCCGCATCAGCATTATCACTCATCACTTCGATGTTGACATGATAGCCGACTTCAAGACCTTTATGGCTGTCTAATAAAATGGTGAAAGGATAGTTAGAGGACTGGGGATTCATTTCTTCATCAGCAAAGCTTTCTGATTCTTCACCCTCGCCTGCTCCCGCTGGAAGCTTGCCGATCGAGGTGACCTTTCCTTTCCACTCGCCCTCACCGCCTGTTTTCAGCGTGACCCTGACTTTGCTGCCTTTTTTGATCGTGTCCATTAACAGCTCATTGATTTGGCTTTTGACCAGATATTTGCCCGTCGAAACAATCTGGATATACGGGCCTGCTGCCTGGTCACCTGTTGCACCGTCAGCGATATCCTGATTGACGCTTTGAACGATTCCGTCATGCTTGCTTGTAATGACATTGGAACCTTTGTTTTTCGTCAGGCCAGCCAGTTCTTTTTGATGCTGCTTCAGTTCAAGCTGGCTTGTTTTCAAATCGAAATTGGCTTGGTCAAGTTCATCTTGAAGCTGGGTTTTCTCTTCTTTTCCTGCAACTTTCAGCTTCTTTTCCGTTTCCGTTATTGATTTTTGCAAACGGTTGATTTGCAGATTTGTCATTTCAATTTGCAAATTGGCTTGCTCCACTTCATCAGAATGATCCTCGCCCTCATACTCAAAAAGCTTATCGCCCTTTTTAACCTGATCGCCTTCTTTGACGTATGTTTTTTTAATGCTGCCTTTTTCTGAATCTATGTATACTTTCTGCTGTTTCTCAGGTTCAACCTTTCCAGAAAACGTTTGGCCTGATTCTGAATCTCCTCCCATGTATACCGCGACCGATTCAGCATAGGGCTCCGATGATACGGCAACTTGGTTCATGTGGGTAAAAAAGTAAAAACCGCCAGCGCCGATCCCAGCCAATACAAGCACACCGGCACATATCGCACCGCCAATAAGCCATTTTTTCTTCTTGGACACAACGATCTCCTCTTTCTGTAAACTATGTAATATTTTCGAAACATTCTAACCAATATTATCTATTAATTCAAAAAGACTTGCAATCCTTTTATTGAAATGACGGAATCAAATAGAAAAATTGTATTTTCAAAGCCGAATAAAAAAAATCCCGGCTTCGAACCGGGATTTTTTCATACAGTAACTAGCTCTTTTTCATTTTTAATCAAGTCATATGTCAAGCATACAGGTTTATTTGTACGGGGATCAGTCATGATTTCGGCATCGATCTGAAATACTTGCTTCAAAATGTCTGGTGTCATGACCTCTAGAGCAGTTCCTTCCTTGATGACCGTGCCTTTTTTGAGCACGATCATATAATGAGAAAAACGAGCTGCATGGTTAAGATCATGAATGACCATTAAAATCGTCCGCCCTTGCTCTTTGTTGAGTCTGTCAAGCAGCTGCAGAATTTCAAGCTGATGTGCAAGATCAAGATACGTTGTAGGTTCATCCAGCAGAAGCAGTTCCGTCCCTTGCGCAAGCGCCATGGCAATCCACACGCGTTGACGCTGTCCGCCTGACAATGCCTCAATCGGCCGTTCAGCATATTCAGCCATGCCTGTTTCTTCAAGCGCCCATTTGATAATCCGGCGGTCTTCGTCATTTAATCTGCCGAATCCTGATTGATGCGGAAACCTGCCGTACGACACCAATTCGTGCACTGTTAGGCCGCTCGGCGCTTCAGGTGTCTGTGGAAGAATCGCCATATCTTTCGCAATGTCCTTTGTAGACATTTTATGAATCGCTTTGCCGTTTAAATAGACGGCACCTGCATGTGAACGCATAATTCTGGACATTGTTTTTAAAATCGTTGATTTCCCGCAGCCGTTCGGGCCAATTAAGGTGGTAATTTTCCCTTTAGGAATCGATATATTTAAATCCTCTACAATCACCCTGTCGCCATAACCTATTCCAAGCTGTTCCGTTGATAATGAATTCATATTCGGCCCCCTCCTCTAATTCGCTTTCATCAATAAATAAATAAAGTAAGGCGCACCTAGCACGGAAATGACAAGTCCGACCGGAATTTCTGATGGTGCCAATACATTTCTCGCCAGCGTATCAGCAAGCAAAAACAGGAATGAGCCGATGAAGGCGGAGACCGGTATCAGCGTCTGGTGACGTGGACCGGTCAGCCTTCTAGCCACATGCGGCGCGATCAATCCGAGAAACGCAATGCCCCCCGCAGCTGCCACGCATGAAGCGGCAAGAGTGACCGCTGCCAGAAGAAGAATCCGTCTTTCCTTTTCAACAGCGGTGCCCAGCCCGGTCGCCAATTGGTCTCCGAGCTGCATAATGTTCAAATAGCGCGCCTTATATAAAGTAAACAGAAGCAAGATCACAATCCAAGGGAGAATCGCCCAGATCATATTCCAGTTCGCCCCCCATATTGAGCCGGATATCCAAACCGCGGCTTGCATAAAATCATGAGGGTCCATCTTGAGCTGAAAAATCAGCAACAGGGCATTGAATCCGGCATTCACCCCTATGCCGACTAAAATCAGCCGAATCGGTGTCACGCCTTTTTTCCATGCCAGAATATAAATGAGAAACGCAGCGAGGATTGCTCCTGCCAAAGCACTGAACGGCAGCATAAATGTTCCGAAAAAGCTTAGATCTGAAGCTGACCCTTGAAAAAAGTATATAAAAAGCACTACAGCAAGTGAACCGCCGGCGTTAATTCCGAGAATACCAGGCTCGGCAAGTTCATTTTGAGACACGCTTTGCAAAATGGCTCCAGCTACGGAGATCCCTGCTCCAACAAGCAAAGAAAGGATGATCCGAGGCAGCCTGAACTCAAATAAGACAAGTTCATCACGCGCCGTTCCTTGGCCGAAAAAGACCTGAAGCGTTTTAAGCGGTGCAATTTTGATAACGCCCAAATTGAGACTGATAAAAAAGACCACCACGATGAGCAAAAAGGTCACAGCCATTACAACGAGCGGTTTGTTTGTTTTTGTTTTCATTACAGCCCTCTCCTTTCACGACGTGCCAAATAAAAGAAAAAGGGAACGCCGATCAGAGAAGTCAGCGCGCCGACAGGCGTTTCAAAGGGCGCATTTACGAGTCTGGCCGCTATGTCAGCAAAAACAAGCAAAACAGCACCGAGCACCGCCGAGCAAGGAATGATCCACCGATAATCCACACCGACCAAAAAACGGGTAATATGCGGAATGATCAGCCCGATAAATGCAATGGTGCCGGCAATGGAAACCGCAGCTCCGGTCAGAATTACTACAATAAGCATGCCAACCAGTTTCACCGCTGATGTATATTGTCCAAGCCCTTTTGCCAGATCGTCACCGAGACTTAACACTGTCACAGACCGCGCGATGAAAAACGCGAGCGTTAAACCGACAGCCCCTGCAATAAGCAAAAGCTGGACCCCTGACCATTTCACACCCGCTACCCCGCCTGCGTACCAAAAGCTGATATCCTGAGCGACATCAAAGCGGATTGCAATGGCAGTTGAAATGCCGGTAAAGAAATAAGTAACTGCCGTACCCGCCAGAGCAAGCTTTACAGGCGTAAGTCCGCCCCTTGAAAACATGCCGATGCCCATTACCGTCGATGCCCCCAGCCCCGCTCCCGCAAAGGACCATAGCACAAGCCCAATTGCAGAAAGTCCGGGAAAAAAGGCAAACGCAATCGAAACAGCAAACGCAGAGCCTGATGTCACACCCATAATCGAAGGCTCTGCCAATGGGTTTCTCGTCATCCCCTGCATGATTGCTCCCGACACTGCCAACAATGCGCCTACAAGCGCGGCAGCCACCGTTCTCGGCAGCCGAAGATCATGTATAATTTGGTGAGATGTCTTTGTCGGCTGATAATGAAAAATGGCGTCCCATACAGTGCGCAAATGAATATCCGCTGCACCGAGGGATATGGATAAAAATGCGCCAAGGCAAAGCAGGCATAGACCTGCAATAAGGACGATGACCGCGCCATATGTCCTTGACGTCCATTGGATTTCTTCTGATGCAGTCTGTATATTTTTATGTTGACTCAACTGCCGTACTTCCTTTCTGTTACTGATAATGATTATCAATTGCTGTTTCAGTATATCACTTTTTTCAGCTGATTTAATAGAGTGTTTTGAACAAAAATGAAAATGCATTTGCAAAAATATCGTGTCAACCGGCACTTGCAGTGGTATAATCACAGATGATAATGATTCTCTTTTTCATCTATTTTTTAGAAAGAAGGTATGAGATATGACCCATATATACAAGAAACTCGGAGCCGCGTTTTTTGCCCTGTTATTGATTGCAGCGCTGGCAGCCTGCGGGAATAACTCAGAAAGCAAAGGTTCTGCCTCTGATTCAAAAGGCGCAGGAACCTTTACATACAAGGCTGAAAACGGAAATGTAAAAATCCCGAAGCATCCTAAACGGGTGGTTGTCATGGCAGACGGCTATTACGGCTACTTCAAAACACTCGGCATCAATGTTGTCGGCGCGCCTGAGAATGTATTTAAAAACCCTTACTACAAAGGAAAAACCGACGGCGTCGAAAACATCGGAGACGGCACTTCGGTTGAAAAGGTTATTGATTTGAATCCTGACCTGATTATCGTCTGGACAACACAGGGCGCTGATATTAAAAAGCTTGAAAAAATTGCGCCGACTGTCGCAGTAAAGTACGATAAGCTCGACAACATCGAACAGCTGAAAGAATTTGCAAAAATGACGGGAACTGAAGATAAAGCTGAAAAATGGCTGGCCGAGTGGAATAAAAAAGTTGCGGCCGCTAAAACAAAAATCAAAAAAGCGGTCGGTGACAAAACCATTTCCATTATGCAAACGAACGGAAAAGACATTTACGTATTCGGTAAAGACTTTGGAAGAGGCGGAAGCATCATTTACAAAGACCTCGGCCTGCAGGCTACAAAGCTGACAAAAGAAAAAGCCATTGACCAGGGGCCAGGTTATACAAGTATTTCATTAGAGAAGCTCCCTGACTTCGCCGGGGATTACATTTTCGCGGGCCCATGGCAATCAGGCGGTGATGATGGCGGCGTATTTGACAGCTCCATTTGGAAGAACCTGAATGCCGTTAAAAATGGCCATGTATACAAGATTGATCCGATTGGCTTCTATTTCACAGACCCGATTTCATTAGAAGGACAACTGGAGTATATTACGGAAAGCTTGACTAAATAAACAAAAGAGCCGCCTGCCCGCGGCTCTTTTGCTTATTTATAGGGAACGGCTCAATTTGAATCATATCGGATATTTTCTTTGAGCCATTCATATTAAGCTGCATCCTCATCGCGATCAGTTTTTTTATGCTGGAGAGACTGAAAAACGTTTTTTGCATATTTAACGAACGGATTCCTAACAGGAGAAATTGTGATTTTATAAAAAAGACACCTGAGCAAATCAGGTGTCTTTTCATTATGCTTGTTTTTCTTTCTGGAACTTTTTACTCACAAATGGATAAACGATCAAGCCGACAAAGAATAAACCGATGCCGAGGATAAATGTCGTTAAATCTGCTGTGCCTGTTACGATAACAAACACGGAGTATGCACACGCCAGTATTGCGATCAATCCGTCTCTTACACGGGAGCCTTTCAGCTGGTCATACGTTTCACCTTTGATGACTACCTTCAAGCTGTAGATTGCAGATACCAGATACGGAATTAAATATGCGAGTGTAGCCGCTGTCGTTAAAAATGTAAATGCGTCACTTATTGTCCGGGAAATAACCGAGAAAATGAAGACCTGTGACATGACGTTTGTAATAATGAGTGCAATGACCGGACTTCCCTTTTTATTCGTTTTTGCAAAAAATGCCGGGAAATCTCCTGCTTTAGCTGCTTGGTATGGCACCTCAGAGCCAAGCAAAATCCAGCCGAGCATCGTTCCAAATAAACAAAGGATAGCCAAAAGCGCCATAATCACGCTTCCCGCGTTTCCAACAATCGCATAGAGTACATCAACAAATGGTTTTTCAGAGCCGACAAGCTTATCATGCGGCAGAACACCCATCGTAATCAAAGTCACAATAATATATATGCTCAAGGCAATCAGCAAGCCGGTAATTGTCGCACGTTTCACATCACGCTGAGAGCGCGCACGGCCGGACAGGATCACCGCGGATTCAATTCCGACAAACGCCCACAGTGTAGAAATCGCGGCGTTATGAACCTGGCCGCCAATTCCAATGCTTGTGCCGTTTTCTCCTTGAACCGGGAAATAAAAATGACCGAATAATGCCGTTTGAAACACAAATAAACCGGCAACGATAAAGAAGACAAAACCTAATACTTTAGAAAGCGTTGTGACAAAGTTTAATTTACTTGCGCCGTTAATGCTGGCAACAAGAATCGCGTGCGTTCCCCATAACAAGATCGTACATACGGCAAACGTCAGTAATTGGCCGAGTGTCACCTCTTGCCCGCCGATCGAAAACATCTCACGTTTATCAACCAAGATCGGGAAGAACGAAGTCAAGTAACCGGCGAGACTTGTGATGATCGCCACGTTACTGATCCAGCTCGCCACCCAGTAGCCCCACACCATTGTGAAACCGGCAGCGTTGCCTTTTTTCGGGTCAGAAAACAGCGCTCTTGCATAACTTTGCGGTCCCGCTGTCAGTTCAGGCTTGCGAATGGACAAGTGTCCGAACACAAGTGCAATCATCAGCACGCCGGCACCTGTCAAAAGCCAGGCGGACGTAGCTCCAAACGGACTCGCAATTGAAGCAAGCGAGCTCGGCAAGGAGAAAATTCCTGATCCAACCATATTTCCAACGACAAACGCCGTTAATAACCAAAAACCCCATTTTTTTGTCTGTTCCATTCCAGTACCTCCATGATTCTTTGTACGGACCAGACCCCGAGATCATATAAACGCAAAAAAAGCCTGAACAAAAGTCCATGCTTAAAGAAACACACACCCTTGATCTCCGGATAGCCCTCCGCGAAAAAGCACGCGGCAGTCCTGCACTTATTCAGATACAGTCCCAGCATAGAGAAGGATCGGCTTTCTCCACACTTCGGCGCTGATGCCTTTTACACATGTTTAACAGCTCCTGTCAGCCTGGCATGTGTGACTTATCATCCGCGCAACCTCTACCTCACTGAGAAAGAGTGAGGATTTAATTATTCAGTTACTCCCAGAAGGTTATCAAAGAAAGGATGATCTGTCAAAGGGAACAGATGGAAAATACGGATAGAGCCAAGCTCTATCCGCATGTGGTTATCGATTATTTTTCTTTTTTTGCACAGCTTCTTGAAGCGGATCATCTTTTAGAGCTGAACCAGCATCTTCAAGAGCTCCTTGGATTACGTTTTTTTCTTTTTCGGAACGTTTTCCTTTATCTTTATTAAAGAAACCCATTCGTATCACCTCTTTTAAAAAATAGGTACATGTTTAAGATGCCTCTTTCATGAAAAATTATGCGGGATATTTTTTATCGTCCAAAGTCCTGTTGATCAAACATACATTCTCTTGATATATTTGTAATTCAGAGATTTTTTGCAAAAGATAAAAGGAGAAGCGGCAAATGACAGGAAAAACACACATCATGGGAGGCATCGCTTCTTGTACGGCAGCGGCTTATTATTATGGATTTGATCCAGTGCTTATGGCTGCGTCAGGCGCGGTTGGAGCATTAATACCCGATATCTGCCACACACAAAGCAAAATCGGGAGAAGATTTCCTATTTTATCGAAAGTGGTCAGCTCCGTTTTTGGCCATCGCACCTTTACACACAGCTTGCTGTTTATGCTCATCATGTTTTTTATCACTTCTACATACATTCCAGATAAAAACATATCAGCCGGCCTGATGATCGGAATGGCGAGCCACTTGATTCTTGACGCTTGGACGGTGAACGGAATCAAATTATTATTCCCTTCAACGATCCGCGTTCGGCTTCCATTATATATGAAGACAGGCAGTTTTTCTGAGCAGCTCGTGCTAGCCGGCCTGACCCTTGCTTCATGTTACTACTTTTATATGCTGTTTCATGGGCGCATGTTTTAAACATGAGTGCTGAGACTTGTCTGAACCGGCTGTTTTTAGTAGGTTTTACTTAAGAAGCATTTCATGCAGATGATCAAGAAAACGTGAGGAGTCATATTGATGAAAGGAACCTTTTTTCACAATCAGCGGTTTTTATGTTTTTCGATCTTATTTATGTGGATCAAAACGTATGTGATATATAAACTCGGCTTTGATTTGCAAATCGATACTCTGTTGGAGGAGCTAATGCTGCTGGTCAACCCGCTCAGCTTTATTCTTCCTTTATTCGGGATCGGCCTGCTTCTGAAAGGAAACAAGCAGCGGGCTTTTTTGCTGATTGCCAATTTGGTTCTGACTGTTATCTTGATCTCTAATACGATTTTTTACGGCTTTTATATCGATTTTATTACCATTCCGGTTTTATTTCAGGCCAGCAACATGAGCGATATGGGCAGCAGTGTAAAAGAATTGTTCCATCCTCTGTTTATCGCCCTGTTTGTGGATTTGGTTTTTCTGCTGCTGTTCGCCAGAAAAACCAAACACCCACAGACAAAAGCCGCTCCCCGCACGATCAAACGGTACTATGCAGCTTCCTGCGGCATGCTTTTATGCACACTGGCACTTGCAGAAGTACAGCAGCCGAAGCTTTTGGCACATTCTTTTGACCGGGAAATGCTAGTCAAAAGCATCGGCCTGTTTCAGTTCCATATTTACGATACAATTTCTCAGACTGTTAATATCAGCGCGAAAGCTTTTGCCGATGAAGACAGTATAACTGCCATTAAAAACTACACAGAGGCTGATTACAGCAAGCCTGATCAAAGCAAATTCGGTCTTGCAAAGGGGCGCAATGTCATCTTTGTAACACTTGAATCGACCCAAAGCTTTGTTCTGAATGAAAAAGTAAATGGAAAAGAAATTACCCCATTTATGAATGATCTCATTAAAAAAAGCTATTCCTTTGATCATTTCTATCAGCAAACAGAACAAGGCAAAACATCAGATTCAGAATTTATCGTCGCTAACTCACTGTATCCTTCCCTTAGTGGCGCCGTCTTTTTCACGAAAAGCGACCATCAATTTCATACGATGTATAAATCGCTGAAGCAGCACGATTATTATTCAGCCGTCTTTCATGCTAACCATAAAACATTTTGGAACAGAGATGTCATGTACGATACATTTGGCATTGACCGCTTTTTTGATGTTGATGATTTTCATGTCACTCCCGGGACATCGACAAGCTGGGGCTTAAAAGACAAAGAATTTTTAGAGCAGTCCGCCGAAAAGCTGAAAAGCCTGCCGCAGCCGTTCTACAGCAGTTTTATCACGTTAACGAATCATTTTCCGTTTGAGATTGATGAAAAGGATCAGCTGATAGATGAATTCGATTCAAGCAGTGATCTGTTAAACCGCTATGTGACCACGGTTCGCTATGAGGATGAAGCATTGAAGCATTTTATCAAAAAACTGAAGGACGAAGGCTTATACGAAAATTCGATGATCGTATTTATGGGAGATCATTACGGCATTTCTGAAGCCCATAACGAAGCAATGGCTGAGTTTTTAGGGAAAGGTGAAATCACACCGTATGACAACGTTCAGCTCCAGCGGGTGCCGTTTATCATACATATCCCGGGAATCACCGATCAAAAGCCGGAAACCATCCCTGATGCCGGGGGACAGGTCGACGTCAGGCCGACGCTGATGCATTTGCTCGGCGTTGAGACAAAAGGCGATATCCAATTCGGCAATGATTTGCTGTCCAGCGACCGCACTCCATTCGCCGTTCTGCGAAACGGCAGCTTTATTACGAACGATTATATATACACAAAGAACACGTGCTATAGCCAAAAAACAGGTAAAGTGCTGGAAGATCAGGATGCGTGCCTCCATTACAAGGAGAAAGCAAACGAAGAACTTTCTCTCTCTGATAAAATTTTAAATGGTGACCTGCTCAGGTTTTCCGAATAAAAAAATCCCTCTATCAAGAGGGATTTTTTACGTTTCCAACATCACCTTGCCAGTCAGCTTCGTTTCATAGCCGTTTAAATGAGACAAATTCGCCTTGTAGTCCTCAGAATTCAAAATCTCCTTCACGACTTTCAGCAGTTGCTCATGTTTTTTCAAAACAACGATATCATATTGTTCGTCGATGAGCGGGATAAAATCAACACGACCCATATGTGCCGCGTGTTGCGCCCCGATTCCCGCGTCAGCCTGTCCGCTTGAAACTTGTGAAGCGGCAGCGTAATGATCAGTCACGATATCGCTATATCCCACTACATCAGCTGGATTCACACCAAGCAAGCCAAGCTGTTCATCAAGGAGCACCCTTGCGCCAGAACCCTTTTCCCTGTTGATGATCCGGATATCGGCTCTTTTCAAGTCTTTCCAGCCTTGAATGTTTTTCGGATTCCCTTTTTTCACATACAGTCCTGCTTTGCGGAGAACGACATTGATGAGACAAAACGGTTCACCTGTCAAAATCCGTTTTACATAAGGAGTGTTATACTGGCCCGTTTCAGCATCGTACAAATGGAGGCTGACAATGTCACACTTGCCTTGATACATATCAATCAGGCTGTTTAAGCTTCCTTTGTATTTACGGAGCGGCGTCTCCTGAATGGCATTCTCCAAATGCTTGCTGAGAAGATCCATCGAAATGTCCTGTCCGCTGATCATGACATTCGGTCTGCCGTCCGGCTCAGCCTCCTGCACCTGTTTCGGCGCTTCTGTTGCAGCGATGGGCTGATACATTCTCATATTCGTTTTATATTGCTTTAAATCTTCTTCATCCACACGCATCTGCCTTCCGACACGATAAGCAGGCAGCACGCCTTTTTTAATCAAATCATAAACGGTCAGCTTTGATACCTTCAGCAGACCTGCAACTTCTTCTATCGTATAGGAAGAGGTTTCATTCATCATCATCACTCTCCTATTTTATTATACCTTTTCGCCGAATGTAAAAAAACCCACATAAACCAAACATAATCAGTTATAATTAGTTATATCTAATGATAAGGGGTGCAATCATGTTTAAGAAGTATTCTATTTTCATCGCAGCCTTAACTGCTTTTCTCCTTGCAGCAGGCTGTTCTTCAAACCAGTCTTCAACGGACAGCGAGAAAAAAGTAACGTTAACCATCTCAGCTGCCGCCAGCGCGCAGGATGCACTTGAGGAAATCCAAAAAAATTATGAAAAAGAGCATCAAAATATTACCATCCAAGATAACTATGGCTCATCCGGCGCCTTGCAAAAACAGATTTCTCAAGGAGCAGGAGCAGATCTGTTCTTCTCAGCTGCTGAGGATAAATTTAAAAAGCTGGTGGATGATGGAGATATCGCAAAAAAAGACAGCACTGATTTAGTCGGTAATGAAATTGTGCTGGTCGTACCGAAAAACGGGGATTCACCTGTGACAAGCTTCAGCAATCTGGCTGAATCAGAAAAAATCGCCCTTGGCACTCCGGAATCCGTACCGGCAGGAGCTTATGGGAAAGAATCACTGACAAAGCTGTCTTTATGGGACAAAGTGAAGGATAAAATTGTGTATGGAAAAGACGTTCGCCAAGTTCTTTCTTATGTTGAAACCGGCAATGTAGACGCAGGTGTTGTTTATAAAACAGATGCCCTGGTCTCGAAAAAGGTCAACATTATCGACGAGGCAAAAGCAGATACACACAGCCCAATTGTCTATCCGTTAGGAATCGTAAAAGATACAAAACACCGTAAGGAAGCGAAGGAATTTTACGAATACCTGCAATCTGATGAAGCAATGAAAGTATTTGAGAAATATGGCTTTACTGCCGAGTAGCATAAGCGCTTCAGAATTTTTCACACCCGTTGTGCTTTCCTTTCAGGTGGCAGCAGTTGCCGGAATTGTTGTCATTATTCTCGGAACACTTGCTGGAGCATGGATGTCACGGGCATCATTTTTCGGAAAAACGGCACTCGAAACATGTTTTATGCTTCCGCTCGTTCTTCCGCCTACTGTTGTCGGTTTTATTTTGATCGTCATTTTTGGAAAGCACAGCTTCATCGGACAAGCCATCGAGTGGATCTTCCGGCAGCCTGTCATTTTCACCTGGTGGGCCGCTGTGATCGCCTCGGCTGTTGTAGCCTTTCCGCTTATGTATCAATCAGCCAAAACCGGATTTGCTGACATTGATCCCGATATACAAGGTGCGGCAATGGTAGACGGCGCTAGCAGATGGAAAGTGTTTATCCATATCTCCGTCCCGCTTGCCTATCCTTCGTTACTGACCGGAAGCATCCTCTGCCTTGCGCGGGCGCTCGGAGAATTTGGCGCAACACTCATGTTTGCAGGAAACATCCCCGGTGTTACGCAAACACTGCCGACGGCGATATATGTCGCATTGGATTCCGGCAACAATACTCTGGCTTGGGCGTGGGTCGTCTGTATTGTTGTCATTTCCTTTTTGATGCTGTTTTTCATTCAACAGAAAAAAACGCACTAAAAAACTCCCCGTAACGGGGAGTTTTTTGATTAAAACAGAAGCTCATCAGGATTTGGGCCGACACGCTCATCTTTGTTTAATGCGTCAATTTTGTCCATGTCTTCTTGAGACAATTCGAAATCAAAAATATCAGCGTTTTCAATGATACGGTGTTCTTTAATGGATTTTGGAATGGTTACAACTTCATGCTGCAGATCCCAGCGCAAAATCACTTGAGCCACAGATTTATTGTGTTTTTCAGCAATCTGTGTCAGCACTTCGTTATCCAAAAGCTGTCCCTGCATGAGCGGAGACCACGCTTCCAGCTGAATGCCTTGCGCTTTGCAGTAATCTCTTAATTCTTTTTGCGTCAAACGAGGGTGAAATTCAACTTGGTTCACCATCGGTTTGATTTCAGCATCTTTCAACAGCTCTTCTAAATGATGAACTTGGAAGTTGCTGACGCCGATCGCGCGGATTTTGCCATCTTTGTACAGCTTTTCAAGCGCGCGCCATGTATCTTTAAATTTATCTTTGCCAGGCCAATGGATCAAATATAAATCTAAGTAATCAAGCTGCAATCTTTCCAGGCTTTTTTCAAAGGCAGCAAGCGTTGTTTCGTAGCCTTGATCTTCATTCCACACTTTTGATGTGATGAAGAGCTCTTCTCTTGCCACACCGGATTCTTTAATCCCGATGCCAACGCCTTCTTCATTTTTGTAGATCGCTGCTGTATCAATGCTGCGATAGCCATTTTTAATTGCCGCTTTCACTGATTCAGTCGCTTCATTACCATTTTCTACTTTAAAAACACCCAGACCGAACCAAGGCATTTCAACTCCGTTATGTAACTTTACAGTATCTTTTAAACTTGTTGGCACTTGAACATCCACCCTTTCACTGAAATGTAAGCGTCTATATTATCTCACATTCCTCTCAGCCGATACCAATAATACGCTTAAGACCCTCTTTTTGCTTCTTTTTTCACATAACAGGCAAATCCAAACACTATTTTTTTCCTATTTTAACAATATTGAGATTACAAATACATTGGGCAGGGTATGCGTTTAGTGTAACCAAATGAAAACAAAGGAGGAAACAACTTGAAACGTATTCGTATCCCAATGACACTTGCTCTTGGTGCCGCTTTGACAATTGCCCCTTTGTCCTTTGCTTCCGCTGAAGAAAATCCTGCTCCGAAGATGTCGCAGACAACTACTGCTGGAACAACTGCCGCTGATGTAGGTTTAAACGTCAACCTGGATGTACTTGGAATTGCCAACCAGATCGCTGATGCCATCAAATCCGCACAGAATAGGGATGGCTTTGTGAAAAACCTCATGGAGTCTTCCTTCTACGCGTCCGGCCAAAAATATAACGTCATGGTCTTTAATTTAAGCCAGGAATATGAAGATCATTTGAACGGTGTGCAATTTTACGGCTCAGCCGTTTACGACGGCATTACGTATGGCATTTGGGTATTTGAAGACGGAACCTTTACAAACAAAGGCGATGGCGGCTGGATCAACTGGGCCTTCAGAGGCTGGTTCGACCGGGATGGCAGCACTGTCGCATTTCATCGCCCTTAATATAAAAAAAGCTGGCGCTCTAACGCCAGCTTTTTTGCTGCATTTATTCGCCGCCTTCAAGCATGGCGGCTTCGACATCATTAATGTATTGGCGAAGCTCATGGGAGATGTCCCGGGAAATTTCTCTTTCCTCGAAAAGTGTTTGAATTTCATTTCTGATCGCCTGTACAGCCTTCAGCTTCACTTCCAGCTTCTGATTTTCAAAATGGGCGCTTGATTTCAGCTCATGATGGCTGTGCTCCAGCCTGAAAATTAACTGTTTATAGAATGTAATGACAGATAAAAACACTTCTTTATGCTCTTCCGTCTTGTGTTTTTCCAGATATTCTATCGCTGCTTTTGCCGTTTTCACTCTTGTTGCCCGTATCAATCCCGCTTCATTTAAAATCGACATCTCCGGCTTTTTATGTTCACCGAAGAAAATCCAATACATCAGCCTCTTGAGCCTTGTTTTTGATAATCCGACTTTAAACGGGTTCGCATACAAAATTTCCAACTCGTTAAATCGTTCTTGCAGCACATTTGCTGTTTCTTCCGGGATGTCTCCCCGCTCCAGCATTTTCATCAGCGCCTCTTGCTCTGCCTTAACCCCTTGGGCACGGACTTTACGCTCGTGCTTTTTGATGCGATTAGACGATGTATACTGCTGAAAACGAAGATTTTTCATTTTCTCATTGTATTCAGCTATCACCGCAAGAGAGGCCGTTTTGTTTGTCTCATTCATGTCCTCTTTAATCGTTTGAAGGGCTGTTTTGATCAATTTGCGTCTCGCCGTCAGCAGCTTCTTGTTTCGTTCCTCGTCCTCTTCTTCTTTTTCAGTCAGAATCGGCAGCACAACGGTAGCAATGACAAGCGTGCATAAAATGACGCCGGCTGCTAAAAAGAGAATCAGATTTCTTTCCGGAAACGGCGTGCCGTCCTCCAGGAAATACGGAATGGAAAAAGAACCTGCAAGCGTTACTGCTCCACGCACACCGGAAATCGAAATTAACAGCGTCGAACGAAGACCCGGTTTATAGATGTTCTGATCTTTATTAAAGAACCATTTGCCGTTCCAGAAGAACAGCACCCACAGGAATCTCAGGAGCATTAACGTAAATGTGATGACTAGGATATAGCCGATCACCTTCATGTTGCTGATGGCAGTGTCGTTAAAGATAACAGAAATAACATCAGGGATTTGCGTGCCGAGAATAACGAAGACCAGGCCGTTCAAAATAAATAAAATAATGTTCCACGTACTTGAGGAGACGATTTGCAGCTTGATCATCGTAGATTCCAGACGATCCTGTTCAACCGCATGGGTAATACCGCCAGCCACAACTGCTAAAATGCCGGAAACGCCGATTTCTTCAGCTGCCAAATAAATCACAAACGGCGTCAGAATTTGAATCAGCATATGCATCGTGACATCCTGCATGCCAAGGCGGCGCAGAAATAGGCGAAAACGAATAATCAAAAATGAAATGACAACCCCGCACAGCAAGCCTCCGAGAGAAATAAAGACAAAGCTGACAGCCGCTTGTGCTAATGAAAATGCACCAGTCACTGCCGCTGCAATCGCAAACTTAAAGGCCACCAGACCTGATGCGTCATTCATCAGCCCCTCACCTTCCAGCAGGCGAAGAATCCCTTTTGGCATTTTCACTCTTCCTGATAATGCGCTGACAGCGACGACATCAGTCGGTGAAAGAATGGCCGCAAGTCCAAAGGCCGCTGCCAGCGGAATAGCAGGAATCATCCAGTGAATCGTGTAGCCGCCTACAATCACAGTCGCAAATACAAGGCCGAGTGCAAGCAATAAAATCGGAGCCCTTAAATTCCAAAGCTCTGCCCGCGGTGTCCTCTTTCCATCATTAAATAGCAGAGGCGCGATAAACAGAACAAAAAACAATTCGGTGTTTAATTCAAAATGAAGTCCCTGTGGAAATGAGGCGGCAAGAATCCCAAGAGCCACTTGAATCAGCGGCACCGGAATAAACGGAATAAACCGGTTCACGATATTAGAAATCGCAATAATCGTTAATAATACGAGCACAACTAAAAATATGTCCAAATGCATGACCTCCTTCGTCTGTTGTGTGTCGGCATGATGAGCCAAAAAATCTGTTTGTCTAAAAGCCCTTGAGCTAGGGTGGCCTTGCATCCGCTATGTGGTTTCGCAGGAGTTCTCTCCACACTTGTCTTCTTTTATAGTACCCTTTTTAGGGTATTTTTTCTCATGATATGCTCACAGTGAACTTTTTTGCAGCAGAGCAAATTACAGAAAAAAGAGACAGGAAGCTACTCCCTGTCTCTCATCTTTCTTTCTCAATCATGAAAATTCGTACCGTCAGTTGTTGCTTTGATAATGCCCGCGCGGATGACAAAGTCACCGAAATGCTCGCCTTCCTCACGTTCTTTCGCATAGCGGGAAAGAAGGATGCGCAGCTCGCTTAAAATGTCTGCTTCACCGATGTTTTCAAGGTACATTTTGCTTAAACGGCTTCCGTCAAACGCAGCGCCAAGATACATATTATATTTGCCCGGCGCCTTTCCGATAAATCCGATCTCACCGAGTGCATGACGTGCACAGCCGTTCGGACACCCTGTCATGCGAATGGTGATTTCCTGATCACGAAGGCCGTTTTCGTCAATAATCTCTTCAATCTTATCTAACAGGGTCGGCAAATAACGTTCTGCTTCGGCCATTGCCAATCCGCAGGTCGGAAGAGCGACGCATGCCATCGAGCTGCGGCGAAGTGCTGAATAGTGCTTGCCGTCAGTTAGTCCGTACTGTTCAATTAAAGCACTGATTTCTTCTTTTTTATCGCTTGAAACGTTCGCAATCATTAAGTTCTGATTGGCTGTCAGCCGGAACTCACCTGTATGAACTTTGGCGATTTCCCGCAAGCCAGTCATCAGCTTATAATCATCGTAATCCGTTATACGGCCGCCTTCGACAAACAGCGTGAAATGCCATTTATCCTTGATGCCTTCCACCCAGCCGTAGCGGTCGCCGTTATGATCGAAATGATACGGCTTCGCTGCTTCCAGGCTCCAGCCGAGACGGTTTTCCAATTCTTCTATTACGTTTTCTAAACCTAGGCGGTCAACTGTGTATTTGAACCGCGCATTTTTACGGACAGAACGGTTACCGTAATCACGCTGAATCGTAATCGTTTTTTCAGCAACGTCATACATTTGCTCAGGCCGGCAGAATCCGATCACCTTGGCTAATTGCGGATATGTCGCAGTATCGCCATGCGTCATTCCCATACCGCCGCCGATTGCCACGTTAAAACCGATCAGCTTGCCATCCTCGACAATCGCAATGAATCCGAGATCTTGTGAAAAGACGTCAATATCATTAGACGGCGGAACGGCAATACCGATTTTAAACTTCCGGGGCAGATAGAGCGGTCCGTACATTGGCTCGACTTCTTCCTCCGGCGTGCCGGCAACTCTTTCCTCATCAAGCCAAATTTCATGATAGGCTCTCGTCCGCGGCAGCAGATCATCACTTAATTTTTTAGACCACTCGTATACCTCTGAGTGGATTTCAGATTGATAAGGGTTTGATGCACACATGACGTTACGGTTTACGTCTCCGCAGGCTGCGATCGTATCCAAAAGTGCTGAGTGGATCGTCTGAATGGTTTTCTTCATGTTCCATTTCAGAATCCCGTGCATTTGGAACGTTTCACGTGTCGTCAATTTTAATGTGCCGTTCCCGTATTTCTGGGACAGGTCATCCATGACAAGCCATTGTTCAGGTGTCGAGACGCCCCCTGGCATACGCACGCGCAGCATGAACTGATATGCGGGCTCAAGCTTCTGCTTTTGGCGTTCATTTCGGAGGTCGCGGTCATCCTGCAAATAACTGCCGTGGTGTTTCATCAGGCGGTTGTCATCATCCGGAATTCCGGCACTGATTCGATCGAGCATCACTTCTTTCAGCGTGCCGCGCAAATAATCACTTTCTCTTTTAATGCGTTCAACATCACTTGGAGAGCCGTCCGGTGCTTTTAAAATTTTGGTCACCATGTTGAAAAACTCCTTTCAAGTCAAATCAATATACATCACGCTGATAGCGTTTTTGCTGCTGCATATCGGCAAGATAAGCCTCCGCTTCTTCGCGGCTCATATTGCCTTCTTTTTCGATAATTTCAAGCAATGTGTTATGGACGTCATGCGCCATGTGCTTTTCATCTCCGCAAATGTAAACAGCCGCTCCTTCTTGAAGCCATTCAAACAATTCTGCGCTGTGTTCGAGCATGCGGTGCTGCACATATACTTTTTCTTCCGTATCACGTGAGAACGCCACATCCATTTTTGTCAGCACACCGTCTTTGAGCCAATTCTGCCACTCTGTCTGGTAAAGGAAATCCGTGACAAAGTGCTGATCACCAAAGAACATCCATGCCTTTCCTTCCGCTCCCGTCTCCTCACGCTCCTGCATAAAGGAACGGAAAGGTGCGACGCCTGTCCCAGGGCCCACCATGATAATCGGTGTTTCAGGGTCTT
The DNA here is from genome assembly GCF_037975295.1 of Bacillus sp. FSL R5-0523. NCBI lineage: Bacteria > Bacillati > Bacillota > Bacilli > Caryophanales > Bacillaceae > Bacillus > Bacillus sp. FSL R5-0523. The sequence continues at coordinate 3,264,621 of NZ_CP150251.1, forward strand.
TCGGAAGCTTAAAGTTTTGATTGTGCTGTACATAAATCGGCAGTGTGTCTCCCGGCTGCAGACGTTCCGCGCACAAAATCGAGCAGACGCCTTTTCGTTCACGGCCGTGCGCATCGTAGCGGACTGCGCCGATTGTTACATGCACTTCATCCGGATTTGCGGATAAACTGCTTGCAATCGAATAAAGGCGGGCAGGCATTTTTCGCAAAATCGAGACAAACTCCTGCGCAGATACACTAAATGGGCCATAGTCACGGACGAGATCAAGCAAATCGCGCCCTTCAATATAGGCTTTTACATTCTCCTCATTTCCCGGGGCTAAAAGCTCTCTAAGCTCGTCGTTCCCTGTCAGCTGGGCTGCCTGTTCAAGAAGCGGTTTTGTGAGAACGGTAATCTCATAGTGAGAAATCAGCGCTTCTTTCAGCGGACGGACATCACCTTGCTTATTAAGCGTCACAATTTCTTCCGGGTCCCAATTCATTTCCTTAAGGAGCAGCTCGACAAGTTCCGGATCGTTTTCCGGATAGACGCCGAGGCTGTCACCAGGCTCGTAAATCAGGCCAGATCCTTCAAGAGACAACTCCACATGGCGTGTTTCTTTATTTGATCCTCTGCCGTTTAAATTTAAATTTTCTAGCACTTCAGCCCGAAACGGGTTTGTTCTGGAATACGAAGACTCACCGGTTTGAGACGCAGCCGCCGGCGCAGGCGCGGCGCTTCCGCCCCCAGCTTCATTTAATCCCTTCAATACACCCTCAAGCCATTCGGCTGCCGGCTCATCATAGTCAAGATCGCAATCAACGCGCGGAGAAATCCGTTTTCCGCCGAGTTCTTCTAAGCGCTGATCAAATTCTTTCCCTGTCTGGCAGAAAAATTCGTACGAACTGTCACCAAGCGCCAAAACGGAAAAGCGCAGGTCTTCAAGCTTAGGCGCCCGTCTTCCGTGCAGAAATTCGTGAAACGACAGCGCGTTATCAGGCGGCTCGCCTTCACCATGCGTACTGACGACGATTAAAAGATTGTTTACTTTCTTCAGCTGATTCGGCTTAAAATCGCTCATGGATGAGACGGTCACTTGAAAACCGCTCTGTTCAAGCTGCTTGCCGGCATTTTCTGCAAGCCCCTGTGCGTTTCCCGTCTGTGAACCATAAAGAACGGTCACTTCTTTTGAAACGGCCGGTGCCGGTGCTTCCGCAGACACAGCTGCCGCCGGCGCACCCGCAGTTTCTTGGGCGGAAACAGATTGAGCGGATAAATATCCGCTCAGCCAGATTTTCTGGGATTCGGTCAAGGTCGGCAGAAGGCGGTTAAGGAGCTCTGCCTGCTCCTGATTAAACGGACTGTTCATTACCTGAAGTTGCAACGTATCCACCTCACAAAGTTATAAACTGATCGAAAATTGCATCTAATTGAACTTTACCGGAATACTAGGCTTAAGTAAAATATATTTACATGATGATAACTATTAAGAATCCTAATGATAAAACGGCTATGCTTCATGTAAATAGAAAAAAGAGAAGGACTCCCTTCTCTTCATTCGGCAATCTGATATAAGAGAGGCGGCACAGCGGTTACAAACGGACTGACTTCACCTGTATAAAATACCGCCAGCATGTGCATCGCACGGGTGCACGCAGTATATAAAAGCCTGCGGTCGTGCTCTGTATGATAGTGTTCTTCAGATGCATCATAGATAAGCACTGCGTCAAATTCAATTCCCTTCGCTAAATACACCGGAATCACGCAAACACCCTTTTGAAATGGTTGATTTTCTTTATGAATCAGGCGAACATCTGTATATTCACTCATGTGGGCGTGCGCCTGTATGCATTGCTGCGCAGTCTTGCAGATGACGGCTATTGTTTCGTGCCCTTTTTTCTTGAGCCGGCCAATTTCTTGCGCGAGCTTTTGGCAAAGGCTCTCATGTCCTTCAGTTTTGACAACGAGCGGCATTTCCCCGCTTCTATTAAACGGCTCAATATCCGCTCCATCTTGAAGCATCGCTTTGGTAAACTCGACAATCTGCCTTGTTGATCTGTATGTTCTCTTTAAACGAACATACTCAGCAGGCTCATCCTCAAAGCACGCATCCATACGCTGATCCCCGTGTATGGTATGCGCGTAGATGGACTGATTGATATCACCGAGCACTGTCATGCTGGCAGCCGGAAAAATGCTTCTCATGTAAGCCATCTGAAACGGTGAATAGTCCTGGGCTTCGTCAATAAATAGATGTTTGATCTTCGTATTTTTCTTTCTGCCCTCAATCAGATCCTGCATATAAAGAAACGGTGCCGCGTCCTCATAGAGCAATTTATTATCCGTAAATGCCGAACGGGTCAGTTCACCTATCGCGGCCATCTTCTCATCCTGAAATTTTCCTCCCCAGCCAGAAAACAATTGCAAATAAAGTTGTGTAACATCAAGAAATGCAAGGAGCCTGACTGCCTGCTTGAGCGGTTTGAAAGCTTTTTTCACAATGATGGCGGCAAGCAGCTGCTGCTCTCTTTGATAATCGTTAAACGTACTTTCGCTGAACCGTTTCCTTTCCTGCAGTTTTTTGTACACGTCCAAGTAGTCCTCTTTGTCAAGCAGCTCAGCTTCATGAACGACCCAATCCTTTCGCCGTTCCTTTTTCTCAAGCTTGTTAAGCTCACTCAGCAGCCACTTCGCGGTTTGCTCCATCCGATTCGGAATGGAGTGATTTTGATCCAATGAGTAAAAATAGGATTGAATTTGCTCCTTTGTGATCAGCTTTTGTCCGCGGAATATAATATTTTTAAAAATCATCCCTTCAGAGGAAAGCCGTGTGACGTATTCATTAATGAATTGCTGAAAGGATAAACCCGCCTTCCATGTGATTCCCGCAAGCCTTGTTGGAAAATCGCCTCCCTTTGTTTCGGTCAGGCAATATTCGAGCTGATCAAAGGGGCTTTCACATTTGAACTTGCGGCCAAGACGATGCTCGATATATTCCTGAAACGTCGCCTGCTCCATATTCTCTTCTCCTAACTCCGGCAAAACAGAGGAGACATAGCTGTTAAATAAGAAGTTGGGAGAAAACAAAACGATTTGTCCGGCATCAATGACGCCACGGTGCCTGTATAACAAATAAGCGACACGCTGAAGCGCAGCCGATGTTTTCCCGCTGCCAGCCGCTCCCTGCACGATCAGGATCTTGCTATTTTCATTACGGATAATCTGATTTTGTTCTTTCTGAATCGTAGACACGATGTTTTTCATTTGGGTATCGGAGTGATGGCTTAATACCTCTTGCAGCATTTCATCACCAATCGTCATATCGGTATTAAACATCGCCTTGAGAGTGCCGTTTTTGATCATAAACTGGCGTTTCAGCACCATTTCCCCTTCTATCGTTTCACCGGGCACCTCGTACTCCGCTTTTCCTGGGGAATAATTGTAGTACAAACTTGATATCGGCGCCCTCCAGTCATAAATCAGAAAGTGTTCCTCCTTCTCATCCAAACAGGAAGCTAAACCGATATAAATTCGCTCTGCCTGCTCCTCGCCGTTTTCAATAAAATCAATCCGGCCGAAATAAGGCGATTTTTTTAATTGATGAATTCGTTTGAGCTGCTGATCCATGCGCCGATGATTGTGTTCCCGATCAGACAGCAGCTCTGCCTGCTGCTTAATGCTTGCCATCGTTTCAATCGCTTCATGGGCATCATCAAAATTAACCTTAACATCCTCCCAAAAGCTTTTTCTTAATCCGATGATATCATGCTTCAACCCGCCCGCAGACGTTTCCAGAAACCGCTCTTTTTTTTCGAGCTCCTGCAGCACCTCATCTATTCTCGACTGCTCTTCCTTCCATTCCTTATCCTGCTGATTCATGAACGGCACCTCCAGAAAATAGTTGACAAACATAGATGAAATACTGTAAAATATAATTGGATACATATATAGAATGTATGATGAAACTGGCAAATACAATTTATCTTAGCACATTCACCCAATACCAATCAAGGTTTGGGTTATTTATATGCAGAAAAAACCGATTTCAACTCGAAATCGGTTTTTTCTCTTATGATTTCACATTGATCACTGTTGGAGGTGCTTTTCTTAGGTTGCGAATCTTCTCTTTCATCAGTATCGCTTCCTTATTCCATTCAATCTTCGATATAATATTTCTTTTTCATTTTAAAAACACCGCAGAGCTTTACCGTGTTTGTCTGTTCATCTAACGTGAAGAATGACTAAACTGGCTGTTATTGACATCTTCCATAAAGCAACTACATCCTTGCTATCGTATCTATAGTCGCAGTAAAATAGTCATTTTTCATCCAATTTCGACATATTTCAACAAATTGAAGTTTTTCATTTGGGAGAATAGGACGATGTTACATTATTTCTCTCGGTTTATGATATAAACATGAAGAAAGAACCAGAATTAGTTAGGAGGAAATACTCAGTGAAGAAAAAGCTATCTATGATGTTGCTGGCATTCGTCGTAGCCGTAACAAGTTTTACGGCAATTGACCTAGTAAACAACAAAGCGGAAGCTAAAGATTGGGTTAAAAAAGGTCAAATATGGAGTACTCATTACCATTCGGGCTCATTTAAAAACTATACTTACTCGCCAACATTTCAGATTTATTATCCAGGACGAGGAACTTGGGCCAACATGACAGCAAACGGATCAGGCAGCGGGAAAATTACAGCAACTCTGCAACAAAAGACAAATAAAGGCTGGAAAAATGTTAAAACTTTTTATGCAACAAAAAAAGGCTCTACAAATTTAAGTTACAAACAAGCTTCTAAAAGCTACAAAACAAAATACAGATTCAAATTCACTAACACAGGAACTAAAAAAACCATCAGCTATACCTTTTGGGCTACCTATTAATTTTCAATAGCTTTGCTCTGCGCGGTCAGCATTCGAAAAGGACTTTTTATTTGATCCCGGCAGGCTACCATAAAAGAAACCTCTCCATGACGGAGAGGTTTCTTTTATTTTACTGACTATCTAAGCGAAAAGAACGGTTTGGCAGCTTCCAATTAAACATATAGGAACAAACCCGGCAAACAACGAGCACGAAAAACAGAACGTATAAGCCGAACGAGTTCCCCAGCCAGCCCAAGCCGACGATTAAACCGCCGAGAGCCGCCCAGACTGCATAAATTTCTGCCTTCAGCACAAGCGGTTTGCGCCCGGCAAGAAGGTCGCGGATGATCCCGCCCCCGCTTCCCGTCAGCACCGCAGCCACGATCACGGCACTAAGCGGATGGCCCATTTTGACAGCATACAGTGCGCCTTGGATAGCAAAGGCAGCGAGGCCGATCGCATCTGATAAATTGCCCCACTTATTCCAATGCTTCAGCAGCAGCTTCGGAAACAGAAACACAATTGTAATAGATAAAAGCGCGATTTGAAAGTACGCTCCCTGCTCCCATAGCGCTGACACCGGAACACCGATCAGCAAATTGCGGATCGCTCCTCCTCCAAAAGCGGTGACAATCCCTAATATATAAACTCCTAAAATATCATATTCCTCTTCCATCGCAACAATTGCGCCGCTGACTGCAAACGCAATGATGCCAATCACACTGAGCAGCTCCCAAGCCATTCTGATGACTCCCTTTTATGTTTGTTAAATTTTCTGACGACCTCTAGATTTTATAATCGCTCCAGTGTAAAATCAATAACATTTTTATGAGAAAAAAAGATAAATTTAGAGGGAATACGGCTATTGCTGATGGACATGAGTTTGCGAAATTAAAAAAGCGTCCGGCATACGCGGGCGCTTTTTTTGTTATTCAGATTTTTCGCCTTTCAGCAGGCACATAAAAATGATAATCAGGATAAAAGCAATCAGGGCCAGGAATGGAATCGTAATAAAACCAAACCAGTTAATATATTGGCCCGAGCACGGCACGCCGCTGACACATGGCTTAATGCCGCTAAAGCCGGGCACTTTTTGCTCTAAGTAATGCATGATCGAAATGAATGCCCCTATAATCGCCATCGGGAGCACATATTTTTTCACTCGTGTGTCCCCTTGAAAGGTGGCGATGCCTAAAATCAGGACGAGCGGATACATGAGGATACGCTGGTACCAGCACAGTTCACATGGAATAAACTTTCTAATTTCACTGAAATACAGGCTGCCCAGCATAGCGATAAGAGCCACAACCCAGGAAGCATATAAAAATACGATTCTATTTTTCATATCGTTACTTCCCTTTCAGCTCTTTTTCTATTGTCTCTTTGATTTCATCATAATCCGCAAAATTTTTGATCACTTTATCATTGACGTAAATCGTCGGTGTTGCCTGTATGTTCATTTTTTGATTAAGGTCAGAATCCTTTTCCACTTGAGAAGCGAATGTTTCCTTATCAAGATTTTCCTTGAGCGTCTCAGGTTTTATCTTTGTGGTGCTTTTTGCAAGATCACCAAGGAGGCCTGGGGTTACCCATTCCTGTTCCGTATCCGGCTGTTTTTCGAACAGCTTTTCATGGAAATCCCAGAAAGAGTCAGGGTCTTCCTTCCATACTTCTTCAGATGCAAGAGCCGCTAACCTTGAACCTTTTCCATGGAACATGACGTTCACGAAAGAAAATTTCACATCGCCCTTATCAATAAAGTCTTTTTGTATTTTTGGAAAGATGTCACTGTTAAACACCTTGCAAGACGGACATTTGTAATCTCCGAATTCTACTACAGTTACCGGTGCATCGTCCTTGCCAAGCACAGGCTGCCCTTTGATAGACGGCTGTCCGGACACCGCATCATTGCCTTGTTCCGTTTTGTTATTAATGATGACAATGGCTGCTAACAATACAACAACCACAACCGTAAGGATGACCGCGAATTTCGCAGAAGACTGCTGTTTCTTTTTCACTCCGACACCTCATCGTTTTAAAATTAAAAAAGAAGCGGATCGCAATTGACCCACTTCTTTATTTTAACAAGACAAGCGCCTATAAGAAAACCCCGAAAAAATGAATTCTCTCCGACAATTTATCTGTTTTCGAGACGCATGACGCGCATCGCGTTTGCCACAGCGAGCAGTGTAACACCGACATCTGAGAAAACCGCTTCCCACATGGTTGCAATTCCAAATGCTCCAAGAATGAGAAAGATCGCTTTCACACCTAAAGCAAAGCCGATGTTTTGCCACACGATTCGCCGTGTCCGTTTCGCAATCCGAATCGCTTCTGCTATTTTTGACAGCTGATCTGTCATCAGCACGATGTCTGCGGCTTCTACCGCGGCGTCTGAGCCAAGGCCTCCCATCGCAACCCCTATATCTGCGCGTGCAAGCACCGGTGTATCATTGATGCCGTCACCGACAAAAATGAGTTTTTCACTAGGCAAAAGCTTAGATTCTAATGCTTCGACCTGCGCGACTTTATCTTGCGGCAGCAGCTCTGCATATACCTCACCAATCCCAAGCTGTTTTCCGACGGCTTCTCCCGTTTGTTTCGAATCACCCGTCAGCATAGCTGTCTGTTTGATCCCAAGCGACTTCAGATCAGCAACCGCCTGTGCTGCGTCTTCCTTTACTTCATCCGCTATGATGATTGCTCCGGCATAGCGTTGATCAACAGCAACGTGTACGATTGTTCCAGCATTTTCATCCGGGACATCCTCAATTTGTTCTCTTTCCATGAGCTTTTTATTCCCAGCAAGGATCTCAGTTCCATTTACCTTTGCAAAAATGCCGTGACCAGAGATTTCTTCGTATGACTCAATCTCATCGGAGGAAAGCATTTTCCCGTAAGCTTTACGCACAGATTCAGCAATCGGATGCTGTGAATGAAGCTCAGCGTATGCCGCCGCTTCAAGTAATCTATCCTTTGTAAAACCTTCCGCGGGTTTGATTTCTGTCACTTCAAAGCTGCCTTTTGTTAGTGTTCCCGTTTTATCAAACACCGCGTATTTGACTTGATTCAAAGCTTCTAAATAATTGCTTCCCTTTACAAGCACTCCGGCCTTTGAGGCCGCTCCGATTCCGCCGAAGAAACCGAGCGGAATGGAGACAACAAGCGCACAAGGACAAGAAATCACTAAAAAGATAAGCGCGCGGTACACCCAATCGGAAAGCGCGGCGCCAGAAAGAACAAGCGGCGGAACAAAGGCCAGCAATACCGCGATGATCACAACAGCAGGTGTATAATACTTGGCAAACTTCGTGATAAAGTTTTCTGTCCGGGCTTTACGGCTGCTCGCATTCTGAACCAAGTCTAATATTTTTGATACTGCTGATTCCTGATAGCCCTTTGTGACTTCAATATGCAGAACGCCGTTTTGATTGATAAAGCCTGACATTACATCTTGTCCTTCCGCAGCTTTTCTCGGAACGGACTCACCTGTTAAAGCAGATGTATCAACCATCGCTGACCCTTGCACGACCTTACCGTCCAGGGGTATGCTTTCTCCCGGATTAACCACAATGATGTCTCCTGTCTGAACGTCCTCCGGGGAAACCTGTTCGATGCCGTTCTTTGTTTTGAGATTGGCGTAATCAGGCCGTATGTCCATTAACGCACTAATTGATTTTCTGGAACGGCTGACCGCGGCACCTTGAAAAAGCTCACCGATTTGATAAAACAGCATAACGGCGACGCCCTCAGGGTATTGCTGAATCAGAAAGGCGCCGATTGTAGCAAGAGCCATTAAGAAATGCTCATCAAACACCTGACCGCGGATGATGTTTTTGACTGCACGGATCATAATGTCACCGCCGATGATCAAATAAGCAGCGAGGAAAAGGAAAAGTTCAATGGTTCCCGAATGAACCAAATATGCCGCTGCGCCGAGAATGACAGCCGCCGCCATTCTGATCAGCATATTGACCATTCGATTACGATAGCCATCATCAGCTGATTTCTTTATATGCTTTTGGCGAACCGTTACATGCGGATCAATTGATTTCACTTTTTTCTCTACTTTATTCGTGACCCATTGCTCTTCTTTCCCATCGGCTGAGACAGTTAAGGTGCTTGCCGCAAAATTTACCGCGCATCCGTCAATGCCTTTTATGCCTTTGACTCCATTTTCGATTTTTTGGGCACAATTGCTGCAATCCAAACCGTCCAGAACGTATTCCTGTTTCACTAGTCTCACCTTACCTTCCGATTTAGGGTTCCCTTTTCAAAGCGTATCAATGAGTATTCAATTTACTTTACATATATGAGCATATACTCATATATAAGTTACACCTATTATATGTTGTTTTCCAAGAAAGTGTCAATGAAAAACAAAAACCGGCATATAGCCGGTTTTTCATTTTACTTTTTGCAGACGAAGAGCATTCAGAACAACGGAAACGGAGCTGAATGCCATTGCTGCTCCTGCTATCCACGGTGCTAAAAATCCAAGTGCTGCGATTGGGATGCCGAGGCTGTTATAGCCAAGCGCCCAGAATAAATTTTGTTTAATGTTTTTCATTGTCAATCTGCTCATGCGAATTGCGTCGGCAATACTGTTCAGATCGCCGCGAATCAGTGTAATGTCTGCTGTTTCCATGGCAATGTCCGTGCCAGTTCCAATCGCCATGCCGATGTCAGCTGTGGCAAGCGCCGGCGCATCGTTAATTCCGTCGCCTACCATTGCCGTCTGGCGGCCTTCTTTTTGCAAGCGGGCGATTTCCGCCGCCTTTTGTTCAGGAAGGACTTCCGCAATGATATTCGCAATTCCCGCTTCCTTCGCAATGGCTTCTGCGGTTCTGCGATTGTCTCCTGTCATCATGATGACATCAAGGCCCAACTCTTTCAGACGGGCAACAGCCTTCCGTGACGTATCCTTAATCGTATCTGCAACCGCTACTAGCCCCGCTGCTTCTCCATCAATGGATACAAGCATAACTGTTTTCCCTTCGGCCTCTAGCTCTTCCATTTGGGCGAGAAGAGCCCCATGCTCAACCTGTTCGCTCTCCATTAATTTTCTTGTGCCGACGAGAATGCTTTTTCCTCCGGCTTCAGCCAAAATGCCTGCGCCGACTTTTGCTTCAAAGCGGGTAAGCCTCGGTATCTCAAGCCCTTTATCTTTCACGCCAGCAATAATCGCTTCGCCAAGCGGATGCTCTGATCCCGTTTCCGCTGCCGCTGCAAATTGAAGCAAATCTTTTTTTTCAAAACGGCCGAATGGAATGGCATCCGTCAGACGCGGCTTCCCGTTTGTCACGGTTCCGGTTTTATCAAGAACAATGGTATCGAGACGATGTGTTTTTTCTAAATGCTCGCCGCCTTTAAATAAAATCCCGAATTCAGCAGCGCGTCCAGATCCAGCCATTATGCTTGTCGGAGTGGCAAGACCGAGGGCGCAAGGACAGGCAATGACAAGAACCGCAATGAACTTGCTGATCGCTTCGGCAAAATCGCCAGGAGCCGCCCAAAGGTACCAAATGAGAAAAGTGAGAACGGCAATCCCCAATACAATGGGCACAAAAATGCCTGAAATCTGGTCAGCGAGACGCTGGATCGGCGCTTTTGACCCTTGTGCTTCCTCAACAATTTTGATGATATGAGAAAGCGCAGTATCCTTTCCGACGTTGACAGCTTTCATTTTCAGAAAGCCGTTTGCGTTAACGGTTGAACCTGTCACGCTGTCACCAGGATTTTTGTCAACAGGAAGACTTTCTCCTGTAATCATCGATTCGTCAACCGCTGAACGGCCTTCAACCACTTCTCCGTCGACAGGAATTCGTTCGCCAGGTTTGACGTAAACAATGTCATTAACAAGCACTTCGTCGATCGGGATGATTTGCTCCTGTCCGTCTCTTACAACAGTCGCTGTTTTCGCTTGAAGCTTCATCAGCTTTTTAATCGCATCCGAGGAACGGCCTTTAGCTTTTGTTTCAAACAACTTGCCTAATAAAATCAGCGTCAGCAAAATCGCGCTTGTTTCATAGTAAAGGCCATCTGTATGCCCGTGAGAGCCAAGGCTTTGAAAAGTAAGATAAAGGCTATAAGCGTAAGCAGCCGTCGTACCGAGGGCGACCAATACATCCATATTGGCGCTTTTATTTCTGAGCGCCTTATACGCACCCACATAAAACGGCCAGCCGATCAGAAACTGGACTGGTGTCGCCAGCGCAAATTGCATCCACGGATTGAGAAATATATCCGGTACCCAAATGAATGATGTAAATGTAAAATGGCTCACCATCGCCCAAAGCAATGGAAACGACAGGACAGCTGAAAAAATCAGTCTCGCTGTTTGCTTCCGTTCTTCTTTCTTTTTAGTAGCAGCAGCCTCACTGTCCTGTTCACCCTTCAACTTTAGCTTATATCCAAGCTTATCTACCGCTTCTTTCAAATCGCTGACAGACGCTTCTTTTGGATTGTATTCGACCGTAACTGTTTCTAAAGCGAAGTTTACTGGAGCATTTGCGACGCCTTTTATTTTGTTAAGCCGTTTTTCAATCCGATTGGCGCAAGCCGCACAGGTCATGCCCTCAATATCGAATTCAGCTTTTTCTGTAACGACGTGATAGCCCAGCTTCTCTATTTTTTCCTGAATCGCTGCAGTCCCTGTTTCAGCAGGATCGTAGATTACATTTGATGTTTCCGTTGCCAGATTAACATTTGCATCCGTGACACCGGGCATCCGCTTCAGGCCTTTTTCAATTCTGGCAGCACATGCCGCACAGGTCATACCAGAGACCTGCATCGCGATTTCCTTTTGTTCACTCAACATACTCACTCCTTTATATACGCCTGGGGGGTATATAAAAATGAAAGAAATATCGCGCCTCCGTAAAGGCGCGATACCTTGAATCACTTGGCTACGTCATAGCCCTGATCTTCTATCGCATCCGCAATATCTTTGACTGATACTTTGTCAGCATCAAACGAAACATCGACTTTACCCGCTTCCAGATTGACATGAACAGCACTGACGCCGTCCAGTTCTCCTACGCTCGTTTCTACTGCTTTGACGCAGTGCTGACAAGACATTCCTTCAACTTGCAATGTTTTTTGTTCCATAATCAATTCCTCCTGTTTATTCTTTCTATTTTCATCCTACCATACCCCCGTAGGGTATTACAATAAAAAAACGCTTTATGATTTTGTGAACTTTTTAAATACGTCCAAAAGCTCAGAAATGGCCTGTTCCCCGTCACCGCTTTTGATGGCATCTGCTACACAATGATGGGCATGATCCTCAAGCAAATGAAGCGCCACGTTTTTCATTGCCGCCTGAACAGCTGAAATCTGTACAAGAATATCTACACAATATCTGTCGTTTTCCACCATGTTTTGAATGCCTCTGACCTGGCCCTCAATCCGCTTCAACCGGTTTGTGATTTGATCTTTTTCTTTCGAGCTTTTATGGTTTAATGTTTTATGTTCGTTATGCTTTTCCATGCGTACACCTCTGTTTAATGATATTAATTCCCATTATACTGATTGTCCAGACGGTTGTCTAAGCATGCCGACGCAAAAAATGAATCAGTTAGGTTTTACCATTTGATCAGGAGGGTATATACTTCTGTTGATAACGCTTTTAAAGGGGAGAAGAAAAGTGGATACGATCAAGGTTGGAATATTAGGATACGGATTGTCCGGTTCTGTTTTTCACGGGCCGCTGCTGGATGTTCTGGATGAATATCAAATCAGCAAAATCATGACATCTCGGACAGAAGAAGTGAAACGGGACTTTCCAGATGCTGAGGTTGTACATGAGCTTGAGGAAATCACAAATGACCCTGCCATTGAGCTTGTCATTGTCACCACCCCGAGCGGCCTTCATTACGAGCATGCTATGGCATGCATACAGGCCGGAAAACATGTTGTGATGGAAAAACCAATGACAGCAACAGCCGAAGAGGGGGAAACATTAAAAAGGGCTGCCGATGAAAAAGGCGTATTATTAAGCGTATATCATAACCGACGCTGGGATAACGACTTTTTAACGATTAAAAAGCTGATCTCTGAGGGATCTCTTGAAGATATCAATACATATCAAGTTTCCTATGACCGCTACAGACCTGAAGTTCAAGCGCGGTGGCGGGAAAAAGAAGGCATTGCCACTGGTACGCTGTATGATCTCGGCTCCCACATCATAGACCAAACCCTGCATTTGTTTGGGATGCCTAAAGCCGTGACTGCAAACGTGATGGCCCAGCGGGAAAATGCCGAAACGGTTGACTATTTTCATTTAACCCTGGACTATGGCAAGCTTCAAGCCATTCTATACGGAGGATCAATCGTTCCGTCAAACGGACCTCGTTATCAAATCCATGGAAAAGATTCCAGCTTTATCAAATATGGAATTGACGGACAGGAAGACGCACTCAGAGCGGGAAGAAAACCAGAGGATGACAGCTGGGGTGCAGATGATCCGGAGTTTTACGGACAGCTTACAACCATTCGTGGCTCCGACAAAAAAACAGAAACGATCCCATCAGTAAATGGCTCCTACCTTACTTATTACCGCAAAATAGCGGAAAGCATACGGGAAGGTGCTGCGCTGCCAGTCACTGCTGAGGAAGGTATTAATGTCATCCGCATCATTGAAGCCGCGATGAAAAGCAGTAAAGAGAAACGAACCATTATGCTGGAGCACTAAAACAAAAGCCTCCCCAAATAAGGGGAGGCTTTTTCATTAGAATGTTTTTCCTGCTTCTTTCGCACGCGCAATCGCGTCTTCTTTGATTTGCTGTGCTTTATCAGGCTCCGCATTATGTCCCTCTACGAAAATGCCATCGAATGATGGTACGCCGAAGAAGTTCATCATGATGCCGATGTAGCGGTGCCCCATTTCCATCTCAGCCGCAGGGCCTTCTGAATAGTAGCCGCCGCGAGCTTGGATATGAATTGCTTTTTTATCAGTCAACAAGCCGACAGGACCTTGTTCTGTGTATTTGAATGACTTTCCTGCAACGGCAACAGAATCAAGATACGCTTTCATCACTGGCGGGAATGAGAAGTTCCATAAAGGTGTAACAAATACGTACTTATCAGCTGATGCAAATTGGTCGCTAAGCTCTCCCAAACGGCCTACTTTCGCTTTTTCGCTTTCAGAAAGCTCTTCAAAGCCTGTACCTGACTGAAGCTTTCCCCATCCGCTGAATACATCTGCGTCAATGTGCGGGATGTTTTCTTTGTACAAATCGATATGTACAACTTCATCATTTGGATTTGCTTCTTTGTAAGATTCGATAAATGCTTTACCTGTTGCCATACTGTACGAAGTTGCTTCGTCATGCGGATGAGCAGTGATATATAATACTTTTGCCATTTTTACCAGCCCTTTCGTTTTTAAAAATCACACACCAATTATTATCATACAGATGCATAATGATTATTCTGTCTCTCTTAGACTTTATTATAGAGACAAAGAAATTTACTTTCAAGTAAAACATCTCGAATTAAAGATTATTTAACTTTCCAAACAGCTTACTTTTCAAAAGCTGTTCTCAAGCCTGAATACAGCGCGGACAATTCTTTACTGATTCGAGGATAATGAGGAACATGCGGCACTTGAATATCCGCAGGCACCCTTTTCATGATAAAGGATTGCTGAGCCTGTTCAAAAAACGCCCGCAGCTGGTTGATCTCTTCATCAGTAAACGGAGCAGGCGGACGGCGGTGAGCTTGGGCCGAGAGCAAATAGTACCCTAAGTGCTGAGCACCGGAAATGGCAGGCCAGAGCGCATCAGCATTCGCATGAGGAAACTCTCCAAGCGCCTTGTCATACGCATCCCGAAGCCTGACAAGACTCACCCTTAACTTGTGTTCGTCGGCATTCTGCCCGGTTAACAGTTTCTCCATAAACTGCCCTTCCAGCCGGATGACGTTCCTCATCAGTTCAGGCAGCCGCTTCGTTGAAAACCGCCGCCACAAAAGCATTGTTCCCAACAGCCCGATCACGCTGCCGACAGCTACATCAGTCAGCCTCGCTATCATAAAATAACCGGCGCCCGCCCCGCCATGCATACTTTCTGTGATAACAAGCGCATTTGCGGTTAAAAAGGGAACAGCCAGCGCATAATTGCGGACGATCAGCATCTCAAGAAGACATTGCAGCGCTGCAATACATAACGCAATATAAACACCGCCCGGCTTAAAAAACAGGATTGCGCCAGCCAGCATTACCCCGATCACCGTTCCGGCCGAACGCTGAATAGCCCTGTGAAGCGTAAAAACAACAGTAGTGCCAAGCATGACTGCTGCTGCCGAAAGCGGAATCCAATAGGAGCGTGCAAAGCCGAATGCGAGGGCAAACATATCGGCGGCAAACAGAACAATTCCGTACTTTAACGCTCTAATCAAAACTGGAGACTTCCAGTCAAAGGCATTTCTCAAAAAGTAAAAAGAGGATGGCAGGCGGCTTGGTTCCCCGTCAAGCTGCTTATCAAAACGTCCTGAAGCGATATGCAAAACCTCATTGATTTCTTCAAACAGCTTCCGCCTAGGCTCATATTCGTTCTCATTAATCTGATACGTACAGGAAACCCGTGCATGTGCAAGCATATCTCCGGTTTGGCGAAGTGCCTTTTCAATCTGCGCGGTCTCTCTGTCCGGCGTTTCAGCTGAAAAATGAATAATGGCAATGAATATATCGTCAGCTTTTTCAAGGAGGCGGAAAAATCGTTCATCATGCTGCGATTTTTTCCATTTATTCCCTTTCTCAAGAACCGTTTGGCGGGCTGTTCTAAGCATGAGCACCGTCTGATGCTGTGCGTTATGAAAACCTGGCGTTCCGACGGCTGAAAGACATGCAGCCAGCTGATGATATGTTTTTTGCAGCACCGCTCCCTCCGGCCCATGCTTGTTCCATAACCAGCCGATTAAAGCGATGCCCATGGCGAAAATGCCGCCGAGAAACGTCAGTCCCGCTCTGAACAGCGCTTGTGAAGGATCGGCCGGCAGCCCGGAACTGACTAAAAAGGCAAGGACAAAAAACATTGGCGCAGGGCCTTGAATGCCGAGCGCGCTAAAAATAAACATCGCCGCTGCACCGATCAGCCCCAAAACAGCCGACATCATCCAAAGCGTCCCAGACAAAAGCGTCCCTAAACCAAATGAGAGGGCGATCCCAAAGGAAACCAAGAGCAGCTTCAAGGCGCGCTTTTTGTACGATTCACCGCCCGCATATAAATAAACAAAGGCTCCGATACTTGCAATTAATCCGTAATCCGTGTGACCTGCCAATGCACCGACCAGCACAGGAAACCCTGAAGCGAAACCTGATCCGATAGCCTTTTTCCAAGGAAATGGATTTGCATGAATGCGAAAGGCATCCTTCACGATAGGCATGATTCTTTGATTGTTCGCAGCAGTTTTGTTCATTTGACAAAATCCTTTTCAATGAATGTGTAGAACTTTTCCCGTTTCTTCGCTTTAGTATGCCCAAAAACGCGGTTAGCTTCTCAATTGGTGCGGGGTCCGATAAAAAACAGAGACTTATACCGTCTCTGCTTCATTACATCAGTTTATTATAAAAGCGGCACCTGTCAGGACTGTTTTGTCCTTCTGCCTTCCTTCAAGAGCAGGTGAATAAAAAATAAAGGATAAATCAATAGATACCCATTAAACAGCCACCACACAAGATCAAAGTCACTGCTGAATGTCCAGAATGATAGCGCCTGCAGACCTGAACAACAGGTCAGCACAAGAGAAATCAGCGCCATCAGCTTCCAGTTAGCACGATTCACCCGCTGTAGGTACAAGCTGTACAACCCTGTGACAGAAATCAGGATATCCAGCGGAAAAAAAGACCAGTTCCAAGCGATCATAAACGGATGGTCATGATGTTTAAAAGCCCAGCTTTCCGGTATGAGCGAAAATCCGGCTGACAGCCAGTACAAGATAAAACCGATATCAGTCACGAGAAAAAACAGCTTCATATATCTCATTTGTACTGCCTGCTTTTATGTACCGGCTCAGACACCGCAGCATGCTCGATCAGGTTTAAAGACACAACACCGGCAATAATCAATCCAATTGAAATGACTTTCATGACACTCACATGTTCTTGAAAAAACAAAAAACCAACGACTGTAATCAGGACAATTCCCATCCCTGACCATACAGCATAAGCAACTGATACATCAATGGATTTAAGCGTAAGCGTCAGAAAGAAAAGACTCCCTCCATAAAAGAAAATCAACAGCAAACTGGGAATAAGCTTTGTAAAACCAGACGATAGCTTCATGCTGACAGTTCCCGCAACCTCAAACAAAATCGCCAAGCATAGAAACACCCAATTCACGTCGCATCAGCCTCCTCATCAGCTGTTATACCGTTAAACAAAACATCTACAATTGATTCAAGTACCTCTCCTGTCGTGAACTGATGTTTCAGTGGATATTCAGGGTCATACACTTGGTTGATGCTCCCTATATACATGTGAACAAACAGGTCCGGATTGATGTTTCTGATTCTCTTTTGCTGTTTGCACTCATTTAATAATGCTAGGACAATCGCCCATTCTTCCTTAATAAACGTGTCTAATGTAAGCCACGCATCGTAATGGTATTTCTTTAGTTCATTTAATAATCCCATGTTCAGCAGTTCCATCCCCTGCGGAAGGCTGATCAGCATTTTTTTCACCTTTTCAAGCACATTTAAACTTTCATTTTCATAGATGTCTCTTTCCATTTGCTTCATTTCGGCTAAAAATTGTTCGACAACCGCCTCAACAAGCTGATCTTTAGATGAATAATATGCATAGAGCGTCCGTTTGCTCGTTCCCAGCGCTGCAGCCAAATCATTCATCGTAAATGAAAATCCTTTTTGCTTGATCAGCCGGAAAGTTTCCGCCAGAATTCTTTTATCCATATTAATCCCCCGCTTTCGGTACCAAGAAAACTATTTCGGTACCAATATTATACGGCAGAAATTTATGGAAATCAACAATATATAAAAAAACCTCTCCTGTTGGGAGAGGTTTAAAAGACACTGCGGACCAAACCGCCGTCTGCCCGAAGTGCCGCGCCATTGATCGCAGAGGAAAGCGGGCTGCTTAAAAATGTAACGAAGTGGGCGATTTCTTCCGGACGGATCAGTCTTTGAATAATAGATGTCGGCCGGTTTTCTTTCATAAAACGTGCCTCAGCTTCTTGAACAGTCAGGTTTTCACCAGGATACAGCGAGTTCAGCATGGTTTCCACACCCTCTGTTAAGGTAGAGCCCGGCATGACGGTGTTGACTGTGACATTCGTGCCGGTTGCCAGCTCCGCCAAACTGCGGGAAATGGACAGCTGCATCGTTTTTGTCGCACTGTAATGGGCCATTTCCTGTGACGGCATAATCGCCGCTTCACTGGCAATGAAAATCACACGCCCTTCTTTTTTCTCTATCATGTTATGCAAATACCTGCGTGTCAGCCTTACACCGCTCATAATATTCACTTCAAAAAAACGAAACCATTCATCGTCGGGAATATCAAAGTACTCCGCCGGTTCAAAAATCCCTAAATTGTTGACCAAAATATCAACCTCTGGATATGCCTGAAACAGCTCATTGCAGCCTTCTTCAGTTCCCAAATCAAATGCGGCCGGATAAAGAACCGCTTCAGCATGTTGTGTTTTCAGTTCATCTATCGTCTGATTCACTTTCTCTTCCCGGCGTCCGTTAATGATCACTGCCGCACCTTCTTCAGCTAACGAAGAGGCAATAGCTTTTCCGATCCCTGATGTCGAACCGGTCACCAGTGCGGTTTTTCCTTGTAAATTCAGCTTCATTATTCATCCCTCCGTTTTTGATTCCTCTTATTTATTGACAGAAATCTGATTGGTGAAACATCTGCTCTGCAATCAGTATGAAACAGCTGGGATTGAAATGGAAGTACGCACTTTTTGGTGCCTGTGGTTTGGAGAAAAAATAAAGCAGAACCTCTTAAGAGGTTCTGCTTTATTGTCAGTATGTATGGAGACGGTGGGAGTCGAACCCACGTCCAGAAACATCGATTACTTAAGCGTCTACGAGCGTAGCCTGCATATTTATGGTTTCACTCATCTTCTTGCCTGCGGGCGGGCCTTCCGAGAGCTAGTCTGTTCATCTCTTCTTACGTTCTCAGACGGGAACGCAAGCGTAGCCTACTTGGATGTGCTCTTCACAGACACATAGGCAATGTCAGGAAGAGCTCGCTGCGCTTATTAGGCAGCTAATGCTACGTTTTGGTTAAAACTGTTAGTTTTGCCAGTTATATTTAAGTGCGTGTTTACGAGATCGCCTCTCGGCTCGCAGCTCAAGCTCGATCCATCCCTGTCGAATCCGTAACGTCCCCTTGGTATAAGGGAAATACGGGAGAAAATATCAAGCTCTCACTCAAACTGGCTATAGTCTTATTATAACATGATCACGGCTCTTTTCAATTGTCAAATCCTTCAAATGAATGGCGACGTGATCTGATCGTGAACACAGTATAGCACAGGCCTGATTTTCGAATCAAGCACTATGCCTTTAGAAGCCTTTTTGACTGTCTCTGAACGCTCTTTCGATTTCCCGCTTCGCGTCCTTGCGCTTCAGATCTTCCCGTTTGTCATAGTTCTTCTTCCCTTTTCCAAGGCCGAGAAGCACTTTGGCAAAGCCGTTTTTTAAATACAGCTTCAGCGGAACGAGAGAATAACCCTTTTCCTTTGTTAACCCGATCAGCTTGTTAATCTCCTTACGGTGCATTAACAGCTTTCTCGTCCGGAGCGGATCGTGGTTATAGCGGTTTCCCTGCTCATATGGGCTGACGTGCATATTGTGGAGAAACACTTCTCCCCGTTCGATTTTGGCGAAGGAATCCTTAAGGTTTACGCGGCCGGCGCGAATCGATTTGATTTCGGTTCCTTGCAGAACGATGCCTGTTTCATAGGTTTCTTCTATAAAATAATCGTGGTTGGCTTTCTTATTTTGAGATAATACTTTTCCTGACCCTTTTGGCATGCCAGAACCTCCTCTCTCTAAGGAAAAACTGTCCACCTTTTGCGATACGCTCTATTTTACCAAATGTCACGTACCGCTACAATGAAAAGCTGTTTCCGAAAGAAAGCAAATAGAGCGCTGCGGCCCTATTTGCTGGTTGAGCTGTTATTTCTTCTTTTTCCGTTTCTGTTTCGGCGCATTTTGGAAGCCGCGTTTTTTCTTTTTCTTCTTCGGCTTAGTAAACCATTCTCCTTTTTCCTCAGACGGCGCTGGAGAAACAGGTGTATTGGTGCTTTGAACACGTTTTCTGGCAGGCTTTCCGCGTTTTCTGCTCCCTTTGCTGTCCAATTCTCTCGGACGCCGCGGAGTGCCCTTCATGCCGACGATTTCAAAGTCGATATTGCGCTCATCTTTATTGACATCGACAACCTTGACTGTGATTTCATCCCCGATGCGGAAGACGTTGCCTGTCCGCTCGCCAATCATTGCGAAATGCTGTTCGTCAAAGCGGTAGTAGTCATCTGTCATAAAGCTGACATGGACGAGTCCTTCAATTGTATTCGGCAGCTCGACGAACATTCCGAAGTTTGTCACAGAGCTGATCATGCCGTCAAACTCTTCACCGATTTTATCAAGCATGTATTCCGCTTTTTTCAGATCATCCGTCTCACGCTCGGCGTCAACTGCACGGCGCTCCATTGATGATGTATGTTCGGCGATATCCGGCAGGCGTTCAGCCCACTTTTCCTGAGTCGTTTCATCGACTTTGCCGTTGATCAAATACGTTCGGATCAGGCGGTGAACGATTAAGTCCGGATAACGGCGGATCGGCGATGTGAAATGCGTATAGAATTCCGTTGACAGACCGAAGTGCCCCAAGCTTTGCGGGTCGTATTTCGCCTGTTTCATCGAACGGAGCATAACAGTAGATATAACCGTTTCCTCTGGTCTGTCTCGCACAGCGTCCAGAATGCTTTGCAGCGCGCGCGGATGAATATTCCCCGCCGTTCCTTTCACCACATAGCCAAATGTCGTCACAAATTCTAAAAACTTTTGCAGCTTTTCAGCATTCGGCTCTTCGTGAATCCGGTATATAAACGGGACGTTCATCCAATGGAAATGCTCTGCCACTGTTTCGTTTGCTACAAGCATAAATTCTTCAATCAGCTTCTCGGCGACAGAGCGTTCTCTGATCACAACGTCTTTAACCGCTCCTTCGTCATCAACAAGCACCTTTGCTTCTTTGAAATCAAAGTCAACGGCGCCGCGGTCCATCCGCTTATCGCGCAGAATTTGAGCCAGGCGCTCCATGTCTTTGAACATCGGAACAAGAGGCTCGTATTTTTGTTTCAGCTCTTCATCATCGTCAACAAGAATTTTATTCACATCTGAATATGTCATTCTTTCCGTTGTTTTGATGACACTTTGGAAGATCTCGTGCTCTGTCACCTGTCCCTGACTGTTAATTGTCATTTCACAAGAAAGCGTCAGGCGGTCAACCTTTGGATTTAAGGAGCAGATGCCGTTTGACAATCTGTGCGGAATCATCGGGATGACACGGTCAACCAGATACACACTTGTCCCTCTTTCAAGCGCTTCTTTGTCAATCGGCGAGTTTTCGGTTACGTAATGGCTGACATCAGCTATGTGAACGCCAAGCTTGTAGCTTCCATCATCAAGTTTCGTCACGGTAACTGCATCATCCAAATCCTTCGCATCCGCACCATCAATGGTGACAATCACCTGGTCACGGAGATCACGGCGGTCTTTCAGATCTTTTTCATCAATCGTGTCAGGCGTACTTGATGCCTGTTCCATCGCGTCAGCTGGAAATTCTCCCGGCAGGCCGTGCTTATGAATGACCGATAAAATATCAATGCCCGGGTCGTTTTTGTGGCCGAGAATGGTTTCAACCTCACCCTCTGCGTTCATGCGGCCTTCAGGATAGCTCGTCAGCTTGACAACAACCTTATGCCCTTCCGCAGCTCCATTTTTCCCATTTTTCGGAATGAAGATGTCACTCGTGATTTTTTTGTCGTCCGGAATGACAAAGCCGAAGTTTCTCGTTTCTGTATACGTGCCGACAACCCGCTGAATCGCTCTTTCTAAAATCCGTATGACGGTTCCTTCCTGCCTGGAGCCGCTTGACTGTGAGTTCAGACGCACCATGACGATATCGCCGTTCATTGCCGTATTCAGCTCATTAGGCGGAATAAACACATCACTTAACGACGTATCCTCAGGCAGCAAAAAGGCGAATCCTTTCGCATGGGCTGAAATCTTTCCTTTTATTAAATTCATCTTCTCCGGAATGCCGTAGCGGTCGCTTCTCGTCCGTACGATAAGCCCTTTTTCTTCCAAGGCGACTAACGCTTTGACGAGCTCTTTAAACTCCTCGGCTTCCGTAATATTTAACATCTCCTCAAGTTCCTGAACGGTCAGAGGTTTGTACGCCTCTTCCTTCATAAACGAGAGAAGCTTTTCCATAAATGCTTCTTTTTCCATTATCCGACCTCCTGTTGATTACCAATCGAGCTTCTCTAAAAATTCATACACATCCTGATGGACGAGGTCACGTTCTTTGTCGAGTGTAATGACATGCCCTGATTCCTCGTACCATTTCAGCTGTTTATCATCAGTTTCCACTTCGTTGTAAATAATATTGGCGCTTTCGGTATTAATCATGTGGTCATGACGGGCCTGCACCACAAATGTCGGTGAATAAATCATATCGACATTATTCCGCACATCAGCAATTAAGTCTTGCAGCGCCTTGAGGGTATTCATCGGCGTTTTTTCGAATTCTTTCATTTCCTCTTCAATTTGCTCCGGGCTTTTCCCCTCAAACTTTTTGTAATTGCGAGCGTATGAAAGAACGCCTTGATACATGACCTCTTCACTCTTAATATGCATCGGTGCGCACATTGGGACAATTCCCTTTATGGGTACAGTGTAACCCAATTTCAGCGAAAAAACCCCGCCAAGCGACAGTCCGCAGGCAGCAATGCTCTCATAGCCTTCAGATTTTAAGTATTCATAGCCAGCCATTACGTTTTTCCACCAGTCTTCGGGCCCCGTATGTACAAGTTCTTCAGGCGGGACGCCATGTCCTTCATATTGAGGCGCGTGGCACGTATAGCCGCGTTCATTCAAATATCGTCCCAGCATCCTTACATCCGCTGTATTGCCTGTAAAGCCGTGCAGCAAAAGCACCGCTTTGTCTCCGCCTTTAAATGTAAATGGTTTTGGTGTCACAACTTTCATGCTCATGTCTCCCTTTCTATCTGCACGATCATTATAGTTTTCCACAGTTTAATCAGAAAAAAACGTTTTGGATATCAGCCAGAAACGTGAAAAAGGCCTGACTTCACATCAGACCTTATACAAACATTGCCCTATAGGATATAAGCAAGCGCAATCGTTAACACGAAAAACAAGACTGCCAGCACTACCGTAATGCGGTGCAAAATTAAATCAAGACCTCTTGCTTTTTGTTTCCCGAAGAGCTGCTCCGCTCCGCCTGAAATCGCACCAGATAATCCGGCGCTTTTACTGGATTGAAGCAAAACGACAATAATAAGTGCAATGCTGACGATAACCAATAAGGTAATCAAAACTGCGTGCATCCCATACACCTCCAGACTCACTGGCTACATTACTTCTATTTTACATGAAAAGGGTTGGCATGTCACGCTGTATCAGACGCCAAAAGGCCGGATAAGACGTTTTATCTTGGTTACCCTATTCATATGAAAAGGTCAAAGGAGAAAAGCGATGCCGCTTATCAGCATAGACAGCAGGAAACATCTTTTTTATGAAGAATATGGCCAGGGAATCCCTATCATTTTTATCCACCCGCCGGGCATGGGACGCAAGGTTTTTTATTATCAGCGCCTTCTATCCAAGCATTTCAGGGTTATTTTTCCCGATTTAAGCGGCCACGGTGATAGTGATCACATCGATCAGCCAGCGTCTATTTCCTATTACGCAAACGAGATCGCGCTATTCATGGACGCTTTGCACATTGATAAAGCTGTGTTATTCGGGTATTCTGCCGGAGGCTTGATCGCGCAGCATATCGGCTTTACCCGCCCGGACAAAGTGTCACACCTTATTCTGTCCGGCGCCTACCCCGCTGTTCATAACGTAATCGGCCAGAAGCTGCACAAACTGGGAATGTATCTGCTTGAAAAAAACCCCGGTTTGCTCATGAAAATCCTCGCTGGCAGCCACACAAAAGACAGACAGCTTCGCAGCATATTAACAGACCATATGAAAAAAGCAGACCAGGCCCATTGGCATCAGTATTATCTGGATTCGCTTGGCTACAATTGCATTGAACAACTGCCCCGCCTAAACATGCCAATGCTGTTTATGTATGGCGGCCTGCGGGACTGGACCTTTACAAACGCAGGCTATTACCGAAGAGCGTGCAGACATGCCGAATTTTTCAGATTGGAATATCAGGGACATCAATTGCCGACAAAACAATGGAAAACGTGCAATGAGCTGGTGACAGGGTTTGTGCTGACACATCATTCAAGATAGAAAAAGCTTGGATCTCCTTGCGTTTTCTCTATCTCATTGACTTTTGTCAACAAAATCATAGTAAAAAAGATCCTCAAATTTCAAATTAAAATAGTGAAGCATTTTACCAATCACAAGCTGCCCCGGCCTTCTTTCTCCATTCAGCACGCGGCTCAGTGTGGCGGGTGAGACTCCGATTTCCAGCGCAAGCTGATTAAGGGAATAATCGTTATTAACCATATACTGCAAGACATAATCACGTCTAATCTGTATCTTTTCTACTGGCACTTTCCTCACCTTCCATTCCTGAAAAACTTTTTTCTATACTTTTACATTACGGCTTATGTTAACTTTTGTCAATACATTTCCAGTCTACCTATTCCCTTTAGTCAATAAACATACTAAAATATGAGTAACAGTGAGGGACGGGGTGAGATATATGGAAAGCTTTGGCGAACAATTACGGGCATTGCGTGAAGAGAGAAAGTTAACAGTCAACCAGCTGGCGACTTATTCAGGCGTAAGCGCGGCCGGCATCTCCAGAATCGAAAACGGAAAACGGGGCGTTCCCAAACCTGCCACCATCAAAAAACTGGCAGAGGCCTTAAAAATTCCTTATGAGGGGCTTATGTACAAGGCTGGTTACATCGAAGAAGTGCATGAGGACAGAGCTCCTTATGAAACGAAGTGCAAGCTGCTTGAAAAAGCGGAGGCCTATGACCTGAAAAACCTTGCTCTTCTTGAGAACGAAAAGTGGCAATATCTCAATAAAGAAGATTTGCTCATGCTGGATCATTATTTTTCGTTTATATCAGACGAAGCCAAAAAACGGTCTGCTGATGACTGACTCTTGATAGAAATGTGAGGCGATAGACCATGTCACCGTTCGGACAGCAATTACGGGAGCTGCGCCGCGCCCGCAAACTGACAGTGAATCAGCTTGCGGTGTACTCAGGCATCAGCTCGGCCACCATTTCAAAAATTGAAAACGGCAAACGCGGGACGCCAAAACCCGCCACGATTAAAAAACTGGCAGCCGTCCTGAAAGTGCCGTACGAAAACCTAATGGCCGCCGCAGGCCATATTCAGGCCTTTCCTGAAGAAATCCGCGAAGCATCTGAAAGCTATCAATCCGTTTATGACATTTACCAGACGGCTGTCACTCGCGGAGCGGAGCACCTCCCGATTTTCAATAGTCAAAAATGGGAACATCTCTCAAAGCAGGATATTGAAAATCTCAGCAAATACTTCGATTTTTTGTCTTCAGAAGCAAAAAAACGCGCCTCTTCCTCATAATCCCCTGTTTCTCTTTCTATATTTTATCAATCACGCTTGCATACCCTCCCTCGTTATTTGCGTTATAATAGTGACAGACGAGGTGAAAAGTATGAACCAATCAGAAATGTGTCCTAGATTTGAAAAAGCAGTCGACATCTTAAGTAAACGCTGGGTCGCTTTAATCGTATTTCAGCTCTTGAACGGGTCTCAGCGATTTAGCGAAATTGAAGCAGCACTTCCAAATCTAAGCGGCAGAGTTCTGTCAGAACGGCTGAAAGAACTTGAGCTTGAAGGAGTAGTAAAGCGGGATGTCATCCCTGAAACTCCGGTTCGCATCGAATATTCATTGACCGATAAAGGAAAGGCACTAGCACCCATTTTAGGTGAGATTTCTAAATGGGCGACTGAATGGATTGACCCTTCCTTTCTTGACTAATTGCTAAAACGGTTCTGATCTCAAAGACGAGAAAAGAGCCGTTTTTTATTTTTTCCCAGGTGAAAAAACGATTTCTCAGCCGATATATAGTACATCCACACATTACGTTTTTAAAGGAGACCACTATATGCGACTGACGATTTCCCGCAAATTCAGCCTGGTATTTTTGACACTGATCCTGATCAATTTACTTGTAGGCGGAATAGGCGCTTTTAATATGCAGCATATCATTCAAAAAACAGACGAAATCAACACGAAATGGATTGACGGTATCAAAGAAATCACATCGATTAATTATGTAACCGAGCACCTGTCTTCTAAAGAAAAGGACTTTCTGATTTACACAGACAAAAGCAAAATGGATACACTTGATCAAGAAATGAATCAGATCATTGAAGACATTAACCGAAAGCTCGATAACTACGAAAAAACGATCTCCACTGATAAAGAGCAGAAACTGTTCGAGCAGCTTCAAACTGAAGTGAACACCTATACGGATATTCATGCGCAAATTATCGAAAGCGGTCGCACGAATGACATGGACAAAGCAAGAGGTTTATTGGTTCAGACTGAGGCCAGCTTTGAGGATATGAAAAAAACAATCACTCAGCTTGTTGACTTAAATCAAGAAGGCAGCAACACAGCGGTAAAAGAAACGAAGGCCGTCTATCATAAAGGGCTCATTTACACTGCTTTGCTTGTGGCAGCATCGATCCTCATCAGCATTTTCATCTGGCTTTATATCACGCGAAACATTGTAAAGCCTATCATTCGCATGAAGGAATCTGCCAATCATATTGCCGAAGGCGATCTGTCGAACGATATGGAGCCGCTCAACTCAAAAGACGAGCTGGGTGATCTGAATGAAGCGCTGCAAAAAATGGTAGGGAATCTGAGAGATATTGTCGGATATTCTAAAGACATATCAAGCCGGGTTCTTTCTTCTTCACAGGTGCTTGCAACCGCAACGAATGAAACAAGATCCGGCAGCAAACATATTACCGAGACGATGAACGAAATGGCTGAGGGCTCTGAACAGCAGGCCCAAGACGCCGTGACGATTGCCGAATCGATGAATGAGTTCACCGAAAGCATTGATAAAGCCTATAATCACGGCATCACCATCAGCGATACGTCTCAAAACGTTCTCGAACTCGCGGTAAGCGGAAACGAAAATATGGCTACGTCATTACAGCAAATGAAAACCATCCATCATATTGTTGAAGAAGCCGTGCATAAAGTGAGATCACTGGAACAGCATTCTCAGGATATCAACAAGCTCGTTCAGGTCATCAACGGAATTGCCGAGCAAACGAATTTGCTGTCCCTTAACGCCGCGATTGAAGCTGCCCGCGCAGGAGAAAGCGGCAAAGGCTTCGCCGTTGTGGCAGAGGAGGTCAGAAAGCTGGCTGACGGCGTTTCTGATTCCGTGCAGGATATTACCCGGATTGTAGGCGGGACACAGCAGGAGATCCACACTGTCATTACGTACTTGGAAAGCAGCTTTACAGAAGTCGAAAAAGGAACGGAAAACCTGACAGACACCGAACAGGCTATGCGGCATATCAAGCAATCCGTCACTCATGTTGCAGACAGCATTAAGGAAGTAACGGATGGCCTGAAACAGTTAACAAACCAATCGATTACTATCAATCAATCGATTGAAAATATCGCTTCTGTATCCGAAGAGTCGGCCGCCGGCATTGAAGAAACATTTTCAATAACTGAGCAATCCGCCCATTCGATGGATCAAGTGCTTCAAAATGCTGAAGAGCTTGAGCAGCTTGCGAAGGAGCTTAATGAGAAGATGGGTCAGTTTACGATTTAAATAGAAAAAAGAGGCTGGACTCCAGCCTCTTTTTTCTATTCTATGCAGCTGATTGAACGTGTTTCGCCCCGGTTCTTTTTTTCTTCACCGGACTTAATGCCCGCTCCAGCCAGGCCATGAGCAAATCCGCCCCTACCGCCATCACCGCAGTTGGTATCGCTCCGGCTAGAATAATCGCAGTTCCGTTTGTCGCGTTTGAGCCGCGGACGATCATGTCCCCAAGGCCTCCGGCACCGACAAATGTGCCGATCGCAGTAATTCCAATGGCAATGACGAGAGCTGTGCGAAGGCCCGACATAATGACAGAAAGTGCGAGCGGGAGCTCAACCATTCTGAGCACTTGGAATTTCGTCATGCCCATTGCTTTTCCCGATTCTAAGTAGGCATGCTCAATACTGATAATGCCTGTGTACGTGTTTCGAATAATCGGCAGCAGGGAATACAGAAATAATGATAGAATCACGGTATTTGCGCCGAGCCCCATAACAAGCATTAAGACGGCGAGCATAGCGAGCGCCGGGATTGTTTGAATAACGTTTGTTACTGCAAACACCCAGGCTGACAAACGGCGAAAATGCGCGATGAGGATTCCGGCCGGAACCCCGACGACAGCGGCAAATAAAACGCCGTAAGCCGACATGAGAAAGTGGCGGCCGAATTCATCCATGACGTAACTGCCATTCTGCGCGTAATACGTCATTAACTGTTCAAGCACGTTCATTGACCTCTTCCCCCTTTCACGATTCGAAGTAGTGATGTTTTTCTAAATATTCCTTGGCAACGACAGACGGTTCTTTGAGATTGCCGTCGACTTCATAGTTAAGCTCCTGCATCGTGGCTGTGTCGATTTTTCCGAGCATTTTCTTGATGATGCCTTCAAGCTCAGGATGTTCTTTGAGCACCTTTTCCGGAACAACCGGAGAACAGTCGTACGGCGGGAAAAATTGTTTATCATCCTTTAGCATTTTGAGACCATAGGACTTGATTCTTCCATCGGTTGAATACGCAAGCACAATGTCCATTTTTCCGCTTTTCACCGCGTCGTACACAAGGCCGATCTGCATCGGATACGTGCCGCCGAATGTCATGCCGTAGGTTTTCGTAAAATCCTGATAGCCGTTTCCTTTGAGCTTCATCCAATAGTTATCAACGCCCAGCTTTAATTGCGGCGCCCATTTTTTAACGTCTGATACGGTCTCTAAATGGTATTGGTCGGCCAGCTCCTTGCTGAGTGTAAAGGCATATGTATTATCAAACCCGTAGGAGTCATACCACTTTAAATCATATCTTTTTTTAAACTCCCGCTGAGTAAGCGCCAGCGCTTTGTCCGGATCTTTTTCAGGTTCCATTCTCAGCGTGCCTGTCAGCGCGTCTCCCGTATATCTTGTGGCGGCAATGTCGATTTCCCCGTTCATTAAAGCCTGCTGCTGCACCGCGTTGGAGCCAAGATTTTTAATCGTTGTTGTTTTGAGATCTGTATGGTGTTCGATCAACTGACCAAGCATGCTGGCGATGATTTCTGATTCGCTCATGCTTTGCGCGCCGATTTTAATGGTCTGGTCTGCAGCAGCGCTGAGACCAGGAAGCGAACATCCGCTCAGCGTCAGCGTTGCCACAAGTGCTAAACCTATCATTAATTTGAGATATTTTCTTTTCATGAGCCGCCTCCTTATGACAATTCCTTCAATCTCTGCATGCCGGCAGGTGTCAGTTTTCGTTCAGCAACTGCCAGCACATAATCAATCACAATTGCCAATATCGTGACAGGTACCGCGCCCCCGATGATATATTCCGGCTGATATAAATTCAGTCCGATAAAAATGTAATCACCCAATCCGCCGCCTCCGATAAAGGAAGCAAGCGTGGCCCAGCCGATTAAGTAAATCGTCGATGTTCTGATTCCCGCCATGATCACTGGCGCGGCAAGCGGCAGCTCCACCAAGCGGACTTGTTCAGCCGGCGTCATTCCGATGCCTTTGCCAGACTCGAGCAGATTTTTGTTGACGCCGCGAATGCCGGTATACGTGTTGCGAAGAATCGGCAATACGGAATAGAAAAACAAAGCCACAATGGCCGGAACCTTTCCTACACCAAGGAGCGGGATAAAAAAAGCGAGGATGGCCAGACTCGGCAGCGTCTGAATGATATTGACAATGCCGATAATGGTGCCGGCTCCTTTTTTCATTCTGGTAAGCACAACCCCGAGGGGGACGGCAACCAGCACGCCTAAGATCACAGCAATGAGCGATATCGTAATATGCTCGTATGTTTTATAAAGAAGCTCGCCCCCATTGGTTTGCAAAAATTGAACAATATGATGCATGACTTATCGCCCCTCCCTATGACAATGCTGCGAGCTGCTTTTCTTCTCCCCAGAGGGAGTCATACACGATGTCGACCAGACTTGCCCTCGTCACAATTCCGATCAGGCGTCGGTCTTCATCCACAACGGGAACATATTTGACACCCCGTTTTAAAATTTTGCGGACCGTGTCGCGCAGCAGTGTGCCGCCCAGTACTGTGTATATATCTTCATGTAAAACCTCACCTATGAGATTGGCCTTTTTCCGGCATTGATCAATGATTTCAACATCGACATAGCCTTGCAGAACGTGCTCGTCATCGACGACCAGCAATGAATCGACCCGTTCCTGCCTCATCAGCTGAATGGCCTCAGAAAGCGTTTTATCCGCGGTGATCGTTACAGGCTGTGTGTTCATAATCTGGTCAACCCGTTCAACATCCGGGCTGGATGATTGAATTAGCCGCTCCTTGCCGATAAATTCCTCAACAAATTCGTCTGCCGGATTTCTTAAAATGTCATCGGGCGTTCCAACTTGAACGATTTCTCCCGCTTTTAAAATCACAATCCGGTCTGCCAGCTTAATCGCTTCATCCATATCGTGGGTAACAAATACGATGGTTTTATGTAAGGTTTTTTGCAGTTTTTTAAATTCTTCCTGGAGGGAATCCCTCGTAATCGGGTCGAGTGCCCCAAACGGTTCATCCATTAAGATAAGCGGCGGCTCCGCGGCAAGTGCCCGTAATACACCAATTCGCTGCTGCTGCCCCCCGCTTAATTCATGAGGGTAACGGTCTAAATATTCAGGCCCCATATCGACCAATTTTAAAAGCTCACGCGCCCGTTCTTTCCGCTGCTGCTCCGGCCATTTCAGCAGTTTTGGGACGAGTGAGATATTCTGCTGAATGGTCATATGGGGAAACAGGCCGATCTGCTGAATCACATAGCCAATTTTGCGCCTGAGCTCTACATGATCCTGGTCCATGATGTTTTCGCCGTCAATGAAAATCTTTCCGGCGGAAGGCTCAATTAATCGGTTAATCATTTTCATTGTTGTCGTTTTTCCGCAGCCGCTCGGCCCGATAAAGCAGATAAATTCGCCTTTTGCAATCTTAAGATTTACGTTGTTCACGGCTTTTTTGCCGCCCTTGTATGTTTTCGAGACATTTTCTAATGTCAGCAAACATCGCACCTCCAAAATTAAGTTTATTCAATTTGTTCAGTTTAAATTTAATTTTTCAGACAATTGAATGCTTCCCATTATAGAATAAAGTTTATAAAATAAAAAGTTTACAATTTGTTCATATTATTTATAAAGTATGTGTAAACGCTGATTTACCCGCATTGACGTGTGTTGATCTCCTTATTGCTCCAATTTCCTGCCAAATTCTCTTTTGACAGCATTTTCGCCGTATCAAAAATGTGGTATATTGACATCGGAATTGTTAGCTGAAAGGATGAAACCGTTGGAGAAAGATCCGTTAACGATCATTGAACAAGCCGAGGACCATTTTATAGAAAGAATCGCGGAAAACATGCATGCATTTGGAATGCCCTCTACCGTCGGACGAGTGCTGGGCATTATTTATATGAATCGAAAACCGATGACGCTTACGGAATTATCTGAGGCCACCGGCATGAGTAAAACACGTATGAGCCAGGTAGTGCGGGAAATGCTTGATGCCAACATTGCCGAGAAGGTATTCGAAAAAGGCGTGCGAAAAGATTTATATGAGGTTGAGCAGGACTACTATCAAACATTTATCACGCTGTTTTCAGCCACCTGGAGCAAAGTCGTCAGCAAAAACAAAATGATGCATAAAAAACTCAATCGGGAGCTGCTTAGCGTGTTGGATGAAGAGCTTACTCCTGAAGCGGAAGAAAAAGTGAATGAACTGCTGAAAGAATTAAAGGAATGGCTTGATTATTATAATTGGCTCAGCCGTTTGATTGAGTTTTTTGAGAGCGAAGAAATTTTTAAATATGTGCCGAAGACGTAAAAAGTTCCCAAATTCAATTCTGGGAACTTTTTTAAGTCCAAATGGTTGAATATCAAACTGTAAGGAAATAAACAAAATAATGCATAATTTACATAAATTTATTAATCATCCATTTTTTGTTGATTATTCTGACTAGCTATTATATAATCTTTTTGAAATGATTATATTAGCTTAGAGGAGGTAATCTACATCAAAAAAAAGGGAATTATAACTGTAATGACTATATGTTTCCTATTATTTTCTTCTTATTACTTTAGTAATATTTCACCTCAGAATCCACTGTTCAAAAGAAATTTTTTGCAACAATTGTCTCCCCAAGGCTTTGGCTTTTATAGTAAAAGCCCTACAGAAGAAAACATTTCATTTCACACAAAAGAAAATTTAAAGTTACCTAATGCACTTCCCAATAATTTTTTTGGGATAAAAAGAGAAGGAAGAGTTCAGGCAATAGAATTAGGCAAAATTGTAGAGAATATCGATCCAAAGAATTGGAAAACTTGTGAAAACAACAACTCCTGCACAAATTTAGAGAAACAAATAAAGCCTATTAAGGTTAAGAAAAATGAAGATTATATACATCTTAGCAAAGGAGAATACCTAATATATCGCCAAAAACCACTCTCATGGTATTGGATAGACTTTAAACAAACTACCTCTTTTGAAAGAAAGGTGCTAAAAATAAAAATAGTATGAAGATATTAAATAGTTTAGAAGGTTATATTGACACCTATAATCCATGGAAAAATACATATGCACTTTTTAGAAGTTTACTTGGTTTCTCAACATTACTAGTACTATTATTTAATAGTACTGATATTTTATTTAGTTATAGTGCAAATAATGTCACATGTGAAAATGTCTATATCCCTACCGCCTTTTGTTTTGCTAAAGAATATAGTATCAATTTTGAGATTATAAGATACTTAATGATTTTTATATTAACCTTAGTGGTTATAGGGTGGAGACCTAGATTTACCGGTTTATTTCACTGGTATATTTGCTATAGTATTCAAACTTCAGCTTTAACTATCGATGGTGGAGAGCAAATTGCAACTGTTCTTTCTTTTCTTATATTACCCGTTACATTATTAGATTCAAGGCGAAATCATTGGAATATAAAGAAAAACAATAATGAATCTTTCACAAAGAAGACAGTATTGTTTTATATAATGACAATAATTAAAATTCAAGTTTTTATCATTTATTTAAACGCAGCTTTAGAGCGATTGAAAAATAAAGAGTGGGCAGAAGGAACAGCAATTTACTATTTCTTTTCTGATCCGGTGTTTGGATTACCTGAATATCAACTTAACTTATTGAATCCACTACTTGAAAGCAATTTTATTGTTGTCATCACTTGGTTAGTAACTATTTTTGAGTTGTTCTTAGCAGCAAGTATCATTTCAAATATCAGAATAAAGAGAATTGCTCTTGTTTTAGGAATATTATTTCATGTCGGGATCATATTCAGCATTGGTATTGTAAGTTTCGGCTTGATCATGATATCAGCATTAATTATATATCTGCATCCTGTACAACAAAATATCACTATGAATTGGTGTTCTCCTTTATTTAAATATATATATGTAAAAGGAAAAAGAAATTTCAAAAGAATAGGAGGTGAATCAGTCAAGTTTCTTACAAAATTGTTTCATAGCTAACATTTAGATAATGGAGAAATAACTTAATGGAGGTATAATAATTTGAAAAGTAAATTACTTAGGCTATTGATTGTTTCCATGGTGACGATATTGGTTTTTTCATTAGTAGGACTCTCTAAGGAGTCAAGTACATCTGCTAAAGAAAACCATACATTTTCTGGAGAAGATTACTTTAGAGGACTTTTATTTGGACAAGGGGAAGTTGGTAAATTAATTTCAAACGATTTGGACCCTAAACTCGTAAAAGAGGCAAATAGTACAGAAGGTAAAAAGTTAGTAAATGATGTAGTCAAATTTATAAAAAAAGATCAACCACAATATATGGATGAATTGAAACAATCGATTGACAGCAAAGACCCTAAAAAACTCATTGAAAATATGACCAAAGCAGACCAACTTATCCAAAAATATGCCAAGAAAAATGAAAACGTAAAATACTCTTCTAATAAAGTAACTCCATCTTGTGGGCTTTATGCCGTCTGTGTAGCAGCTGGATATTTATATGTTGTGGGCGTTAACGCAGTTGCATTACAAACGGCTGCCGCGGTAACAACTGCAGTGTGGAAATACGTTGCCAAATATTCCTCTTCAGCTTCTAATAATTCTGATTTAGAAGCTGCAGCTGCAAAAACCCTAAAATTGATTCATCAATAATCTTATAATTGAGTGTCTTGCGGATTGCTCCGCAAGACATTTTTTCAACGTGGACCGTTTATTTTTTTGTAGTAAAGATATGAAGCTAGTGTTGAAATAACTAATGCTAAAAGAACTAGCACAATCATAATAAGAATTATATATTCTCCTGTAAAAAATGAAAGAACAGCTATTATAAAACCACACGCTACAAGTACTTTAGAGGCAAAACGATTCCCCAGTTTCCAAACAGTCTCATCTTTTAATGTCCAAGGTGTCCTCAATCCGATAAGATGGTTTTGCTCTGCTAGCTGCATGGAATTTCCACCAATAATTAAAAAGATGCCAACAGCAAGCCCAATTATTAAATCAATATCCAATTCGTATCCTAAACTTATTAAAAGGGTTGAGAGCTGTAAAATATATAAAAGGATTAACATATTATTAGAAGCTAGGAAAAGCAATGCTTTATTTTTTTGCGTAGACTTAATCGTTAACATATAAAAAGTAAGATAATAAATAAGCATAACAACAGGTATAATAAAAAGTGTTAGAGGTTTAGATATAAAGGCAGACGGCTTATTTCCTGACCATTGTATCGGTATTTCTTCCGGAAGGTACTGATAAAATATAATTGAAGTCAAGAAACTCAAACAAACAATAATTATGGAAAATATATTTTTCTTCATAAATCTTTATCCCCTTTATTTATAAAGTTAAGCATCCAATTTATTGAGTCTTGAAGTACTGTTGTATTTAAAGAGTAATAGATAAATTGCCCTTTGCGGTGGTCAGCTATGACTTCCGCCTGTTTTAAAATATTCAAATGGTGAGAAATACTCGGTTTACTGATATTAAAATGTTCTGCAATATCTCCCGCGGTCATATCCCCTCCTTTTAACAAATCCAAAATTCTCCTCCTAGTTGGATCTGATATAGCTTTGAAAACATTATTCATAGCGTTTTCTCCTTTTCAAAAAACATTTAGACATTTAGATGTTTGTATAAATGTATTATTATTATAACTTGAATCTTTTCTCAAAACAACCTTAAAATTGGTAATTCCCTTCTGATATTTAAGATTTTTTAAAAATGCTTGTTAACTTCAACGCTGGAAAGTATCGTTTAACGGGACTAACACAGGTTTTTCATAAAAAAACACCCCTGTTTGATTTAAATAGAGGTGGTTTTTCTTTCAGCTATAATATAGTTTCTTTTCTTCTTTTTAATCGGGCTTAATGCTCGTTCAAGCCAGCCCATGACCAAATCGGCAATCACCGCCATCAGAGCTGTGGGGATCGCTCCCGCTAATATAATCGCGGTTCCGTTTGTGGCGTTTGATCCTCTGACGATGATGTCCCCGAGACCGCCAGCACCGACAAATGTCCCGATGGCCGTAATGCCGATGGCAATGACAAGCGCGGTGCGCAGGCCGGCCATTATGACAGAAAGCGCAAGCGGAAGCTCGACCATCCGCAGCACTTGAAATTTTGTCATCCCCATTGCTTTTCCGGATTCAAGATAGGCGTGCTCAATACTGATAATCCCAGTATACGTATTTCTGATAATCGGCAGAAGAGAATACAGAAATAATGACAATATCACCGTATTAGCGCCCAGCCCCATGACAAGCATCAGCACGGCGAGCATGGCGAGAGCCGGGATCGTCTGAATGACGTTCGTGACCGCAAAAACCCATCCGCTTAATCTTCTGTATCTGGCTATCAGGATGCCGAGCGGAATTCCAACAATGGCGGCAAATAAAACGCCGTACACCGACATCAGAAAATGGCGGTAAAACTCCTGCAGCACATAACCGCCGTTTTGCGAATAGTATGTGCCAAGCTGCTGTAGTACTTCCATATGATCCACCTCTTTTCTTAGTCAAAATAATGATGTTTCTCTAAAAATTCCTTTGCTACGACAGACGGCTCCTTCAGCTTGCCATCCACCTCATAATTAAGTTCCTGCATCGTTTCCGTGTCGATTTGCCCAATCAGCTTATTGATCACACCCTCAAGTTCCGGATGCTCCTTAAGCACCTTTTCCGGAATCACCGGTGAACAGTCATACGGCGGGAAGAAACGCTTATCGTCTTTTAAGATTTTCAGATCATATGCTTTAATCCGTCCATCCGTTGAATAAGCCAAAACGGCGTCCATTTTCCCGTTTTTGACTGCGTCATAGACAAGCCCGATCTGCATCGGATAAGTTGTGCCGAATTCAAAGCCATATGTGCTGACAAAGCCTTTATACCCGTCGCCTTTTCGTTTCAGCCAAGCATTGTCGACGCCTAATTTATATTGGGAGGCATTTTTCTTCAGGTCAGACACGGTGTTAATATGCTCCTTTTCCGCAAACTTTTTTGTTACGGTGAAGGCATACGTGTTATCAAAGCCGTAGGAATCAAACCATTTATAAGAAAAGCGCTTTTGAAACTCGTTCTGCACAATGTTCAGCGCTTTTTTCGGATCTTTCTCCGCTTCCTTGCCGAGGGTGCTTGTTAAATCTGTTCCGGAATAGCGCGTGGCTGAAATATCAATGTCACCGCCCAGCATCGCTTGGTGCTGAACATAGTTTGAGCCGAGGTTTTTCACTAAAGCAGTATTCAAATCTGTATCATGTTCAATAAGCTGCGCGATCATATTTGCTACAATTTCTGATTCTGTCATGCTTTGCGCCCCGATTTTGATTGTGTCGTCAGAAGCGCCGCCGAGACCCGGCAGAGAGCAGCCGCCTAGCAGCATGACAAAGACGAGAGCAAACGCGCCAAGCCATTTGATTTTTGTCGTTTTCAACAGAGCCAACTCCTTACGAAACTTCCTTCATCCCTTGCAAGCCTTTCGGCGTCACCTTTCGTTCTGTCACGGCCAGCACATAATCAATGATAATTGCCAGAATTGTGACTGGCACGGCACCGCCAATGATATATTCAGGCTGGTATAGGTTCAGGCCGATAAAAATATAGTCCCCAAGGCCGCCTCCCCCGATAAACGACGCAAGTGTCGCCCAGCCAATTAGGTAGATCGTTGATGTGCGGATCCCCGCCATGATGATGGGAATCGCCAGCGGGATTTCAACGAGCCGAATCTGCTCCCAGCCGGTCATGCCAATCCCTTTCCCCGATTCCAGGAGGTTTTTATTTACACCTTTAATGCCGGTATACGTATTGCGCAGGATCGGCAGTACCGAATAGAAAAATAAAGCGACAATCGCAGGCACTTTTCCTACGCCGAGAAGCGGAATAAAAAAGGCTAAAATCGCCAGACTCGGCAGGGTTTGCACAATGTTTACGAAACCGATAACCGCACCTGCGCCTTTTTTCATTCTGGTAAGAGCAACGCCGAGCGGCACTGCAACGATAATGCCCAATACAACGGCTATGAGTGAAATATATAAATGCTCTCCCGTTTTATACAACAGCTCTCCGCCGTTCGTTTGCAAAAAAGTCATCATTTGATTCATCTTAAAAGAGCTCCTCCCCTGGTCAGATCGTCATGAGCTGGTTTTCCTCGTCGCCCCAAATGGAATCGTATACGATATCAACGAGGCTCGCTCTTGTCACAATCCCTGCTAAATGGTTCTGTTCATCGACCACCGGAACATACTTGATCCCCTGCTTCAAAATTTTTCGGACTGTATCGCGAAGAAGCGCCCCTTTTTGAACGGTATATATATCTGAACGGTATACATCGCCAACGAGGCTCGCTTTTTTGCGGTTTTGATCAATCATTTCCACATCAACATAGCCCTTCAGCACGTTTTGCCGGTCCACAACGAGCAGCGAGTCAACACGTTTTTCTCTCATCAGCTGAATCGCCTGAGAAAGCGTTTTGTCCGCAGATACCGTCACCGGCGTTCTGTTCATCATTTGCTCTACCCGCTCGATATCCGGTCTTGACTGAATCAGGCGCTCTTTCCCGATAAATTCTTCAACAAACTCATTTGCCGGGTTTCGAAGAATCTCATCAGGTGTGCCGACTTGAACGATTTCTCCCGCTTTTAATATCACAATCCTGTCAGCAAGCTTAATCGCTTCATCCATATCGTGGGTTACAAACACAATCGTTTTGTTTAAGGTTCTCTGCAGTTTTTTGAATTCTTCCTGAAGGGAATCACGCGTAATCGGATCAAGCGCTCCGAACGGTTCATCCATTAAAATGAGAGGGGGTTCCGCTGCCAGGGCGCGCAGCACGCCGATTCTCTGCTGCTGTCCGCCGCTGAGCTCATGCGGATAACGGTCTAAATACTCCGGGCCCATATCCACAAGCTTTAACAGCTCGCGCGCCCGTTCTTTCCGTTTTTCCTCAGGCCATTTCAGCAGCTTTGGTACGAGTGAGATGTTCTGCTGGATGGTCATATGGGGGAACAAACCAATCTGCTGAATCACATAGCCGATTTTTCTTCTCAGCTCAACCGGGTCCTGTTCCATAATATTTTCTCCGTCGATAAAGATCCTTCCAGACGATGGTTCTATCAGTCTGTTGATCATCTTCATCGTTGTCGTTTTTCCGCAGCCGCTCGGGCCGATAAAACAGATAAATTCACCTTTGGCAATATCTAAATCAATGCTGTTCACAGCTTTTTTGCCGCCTTTATATACTTTTGACACTTGTTCCAATTTCAGCAATCCGTGCACCTCCGCAGGTTTCCTTTAAATTTTCTGAAAAGTATAATCCTTATTATAGTTTGAACTTTGTAAAATAAAAAGTTTACAATGTGTTGAAATTATATGTTATTTATAGATTATTTATTGTTATGACCGAGACGGAAAGGGTGTTCTTACAATTACGCCGGATACCTCCCACTTCCTCTGCATTCAGCTATTTTCAACACCAAGAAGAAATATGATATATTGACACCATCAATTGCCATTTGAAGGGATGATCAGCTGTGAAAAAAACCGCTCTCGACATCATTGAACATGCTGAAGAGCATCTCATTGAGAAGATTGCCGAAAATATGCATACGTTTGGAATGCCTTCAACTGTCGGACGTGTGCTCGGAATTATTTATATGAATCGAAAACCAATGACCTTAAGCGAGCTCTCTGAGGCAACGGGCATGAGCAAAACACGGATGAGCCAGGTTGTCCGGGAAATGATCGATGCCAATATCGCCGAAAAGGTGTTTGAAAAAGGCGTACGAAAAGACCTTTATGACGTCGAGCAGGATTATTATCAAACCTTCATTTCTTTATTTGCGGCGAATTGGACAAAGGTCGTGAGCAAAAACAAAGTGCTGTATAAAAAATTAAACCGGGAGCTGAGTGATCTTTTACAAAGGGACGGGCTTACCCCGGAAGCGGAAGAGAAAGTCAATCAGCTGCTGAATGAATTAAAAGAATGGCTTCATTACTATGATTGGCTGAGCAGGTTGATTGAATTTTTTGAGAGTGAGGAAGTCTTTCGGTATGTGCCGAAAACAAAAGAAAGCAGCTCTCTAAAATAAGAGAGCTGCTTTTTGCATCATAAGGTTAAGACAGGAAACATGCCTTTCAGCCCGGCACCAATCATCCCGACCGCAACCACGGCTAAGATTAATCCCATCAGTCTGGTAATCACATTCATCTCGGTTTTTCCGAGTTTGCTGCTGATAAAAGCAGAATAGTGGAAAAAGAGAAAGGTCAGGGCAATAACGGCGGCTATGCCGATCATGACAGCCGCATAATGACCAATGCCGCTATGACCGGCGGAAAGGCTCATCACTGTTGCAATCGTTCCAGGCCCAGCAATGATCGGAATGGATAAAGGTGTGACGGATATGTCCGCTTTTTCCTTGCTTTCCTTATGTTCATCATGGTGAAGAGATTGCACGTGTGATTCTTTCGCATTCAATAGATTATAGGCAATTCCGAAAATGAATATGCCGCCCGCCACTCGGAGCGCGTGAATGTTGATATCAAACAGTTTAAAGATAAGATGGCCGAAAACCAAAAAAGCCGCGAGAATAAAAAAGGATAATATAGCTGCCTTCCGGGCAATCGCTTTTCTTTCCGCTGCAGTATAGCCTTCTGTCAGCGTCAGAAATATCGGTACGTTTCCGATCGGATTCGATACTGCGAATAAAGAAATGAAGACGTGAACGATGAATGAGAACATCATATACCTCCTTGTTGATAGTCTCTGCACAGGAAATAGAATTATTCTCCACCCTTTTACCCGGAGGCGATTTCCCGGTAAACCTTTATAGCCTGTCAGAAACGCGCCATGCTACAATGAAGTGACAAATTGAATAGGAAGGACGTATACAGATGTTCAAAAAAATTGCGGCAGATGCCTTGGGCTTATCTGATATCGGAAAAATTATCGAACCTCAGAACTATGACAAAACAGACGCAGATGATTATGTCATGCATGAAGATAATGAGAAAATTTATTTCTTGATTAAAACAAAAGCAGACGAGTATTGCTTTACGAACCTGGCCCTGATCCATGTAGACGGCGAACGCGCCACTTCCTCGAAACGAACGTTGAAACGCTATCCTTATTCGCAATATAAAATCTCTGACGTTTTTCTTGAAACTGCCGGAAAAGTGGATTTGGATGTTGAAATTAAGTTCAAGCTGGGCGGTGAACAATTCGACATTGATGTCCACAAAGACCAAATTGAAAAGTTAAAAGACCTATATAAAGCACTGCTTCGCATCGCTGAAACAACCTATGAAAATGACATTTTACTCAATCAAGCGGAGCAAAGCTTAGATAAAGCAGTGACG
This sequence comes from Bacillus sp. FSL R5-0523, assembly GCF_037975295.1. Classification (NCBI taxonomy): domain Bacteria; kingdom Bacillati; phylum Bacillota; class Bacilli; order Caryophanales; family Bacillaceae; genus Bacillus; species Bacillus sp. FSL R5-0523. The sequence goes on from NZ_CP150251.1 coordinate 3,305,841, forward strand.
ATTCTTCACCATACCCGCCCTGAGCACGTTAATATTGAAACGCAATATAAAGAACTGACCGAATTCGGATTCACTTGGCTGACATCCGTTCGCTCGCAGTATCATATCAAGGATTTTGGGGATGTATTTGAGAAATATATAAATAACTAGATAAAAAAAGACACAGCTGCTATCGGGCTCGTGTCTTTTTTTGTATGAATATTGATTACTTCACAACTTTTTTCTTTTATAATAAAACTATTAGTCTATTTTCCCTATATTACAGATAAAGGAGTTATTTTATGTATTGTCCTCAATGCGGCCATCAAACAGATGGCGGAAATTTTTGTGAGAAATGCGGATCACCGCTCCCCGGTCAATCAGGCCACCAGCATGCAGCTCAAACCGGAGCCGCTGCAAAGCAAGCAGCAAAACAGTTCGGTTCATTTGTCTTATCCGTCCTGAAACGCCCTTATCAGGAATGTAAAGCAACAGGCGGAGAGCAGTTGATCAGCGCGGTGATTACGCTGGTTCTTTTCAGTTTGCTGACCCCTTTGATGTTTTATATTCTTTTTTCAGACGGTCCCGGAAGCGTAAGCTTTACAGCAATCTTCTTAGAGCCAACCATTTATTTTATTTTATTTCTATTTGGCCTGCATGCATGCATCTTTTTCGCCCTGAAAATCGCGGGAAACCAAGTATCTTTCAAGGATTCATTCTCAAGATTCGGAGCGTTTCTCATACCGTTCACGGCTATTTTGATTCTTGCCCTTTTCTTCTTTTTATTACATACAGACATTTGCTTTACCATATTAGCTGTTGGTTTAATCGGTGCATTCTTCGCCATTCCTCCTGCGATGCTGAGCAGTTACCAGCATTCATATAAAGGGAAAATTGATGCCATTTACTCAACGATTGTGATTTATCTGATCATCTGCGTTACATTTCAGCTTATTATCGAACACTATGTCAAAGAAATTTTCCGTTATATGCTCTTTTAAAAACAACCCCATCACCTGCTGGTGATGGGGTTGTTTTATTGAATAGACGTTAAGTAAATTCTTCCGTTCTTCACTACGCCGGTATAAGTCCAGTTATATGTTCTGAGCTTTGGACTGCCGCCTGATTTTGTGATGTAGAATTCTTCATACGTCTTAATCGTGACAGCCGACCCATTTTGGCTCCAGCTTTTCACTTCATAGTTATTAAAGTCTTCTGTTGTTCCCTCTTTATTTAATTTTGCCACGAGATGCTGCTGGTCGGAATAAAGGGAACTGCCTTTTTCAAGGCTGTCTTCCATCAGTGAGAAATTATTTTGATTCACGGCATCTGCCTGACTTTGCAGATAACTGCCCATAAATAATGTCACTTGTTCATCTGTAACATTGCCGCTTGCAGAGCTTTCACTGCCTTTGTTTTTCGAGCCAGCCCAGGCGGAAGTGTATGTCTCTGGTTTATCATTTTTGATTTTCTTTATATTTGTGCCTGCAGATTGGAATGTTGATTCTGCATCTTCGAAAATCCACTTTTTCTGTTTTTTATCATATGAAAGAAGATATTCATAACTCGGACTGTCGTCAGTCATTTCAGATTTTGTATAGTCGTTATACGAAGAAGACTGGTGAAGTTCTTTTCCTGTTACCGATACCTGCCATGTTCCGTCGTTTTTCTGAGAGAGGGCAAATGTGTCCAGGTCAAAATCAGTTTCCAAGTATCTATCTTTTAAGTATGAATCCGCGCTTTTCATAGAATCAACGGTGTCCTTCGTCTCTGCCTTCCAATTGGCACTTGCCTCTGTCATCTGGGCTGTATTCCCATCAGATAGAGCTTTGGAGTATTGTTTTGTTGTTTTGACAATTGTGTTCATAATCTGTTCCTGTGTATCTTGATCAGGAATTAACGTTAACTCCATTTCTTTATCATCGATCGAAACGCCGGCAGTTTTTGTTTTTCCCCACGGAAATTCTGCCTCGACTGAAGCTGTCATTGATCCATCTGTCAGCAGCGGACCGTATGTTATGGATTTGAATGGGTCTTTATGAATCGACTTGCCGTTAATCAGCAAATCTCCCTTCCCGCTCTTGATGTCATCCGCTAAGCTGAATGTCACATCGTCTGCTTCCAATGAGAGATCAACACGAAAGCTGCTATCGCCAACCGCCTGAATGTCTTCCTTTTTCACAAGATCGACGACATCGTTTTTCAGTTTGGCTGAGACTGTATATTCGCCGGGAATGTACGGACCGAGGGTTTGTGCTTGATCCGCTTTCTTTACAGATCCGGCTTCCTCTTTATTGACATATAGATCGGTATTTTTATAATTGCTGCTCACTTCAAAATAAACAGGTGCTACCTTTAAGTCATAATGGTCAAATACCAGCAGGCTTTTTCCGTTTTTTTCTGCATATACGATATCCTTCTGGGCTGTTTCATCACGCAGCGATGCAAAAAGTTCATCTCTTTTGTCTGGATGATCCTTCAAATATGTAAGAAACGGTTTTACATTATTTTTAGTGAGTTTAAGATTGTCATTTACCGGTGTAAGCAGAGTCGCGATTTGGTCCTGATCCCCATCATTTACGGCCTGTTCAAACTTGTCGACTAACCTATCCTTTGAAGTAAAATACGCTCCGGTTTTATATGCGGCGAATAATATAACGCACGCCGCGGCAATGCTGCTCCATAAAATGATGGTTTTCTTAGGGATCGGTTTTCGCGAAGCCTGCCTTGTTTCTGCAGTGCTAGCTGTTTCTTGATTTGCCTGTTTGCTGCCCCCTCCGATCGGGGTGCCGCATTGTTTACAAAACTTGGCTCCTTCATTATTCTGGGAGCCGCAATTCTTACAAAAAAACATGACTTTCCTCCTATTCTACTAATTTGATAACATTTACTGCTTTTCATATTTTATAATAAAACAGAATGAAATTGGGAACGAACTAAAAAATTAAATGTCTATCAGACTAAAAAGGTGGTAGGAATATGCAAAAGCTCAGGATTGAATTAGGAGAAGAAACAAATGACGAATTATATGATCTATTGCTGCTCGCCGATCCATCGAAAGACATTGTAGATGAATATCTTGAGAGAGGAGAATGTTACACAGCTTGGGCCGGTGATGAGCTTGCAGGTGTTTATGTATTGCTAAAAACAAGGCCGCAAACAGTTGAAATTGTAAATATTGCGGTAAAAGAATCTCTTCAGAAGAAGGGCTTTGGCAAACAGCTTGTACTTGACGCCATTGAAAAAGCGAAGGAGCTGGGGGCGGACACGATTGAAATCGGAACGGGGAATTCGAGCATTCATCAGCTTTCCCTCTATCAAAAATGCGGATTCCGCATTCAGGCGATCGACCACGATTTCTTTGTCAGACATTATGATGAGGACATTTTTGAAAACGGGATTCAATGCCGCGATATGGTAAGGCTTTATTTGGATCTCTGAAAGCATAAAAAAGCCGCCGAGAAAATCCCGGCGGTCTTTTTATTACTTGTTATTACTTGTTTAAGTTGTAGAAAGAGTTGATACCGTGGTATTGAGCAGTTTCAGCCAACTGATCTTCGATGCGAAGAAGCTGGTTGTATTTCGCAACACGGTCCGTACGAGACGGAGCACCTGTTTTGATTTGTCCTGCGTTTGTTGCCACAGCGATGTCAGCGATTGTGCTGTCTTCAGTTTCACCAGAACGGTGAGAGATAACAGCTGTGTAGCCTGCGCGTTTCGCCATTTCGATCGCATCGAATGTTTCAGTCAATGTACCGATTTGGTTTACTTTGATCAGGATAGAGTTGCCTACGCCGTTTTTAATACCTTCAGCAAGTTTTTTCGTGTTTGTAACGAAGAGGTCGTCACCAACAAGCTGAACTTTTTTGCCAAGACGCTCAGTAAGAAGCTTGTGGCCTTCCCAGTCGTTTTCGTCAAGTCCGTCTTCGATAGAGATGATTGGGTATTTAGAAACAAGCTCTTCATACCAGTCAACCATTTCAGCAGATGTTTTCACAACGCCTTCGCCAGACAGATGGTATTTGCCGTCTTCTTTGTTGTAGAACTCAGAAGATGCAGCATCCATAGCAAGTTTAACTTCTTCGCCAGGTTTGAAGCCGGCTTTTTCGATTGCTTCAACGATTGTTTGAAGCGCTTCTTCGTTAGAACCAAGGTTTGGAGCGAATCCGCCTTCGTCACCTACAGCAGTGTTTAAGCCTTTTGCGCTTAATACTGATTTCAGGCTGTGGAAGATTTGAGCGCCCATGCGAAGTGCTTCACGGAAGTTAGGAGCACCTACAGGCATGATCATGAATTCTTGAATATCCACGTTGTTATCAGCATGCTCTCCGCCGTTTACGATGTTCATCATCGGTACAGGAAGCGTTTTTGAGTTGAATCCTCCAAGGTATTGGTAAAGAGGAATCTGTAAGAAATCAGCAGCAGCACGCGCACAAGCCATAGATACGCCAAGGATTGCGTTCGCACCAAGTTTGCCTTTGTTTTCAGTACCGTCAAGCTCGATTAAAAGCTGATCGATTGCGTTTTGTTCAGTTACATCAAAGCCAAGAAGCTCTGGAGCAATGATTTCGTTTACGTTGTTAACAGCTGTTAACACGCCTTTTCCAAGGTAACGGTCTTTGTCGCCGTCACGAAGCTCAACCGCTTCGTATTCACCTGTAGAAGCTCCACTTGGCACTAATGCGCGGCCGAAAGCTCCTGTTTCTGTATATACTTCAACTTCAACTGTTGGGTTGCCGCGGGAGTCTAATACTTCGCGTGCATAAACATCAACAATGTATGGCATGAGTTTTGTCTCTCCTTTTGATTTTCAAATTATTTTTGAATTAAAGATGTTCCTGTCATTTCTTTCGGTTTTTCAACACCAAGAAGGTCTAATAACGTTGGTGCAAGGTCGCCTAGGATTCCGCCTTCACGCAGCGTAATGCCTTCTTTCGTTACAATCACAGGGACTGGGTTTGTTGTATGCGCAGTGTGCGGTTCGCCTGATTCTGTAATCAGAATGTCAGCATTACCGTGATCAGCGGTAATGATGGCATGTCCGCCTTTAGCAAGAATCGCGTCAACGACTTCGCCCAAACATTCGTCCACTGCTTCAATTGCTTTAATTGTTGGTTCAACCATTCCGGAGTGGCCGACCATATCAGGGTTTGCGAAGTTAAGAATGATCGCGTCATGCTTGTCAGCTTCAATTTCTTTGACAAGCGCGTCTTTCACTTCATACGCACTCATTTCAGGCTTCAAGTCATACGTTGCAACTTTAGGCGAGTTGATGAGAATACGCTCTTCACCCGGGAATTCAGCTTCACGGCCGCCGCTCATAAAGAACGTGACGTGCGGATACTTTTCAGTTTCTGCAATTCGAAGCTGTTTTAACCCGTGCTGAGATAATACTTCTCCGACTGTGTTATCAAGATTTATCGGTTTAAACGCTACATAGCCGTCAACTGTTTCACTGAAGTGAGTCAGGCAGACGAAATACAGGTTCTTTGGATAATTCTCGCCGCGGTCGAAGTCACGGAAGTCTTTGTTTGTGAACGTGTTGGAAATCTGGATAGCGCGGTCCGGTCTGAAATTATAGAAAATCACAGAATCGCCGTCTTGGATTTTCGCAACAGGCTCACCGTTTTCTTTTGTGATGACAGATGGAATCACGAATTCATCGTAGATACCATTTGCATATGAATCATCAACAACATCCAGGGCGCTGCGGTAAGATGGGCCTTCGCCGTACGCCATTGCGCGGTACGCTTTTTCTACACGGTCCCAGCGTTTGTCGCGGTCCATAGAGTAGTAACGTCCGGAAATGCTGGCGATTTCACCTACACCGATTTCCTTGATTTGATCGTTCAACTGGTTGATGTACGTTTTCGCTGTCTGCGGACCTACATCTCGGCCGTCAAGGAAGCCATGGATATAAACCTTTGTCAGCCCTTCTTTTTTCGCAAGCTTTAACAGTGCGAATAAATGGTTGATATGGCTGTGCACGCCTCCGTCAGATAAAAGACCGAACAGGTGCAAGGCTTTGTTGTTTTCTTTCGCGTTACTGATCGCGTCAAGGAATGTTTGATTGCGTTCGAACTCTCCTTCACGAATGGCAACATTTACGCGTGTTAAGCTTTGGTACACAATACGTCCCGCACCGATATTTAAGTGACCTACTTCGGAGTTCCCCATTTGCCCTTCAGGAAGACCTACAGCCTCGCCTGAAGCAGTCAATGTTTGATGAGGATACTGGTTCCAATAGCGGTCAAAATTCGGTTTTTTCGCTAAAGCGACTGCGTTCCCTACTGTTTCGTTACGTAATCCGAACCCATCAAGAATGATGAGTGCAGCTGGTTTTTTACTCATATTGACCTTCCTCCAATAATTGAACGAATGACTGTGGCTCAAGGCTCGCGCCGCCGACCAAAGCACCGTCAATATCGGACTCTGCCATATATTCTTTAATGTTTGCAGGCTTTACGCTTCCGCCATATTGGATGCGAAGCTTGTCTGCAGCTTCTTGGCTGAAGCTTTCAGCGACGGTTTTACGGATATGCGCACACACGTCATTCGCATCTTTCGCTGTAGAAGATTTGCCTGTTCCGATTGCCCAGATTGGCTCATACGCAATAACAGAAGCAGCAACTTGTTCTTCAGAAAGACCAGCAAGGCCTTTTTTCACTTGGTCAGCAACAAGATCATTTGTTTTGCCGGCTTCACGCTCTTCAAGCGTTTCACCTACACAGATGATCGGCACAATGCCGTGTTTGAAAGCTGCGTGTGCTTTTTTGTTAACTGTTTCATCAGTTTCAGCGAACATTTCACGGCGCTCAGAGTGGCCGATGACGCAGTAGTCAACGCCAAGGTCTTTCAGAGCAACCGGGCTGATTTCGCCTGTGAACGCGCCGCTTTCTTCGAAGTGCATGTTTTGAGCGCCGACTTTTAGGTCAGTGCCTTTAACAGCAGAAGCAAGCTTTTCTAAGAAAAGCGCTGGCGCGCAAACAACAGCTTCAGCTTTGTCTGCTGCTGGAATGGAAGATTTCACTTCTTCAACGAAGCTGACAGCTTCGCCGAGTGTTTTGTTCATTTTCCAGTTACCGGCGATAATTGGTTTTCTCATCTGTTCCACTTCCTTATAGCAGTTTTGAGATTATTTATCGTTCAGTGCAGCTACCCCTGGAAGCTCTTTGCCTTCCATAAACTCAAGGGATGCGCCGCCGCCTGTTGAGATGTGGCTCATTTTGTCAGCAAGGCCGAATTTTTCAACCGCTGCCGCAGAGTCTCCTCCGCCGATGACAGAGTATGTATCTTTCGCCTCTGCCAATGCTTCCGCAACCGCTTTTGTTCCTTGAGCGAACAAGTCGATTTCGAATACGCCCATTGGTCCGTTCCACACGACAAGTTTGCTGTTTTTGATGACGTCAGCATACGTTTCGCGTGTTTTCGTACCAATGTCGATTGCTTCTAAATCACTAGGGATTTCAGAGATCGGCACAATTTTCACGTTTGCATCGTTAGAGAAATCATCTGCAACGAGTACATCTTCAGGCATGTAGAAGTTAACGCCTTTTTCTTTAGCGCGGTCCATAAATGATTTCGCAAGCTCGATTTTATCCTCTTCAAGAAGAGATTTACCGACTTCATAGCCAAGCGCTTTTACGAAAGTATAAGCAAGACCTCCGCCGATGATCAGGTTGTCTACTTTATCAAGAAGACTTTCGATTACACCGATTTTGTCTTTTACTTTCGCTCCGCCGATGATCGCTGTGAACGGGCGGTCAGGATTGGAAACCGCTTTTCCAAGTACATCAAGCTCTTTTTCCATTAAGAAACCTGCAACTGCTGGCAGATGCTCGGCAATTCCAGCTGTAGATGCGTGAGCACGGTGGGCAGCACCGAATGCGTCATTTACATATACATCTGCAAGCTCAGCAAATGCTTTTGCAAGCTCAGGGTCATTTTTCTCTTCACCAGGATAGAAACGTACGTTTTCCAATACAAGAACGTCTCCGTCCTTCATCTCGGAAATTTGTGCTTTTACAGCATCGCCGTATGCTTCATCCGCTTTTTTCACTTCTTTGCCAAGCAGTTCGCCGAGACGTGCAGCGACAGGAGTTAAACGAAGCTCCTCAACCACTTCGCCTTTCGGGCGGCCTAAGTGGCTCGCAAGAAGGACTTTTGCGCCTTGGTCTGCAAGGTGTTTGATTGTTGGAAGCGCAGCACGGATACGTGTATCGTCTGTTACTTCCCCGTCTTTCATTGGAACGTTAAAGTCAACGCGGCAGAATACAACTTTGCCTTTTACGTCGATGTCTTTGAGAGTTTTTTTATTCATGCCTAGGAGATCCTCCTTCAAAATGGTTTGCATACAGCACGAAAAACGTGAAACCGTCTGTTCAAGCGATAACTCCGCTAGGGCAGATCGCAGTCTTTTTCGGCACAGGGCAGTTCGTCTAAAAGCCAGGGCAGCGGCCTTAGGCGAAAGCGCCGGCAAAGCTGCTTAAAACGCGGTCGTTTCTCTATCACAGAGCGTTTTCTGAAAGCCGGTCTTCATGGAAAAAGGGAAAGGGAGTCCGTCCCCTTCCCTTGTCCGCTTTCATTATAGCGCTTCTATTCGAAAGAACCAAGTCAGGTCCTTTTTCAGCTATAAATTAAAGACCTTTTTTTGCGATGTAAGCTGCAAGGTCAACAACGCGGTTAGAGTAGCCGCTTTCGTTATCGTACCAAGAGATTACTTTTACCATGCTGCCTTCCATAACCATTGTAGAAAGAGCATCGATTGTAGAAGAGTTTTTGTTTCCGTTGTAGTCGCCAGAAACTAATGGCTCTTCGCTGTAGCCAAGGATTCCTTTAAGGTCGCCTTCAGCCGCTTCTTTAAGAGCTGCGTTTACTTCTTCAGCTGTTACTTCTTGGTTCAGTTCAGCAACCAAGTCAACTAGAGAAACGTTTGGAGTTGGAACACGCATTGCTCCACCGTTCAGTTTGCCTTTTAGTTCAGGAAGAACTAGAGAAACTGCTTTAGCAGCACCAGTTGATGTTGGGATGATGTTTTCAGCTGCTGCACGCGCACGACGGTAGTCTTTGTGCGGAAGATCAAGGATTTGCTGATCGTTTGTGTAAGAGTGAACAGTTGTCATCATACCGCGTTTGATGCCGAATTTATCGTTAAGTACTTTTGCAAACGGCGCAAGGCAGTTTGTTGTGCAAGATGCGTTAGAGATAACATCGTGGTTAGCCGCATCGTATTTATCTTCGTTAACACCCATAACGATTGTGATATCTTCTTCGTTAGCAGGAGCAGAGATGATTACTTTTTTCGCGCCAGCTTCTAAGTGTTTCGCAGCGTCTGCGCGTTTTGTGAAGAAACCAGTAGATTCAACTACGATTTCAACGCCTTGTTTGCCCCAGCTAAGTTTAGCAGGATCGCGTTCTGCAGAAACTTCAATTGTTTTGCCGTTAACAACAAGGTTGTTACCGTCAACTGAAACTTCAGCGTCTAATTTTCCGTGTACAGAATCATATTGTAAAAGGTGAGCCAGCATGTTAGCATCTGTTAAATCGTTAACCGCTACTACCTCAACTTCAGGATTGTTTAATGCTGCGCGGAATACGTTACGTCCAATACGACCAAAACCGTTAATACCGACTTTTACTGCCATGATTGTTTCCTCCTTTAAATAAGTGAGAGATATTTATATTGAGGGATTATTCATCCCTTAATAACTTCTTTGCGGCTCCTTCGTCTGTGACGAGAACCGTGTTGCGCGGCTTTTTAAAGTAAGCCTCGATCGCTTCGGCTTTTGATGATCCGCCCGCTACCGCAATAATATCGGGAATGGCGTCTATGTCATCCAGCTGCATTCCGACAGAATGCACTTTGTGAACCACTTCGCCGTCCGCGTTAAAATAGTAGCCGAACGCTTCTGTCACCGCGTCGTTATCATCTATTTTCTTTAAGTCTTCTAAAGGCGTGTTTCTGCGCTGAGCCATAGTTTTAGCTTCGCCGATTCCGTGAACCAGCATACTCGCTGATTTAATGGTGTTCAGCACCTCTTTGACAGAAGGCTCTTCAATAATAGATGAATAGGCGCCTTGTGACAGCTGTCCCGGAACAAACAAAAGCCGGTAAGTGCCTGAAGCCTTCTCCGCCATATGCGCGCATATGGTGTTCGCCTGGTTTTTCACGTCTTCGCCTAAACCGCCTCTTGCAGGCACAAACAAAAGCTCGCGGTTTTTAGAATCCGGCGTCATCATTTCGGCGACAGCTTCAATTGTCGTACCGCCAGTTACAGCGACGATATTTTTGCCTGAAAATCTTTTTTTCATACATGCGACAGCCGCTCTTCCCATTTCTTTTTTGACCCATGGGGATTGATCGCTGTCTCCGGATACGATAATGGCATCCTTTAGATTTAAACGTTCTTTTAATGTCTTTTCCAAAAGAGTCAAACCTAAAACATCTTTCATCGTATCTTCCAAAACAGAAAGCAGTTCATAGCCCTCTTCTGTCAATGTCATGCCGTTTGTCTTAATATCGACCAGGTTCTGTTCCTTTAAAAACTGAACCTCACCCCTCAGCACACGCTCGCTGATTTCGAGACTGGCAGACAGGCTTCTTCGCCCGATGGGTTCTGTCAGCCTGATATACTGCAAGATTTCAAACCTCTTTTGCATAACGAGCAGAAGATCAGGCAATAATTTTTTTTGAGCTTGTATTAACTGGTTCATGACTCAAACGTTCCTTCCTTTTTTGCTGGACATTATATGTCCCGCTATGACAAAAAACGTCCCATCATAGCCAAAAAAAATCATTTCTGCTTTCTTTAATTATTTTAACAGGGTGGAATTGTTTATTCAACTGTTAAGAGCCAATTCATCGACAATATTCGCAGAGTTTTCATGCCGCGCCGTTTTATCCAGCAATATTTTATCCTATATATCTTTATCTTATACAGAAAGCGCCAAATGGTGCATCCCAATTTAAACAGCCCTTCCCAAAGAAAGGGCTGTTTCATTAAAGCGTTTTCATTTTATCCAAAGCTTTTCAATTTCCTCGAGCGATTTGTTCTTCGTTTCCGGACAGATCGTAACGACAAACAGGAAACAAAGGATGTTAATCACCGCAAAGATCCAAAATGTATAGGCGAGCCCGAAAGAATCGATCATCATTGGCACAAACTGTCCGATCGCCCAGTTTGCTCCCCATAAAAAGATGGTCGCAATGCCCGCGGCCCGCGCACGCAGATGGTTCGGGAAGATTTCAGAAATCATAATCCATGTGATCGGTCCGACCGAGACACAGAAAGCAGCGACAAAACCTAATATAAGGACGATCATCATGATCCCGCTTGTTAACTCAAAGTAAAACGACGTCCCGATTAAAATCATAAAAATAGCCATAAAAGCAGAACCGATGGACATCAGTTTTTTTCGTCCGACTTTATCAATCAGCAACACCGCAATAACGGTAAAGATGACTTCTACAACCCCGACGATACAAGTCGTCACAAATCCGGCGTTTTGCCCGAATCCCATCATTTTAAAGATTTCCGGCCCGTAGTAAGTAATCGCGTTCATGCCGATGACTTGGTTAAAGAGCGCCAGCAGGATTCCAATGACAAGCGCCTTTCTGAGCCCCGGCTTAAACAGCTGGGAGAGCGACCCCATTTGTTCTATTTTTAAAGAGTTCTCAATGTTCTTTAATTCTTCTTTTGCAACAGTTTCTCCATTAATACGTGTCAGGATCTTTAAAGCTTCATTTGTTTTGCCCGCTTTCGCCAGCCATCTCGGACTTTCCGGGACGACGAGCAGGACAAGGAAAAAGATGACGGACGGCACCATTCCATAAGCAAGCATCCATCTCCAGCCGGTGTGCACGCCCCATTCGTATGTTCCAGACCGCTGCACAGCTAGATTAATAAAGTATGTTGCGGAAATACCCAGTATCGTAAAGAGCTGATATAAGGAAGATAAACTTCCGCGTATGGCGGGCGGTGCCGCTTCTGTAATATACGTAACAGAGAGCGATGAGCCCATCCCGATTCCCAGTCCCCCGATAATCCTTGCAATGATTAAGGTGGACACATCTTGAGAAAGCGCTGAAACGATTGCTGATATCGCAAATAACAAAGCGGCTGTCATTAAAATTTTTCTCCGGCCGAATCTGTCACTTAAAAATCCGGATATCCCGACGCCCACAACTCCTCCAATCATAATGCTTGAAATGACAAGTCCCTCCATAAACGGACTCAGGCTGTATAAATCTTTCAGAAAACCGATGGCGCCAGAAATCACTGCCGTGTCATAGCCATACAATAAGCCGCCAAGCCCCGCCGCACATGAGATCAAAATGACAAATCCCATTGAATGGCTTCGTGTTACAGGAACATTTGGTTCTAATTGAGTTGGAGTATTCTTCATTTCCCTGCCCTCCCGAATGTTGAGTAAAGCGTTTACATTATGCTTTTCAATTGTACGTACTTATATTAAAATTTAACGAAAATTACATTTAATTAGTACGTACAAATATAGAATAATCTTGTTTGCATTTTCTGTCAATGTTTTCTTACAAAGAACGCTGTGATATACTGAAATTTGTCCGTATACATTTTGGAGGAATGGATATGTTACCAAAATACGCGCAAGTAAAAGAAGAAATCAGTTCATGGATTAATCAAGGCAAAATACTGCCCGATCAAAAAATCCCTACCGAAAACGAATTAATGCAGCAATTCGGCGTCAGCCGGCATACCATCCGCAAAGCGATCGGAGACCTCGTATCACAAGGTCTGCTGTACAGCGTGCAAGGCGGGGGCACCTTTGTCGCTTCACGCTCTGCTAAGTCAGCGCTGCATTCCAATAAAACGATCGGTGTTTTGACAACCTACATATCAGACTATATTTTCCCGAGCATCATCAGAGGAATCGAGTCCTATTTAAGCGAGCAGGGGTATTCTATGCTTTTGACAAGCACAAACAACAACCCGGACAACGAAAGAAGAGGCTTAGAAAACCTGCTGTCCCAGCATATTGACGGACTCATCGTAGAACCGACAAAAAGCGCCCTTCAAACCCCAAACATCGGCTATTATCTGAACTTGGAGAAAAACGGCATTCCTTTTGCGATGATTAACGCGTCATATGCCGAGCTTGCCGCGCCGAGTTTTACCTTGGATGATGTGAAAGGCGGGATGATGGCGGCGGAGCATTTGCTTTCTCTCGGCCACACGCATATGATGGGTATTTTTAAAGCTGATGACACACAAGGCGTGAAACGGATGAACGGATTTATACAGGCGCACCGGGAGCGTGAGTTGTTTCCTTCTCCGGATATGATCGTGACATTTACAACGGAAGAAAAAGAATCAAAACTTCTGGAGAAAGTAAAAGCCACACTGGAGAAAAACAGCAAGCACATGCCGACAGCCATTCTTTGTTATAACGATGAAATTGCGCTGAAGGTGATTGATATGCTGAGGGAGATGGATCTTAAAGTGCCGGAGGATATGTCTATCGTCGGGTATGATGATTCACATTTCGCCCAAATCTCAGAAGTGAAACTAACCTCTGTCAAACATCCGAAATCAGTGCTTGGAAAAGCAGCCGCCAAATATGTCATTGACTGCTTAGAGCATAAAAAGCCGAAGCAAGAGGATGTCATATTTGAGCCTGAGTTGATCATTCGCCAGTCCGCACGAAAACTGAATGAATAAAAAAAGCAATGTATGGGTCTCCCCGCTACATTGCTTTTTTTATAGCTGTTATCTGTTTTTCCAAACGTCAGCGATGATTTCAAACGAACGCATTCTGTCTGCGTGTTCAAAGGTTTCTGAGTTAACCATAATTTCGTCAGCCTGTGTCGTTTTGATGAAATCTTCAAGCTTAGCCTTCACTTCTTCCGGACCTCCGACAATCGTGGAGCTCAGCTGCTCATTGACCATCGCTTTTTCATACGGGCTCCAGATTTGATCCATATCCTCAACAGGCGGTTTAAGCTGGTTCGGCGTACCGCGGACAAGATCAAGAAACCTTTGATAATGCGAAGTCGCAAGGTGCTGCGCTTTCTCGTTTGTATCTGCCGCGATAATGGTGACACCGACCATCGCATACGGTTCGTCGAGCACGTCTGACGGCGTGAAGGAATTGCGGTAAAGCTCCAATGCAGGAACCGTATTCGCTGGTGAGAAATGAGCGGCAAAGGCAAACGGAAGACCTAGTTCACCTGCCAGACGGGCGCTGAAGCCGCTTGAGCCCAGCAGCCAAATCGGCACATCTATGCCCTCTCCGGGAATGGCGCGAACTTGATTGCGCACATTTCCTGACGGTTTAAAATAATTGCGCAGTTCCTCTAATTGTTCTGGAAAATCCTCCCCGCTGTTGATGTTTCTGCGGAGCGCTCTGGCTGTCAATTGGTCTGTTCCCGGCGCACGTCCAAGCCCCAGATCAATCCGCCCGGGATACAGTGTTTCCAGTGTGCCGAATTGTTCAGCAATGACTAATGAAGAGTGGTTCGGGAGCATAATGCCGCCGGAACCGACGCGGATTTTCTTCGTGCCTCCGGCAATATGGCCAATCAAAACTGCAGTGGCGGAGCTTGCAACACCTTCTATATTATGATGTTCAGCAAGCCAGTAACGGTGATAGCCCCATTCCTCTGCCCGGCGCGCCAAGTCCATGCTGTTTCGGAATGATTCTGCAATCGTTCCTCCCTGAACAACCGGAGATAAATTCAAGACAGAAAGCAAGGTATCTTTGCGTTGGTTGTTAGACATATTGTTCTCCTTTGCAAATGTGTTATCAGTAAACAGCCCAAAGCTGTCAGGTCATGATTGAAAGAACTTCTATCACACCATAACACAACTGCATTCAGGAATAAAAGAATTTGATTCGATGAAATTCGAACAATGTAAAACGAACGGTGTGGCCCGCTATTCTGCTCCAAACAGCTCCTTAGCCATCTCAATAAAGAGCTTAGCCGCCAGAGAAGCCTCCTTTAGCGACGGAACAGCAAGCTGCACATCACGGTATACCTGCGGGTCCAATTCCCGGGTCACCACATGCTCCGGAAGCGGCATCCCCGACATGGACATTTCTGATAAAATCGCGAGACCCAGGCCTTCTCTGATCATACTGATCGAGGTGTTGATGTTATAGACCGTGAAAGCTGGGTGCAGCGTAGCGCCCGCCTGCCTGAACATATCGACAAATGGTGATTCATAGCCTCCGTCACAGACGATCATCGGTTCATGGTCAAGATCTTTCAGCGTAATGGCCGAATGACTGGCAAGCGGGTGATCGTCCCTGAGCACGACAGCCATTTTGTCTTTTTTCAAATGGATGTACTCCATCTCCTCTGTTGGATACAGAAGAATGCCGACATCTATCATCCGCGTATGAAGCCACTCCTTGACTTCATTTACAGTTCCCTCGTGCAGCACGAGCTCAAGTTTTGGATATTTTTGTTTAAATTCACTGATCAGCTTCGGCATAAAATAAGCCGAGGCAGTTGAGAATGTGCCGATATGGATCGTTCCCAGTTCAAGCCCTTTTTCCGCTGCTGCTACCTGCTCAACTTTTTCAATGCCTTTTAAGACTTCTCTAATGTGTACTAAGATCTGTTTTCCCGTATCTGTCAGCATCAGGCCATTGCGGCGGTCACGAATGATCAGCTTTACATCAAGCTCAGCTTCGATCGCAGAAATCGCATGGCTGACAGCCGGCTGTGTCATGTTCAGCGCCTGACCCGCTTTTGTAAAGCTTCCCGTTTCAGCTATTTTCACAAAAACCTTTAATTGTGTAATGGTCATAACAATTTACTTATGCTCCTTATAAAAAAGATTCATTTTATTTATCTTATGTTCTACCGTATCATATGATGGAAAAGTTCTACAAGGAGTGAATGAACAATGAAGCAGCTCTCAAAAACGCGGACAGCTCTCCTGCTCGCATTTCTCGTCATCATGTGGGGCGTCAATTGGCCGCTGTCCAAAGCCGCGCTCGCCTATTCTCCGCCATTATTGTTCGCGGGCATCCGAACGCTGATCGGCGGGCTTTTATTAGTCATTGTCGCACTGCCGCGTATTCATAAATTACGCTTAAAAGAAACGTGGCCGATTTATCTTGTTTCTGCTCTTTTAAATATTACATTATTCTACGGCCTGCAAACGATCGGGCTGAATTATCTTCCGGCCGGCCTGTTTTCTGCAATCGTCTTCTTCCAGCCTGTTCTGATGGGTGTATTTTCTTGGCTGTGGCTCGGCGAATCCATGTTTGTAATGAAAGTGATCGGACTCATCCTCGGTTTTGCGGGAGTAGCCGTCATTAGTGCTGCGGGCTTTGGCGGGCATATTTCTGTCATTGGGGTTCTGCTGGCTCTCGGCTCCGCAATCAGCTGGGCGCTCGGAACGGTATATATGAAAAAAACAGGCAGCCGCGTCGATTCCATCTGGATGGTCGCTCTGCAGCTGACGATCGGAAGCGTGTTTCTGCTAATATCCGGCTTTTGGACAGAAAGCTTTTCGGCGATCCAATGGACAGCTCCGTTTATTACAAGCCTGATGTTCATCTCCGTATTCGTTATCGCGCTCGGCTGGCTTGTCTTTTTTACGCTTGTCGGTTCAGGAGAAGCAAGCAAGGTCGCATCTTATACTTTTTTGATTCCGCTCATATCAATCGTGGCCAGCTCCATTTTCCTGCATGAACCGCTCACCCTTAGCCTCTTGGCAGGGCTGCTGCTGATTGTCACGAGCATCTGTCTCGTGAATACAAAATCAAAAGCGCAGAAAGCTGCGGCGATTGGTATAAACGAGAAAGCTGCACAATAATAAAAACCCTCTTGCCGGATGCGGCAAGAGGGTTTCTTATTTACTGATGCTTGCGTCCTTTGACCAAATATGCAACTGTAATCAAAAGGTAGATCGCCGCAGTAATGCCAGTAATGACAATTGATGTTGTCATGATGACCCCGATCAGAATGGCGAGTAATGCCACAATCGCAAACCATGTCGTGTACGGGAACCATTTTACATAATAGGCCGGTGTTTCCGTTTGCTGTTTTCTCGATTTTAAATGAGCGAATCCGATAATCAGCCAAATGAATAAAACGGTATATCCCAATGATCCCATTAAATAATTAAATGTTTGGCTTCCTGCGAACAGAGAAATCAATACGCCAATATAGAGAGAAGAAGTGCACATCAGAATCGCAAACATCGGTACGTTTTTCGATGAAAGCTTAGAGAAGACCTTTGGAAGCCTTCCGTCACTTGCCTGTGTATACAAAATGCGTGATGATCCGTATAAACCTGAATTCATAGAAGAAATGATCGCCAACAGGATGACTGCATTCATGATATGATCCGCGCCCGGAATGCCTACCATTTTAAAGACCATCACGAAAGGACTTTCCGGAACGGAATTGACTTGGTTCCATGGAATCAGGCTGACGATGATGAAAAACGGCAGCAGGTAAAACGCGACAATCCGTGTCAGTGTGCTGCGGACAGCTTTCGGGACAACCTTTTCCGGATTCTTTGTCTCTGCAAGCGTTACACCGATAATTTCTGTACCGCCGTAAGAGTAGATGACGACAAGCATCGCCGTGATCAGCCCTGTGCCGCCGTGCGGGAAAAATCCGCCGTGGTCTGTCAGGTTGGAAAATCCGGATGCTGTATGATCACCGAATGATACAAATAAGAGCAGCAATCCCAGAATAATAAAGATAATAATAACGGTAATCTTGATCATTGCCAGCCAATATTCAGTTTCGGCGAAGATTTTAACAGAAAGCAAGTTTACAATCGTGACGATAAGAGAAATTCCTAATGCCAACACCCAGATCGGGCAGCCCGGCAGCCAATATTGAATGAAAATCGCAGCTACAACAGCTTCAGCCGCAATGTTAAGCACCCACATTTTCCAGTAGATCCAGTCCAAAAAGTAAGCGGCGTAATTTCCCAATACCTGCTGGACAAGATCACGGAAGGTTCTGGCGTTACGGTTTCGAACAGCCATTTCCGCCAGCCCCTGCATAATAAACAGTAAAATAATCCCGCCGAGCAGGTATGCGATAATGACAGATGGCCCTGCCACATCGATCGCTGAGCTGCTCCCCTTAAATAAACCTGCGCCGATTGCTCCGCCCAGCGCCATCATCATAATATGGCGGGACGTCATCGTGCGTTTTAACGTTTGATTGTCGTTTTTCATCCTCTTCTACCTCTCCTTCTCGTTTTCAAAAACAAAAAAGCCCGCCGTCTCCTACCTAATCTAATAGATAAAGAGACGACGAGCCTTCGGCTGACCGCGGTACCACTCTTGTTGATTCTTCATGAAGAATCCTGCTTTTGACCTGTAACGAAGGTTAGCCGTTAAAACATAGGGAATATTCAATCTATTCCGTTCCGTCTTACCACTCCCGGGCGAGTTCAAAGAAGAATCAGGCTGCGTCGCACCACCCCGCAGTTCTCTGTTCTGATCACATTCTTTTACTGCTCCCAATCTATGTGTTTTAGTTTTCTGAAAAACTCAAATTTTATGATCTGAATATATTAACATAATATACGTGCTTCTCTTTTAACTGTCAATAACTTCAGAGAAAAAAGAAACTGTTATTTTGTCCCTTTTCGAATGGCTTTCCAAAAGGATTTTGACTCGTTTCCTAATGCGTAAACTGAAACACCTGCTATTTTATATTGCTTTGCCAGATGGCTTTTCGTTTGAACGGTTTTTTCGTTTTCATACCACACGACATGTTTATGCTTCTTTTTGTCAACATAAGAAAATGTCATCGAGCCTGATTTTTTGTTGAATGCCGGCTTTGCTTTTTGTTTTTTGATGAGGGATTTGAGCTCATTCCATTCCCTTATTGTGCTGGCACTTCCGTCTTTTACGTCCCAGTCATAGCCGTACGCAGGGATTCCCATGATGACTTTATTGGCTTTGATCTTTTTGACTGAAAACTGCAGAGAGCTTTTGATCCAGTTTGTGCTTGCCACTGACCCCGGCTCACCCCAAATGCCGTGTTCGTCGTAGGTCATGACTTGTACGAAGTCGGCATATTTGCCGATTTTCGCATAATCATACGGCCAGCTCCAGTCATCATTTTTATCATCGGCGCTTTTGGCCGGAACGGATACCATTGTTTTAATATGTTTCTTGTTCAAAGCCTGTGAGACATATTGAATGAAGTTCGAGTACGCAGCGCGGTCTTCTGGATTTACTGCTTCAAAATCGATATTGATTCCGTAATATGAGTGCTTTTTGGCCAGTGTAATTAACTGATCTGTGAATCGTTTTTTCGCTGTTTTATTACTCATGACTCGACTCGCTAAATCTCCGTCAAAATCATAAATGGCATCATTATAGTTTGAAATGACAGCCCATGTCTTGATTTTTTTCTTTTTCGCATATGTCAGCTGCTTAGTTGGGGCATCGCCAATGATTTGTCCGTTTTTTTCAAACGCAAATGTATCGGTTGCGATGGCATTCATGTATGTATGATATTTCGTAAGAGAATTGTATGAAGCCGTATCCCCAGTCGTGTAGCCTAGTGTCATTCCGGCTGCCTTCGCTTCTGTTTTTGTATACATAAACAGAACAATCGCAATCGCCAGTGAAACCGCTATGATCAGCCATTTTTTCATCGCATTTCCTCCTATTTCAAGTCATACTCTTCTCATCGGCCAAAAAATTGGAAGTTGAAGTTTTTACAAGCAAAAAGCCCGGCATATGCCTGCCGGGCTTCCTGAGTTCAGCGGTCAGAGACGAGAATATATGCTGCCTTTACAGGTCCGTGCACTCCCACAACTAAATCCATTTCAATGTCTGCTGAGTTGCTCGGTCCGGTAATGTAGTTGATACATGAAGGAACAGTGACACCGTCCGCAATGTTTTGGCGGATGATATCACTGGCTTGTGTCATTCTCGGTACAATGCTTGATTTCGGCACGATCGCAATATAAGTCGTCGGCAGAAGGCTGACAGATCGGCCGATGTCTTTTGAGGAGAAGAGGACAACCGTCCCCGACTCAGCCAATGTCATTTCGCTGAATGTAATCCCTACATTGGCTTGCTCCGCTTTTTTGATATTTTTCTCGCCTTTGTCAGCATCCCACTCCCAGACCGGCGTTCCTTCACTCGGCCAGTCCTTGGTGAGCAGGCTTTTCAGTCCGTATTCTTCAAAGCGGGGGTCCTTCGGAATGATGACAGGGCCTCCGGAAAAGCGGCTGACTTGCTCACGCAGGGCATCGTAAAGGCCGGTTGAATCCGTTTCAATCAGCTCTGTATGGATTTTGACACAATGGTTTTTGAGCACTGTGACTAAGTCATCCGCTGAATAACCTTCAAGTGTTTTATATTGCGGCTGATGCGCCCACTCAGGAACTGCCACGCCTCCTGTTCTTCTTTCACGGCCAAGGCTGGATGCGATTCGGTTTAAAAAGCTCTCTTGATTCTGAATGGTTCCCTTCGTCATCACTGCTCCTCCTTCGTGCGTTCACTTGTTTCTCTGTCTGCAAACCAGTCTCTGAATCTCGATTTATGCGGTGCCGGGAAGTCGCGGATCTGTGTCCAGCTTTTGAGCGGGCCGGGACCCTTCGAAATTTTTTCGTCCTCTGTAAAAGGTGTCATGGCGGCCGGCGCCCATTTTGAGCCCATTTTGTATAGTGACAAGGAGGATGCGCCAAGTCCGAACGCTTTCATCGCAAGCTTTTCACTGATCGGCGCTCTGCCTTCTTTTTCGACGATGTTTTGGCGATGCTTGAGAAGAAGCTCGTGCAGCGGAATTTTGACCGGGCAGGCTTCTGTACAAGCAGCGCACAGTGAAGAAGCGTACGGCAGCTCCTTATAATCGTCATAACCGCCGAGCAATGGCGATAAAACCGCTCCGATCGGCCCCGAGTAGATTGAGCCGTATGAATGTCCGCCGACATGGCGGTACACAGGGCAGACATTGATACAGGCGGCACAGCGGATACATTGCAGCACAGACTGGAATTCCGTTCCTAGGATGTTGGATCGTCCATTGTCAACGATGACAAGATGGAATTCTTCCGGACCATCCACTTCACCTTCCAGCTTCGGACCCGTCAATGCTGTAATATAACTTGTCAGCCGCTGTCCGACAGCACTTCTTGTCAGCATGCTGACAAGCACTTCAAATTCAGAAAATGACGGGACAATCCGTTCCATTCCCATGACGGTAATTTGTGTTTTCGGCAAGGTGCTCACAAGCCGTCCATTTCCTTCATTGGTCACAAGGCTGACGGAACCCGTGTCAGCGATGGCGAAGTTACAGCCGGTAATGCCGATATCCGCTTCCAGAAACTTTTTCCGGAGAATGGCGCGCGCATGCATCACCAGCTCTTCCGGTTTTTCTGTATGTTGATAGTCCAGTCTTTCTTTAAACACATCGCGTATCTGCTCTTTATTTTTATGAAGGGCGGGCGCTACGATATGTGACGGCGGATCGTGATCATCAATCTGCAAAATGTACTCGCCGAGATCGGTTTCTACGACTTCACAGCCTTCCTTCTCCAGCACCTCATTCAGATTGATTTCCTCTGTGACCATTGATTTAGATTTCACAATTTTCTTCCCGTTCTTCTTTTGAATGACATCGCGAATATAAGAAGACGCCTCTTCCGCTGTTTCCGCGAAATAGACATGTCCGCCTCTTTTCGCCACATTTTCGGCAAGCTGTCCAAGATAGAAATCAAGGTTTTCAAGGACATGCTGCCTGATTTCCTCTGATAATGAGCGCCACTCCTCCCAGTTTCCCAGTTCTTCTGCTGCCTCTAGGCGCCGCGTCCGCAGACGCTCCTGTGCACCCGAAACAGCGCCTCTCATAAATTCATTATCAATCCCCTGTGATACCCGCTCTTTAAAAGCGTCAGTACCGATTTTCATCGCCATGATCCTTTCCCCCTCTGAATCCAGTTTTATCTGCTGTTGAGCACTTCGGCGATGTGCATCACTTTGACATTCTTATCTTTTCGGCCAAGCCGTCCCCCGATATTCATCAAACAGCCGCAGTCAGCACCGATCAACACCTCTGCTCCCGTTTCCTCCACACATTCGACTTTTTCATCGACCATCTGCTCAGAAATCTGCGCCATCTTGACTGAGAACGTTCCTCCGAATCCGCAGCAGTTATGTTTGCCCGGAAGCTCTGTAAACTGCAGGCCCTTCACATGGCTCAACAGCTTCATCGGCTCCTCCCGAACACCCAGCAGCCTAGTCATATGGCACGACGTATGTAAGGTCGCTTTTGTATGAAGGGTCGCGCCGACATCCTCTACTCCAAGGACGTTCACAATAAAATCTGTCAGTTCATACGTTTTATCCGCCAGCTTTTGCGCTTTATCGGCCCATTTCGGATCATCCTGAAACAGGTGCGGATACTCCCGGAACATCGTTGTGCAGGAACCGGAAGGACTGACAACATATTCGGAATCCTGAAACGTTTCGATCATCCGTTTCATTGCTTTTTTGGCGTCATTTACATAGCCGCTGTTGTAAGCCGGCTGCCCGCAGCAAATCTGCCCTTCCGGAAAATCAACCTCACACCCAAGCCGCTCCAGCAGCTCAACCGTTGCTTTTCCGACATTTGTTTGAAACATATCAACAAGACAAGTGACAAAAAGTGAGACTTTCATGATGAACCCCTCTCTCATCCCCAATATATGATCAGGTCATCTGATGACCTGAGTTAAAATAACTATATGAATATCGTACACTATTCTGACAATGGAAGGGAAGGGTTTTCTAGGGATATTTTCATTTGTGGCATATCAAAAACACTCCCGATCTTCCAGGAGTGCAGTATATGGTTAAATCCAGCCCTTTTCCTCAGCGATGCTGGCGGCTTCTGTCCGATTTTTCGCATTAAGCTTTTGGATGATTTCTGAGATATAGTTTCGAACTGTGCCTTGAGATAAATAGAGCTCAAGCGTAATGTCTTTAGTTGTCTTGCCTAAAGCCGCAAGCCTCAGAATTTCTTGCTCTCTAACGGTTAGCGGATTTTCGTCTCGCATCATATTAAACGTCAGCTCGGGGCTGAAGACACGTTTTCCCTTTACACATTTTCGAATGGCATCGGCCAGATCGTCAATTTCGCCGTCTTTCAGCAGATAGCCATGTGCACCGGCCTTTACGGCGCGTTCAAAATATCCGGGGCGGGCAAAGGTGGTTAAAATAATGACCTTGCTGACGCAGCCTTTTTTCATTAATTCCTCTGCCACATCCAGCCCGCTTCGAACCGGCATTTCAATGTCCATAATGCATACATCCGGCTCCAGCTTCAAAATAGCATGTAGCGCCTCTTCCCCGTTTAATGCTTGTCCGATGACTGTCATATCCTCTTCTAAATCAAGCAAAGATCCCAAAGCGCCTAAAAGCATGCGCTGGTCCTCAGCAATAAACAGACGAATCATTCTTTTCGTCCTCCAATCATTCTGCTTTTTTAATAAGCGGAATCGTCAGTGCCACAACCGTTCCGTTATGATCTGAAACCGTTAATCCCCCTTCAATGAGCATGAGCCGTTCTTCCATTCCCCGCAGGCCATTCCCAAACAATTTCTCCTTCGCCACTCCCTTTCCGTCATCCCGTATCACGATCCTCATTTTGTCAGCAAACTGAGAAATGGTGATGGCACAGTGGGTTGCTTTGCTGTGCTTGATAATGTTAGTCACGGCTTCCCGCATACACATACTGATAATATTTTGAGCGACGGGAGATATCGCTGAAAAGTCGTCGGCTCCTTCGTATTGAAAGGTAATGTTCCCCGCTCTTAATATGTGCTGAATGTTTACGAGCTCCTCTGTTATCGTGACCGTTCTCATATCAGAAACCAGCTCTCGAACTTGCTTGAGTGCGGAGCGTGAACTGGTTTCCATTTCTTTTGCCTCAAGCCTGGTCCGTTCTGGATCAGATGCAGCCAGCCGCTGAATGAGCTGGCTTTTTAATGTAAGCAGCGACAGGGTGTGGCCAAGAGTATCGTGAAGATCACGGGCGATTCGAACACGCTCCTCTCTTTTAGAGAGTTCTTTTATCTGTTCGTTGGCTTGTGCAAGCTTATTTTCAAGCTCAATCCTCCGAAACATAGAACGAATGCCGAATGGAGAAATGAGCATAATGACGAGAAACGGGAGAGCAGAAAAAAGCTCCCGGAGCGAGACCGAATTCGCGATAAATTGGTATAGGCATGGAAAAAGCAGTATAAAGATTAAAGCGCAGAACGCACGGTTAAAATTCGTTTTCTCTTTGTAATAACCAACAAAGTTTGCCGGGAAAAAACCTAAGTATATATAGGTGATATTGTAAAACACACTATATATCAAAATAACCGCCATTTGCACGACAAGCCAATATGTAAACGAAGCTTTGCCCACGCTGCAGAATAACTGGCGATATGCCGCTACAAAAAGGAGCAGCATGCCATATCCGATCCCCTGTTTGACACCTGATTCTTTTAATAAAGAGAGGAACGGCATAATCGTATACACCAGAAAGATATAAGGGAAAAACCCGAATTCCTTCGGGAAAATAAATATTGCCTTTTTCATGTATTACACCGCTTCTTGTTTTCTTCTTATATATTTAGATAGTAGCATGAAGAGCATCATATAAGCGATTAATATCAGAATATTTTTCCAAGTCGGACTCCCACCCCGGACAAGTTCCCACGCTCCGCTCCCGAAATGATAAGACGGAAGCCACTGGCCAATGTTCTGCATCATGTCAGGCATGACCTCAAACGGCATCCACATCCCCCCGCCTAAAGCCAGCAGCATATAAAGCACATTACTGATTCCGGCCGCTGTTTCTACTTTTCTCATGAGGCCGATTAGTGTGCCTAATGCTAAAAAAGGCAATGCGCCAAACAAAATCCACAGTCCGCTCATCATCCATTCAAACGGTGACAAGGCAATATCATTGATGATTGCGCCGAACAGAAATATGACGGTAATCGATAAAACGTGAATGACACTTTGGCCGATCATCTGAGCTGATAAATAGATATGATCCTGAAGAGGCGTAAGGCGGATAAAGGCGGCCCAGCCTTGTGACCGTTCTTGTACCATTCGGATGCCAAGCGTCATGATAGAGGAACCCATCACGCTGAAGACTGTCATCGACATCAGGTAATGGGCTTCCCATGCACGTTGATCAGGGACGTTGGTATTCACTACATTTGTAAAGAAATAATAAAAGGCAATCGGCATGATCAGAGACCAAAGCACAAAGTACTTGTTCCTAAGCACCCTTTTCATTTCAGCGATGCTTTGCTTTTGCAGCATGTTCACTCACATCGCCTCCCTGTTGCCGTCAGCCAGCTGGCGAAATGCCTCATCGAGCGTCGCTTGCTCAATTCGAATATCTCGTGCTGGGATGTTTTCTTGAAAGATCAGCGCCAACACTTTGTCTGTATTTGATGTCTGGATGATGGTTCTCTCATGCTCGTGGATCACTCTCTCGACTTCCGGGTGACAAGACAGCCTTTCCAATGATTCACTTGGATGAAGCGTAAAGGAAACAGACTGTTTTTGAATTCTTGAGCGGATTTGCATTGGTGAGTCGTCTGCAACAAGCTGTCCTTCAGTAAAAAATAGGATTCGCTGTGCGGCATCATCTGCTTCCTGTAAATAATGAGTTGAAAAAATAATCGTTTTTCCTTGGTCCGACAGTCCGTGAATGGTCTGCCAGAATCGATGTCTTGATGAAGTGTCCATGCCGACTGTCGGTTCATCAAGTATAAGCAGCTCCGGGTTCCCGGCAAGAGCCAAAGCAAAGCTCAAACGGCGTTTTTGTCCGCCGGATAATTTTTCTGCTCTTGTTTTCAAATCTTCTTTGGTGAGTGCTGTTAACGAAACGAGTTCTTTCATGGACAATGGATTCGGATAATAGCTCCGGAAGAGTTCAAGGATTTCATCCACCTTAAGGCCCGGCATGACACTTACTTCCTGAAGCATTACACCTATCTTTTCACGAACCTGTTGATCATCGGGAACCCGGTTAAATAGTTTGATTTCTCCCTCACTCGGTTTCAGCAATCCTAATATCATAGAGATGACGGTCGTCTTCCCTGCCCCATTTGGCCCGAGAATGGCTGCAATTTCTCCTTTTTCAATACTGAAGCTGATGTGGTTTACAGCGGTTTTTCGCTGGAAATGTTTTGTCACGTTGCTTACTGTTACTGCTTCTTTCATCACATGAGCACCTCCTGATCGTTTACATTGATTGTAAAATGACGGAGAAGACGATGTTAGTATGGGGTGTCATGATGATGGAGTGACAAATGTCATTTTCTTTCTCACCGCCGGTGTCTAGGCAATCCTCCTCCTGCATCTTCCAATTCAT
The DNA here is from genome assembly GCF_037975295.1 of Bacillus sp. FSL R5-0523. Taxonomy (NCBI): domain Bacteria; kingdom Bacillati; phylum Bacillota; class Bacilli; order Caryophanales; family Bacillaceae; genus Bacillus; species Bacillus sp. FSL R5-0523. Next base: position 3,332,164 of record NZ_CP150251.1, read on the forward strand.
CCATCTTTTCTATCTCCCATGTCCTCTTTCTTTTAAACTGCTGTGACATTCATAGAAAGATACACTCTTCAAACCATCCGAGTGTTATGATAGACATATTGAACTTTATATTACTTTCCGGCTGAAAGGAGCCAATCATGAACGAAGCGATTTTGTCTAGAAATCATGTGAAGGTGAAAGACAGCGGCAAAGCATCTATCATGTTCGCACCTGGTTTTGGATGCGATCAAAGCGTGTGGAATGCCGTGGCACCTGCCTTTGAAGAAGATCATCAGGTGATTTTATTTGATTACGTCGGTTCGGGACATTCAGATTTGCGCGCATATGACCTGAATCGTTACCAGACACTTGACGGCTATGCCCAGGATGTTCTTGATGTTTGTGAAGCTTTAGATCTGAAGGAAACCGTGTTTGTGGGGCACTCCGTCGGGGCCTTGATTGGGATGCTTGCATCCATCCGCCGCCCGGAGCTTTTTTCCCATCTGGTGATGGTGGGGCCTTCTCCTTGCTATTTGAATGATCCGCCTGAGTATTACGGAGGATTTGAAGAGGAGCAGCTCCTTGGCTTGCTGGAGATGATGGAGAAAAATTATATCGGCTGGGCAACTGTATTTGCGGCAACCGTTCTGAATCAGCCAGATCGGCCTGAAATTAAGGAAGAGCTTGAAAGCCGTTTTTGTTCTACTGATCCTGTCATTGCCCGCCAATTCGCGAAGGCGGCGTTTTTTTCTGATCACCGAGAAGATCTTTCGAAGGTAACGGTTCCCTCTCTTATTCTCCAATGTGCAGATGATATCATCGCACCTGCAACAGTAGGTAAGTATATGCACCAGCATCTGCCTTATAGCAGTCTGAAACAAATGGAGGCTCGCGGACATTGCCCTCATATGAGCCATCCAGATGAGACGATACAGCTGATCGGTGATTATTTAAAAGCACACGTGTGATATAGGAACGAAAGGGATAGAGGTGACCCTCTTAGATGGACAAACAATTGAATGATGCACCATGCGGTTTCCTCGCTTTGTCAGAAGAGGGGTCGATCATAGCTGCCAACCGCACCCTTATCAAGATTCTGGATTATGAACCGGAGCAGGTTATCGGCCAGCACATGAATATGATGTTGACCATTCCCGCACAGCTTTTCTGCCAGCTTTATTTTTTTCCGCTTTTGAAATTGGAGCATCACATCGAAGAAATATACATTTCCTTGAAAGCAAGAGATGGAGAAGAAATTCCCGTCCTTATCAATGCTATTGCGAGACACGATAGCGGGGCTTCTGTCTTTGATTGTGTTCTGATTCCAATGCGAAAGCGAAATGAATATGAAAATGAGCTGCTGATAGCCAGAAATGAGGCTCAGGAAGCTTTGCTTGCCAAACAGAAAGCCAATGCGGAGTTAGAAATTGCCTTGGAAACGCTGAAAGCAAAACAAGAAGAACTTCTTGAGATCAACAAACAAAATCAACAATTTAAATTAAACACCAAAAGAGAGCTTGAACTCGCCAGAAAGATCCAGAAAAACTCGTTGACTGAACCGATTGTAAACGATCAGGTTCAGATTGACTCTTATTACAATGCATCGAGTGAATTGTCAGGTGATCTTTACGGATATTATCAAATCGATGAACACCGTTACGGCATTATTATCCTTGATGTGATGGGGCACGGAATTTCATCTGCATTGATTACGATGTCTCTTCATCCTTTGTTCCAGCGCCAGATCACACAAGGTCTCAGCCCCGTTAAAGTTATGAAGGAATTGGACCGGCACCTTCACAGCTTGTTTCAAAATGATGAGGAAGCAAGACATTATTGCACTGCTATTTATCTCGAGATTGACATAGCACGGCAAAGAATTGATTATGTCAACGCAGGGCATCCGCCGGCACTTTGGCAGGACGATAGCGGAACTCAACATCTGCTTCACGCTACCTCGCCTCCGATCGGAATGTTTGAAGACTTAGTGTTTCAGTCAAGCAGCCTTTCATACACGGAGGGCGGTAGATTGCTTCTGTATACGGATGGCGTGATGGATCCTACGGCTTCATGTTATTTATTTGATTTACTAAAGGATCATCCTGATTCGCCGATCACAGACTTGAAGGAGAAAATCCTTACATCACTCGAGCATCAAAAGGAAGCTCATCATAAGAGTGATGACGAATGTTTTATATTAGTTGATGTAAAATAAAATGATCCATGAGACATAACAATGATTTGTTACATCTCATGGATTTTTCTGTTTCAGCGCTTCTTTGGAATATGTCCTGACTCCGCATATTGAAACACCTGCAAGGAAGGCAGCGGGTGTCCTTTAAAATCAAATAAAGCTTGATTATCTACAGCACTTCCCCCATACCACTTCCCGGCGTCTTCAGGGTCGTATTCAGCAGCATAGCTGGACGCCCACCCTGACCCGTATGTTTCCCATAACACTTTGTTTTTCTCTATCTGTGTCTTCGGCCCGACTGGAATCCACGCCGGCTCCCAGTAGAAAACACCAAGTCCTGCTTTGCCCGTATTCGCCACTGCCTCCATTACATCTCTTACTGCAGTTGCCTGGCCTTGAACAGAAATTGGATATGGCAGCGTCTGCCCGCTTTTTGGTGCTGTATTTCCATGCCCATCGCCATCCTCAGCGGTATAGGTGTACGATGTCTCCGCCACCATGACTTTTTTGCCGTACGTATTGGCAACAGCCTTCAGCACGGAGGTCAAATTTTGTAATGTCCCATGCCAGAAAGGATAATAGGAGCTCGCAAACACATCATAATCCACTTTGTTTTTGCTGAGTGTTTCCGCAATAAATGAATACCTTCCAGCCGTTTCAGGATTGGTAAAATGCAGGGCGACCAAAATATTTGAATTTGTCTCCCTGACCGCTCGGCTTCCTTCATTAAATAATTGGCACATCTTCGTCCAATCAGTCTCACCGGCAAATCCTCCTGTTGTTTCATTTCCGACCTGAACCATGCCGATGTCAACGCCTTCCTTGATCATCTTTTGCAGGCTTTGTTTCGTATACTCATAGAGCTTTGCTTTTTTTGCTTCAAAGCTGAGATTCGCCCAGGCTTTGGGCACCTTTTGTTTCGCTGGATCGGCCCAGAAATCAGAGTAGTGAAAGTCGGCCAGCACCTTCATTCCGTTCGCTGTCGCTCTTTTTCCGATTTCGATGGCTTTTTGAACATCATTGTTCCCCCCGCCATACCCATTGCCATTTGAATCATACGGGTGATTCCAGATGCGGACGCGAACATAGTTGACCCCCGCCTGTTTTAAGGTTGTAAAGATGTCCTGGCGTTTTCCGCTTGTATTGTAAAAGGTGACACCGCTGTTTTCCAAAGCAATAACGCTGGATACATCTGCCCCTTTGATAAAGTCCTTGTTCATCCCCTCTACTTTTTTAACAAAAAGATCCTCTGTCCGAAGCTCTGACACGTGCTTCTCCTTCTCAATGGCAGCGGCATATCCTGTTGAACTACATGCACTCCACACAATGGCAGCCGCAAAGAACATTTTCACTTTGCTTTTCATGATTTCATCCCCCCAAGACTTAGTGAGCGTTTTCATTCTATAGAAAAAAGAATCCGCCCATATCGAGCGGAGCATCAGCCTAATGTGTGTTTACGACAATTCTTACTTCATACTTTTCCATCGTCAGGTCGCCTGACAATATGTCTCCTGTCATTATGTCCTTCACACTCTGATCAAACGTGACCAGCTGTTTTTCTTCCGTAAAATTCATGACAAAAATATAATCATTGTCCTGATCCTGCCTCGCTTGTACGGAGACGCCTTTTCCGTGCCGAACCGGAAAAACTGGAGAAAGAGACAGGTCTGTGATCAGACCCTCATAGAAATCACGCTGAAATTGATCCTCCAAACGCGCGCCGATAAAATACGCCTTGCCCTGCTGATACTCATGGCTTGTGACCGCTGGCGTGCGCGCATAAAAATCTTCTTGATACACCGCTTCCACTGAAGCTGTCTTTACATCAATCACGGTTGCATAATCCTTCATTTCATATATTTGGCTGCGGTAGCTGACAGCGTTTCGATCCTTCGGATACAGGGTGTCCGTTTCAAGAGGCTCAACTCCAAATATAGCTTGAAGATCCGGATGCCATCCGCCTGTGTATGTTAAGTCATGCTCATTCACAATCCCGCTGATATACGTCATGACTAAGGTGCCGCCGTCAGCCGTAAACGCTTTTAAACGGGAAATGGTGTCCTCGCTGATTAAATACAGCATCGGGACGATCAGCAGTTTATAAGGTGAAAAGTCTTGTTCTTTCGTGATGACGTCGACAGGGATATCGTGTTCCCAGAATGTGCGGTAATGCTGCTGAAGCGTTTGCGGATAACGTTTTGTCGCCTTCGCAAACCCCTGAGCATCCTCGAGCGCCCAATGATTTTCCCAGTCATATAAAATCGCGGTTTGAGCCGGCCTCTTCGTTCCGACAACTTCGGACAGCCGTTCCAATGTCTCGCCTACCTTGGCCACTTCTTGAAAGACGCGGTTCTTCGGGCTATTGTCATGATCCACAACCGCTCCGTGTAATTTTTCTGATGACCCCCGTGATTTGCGGTATTGGAAATAGAGAACGCTGTCCGAACCGTGGGCAATCATTTGCATAGACGACAGCAGATTCATGCCCGGGCGCTTTGCCTTGTTGACGTTATGCCAATTGACCGCGCTTGGCGTACACTCCATTAATAAGAAAGGCTGCTGCTTCAAGCTTCGGTACAGATCATTGATAAAGCCGACCTTCATCGCCAAATCAGCTGTGCTTTCCCAGTCATTGTGCCAGACAGGATAAGCGTCCCAGCTGATGACATCGACATACTTTGCAAATTTGCTGTAGTCGAGGCCCTGATACGGGATCAAATCCGCTGTGTCAGCCATAAAGTTCGTTGTGATAGGGATATCAGGCGTCAATTCTTTCAGCGGAATGATTTCATTTTTATAAAACGAAATCGTTTGATCGGTGACGAACCGGCGCCAATCCAAATTCAGGCCATGCAAGCCATTTTCACCGATCGGCGAGGGGCTTTCAATTTGTGACCAGTCATTGAACGTATGGCTCCAAAAAGGGGTCCACCACGCATGGTTCAATGTCTTGAGGCTGTTGTCATATTTCGATTTCAGCCACTCCCGGAAAGCATGCTGGCATAGATCACAGTGGCAATCTCCCCCGTATTCGTTTGAAATGTGCCACATTAACAGCGCCGGGTGATTTCCGTATCGTTCTGCTAATAAGCGGTTGATGTGCCGTGTCTTTTCTCGGTAGACTTTAGATGTGAGGCAGTGGTTGTGCCTTCCGCCGTGCAACTGTTTGACGCGGGAGGCATTGACGCGCAAAACTTCCGGATAGGTTTGCGACAGCCAGGCCGGACGGGCTCCGCTCGGCGTTGCTAATATGACCCGGCCGCCTATACTGTGAATCCGCTCAAAAATATCATCCAGCCATTCAAATTGATATACGCCCTCCTCCGGCTCAAGTGCGCTCCATGCAAAAATGCCGACAGAAAACGTATTCGTATGAGAAAGCTTCATCAGCTTGATATCATCGGCTAAAATATCAGGCCGATCCAGCCACTGATCGGGGTTGTAGTCTCCCCCATGGAGCATAAATTTTGCTTTTGTTACGTGCGTTTTTTCAAGCTTTGACATCACATTCTCCTCCTTGTTCTCTTAGCCCTTCGTTCCGCCTGCGGTTAATCCGGACACAAAATTCTTTTGCAGCATAATAAAGATGACGGCAACCGGTATGCTGATAAGCAGGGCTCCGGCCGCAAATGTCGTATAGCTGGCCCCCATGACATCATTCACTAAATTGAATAGACCGACGGGCAATGTATATGATTCAGGCGTTCTCAATATGGTTGAGGACAGCACAAAATCTCCGAGCGGACCGGTAAAGCCGTTCATGGCCACGACTGCCGCCATCGGTTTTGATAATGGCAGAATGATCTGGAAGAAGATTCTGGTGCTGCTGGCTCCGTCAATCTTGGCGCTTTCGTCTAAATCCATCGGAATGGAATCCATGTACCCTTTCATCAAATACGTATTCATCGGGATCAGGCCGCCGATATAAAGCAAGATTAGCAGCCAATGGCTATTGATCATTCCCAAGATTTGCGCCAGCACAAACAAGGCAATTAAAGCTGAAAACTGAGGAATCATCTGCAGCAATAAAAAGAGCGTTAAAGCGTATTTCCTGCCTTTGAAGCGAAAGCGCGAAAACGCATAGGCTGTAAATGTCACACAGAGCAAAGACCCTGCCATTGTAAACAGGCTGATCTTCATTGAGTTGACATACCACTGCACATATTGAAGGCTTTCTTTGCCCGCAAATAATTCCTTGTAATGGTCGAATGTCGGATGCTTCGGAACGATGGATGTACTGATTAAGCTGTTGCCAGGGTTAAAGCTTGCGCCTGCCGTCCAAAGGAGAGGATAAACAATGATGACCGCCATAAAGGCTAGCAACAAGTAAGAGAAAAGGAGACGGATATATTTTCTGACTTTCATATCTGCCAGCATACCTTATGCCCCCTCTTTAAAAGACTTTGTCTGTCTGAATTGCCACAATGCGATGGAGATAACAAATACAGATAATAAAATGGTTAAAGCCGCAGCAAGTGAATATTGGCTGGACTGCATTGTCAATTTATAAATCCATGAAACGAGGATATCTGTCCCGCCGGCTGTTGATCCGGTTACAGCCGGACCTCCGCCATTGAATAGATAGATAATATTAAAGTTATTAAAATTAAACGTAAACTGGGTAATGATAATCGGAGCCATTGCAATGAACACCATTGGGAGCGTGATGTATCTCAACTTTGAAAAGACAGAAGCGCCATCAATCGTAGCTGCTTCATACAGATCGTCCGGGATAGATTGCAATACGCCTGTTGAGACGAGAAAGATGTACGGAAATCCAAGCCAGCCCTGCATGAGAATCAATGCAAGCCTCGACCAATTGGCATCTGTCATCCACGGAAGCGGATCTATCCCGAAGAAAGCCAAGATATCGTGATTCATCGCACCGAAACTATCATTAAACATTCCCGCAAAAATTAAAATCGTCACAAAACCGGGAACGGCCCATGGCAAAATCAGAATCGTCCGAAAAAAACGTTTAAACCGAAGGTCTTTCTGGTTAACAATGATCGCGAGAAAAATCCCCAAGCTGACTTGCAGTGTGGATGCAGCAAGTGTCCAAACCACCGTCCAAGCCAGTACATCAAAAAAAGTCGACCTCCAAATATCAACTGTGAAAATATTTGCGAACGTTTGAAAACCGACCCAATCAATTAATTTTGCAGGAGGAGAATGATACAAATCATAGTTTGTAAACGCTAATGCAAAGCTGAATAAGATAGGAAAGATCACGGCGAAAATTAAAATAAACAAAGATGGGCCGCTGACGACATATGGATAGCCCTCAGAAATGATATGCCGGTATTGTTCCTTTAAGGAACTTAATGGCTTGTTTTCATCACGCTGTTTTCCGCTTTGGAACGCATCGCGAAGATTTACATAATACACCGCAAGGCCAAAGCAGGTCACGATGACAGCAATAATTCCTTCCGCCAGCAGAAAAACGGAATTATCCCGCGGCACTTCTGTTCCCAGTGTAAAGATTCCCCAAAACCCCATATTGAGCAGATCTCCAAAGACCGCAAAAAACGATGCGCCTAAGAAAAGAAAGACAATACCTTTTATCCATTGCTTGTTATAAAATTGCCCGAGTCCCGGAATGATAGAAAGCAACAAAGCGACTTGACGATGCTGCACCGTTTTCACCTCTCTTACAATACAAATCTAGCTTTCTCTTTATTTTCCGCTGTGCTTTGCCTTAATTTGTCCTTTGGCCGTTTCAGCTGCTTGATCCAATGCTTGTTTCGGATCTGCCTTCCCTGTTGCAACCGTCTGTAATGCTGAATCAGCCGGCGTCCATATTTCATTCATTTCCGGAATATTTGGTGTTGGCTCTGAGAAACGGGATTGTTCAGTAACAGCTCGTGCCGCCTCGCTTTTCATAATAGCCGGGTCATTGGCTAGGGATTTCACAGCAGGGACTTCTTTCGTTTCTTCATATCGTGTTTTAGAATTTTTTTCATTTGCCAGGAAAACGGCTAATTCTTGCGCCAGCTCTTCATTCTTTGAAAATGCACTAACGTTGTAGCTTTTGACGCCGATAAAGGAGCTCATGTTTTTCCCATTTTCCAGCTTCGGCAGTTTCGTAATGCCATAATTGATTCCTGCTTTCGAAAAAGCTTCTACATTCCATGGCCCAGAGATAATTGCGGCGGCTTTTCCTTCTGTGAACAGCGATTCCAATACGTTAATCCCTTGTTCTCCAATAATGCCAGCCGGGAACAGGCCATCTTTGTAAAACTTCTGAATCAGCGCCGCACCTTTGACAGCTCCTTCATTATTAATTCCAATGTCTGACGGGTTATAGCTCCCATCTTTGGCTTTTCCAAAAATGTATCCGCCATATCCGCTCATCACACTTTCTGCATAATAAATTTGATCGAATAGGGCTAAAAAGCCAAATTTGCTGCCATCAGCAGTCTTTTTGGAATAGCCGTACCACTCTTCCAGCGTTTTGGGCAATTCCTTTTCGGAGATGAGATCTTTGTTGTAAAAAAGCACAGTCGTTTCGACCGCTTTTGGCAGTCCATAAAGCTTTTGATCTACCATTTGAGACTGAATGGAAGCGTCAGTATAAAGTGATTGAACGTCTTTTTTGACATGTAATTCCTTGAGTAATCCTTCCGTGACAGCGGTTCCGATTTGGTCCCCTGGCATTGTTAACACGTCAGGGCCTGTGCCGGCCGGTCCGTCCATTCGCAAATCTTCAATCTGCTTGGCATACGGTTTTTCAACGACTTTGACCTTCACATCATGCTCTTTTTCAAACGCAGCAACGGCGTCTTTAATGCCGATGCTCTTTTCTTTATCCTCCCATACAACAAGCTCTGACCCTTTTGAACTCGATTTGGCGCTGCTGCTTTCCTTTGGGCCGCAAGCCGCCAAGGATAAACTGACAGCTGCGCAGAGCATGAATACGGAACACTTTTTTGCCATTTTCATTGATTGTCACCCTTTCGGTAGGAATGAAAGCGCTTTAAAGATAATATAGCACGCCTGAGAAAATGTGTAAACAAACTATTTACCTCCTAGAGTAAATTTTTTTACCTAAATAAAAAATGACTTAGTGTCCTAAGTCATCCTTAATTCATACTCTTCCTGACGATTAATTCTGCGCCCACATATAATGTTTTTACCGTTCTTCTCTTGTCCTGCACTTGTTCAAGCAGTAATTGAACAGCATTTTTACATAATTCATGTATATCAATATGAAACGTCGTCAGAGGAGGCGAGACATACTTCGCGAAGCTGATGTTGTTGATACTCACAATGCTTACCCTGTTTGGTATGGCAATTCCTTTTTCGTTCAGGGCTTGCAGACAGCCCACTGCAATCGGGTCCGCTGCAATCATAAAAGCAGTCGGAAGCTGATCGCCTAATGTGTCGATCGCTGCTGACATCAGGCGGTAGCCGTTTTCTACAGAGAATCCGCGATGACAAAAAATATAGCGCTCGTCCAGCATGGCTTTTTCCCTCATATAGGATCTGAAGGTTTGTTCACGGATGTCCATTTCATCCTGATTGGTATTCGGATTTTTGTATGTGCCGCCGATAAAACCGATGCTCTTATGCCCCTTCTCAGTCAGAATGTTTACCGTCTTCCTTGTCATTTGTGCCAAATCGGGCCTTACCGAGTCAAAATGATCGGGATCAGGAGCTGAATCGATGAACACGCCGTTTTCAGTGAGATTTCTGAGGAAAGCCAGCTCTTCATCTGAAAATGTGCCAACGGCAATAAACCCTTCTGTATGTTCAGGAATGCTCTCGATTCCATCCGCTATTTTATAAGTGGTCATATCGACATTGAATGCTTTCGCCAGTTTCTCTACTTCTAATCTCATCGTTTTAAAATAGACATCTTCTAATTCTTCTTTATCTGTCAGCCAATATAAAAACGCAATATGTTTCACCAGCGGCCTTACTGTTTTTTTGCGGTAATTGAGCTTTTCCGCCGCTTCATAGATTTTCTCCCGTGTCTCATCAGGAACAGAAAGGCTTTCATCGTTATTTAAAACGCGGGAAACGGTTGAGATTGAAAATCCCGCTTCCTGCGCGATATCTTTAATTGTCGCCATTGCATCTGCCTCCATTATTCAGCTCGCATTGTTTTAGTAAAATATTTTACTTTCTTTTTCACAAATGTCAAGTGCACAAATCCCTCTGGCTGCCATGTAAAAAGACTGAACCATTTGCGGCTCAGTCTCAGTTGTTCGTATCATTCGGAACCGGCGGAATTGCCCGGGAAATGAGTTGGTTATTGCACATTTTCCTCGAAATATCCCGAAAGCACATCTTCCACATTCGTCAAATGCGCCAGCATGGCGGCTTCCGCCTGTACACCGTTCCCGGCAGCCACAGCATTGTAAATCCGTTCGTGCTCCTCGTACAGCCGCTGAACGGAGGTCTTCTTGGAAAACAGCCAGATTTTCCTCGTTTCCCTCATTGTTTCCAGCAGCAATGATGACACGTGATTCATCAAGTGTTTAAGAAGTTCATTTTGAGAAGCGTCCGCAAGCGCAAGATGAAATGCGAAGTCTGCTTTCTCTCCCAGCTCCCCGTCCGCTTCAATGCTGCCCATTTCCTTTAGTGCATCCTGAATTCTTTCGAGATCTGCTTCTGTCCTTTTTTCAGCCGCTAGTGAAGCCACGCCGATTTCAAGCAGTTTTCTGACCTCGAGCAGCTGCTTGACGTCCTCTTTTTTCATCAGAAGGGCCGCTGAGAGCGGCTGAGAGATTTGATTGAGCTCAAATTCCTTCAGATACGTACCTTCTCCCTGTTTCATTTCGACAAGCCCCATCGCCTTTAGCGCAGAAAGTGCTTCGCGAACCGCTGAACGGCTGACTTGAAAGCTCTCAGCAAGCGCCTGAACAGAGTCCAGTTTATCCCCCGGCTTCAATTCGCCGTTTTTGATCATATCTAATAGGGCATCCGCTACTTCTTCATATATTTTTTTTGTTTTAATCTGTTTGTATTTCAATGCAATTCACCCCGTAACTTGTAGGTCTGGCTGTTTACGATCTATTATACTCTGTTTTGTGGGCCGCCAAAAGATTTTGACTATTTTGTCAAAAAGTCTTGTACTTTGATTTTTTTCAAAATATAATGCTAGGTAACTGGTCTTATTACCCAGTCATCAGATGATCATATCATCTATAGAAATCGCTTACATATGGCGCCAGTTTATGTTTCAAGGAGGGGTTTGGGGATGCAATGGACACAGGCATATACGCCTATAGGGGGAAATTTGCTATTATCAGCGCTTGCCGCACTTGTACCGATTATTTTCTTTTTTTGGGCACTCGCGATTAAACGGATGAAGGGGTATACAGCAGGCTTGGCCACATTGGGAATCGCCCTTATCATTGCTGTATTGGTTTATCGGATGCCGGCGGAAAAAGCGCTGATGTCCGCGACACAAGGAGCCGTATACGGATTGTTGCCGATCGGCTGGATCATTGTGACGTCTGTTTTTTTGTATAAAATCACTGTGAAAACGGGACAGTTTGATATCATTCGCAGCTCTGTTCTCTCGATTACTGATGACCGACGGCTTCAAGCTCTCTTGATCGCTTTTTCATTCGGGGCTTTTTTAGAAGGGGCAGCAGGCTTCGGAGCGCCGGTCGCCATTTCTGCCGCGCTGCTGGTCGGTCTCGGCTTTAATCCTCTTTATGCTGCGGGGATCTGTTTGATCGCCAATACGGCGCCGGTTGCCTTTGGGGCAATTGGGATTCCAATTACAGCCGTAGAAGGGCCGACAGGGATTCCGGCGATGGAGATTTCGCAAATGGTCGGGCGGCAGCTGCCGTTTTTATCCGTATTTATTCCTCTTTATTTAATCATCATCATGAGCGGGTTCAGGAAAGCCTTGGAGATCTGGCCGGCGATTCTCGTATCCGGTGTTTCCTTTGCTGTTGTTCAATATCTCAGTTCCAATTTTTTAGGGCCTGAGCTGCCTGATGTTTTGTCAGCTCTTGTTTCAATGGCTGCACTTGCTGTGTTTTTGAAATGGTGGAAGCCGAAAACAACATTCCGGTTTGCCGGTGAACAAGAGTCGGCCGCCTCAATTGAAACGGCGCGCACAAATCCGGCGGCGCCTGCGTACAGCGGCGGACAGATTTTTAAGGCTTGGTCGCCATTTCTGCTGCTGACGGCGATGATTTCTGTATGGGGTATTCCATCTGTCAAATCTGCACTGACCGGGCATTATGAAGGCTCTGCGGTGTTCTTAAAGTGGCTGAATGCTGTTGGAGAAAAACTGACTTTTGCCCCCGGTGTGCCTTTTTTGAACAATCGGATTGTCAATGCTGACGGTACGCCGATTGAAGCGGTTTACAAGTTGGAGGTGCTTGGTTCAGCCGGCACCGCGATATTGATTGCCGCAGTGCTGTCAAAGTTCATCACGGCGATTTCGTGGAAAGAGTGGGGAACCGTTTTTAAAGAAACAGTCCAAGAATTGAAGCTTCCGATTTTGACCATTGCTTCTGTCGTTGGTTTTGCCTATGTCACCAACTCCTCGGGAATGAGCACGACACTCGGGATGACACTCGCGCTGACAGGTTCGATGTTTACCTTCTTTTCGCCCGTTCTCGGCTGGCTCGGCGTCTTCATTACCGGCTCGGATACTTCCGCCAACCTGCTGTTCGGCAACCTGCAGAAAGTCACCGCATTATCAGTCGGCATGGACCCCGTTCTGTCTGTGGCCGCCAACTCTTCAGGAGGTGTCACAGGAAAAATGATTTCGCCGCAGTCGATTGCGGTGGCGTGCGCCGCGGTAGGCCTCGCTGGAAAGGAGTCAGATCTTTTCCGCTTTACGATTAAACACAGTCTGTTTTTGCTGCTGCTCGTTTGTATCATCACCTTTTTGCAGCATCACGTATTCAGCTGGATGATTCCTTAAAAAAATCCTCCCGTCTAGGGAGGATTTTATTTATATCGCTTTCTCGCTGCCGATGACGGAATATTCATTTGATCGCGATATTTTGCCACGGTGCGTCTCGAGATTTGGATGCCGTGTTGTTCATACAGCAAATCGACAAGCTTTTGATCTGAAAGCGGTTTTGTTTTGTCCTCTTGATTGATCAGGTCTTCAAGATGCATTTTGACTGCATAATTCGACGCATCTCCCTCTCCTGAAGCCTCGGCTTTTGCTGAGAAAAAGAGCTTCATCTCAAACAGCCCGTAAGGCGTTTGTATTGTTTTCCCTTTAATGGCCCGGCTCACAGTTGATTCATGAAGGCTTAGACAGTCCGCCACCTCTCTGAGAGTCAGCGGCTTCATTGCGCTTCGCCCTTTCAGAAAGAAATCCTTTTGGCGTGTGATCAGTTCATTGATAATTCTCGTGATTGTCTGTTTTCGCTGCCGCAGCGCGCGGCTCAGCCAGCGCCACTCCTGATATTTCGCAGATAAATAGGAGACAGTATCCTGACAGGAGCCGGATGATAAAAGCGTTCTATACTGCGGATGCAGATCGATCTCGGGAAACGAGCGGGTATTCAGTTCCGCTGCGATGTGCCCGTTTTTTACGGTGATAAAAATGTCAGGCTCAATATACACATCTTGCTCTGGCCGGGCAAACAGAAGGCCAGGTCTAGGATGAAGAGCCGCGATATCATCTGAGATATCTTGAATGGTATGAAGCGGAATTCCTGTCTCCACTGAAAGCGCTTTCCATTTTTTTTGCGCAAAAGCATCAAAATGAGCTGAAACCAGCATTTCCGCTTGTTCATTTCTGTTCGGCAGCCGCTGTAATTGAAGAAGGATGCATTCCTGCAAAGATCTCGCACCGATTCCAGCCGGTTCTAATGACTGGAGTTTTGCCAAAACAGCCTCCGTTTCCTTAGCCGATACAGATAGGCGCCGTGCTGCCTCCTCCACATCTTCTTCCAAGTACCCGTTTGAATCAAGCGAATGAATCAGATAATTAAAAATCTTTTTTTCAGTGTTGGTCAGATTCATATCGAGTGACTGCTGTTTTAACGCATCCTGCAATGTTTTTTGCGGATTACTTAATTGAAGGCCCGCTTCCTGTGCATTCATCCTGTTTTTGTTTGTTTTATGGTAAGATAGTGGCGGTGTGTCTGTTTCCTTTCGTTCTATAAGAGGGTTTTCCAGTGAGAGCTCATCAATGTACTCGGCGAGTTCTGCCGAATGATAGCCAAGCAGTGTGATGGCCTGCCTGAGCTCCTGTGTCAGTTGAGGCTTTAATACTTGTACTTGCTGAAGTTTCATATCCATCATGCTCACTCCCCTTTCTTCATTGTACATGATTGAGATCACACCGTATACATTTATGAAAAAGGAGCTGCCAAAGAAATGTCTGAACTTTTTTCCGTCCCTTATTTTATTGAGAATTTAAAACAGCATATTGAAATGAATCAGTCTGAGGATAAAATCCACGCGATGAACAGCTACTACCGTTCTGTTGTCTCAACACTCGTGCAGGACCAGCTGACGAAAAACGCAGTTGTCCTGAAACGGATTCAGCATTTAGATGAAGCATACAACAAAGTCAAACGTGGAGAATCAAAATAAACCTTCCGCTCACATGTGAGCAGGAAGGTTTTCCTTCTTTGAGGCGTGCTGGATGAGCCGGGTGCTCGGCACTCCTTCCATCCAGGTATGAAAGTAATTGGCGTTTTTCCCATAAGAATTATCAATGACCGTGTTTTCTTTTTGAAGAAGAGAAGACAAGATGTGGCCGTGCAGCCTTGACGTTTCCACCGATTCGTAACGGCTGAAAAACCGAATGGCTTTTTGGACGATATAATCCGAGTATTTTTCCCATATATACGCAATGGGCAAAGGGTTGCCTGCTTTTTTATTCAGGACGTTCAGCGTTTGGAGAAAAGCAATCGTCCGGCGGTCTGAAGCTGACAGGACCGTGCGCCAGTCGTAGCTTTCCGCTTCTGTGTGTTCCTGAAGCGCCTGGTTTGCTTCATGATCTGTTCTGATAAATCTCAGCTTTTGATTGGACGGCTGCTGCGTGGGAATGACGGGAAACAGCTGATGAGCCATATCAGGCAGAAGCTGAATGTGATTTTTTGAAAAATAAGCCTGTGCCGTAGCATAGGAGGCTTTTTCCCTTGTCATGATGTGAAGGTTCGCATGCTTAGAAAATATCTCTGCCGTCCGTTTGAGGTTGTCTTTGTTTTGAAAATAAATCGATTGCGGCAGGATCACAATTTTGTGGTTCGGATAGGTTTGGACGATTTTCTCTCTAAAGCCTTGATAATACGGATACAGATCCCCGAAGTTTCCGCCTCCCTGGCAGACGATGATGAGATTAGGATCCAGCTTTCGCCCGACTGGAAAATTGTCAGGATTCCAGCGTTTTCTGACCCGAATCCCGTGTTCTTTAAAGAAGGCTTCTGTTCCTTTCATAATAAATAAATCCCCTACATTCCCATATAGAGGATAGTCAGCATATATAATCTCTGATTGTTTCGGAATGACGTCGAGCAGCCCGGACAGTTTCTGCTTCAGGCTGATCATCGAATGCTTGCTGTCCATTTCTTCACCTCGGCAGTTTGGAATAAGTGCAGTAGCACATCAATGACCCGGTCTTGCTCATCTTCTGTCATATTGGATCCTGATGGGAGACAGATTCCCCGCTTGAACAGATCTTCGCATACGCTTCCTGTATCTTCATGAGAATAAAATAAAGCCGGATCGAACAGCGGCTGGGTATGGAGCGGCTTCCACAGCGGACGGGCTTCAATGTTTTCTTCAGCAAGACGATGAACTACGTCATATGGGCTGAGCCCGTTATCAAGTGTGAGCGTGGTGAGCCATCGGTTGGATACGCCTGCTGCGTACTCCGGCATAAAGCGGACGCCGTCTATGTGACCGAGCGCTTTTTTGTATCTCGTGAAAATGGTCCTTCTTTTCTCCACTCGCTCATCCAGCACCTCAAGCTGGGCAATGCCGACGCCGGCTAAGATATTGCTCAGCCTGTAATTATGTCCAATTTGACTGTGCTGATAATGAACAGCTGGCTCTCGTGCCTGCGAAGCGAGAAATCTTGCTTTTTCAATTGCTGCTTCATCATTTGAAACGAGCATCCCTCCCCCTGATGTGGTAATGATTTTGTTCCCGTTAAATGAAAAAATGCCGAAGCGCCCGAAAGTTCCGCTTTGCTTCCCTTTATAGACTGTGCCGAGAGATTCGGCTGCGTCCTCAATGACAGGAACTCCGTATGCATCACACAGGCTTACGATTTCATCCATTTTCGCGCTCTGCCCATATAGATTGACGGCAATCACCGCTTTTGGCAGTGTTCCATTTCTTTTCGCTTCCTCCAATGCTCTTTCAAGGGCTGTCGGCGACATATTCCACGTATCAGGCTCAGAATCAATAAAGACGGGCACCGCTTTTTCATATAGAATCGGATTGGCGGTTGCTACAAATGTGAAGGACTGGCAAAACACGCTGTCACCTTCTTTTACCTCAAGTAAACGCAGCGCGAGATGAATCGCCGCCGTTCCTGAGCTGACCGCAGCTGCTGCTTTTACACTGACTCGTTCTGCCAGCTGTTCTTCAAATGTATTCACGAGCGGCCCAAGCGGCGCGATCCAGTTTGAGCGAAAGGCTTCTGAAATATAGTGCTGCTCCCTGCCGCTCATATGAGGGGGAGATAAGTAGATTTTTTTATGCATAGAATCATCCTTTGTTTGATGTTTGAATGGAAGAAATGATGCGTGCCGGAGCACCGGCCGCCGTTACCCTGTCCGGTATGGGACGAATCACCGCGGAGCCGGCTCCGACAATGCTCCAAGCCCCGATTGTGATCTGCGGTATGACGGATGCACCAGTTCCGACGTGAGCGCCTTCCTGAACGGAAACCGCTCCTGACAGCGTGACACGCGGGGACAGATGAACGTAATCGCTGATTTGATTATCGTGCTCTGCCACTGCACCCGTATTGATGATGCAATGAGCGCCGATGCGCGCATCCGCCTGAATGATCGCGCCCGCCATAATTACTGTCCCTTCCCCAATGACAGCCGACCTGCTGACGATGGCTGACGGGTGAATCAATGTAATAAAATCATCTTTCCTCAGTCCCAGTCGCTCCGCCAGCTGTTTTCTGACACTGTTATTCCCAACAGCAATCAGAAACAGCACATCAGGAATGAGCCTGCGCAGTTCAGTAACGGCTTCCGGCGGTCCTGTGTACCATTCTTTTCCACCTTCGAACGTTTTGAATTTATCATCCAGCACCGCGGCTAAGCGCGTATCTGAACGGGCGTTTATCAGCTCTCTGATCACCTTTCCGTGTCCGCCGTCACCCACAATGGCCACATTTTTCATGAGGACACATCTCCGCTTCCGGTAAACCGTTCCGCGGTCACATGATTGGTTTGCTGAATCCCTTCTGAAACAAGGACCTTTCGCACCGTCAAACATAAAATTTTCAAATCGAGAAAAAATGACCGGTTGTCAACGTACCAAACATCTAATTCAAATTTCTTTTCCCAGGAAATCGCGTTTCTGCCATTGATTTGCGCCCAACCTGTGATACCCGGCTTCACCTCATGGCGCCGTGCCTGTTTTTCTGTATAAAGGGGCAGATAGTCCATCAAAAGCGGCCGCGGCCCGACAAGGCTCAGATCGCCCTTCAGGACATTCAGGAGCTGCGGAAGCTCATCAATGCTCAGCTTTCTGATCAGCCTGCCCGTTTTCGTCAGCCGGACTTCATCGGGCAGCAGATTTCCTTCACTGTCTCGTTCATCCGTCATTGTCCGGAACTTATATAGGGTGAACGGTTTGCCGTGCAGGCCTGGCCTTACTTGCTTAAAGAAGACGGGTGATCCTATTTTCAGCCTGACAACGGCGATGGTGAACAGAATGATCACACTTGTACAGCACAACAAAAAAATGGCGGCCGTCAGATCAAAAAGTCGTTTCAGGATCAAAGATTCACAGCTCCTTTCGTTTTTCGAAACCGTTTTAATACCAGCTGTCTTTCCTCTTTTGTACAAACGAGCATAAAAGCGAAAACAGCGTAGAAAAAGCTGACTGTCACTCCCGTCGCTATCAATGACGGCCAGCTGTCAATCTTCACAATGAACTGAATTGCCTTACAGACCGTCCAGGCAAACACAGCGGCTGAAAGAGGCCCGATGATACCTTTAAAGAACACGTGCTTTTTGCAGCCTGTAATGCGGGATACGTAAAGCGGCGTAAAGATGGCATTTTTTAAAATAAGAGAAATGGCCCCTGCCAATGTTATGCCGTACAGACCGAGATGAGCCGGCCCGCTCAGCGTGACCGCCAGCACCACATTCACCGCACCTAACAGCAGGGTAACAATCGCCGGTGTTTTTTGTTGATTAAAAGCGGTCCATATATAAAACAGCGGCATAAAGGCGAGACTGACAACCAAGTATCCGGCATGAATAAATAAAAGCGGTGCTATCGACGAAAAGGACGGTCCGAGCCAGATTGTCAAAAAAGGTCCCGCCAATCCGCCCAATAAGGCAGCAGGAAGTGCAAGCAAAACACCATTGAGCCTCACTGCCTTATTGGCGTAATTCATCAATCCGTCCATATCGCCTTTTGAATAATATGAAGTCATGATAGGCGCAAACAGGGATGCGACCGTTCCGGCCAAGCTGCGCAAAAGCAGCGGAAACTGGATAATTGCCGCGTATTTCCCGGATGCGGACGCCCCCAGCATCAAATTGGCGGTTAACAGATCAATCTGCAAAAAAAGCAGGACGCCGATTTGATTGACGGAGCTCCATACGCCCGCTTGAAACAGCTCCTTGCTTGTGCGGAATGAAAGATCCTTCATACGAAACGAAAACCACGGAATCAGTTTTTTGAAGAAATAGAAAGACAGCACAGACGCAATGACAGCACCAGCTAAAGCTGCAAGCTGGATCTGCCAGATTTTCGGCGCAAAGCATGCAAACAGGAGCAGCACAGACAGCACCCGTATAAGCATTTGCACCGCCTGAATGGAACTAGTGATATAAAGGCGGTTGGCATAAAATGGTGCAGCACCGAAACCCGCCATCAGAAACGTTAAAATAAACAGCAAACTGCCGATTAAAATCGACAAACGCACATCAGCCAAAAGCGCTTGCGGCACATTCATGACGCGGTCAATAAAAAAAGCCGAACCCGCAAGCGGCAGCAAGAGCAGCAACGAAATCAAAACAGAGGCCGCTAAATAATTGCTGATATACGCATTTGCTTTCTCCCGCTCTCCCCTGTGGGCAGCAACAGAAAAGAACCGAACAACAACCGAGCTGAGCGCCACGGTGATAACCGAAAAGTAATTAATCACATTTTGTGTCAAGTGAACAAAGCCAAACGCTTCCACACCAAGCGTTTTGACAATAAAAGGCGTCATCCAAACCGATAGGAAAACAGACAACAGAAAAGCCGTGAGATTAGCGCTGAAGTTTATCGTGAATTTCATGCCTGCTTCGCACTGCCTTTCATTGTCCCCCGATGCTCGAAAAACAGCTTGATGAGAAAAGTGAGCCGCCATTTACACAGTGCTAATACCAAACGCTCTCCTCTTAATAATTTCTCATGCTGAAACGGTGTATGTCTGACAGCCTGCCGCACCATGTCATAGGATAAAATCTGTCTGATCTTCTTTTTGATGTCTTTCGGCGAATTCGGAGAAGCACAGGCATTTGCCAAAAGCATCGGAAGCTGATGCCTGCAAATGTACACATTCAAATCTTCTTTACATGCGCCTGCTAAGCCGTAGTGATTGTAGAATGCGATTTTAGCCTGATATTGTTTTTGAAGATGTTCATCCATCGCCGGCTTATAAGGAATTTCTGTCAGGCTGTTCGGGTTTTCACGATAAATGTACAATCCTTCATCAAGCATTTTCACCCGCTCCGCTTCGCAAAAAGCGGACAAATTGAAGGGAGAGTCTTCAGCAAAACGGATGTCTTCATCAAACAACAGATTCGCTCTCTCAAAAAGCTCACGGCGGTAAAGATAACGCCATACATACCAGATAAATCTCGTTTCGTGAGCATGTTTAAGCCGTTCAGTCATTTCTCGTTTTGTCAGCACGCGGTTTGCCTCAAGCTGCGGCGGCACATATGTCCGCCTGTCCGATGACTGCTTGTAAAAACCGCATCCGGCGATGTCAAGCTGATTTTGCTCCGCTTCTTCAGCCAGCCTCTGGAACATGGCGGATAATACATAATCGTCTCCGTCTACAAAGCCGATGTAAGTGCCCCGCGCGGCCTTTATTCCCGTATTTCGCGCTGAACTAAGCCCGCCGTTTGCCTGATGAATGACCCGGATTCTCGCATCCCGTTTTGCATAGTCCTCTGCAATCTCGCCTGAACGATCCGTTGTTCCGTCATTCACGAGGATGATTTCAATATCAGAAAGCGTTTGGCAAAGCAAAGAATCAATGCACTCTTCTATAAATGGTTCAACATTATACATCGGGACAATAATGCTGACGAGCGGGATCATTGCGCTTCACCGCTGATTTTGTCACGCAGACCTTTAAAATACACATCTCTCGGAAAGCCTGCACGGGGTGTTTCTTTTGTTAAAAGCTCATTGACTGCGGCTGTTACGCGCTCTGGCTCCGGATGTTCTATCAGCTTCATGAACGGGATGTCTTTAAGCCATTGATAGCCCTCCATCACCTTATGGTCAAAGGAGCGAATGACAACACATGGCGTTCCTGTCAGCGCGCAAAAAATCATGCCATGAAGCCTGTCAGTGACGACGGCTTCTGCGCTTTGCAGCTTAGACCACAGTGCTTCAAGTTCTTGTTCGCGTGTATCCCGGCTGACCCGGCGGCCGATCGTTGTCGTAAAGGATTTGATCTCGCCGAATTCCTCAAATAGCGCAGCCTTGACCCGGTTCCTCTGGTCCTCCTGAAGCACGCTTTCCTGATCCTCGCGCAAACATATATAAACCCCTTCGCGTTCTGCGGGGGTCTTGCTTCTGTCTAAATACAGCACCATGTCCGGCTGCTTCAAAATTGTCTTTTCTTGAAAATGCTGTTTCATAAATTGATACGTTGTTTCATCCCGTGCCATGAGCAATAGGCCGGGGTGCGCATTATAAATTTTCTGTGCCCGTTTCAGCTCTTTGCGCCCTTTTTTCGTGTCAGAAAAATGGGCCGTTGCCGGAAGCTGGACAACCCGATAGTCACGGAATGTTTTAATGATGAAGCGGCGCGTCCACTCCTCATAACGGTATAAATCCCCCATGTTTCCGCCGCCGATGATAAAGACCATATCCTCCGGATGGCGCGAGTGGATCAGTTTTTTTGCTGATTTGTAAATGTCCTTCATATCGACCTCGACGATGTCAAAGTCCGGGTATTCTTGCTCAAGAAATGCCTTGCTGGCATAAGCAATTGCATGATCTCCCAAATTGTCATGGGACGGCAGCAGGGTCAGTATGATTTTTTTCTGATGTGCTGCGGCCTTTACCGGCTGATCTGCCGCTCCCAGCCAATATTGGGACGGGTATTTGACCTTAAGCAGCAGCCATTCTGCAAAATTGATTTTCAACGATTGTAACGACATGTCCTCACCCTCTGTTTCTCATTTTGTACTCGATCACCCGCTGATACACAGCCGATGCCATAGCGACGAACGGAATCATTCTGTATTTCGCCATCAGAAGCAGGCATGACCGTTTTGCGTCAAAAGGAGCGGTACCCGTTTTTGAAAGACTTTCTTGAAACACCGGGTCCGCGCATATCACGCCAACATTTCTAAGCTTTTCAAACAGCCGGCGGCTGCCGCTCGTTTTCCATTCATTCAGCATACAGATGCTGCTGTGAAGAACGATAAAGGTATCAAGCTCCTTGCGATACTCCTCCAGTTTGTTGTTCTCCTGTAAAAACGCCGCATTCGCCTCATACAGCGCAAGTCCTGATTCAAACAATTTTTTCTGATAGCGCTGCACAATGGAGGAAAGGTGAATTCGGTAATGATAGAGCGGCGTTTTTACGTAGGATACTGAGCGGGCGAAAAAATGAGCCCTGAAGCTGAAAAACTGATCCTCGACATGCTCCAGCTCGCCTCGGAGCGGAAACGACAGCCGATGAGCTTCAATCATGCTTCTTCTGTACAGTTTGTTCCATGAAAACCCTCTGACCTTCCCTTCGAATAACGCCTTGATATAGTGCTCCTTCGGCTGATCCTGATAGGTTTGGGCAATGTCTGAGTCCATGGTTTTGCCAGTGTCCTCAAACTCTGCGGCGTAATTGCAAATGACCAGATCAGTTTCATCGCCTGCTGCCCGGAGCATCTGCTCGCAATAATCAGGTTCGATCCAATCATCTGAATCGATAAACGCGATAAATTCGCCGCGTGCCGCCTCAATGCCTTTATTCCGAACCGCACCGAGACCCTGGTTCTCTTGATGAATCACCTTGAACCTGTTGTCCATATTGGCGTATTCTTCTGCGATATCCGGGCTGGCGTCTGCTGAACCGTCATTAACAATGATGATTTCTATATTGTCCACTGTCTGGTTCCGCAGGGATTCGAGACACGTTCTGATATATGTTTCTGTGTTATAAACAGCGACTAACAGACTAACCGCAGGTGTTTCCATAATGACCGGCTCCTCTTGCATAAATTACCGGGAAAAAATCGTTCTGTAAGGCAGAACGGATGAATCAACCGGCATAAGCAAATAACTGTAAAGAAAATAACAAACAATGATAGCAATATAGATAAGGGCGTTCGATTTTTCATCAAATATCCTGACAAAATAAGGGACTAGGATCATTTGATACAGACCGAAATAAATATTGAATCTGGCAAAAATCACGTCCTTTGTGGCCAAAAGGCCGAACAAAAAACCTAGCAGGCACAAATTGACGACAATATCAATTTGCGGCCACAGACTCCGCAGTCGTTCTTTATAGCAAAATGCAAGGAACAGCGGCAGAACCAAAACAGCGATTTTGATCACATTCATTCCATTTGTGTTCGTCATGAGCCATTTTTCATAATGGCTGTATGAGCTGTTTTCAAGTACAACGACAAACACAGAAATAAATTTTTGATATAAAAATGTCATGCCGAGAAATAAAGCGGATAGGCCGAATATCGCCGGTGACCAGGCTTTTCTTCTGACAATAAAGTACACTGGAATCATAATCAGCGCCGACGAATGAAAGAGCGAGCTGACCAGCACAATCAGGAAATATCGCTTCCAGTTCCCGCTAATGATATAACGGATCGCCCAAAACAAAACAGCTGCGACCATGTATTGCCTGATGCCGTTAAAAGACGCGTAGTAATGAAAGGTTCCCAAAAACAAAAAGACACTCAGCTCAAACGGCCTGCCATAGTCGGCGAGTGTCTTCATAATAAAGCTGTAGGTCACGACCGCCACCGTAAAATACATGATTTGAGGATCTTCCGTGATGAAATTCATCAGCCAAAGGAGTGCGGTAAACCCCGGATCTGTCGCTGTTTTTGCTGTGCCGAAACCGAATATCTGCCACACATTTTGATAATCGCCCGCCAATTCGTACAGCAGCGTATACGTCTGAAAATCCGTGCCGACTCGATAGCGGAGACCTGACACGAGCACAAGTGAAGCGAGCGGAATCCAGATCAAAAGCTTATTCGGCCGATACCCCGTGGCAAGCGAATCGTCACGGCCGCCGCACATTTTAGCGAACCAAGACCAAATAAATACAATCCCCATATTGACGGCATATACAATCATCGGTTATGGTCCTTTTCCGTGCTGATGTTGTATACATTCAGCAGCGCTCCTACATTTTGCTGTGCATCGTAGCCAAGTTGAGCGAGTGTTTCTTTGATGAACTCACGCTTCGGCCTGCCTGCGGCGGCCGCCCTTGCAATGGTTTCAGCCCAGACGCTGATCGGCTCAGAAAGACTTAATCTTGTGACAAGCCCGAGACCGGCGTCGACTTTTTCTGTAATGCTGTCTGAAATGATGCATGGAAGCCCCGACGCCTGCGCTTCCACAAGCACAACCGGCAAGCCTTCGTACAGAGACGGCATGACAAATACATCGAATGTTCGCATCAGTTCATGGATCCGTTCTTCCGTGCCTAAAAAGAGGACGTCTGAAAGCAAATTCTGCCGCCGCGCCTCCTCCTCTATCTCCCCGCGCAACGGCCCGTCTCCCGCCAGAACGAGCTGAAAGCGAACGCCTCTTTCTTTGAGATGTGCGGCAAGTTTCAGCAGGAACGCGTGGTTTTTCACTTCATGAAACCGGGCCACATGGCCGATGATGAGCCGGTCAGCTGCAATGCCGCGTGCTGCTTTTTCTTCATCAGCCGCCTGCCCATTTGGGGCGAACAACTCAAGGTCAATCCCGTTAGGAAGAAGGTGAACACACTCCCGCTCCATATTGGACTGTCCAAATAAAAACCTGCCCGCATCCTCTCCGCAGGCACACAGCGCTGTCGCATTTGCCAAAATGAGCCGCCTGAACACCATCAGCTGCAAGCGATCCTTCCAATTGAAGCCGGTCTTCCAAGACGTATTGTGGGAATGGCATACCCTGACCGGCACTCCGGCGAGCCTTGCCGCAAGGGCGATAAAACCCGTTTGGAAATCCGTGTGCGCATGAACGGCGCTGAACGGCCCGTTTTCTTTTATCGCGTTTCTCACATTCCTCACAAATGTAAGGGGATTGCTTTGCCCAATGCTCGGGACATAAAAAAGCCGCCCGCCTAAAGATAAAATCTCTTCATCGTAAGCGCACGGATCATTTCGATACGTTAAAAAGTCAAATTGCACTTTGCTTTTGTCCATTTTCCGATATAAATTCATCACCATGGTTTCCGCGCCGCCCCTGTTCATGCCGCTGAGAACATGGAGCACGCGTTTTTGGCTGCTATTCATGCTTGACAAGCCCTTCCTTTTGGTTCATTACTCTTTTTTTGTGGTAGCGATTCATCACGGCTGCAGGCATAAAGGCGCGGATTAACGGTTTTGCGATATATATGTAATCAGATAAAGGAAGCTTCAAGCGTCTGCACGCCTGATAGACAAGGATGGCATTGTCGATTGAATACGTAAATGACCGCCGTTTGAATGCATCGCTGTCTTCCCTCACTTTATACAAGGCTTCCTGAAGATTATAGCCCCTGAAGCCCTCTTCAAAAAAGCGAAGCCACAAATCAATATCTTCCATTCGTCTCGTCCGCCGCACCGACCGGTAGCCTTTCAGCGTGCGGTAGGCACTCGCTCTCATCATAATCGTGCCGTGGCAAAATGGAGTCCCTTTTGCCATGATGCCCGGCTCCGGAACAGAAGGCAGAATGCGGGTGCCTCTTACGCCAAATTCATCAAACACAAGCATGCCGGTGCCAACCACCTGATAGTGTCGGTGCTTTTCTAAAAACGCGACCTGCTTTTCCAGACGGCGCGGAAACGAAAGGTCATCTCCGTCCTGACGTGCGATATAATCGCCTGTCGCATGCGAAAGACAATGATTTAATGATGCGGCAAGCCGCTTATTTGTTTTGTTTTGAATCAGTTTGATGCGGTCGCTGTAATGAGCGGCATACTGCTTCGCGATACGGAGCGTGCCGTCTGTTGACGCATCATCGCACAAAATCAGCTCCCAATTTTTATAGGATTGGCTGAGAATGGATTCTATGCTTTCTGCCAAAGTGCGTTCGCAATTATAAATGCCCATAATGACAGAAACTTTCGGTCCTGAGTTCATACGCTTTTCTCCTTTGTATCCATATCCATGTACGCGGAATAAATATCTGCCATTTCTTCCACCGTTCGCGCCTCCGAGAAGCGCAAGGCTGTTTTTCGGCCTTCCTGTCCCAGCTTTCGGCAGAGCTCCGGCTTATGGTAAAGCTGTTCAATCCGGCGGGCAAAAGCAGCACTGTCACCGATTTTGATCAGAAAACCGTTTTCTCCGTCGCGAATGATTTCCCGATGCCCGCGATTATCTGTGGCGATCGCCGGTTTTTCTGCCGCCATTCCCTCAAGCACATTCATGCCGAGGCCCTCTCTAATGCTGGATGCGACAGATACATCCGCAAGCTGAATCAGCTCATGTATGTCGCTGCAAAAGCCGTAAAAACAGACATTGGCGGAGGCGCCAAGCTTTTCAGCTAACGTTTGATACGTTTGTTCCATTGCCCCTTCCCCGGCAAACACAAGGCGGAGCGAGGGAATTTTTTCTTTTAGCAAGGCTGCGGCTTCAATTAACTGCTTCTGGTTTTTGTTCAGATTGAGCTCAGCCGGATAAACCAATATAAAATCATCTTCACGGAACCCGTGCTTTTCTCTGAGTCTTTGCTGCTCTATCGGACTGACTGGCCGGAAACGCTCGGTATTGACGCCAATGCCGTGAATTTTCTGCGTCCTTCCGCCCGGCCTTTGAAGTCCTTTCGCCCGTGTGTAATCCTCTTCATTAATCGTAATCAGGCAGTCCGTATATGCTGAAAGCCATTTCTCGACCGGATAGTAAAGAAGCCAATTTTTCACTGGTGCTCCTTTGCAGAAGTGAAATCCGTGCGCTGTGTACAGCACCTTTGTTCCGTGCCGCCGTGCCTGCCTCGCCGCCAGTCTGGCGAGAACACCGCCGACCGGTGTATGGCAATGGACAATGTCGTATTCATAGGTGTCGATCACTTTCTTCAGTTGCCTATAAACGGCCAGGTTCTGAGGGTCAAAAGGTGACCTGCGAATCGGAATGGAGAATTTCTCATCCACATACGGCAGCTTGGTTTGTCCGTTCGCGGCGACATGAACCTCCCAGCCCATTTGCTTGAACCATTTAAAATAAGGGAGGTGAAAGGCCTTAAAATGATAATCAACAGTCGCGCAAAACAAGATCTTTTTCGTCATTTTCACTCCCCCTAATGAACGCTGGCAGCCGTCATTTCTTCTGATGTATTGATTGCCGCAAACAGCCTCGCTCTCAGGTCGGCTTCCGGCAGCTCATGAAAATCCTCGATAAAGCGCATCAGCACCGGCCAATCGCCGTCCACCGCTTTACCGATGTGAATTTTCGGAAAGATTTGTTCAGCATGGACTTCATTTTTGTTCAGTAATTCTTCATACATTTTTTCGCCCGGACGAATGCCTGTGAATTCGATTGGAACCTGCTCTGTCGTGTAGCCGGACAAATGAATGAGGTTTTTGGCAAGATCTACAATCTTTACGGGCTCTCCCATATCGAGAACGAAAATCTGACGCCCTTTCGCCAGTGCCCCAGCCTGAATCACAAGCCTTGATGCCTCGGGAATCGTCATGAAATAGCGGGTCATTGCCGGATGTGTTACTGTCACCGGGCCGCCTTTTTCAATCTGTTTTTTGAAAATCGGAATGACGCTGCCGCGGCTCCCGAGTACATTGCCGAAGCGAACAGCGACAAATTTGGTACTGCTGACTTTCCCAAGATTCATAATAATCATCTCTGCGAATCGTTTTGTCGCCCCCATTACGTTGGCTGGGTTCACCGCTTTGTCCGATGAAATCAGCACGAATGTCTCTGTTCCCGACATATCGGCTGCTTCCGCGACATTTTTTGTTCCGATAATATTGTTTTTGACCGCCTCTTCAGGATTATGTTCCATTAAAGGCACATGCTTATGGGCAGCTGCATGATAGACAACATGCGGCTCGTATTTTTTCATCAAGGTAAACATTTTATCGCGGTCCTGCACATCAGCGATTTCCGTATGGAACACAATGTGTTTGCCGAATCGTCCGTTCAGCTCTGTATAAATTGAATGAATGCTGTTTTCCCCATGGCCGAGCAGAATAATTTCCTTAGGCTGAAACGCGCTGATCTGACGGCAGATTTCCGAGCCGATTGATCCGCCCGCTCCCGTGACGAGAACTGTTTTTCCTTTGATGCGGTTCGAAATTTCGCTAGTGTCGAGGGTTACCGGCTTTCTGCCGAGCAAGTCCTCAGCTTTTACATCTCTGATTTGTCCGGCAGTTCGTGTGCCAAGCAGCATTTCATCAAAATGAGGCATAATTTTAATGCTTACTCCGGTTCGCACACATTCTTTATATAACACCTGAAGCTCATGGGTGCGGAGTGAAGGAATGGCAATAATAATATAGTTAATTTTGAGCTTTTGCACCGCAGGCATGATACTTTCTTTTCCGCCGATTACGGGCAGCCCCATAATTTCTAATTTATGCTTCGTTTGGTCGTCATCAATAAAAGCGACAGGTATGATATCAGGTTCATCTTTCGAAAGCAGCTGCCTGACCATCAGAGTCCCACCTGAGCCCGCCCCGATAATCAGCGCGCGGGACGAAGCGCAGCGTTTTTTCCTGATGCTTTCGTTTAATACTCTGGATAAAATACGGGTCCCTCCAATAGACAAAAGCTGAAGCACCCAGCACGCGGTTAACAGACGGAAGAACATCGTGTGATACACAGCATATTGAATGATGCCGGTCACAGCGGCGGAAAGCGTAATGCCCTTAAGCAGGACGATCAGCTCGCCGAGTCCGGTGTATGTCCACACCTGTTTATACTGATTGAACAGGAAAGCACACACATGATAGCTGAGGAGCAAGCTGACAGCGGTAAGCAGTAATGCTCCGGAGTCATAAAATTGATAGGAATCTTTTAAAAATTGATATCCTGCAATAACTGAATTTAAAACGAGGTAAGTATCCAGCGCAATAATCATTGACAGTCTTCTCCGGTAACTCAACCTTTTCCCCCCTAATTCTTTTATCGGTTTAGCTGCGGCGGTTTTCGTCTCTCCAAAAAATCGGCAGCAGCTAAACCGACAATACGTCCTATGTATATATCAGATAAGTGGGCATTTAACCCATCCTCACGCCCCGCCAGCGACGACCAGCATCTAAGGCAGCAACTTCAGCTGCCCACAGCAGAGCCGAGTGCCTCCATTGATACAGGTCAGGAGACATCACCTTTACAAAAACTAGTAGGAATAGTGTTCCGATTTTTTCATTTTCTTTTTGTTTAAAAGAGCGCCTAACAGCTTCGCATTGGATTGTTCCAGTGCATCTTTTGCTTTCAGAACGGTATCGGTTTTTGTTTTTCCGCTTAAAACGACGAGCACGCTGCCGTCTGTTTGATTTGCTAGAATCTGAGCATCTGCAACAGCCAAAAGCGGAGGGGAATCAAAGATGACGAGGCTGAATTGTTCATAGATCTCAGATATTAAATCTCCCATTGCTTTTGAAGACAGCAGTTCTGCCGGGTTTGGCGGGGTCGGCCCGCTTGTCAATACATATAAGTTATCGATCGGCGTCTTTTGCACCGTCTCACTGAGTGAAGCATTACCGACCAGCACATTTGTCAGCCCGGTTACATTATCAACCTGAAACGTCTGATTGATGGTCGGCTTTCTTAAATCGGCATCCACCAGCAGTACTTTCTTTTCCTGCTGCTGCGCAAAGACAGCCGCAAGATTCGCTGCACTGAACGATTTACCTTCACCAGGCACAGAGGAGGTGACGAGGATAGATCGCAAGCTGGTCTGGACAGATGAGAACTCAATGTTTGTCCGAATGGTGCGGTATTGTTCCGCAACAACTGATTTATTGTGTAAAACAGATATTTGAGCCAAACCTCGCCTTGCTTTCTTTTTTCTAAAGATCACTCGCTTCACTCCCCGAAATGTTTTATCCCGCGATTCCGCCCTTTGTGGACATCAGGAACGGAGCCTAAGCATGGCAATCCGGTTCTCTCGCTGAGCTGCCGTGCGCTTTTGCACGTATCATCGAGAAAATGCAGAAAAAATGCCAGTGTAATGCCGCCCATGACAGCAGCGCCAAAAGCCATGACCATATTTCGCAGCCTGGCCGGCTTGATCATCGGGCTTTCAGAAGCCTTCGCCTCTGATAATATATGTACGCCTTGTACATTCATTCTTTCATCTACTTCTTTTTCAAACTTGTTCACTAACGTGTTCGCAATCTCAGCCGCTTTCGCCGGATCGTGATCCTGGACGGCAACGTTGATTATTTCTGATTCATTTTCACTGCTGGTAACCACTTTTCCTTTCAGCGAGGAAGCCGATTCAGATAGGTGCAATTCCGCCTTAACTTCTTCCATCAAGGCAGTGCTTTTCATAATCGATTGGAACGTGCTGCTATACTGAAGATTTCGCTGGATGTCACTGAGATTCGAGTTTTCTTCACCGTCTGATTCATGAACCAGCACCTGTGTCGACGCCTGGTAGGTCGGTGAAATGACCTTAAATTGCACAAAACCCATCATAAGGGTGACGCCGATTGTGATGAGCAGAATCAGCACGAATCTGTGTCTGACAATCGCATATAATTCTTTGAAACTCATATTCTCATTCATGTATTCATAGCCTTCAGCCTTCCCGCGGCTGGCTTCCCGCGCCCCTTTCTGTTAATGATTGGATTATAAAAGAAAACGTTATTATTTAAAAATTGCAAAATAAGCCAATAAGTTCTCTTTAGAGAACAAAATCATGATTTTCCTCTAATTTACTGCACTTCCCTTATTATTTTAAATTTTATAAAGAACGAAAAATTCCTTATAATG
This sequence comes from Bacillus sp. FSL R5-0523, assembly GCF_037975295.1. NCBI lineage: Bacteria > Bacillati > Bacillota > Bacilli > Caryophanales > Bacillaceae > Bacillus > Bacillus sp. FSL R5-0523. The sequence continues at coordinate 3,362,825 of NZ_CP150251.1, forward strand.
AACGAAATAACGACAGGAATAGAGGAGAATTTCATATTATGATTGGAAGAATTATCCGTTTGTACCGTAAAAGAAAAGGCTATTCTATTAATCAGCTGGCTGTTGAGTCAGGCGTATCCAAATCCTATTTAAGCAAGATTGAAAGAGGCGTTCACACGAATCCGTCCGTTCAATTTTTAAAAAAGGTTTCTGCCACACTGGAAGTTGAATTAACAGAATTATTTGACGCAGAAACAATGATGTATGAAAAAATCAGCGGCGGTGAAGAAGAATGGCGCGTACATTTAGTGCAAGCCGTACAAGCCGGGATGGAAAAGGAAGAATTGTTCACTTTTACGAACAGACTCAAGAAAGAACAGCCTGAAACTGCCTCTTACCGCAACCGCAAACTGACGGAATCCAATATAGAAGAATGGAAAGCGCTGATGGCGGAAGCAAGAGAAATCGGCTTGACTGTCCATGAAGTCAAATCCTTTTTAAAAACAATGGGAAGATGATGAACGGTTAAAGGGCTAACGTTCGCATCTTCAGGGGAAATCTGTTTATAATGGGGGAAAAAGGGAGAGGACACAATGACTCATCAAATAGTAACGACTCAATACGGCAAAGTAAAAGGCACAACGGAAAACGGCGTACATAAGTGGAAAGGCATCCCCTATGCCAAGCCGCCTGTCGGACAATGGCGTTTTAAAGCACCTGAGCCGCCTGAAGTGTGGGAAGATGTGCTTGATGCCACAGCGTACGGCCCTATTTGCCCGCAGCCGTCTGATTTGCTGTCACTGTCGTATACTGAGCTGCCCCGCCAGTCCGAGGATTGCTTGTATGTCAATGTATTTGCGCCTGACACTCCAAGTCAAAATCTTCCTGTCATGGTGTGGATTCACGGAGGCGCTTTTTATCTAGGAGCGGGCAGTGAGCCATTGTATGACGGATCAAAACTTGCGGCACAGGGAGAAGTCATTGTCGTTACATTGAACTATCGGCTGGGGCCGTTTGGCTTTTTGCACTTGTCTTCGTTTGATGAGGCGTATTCCGATAACCTTGGGCTTTTAGACCAAGCCGCCGCACTGAAATGGGTGCGGGAGAATATTTCAGCGTTTGGCGGTGATCCCGATAACGTAACACTATTTGGAGAATCCGCCGGCGGGATGAGCATTGCCGCGCTTCTCGCTATGCCTGCGGCAAAAGGCCTGTTCCAGAAAGCAATCATGGAAAGCGGCGCTTCCCGAACGATGACGAAAGAACAAGCGGCAAGCACTGCGGCTGCCTTTTTACAAGTCCTTGGGATTAATGAGAGCCAGCTGGACAGATTGCATACTGTAGCAGCGGAAGATTTGCTAAAAGCGGCTGATCAGCTTCGGATTGCAGAAAAAGAAAATATCTTTCAGCTGTTCTTCCAGCCCGCCCTTGATCCGAAAACGCTGCCTGAAGAACCAGAAAAAGCGATCGCAGAAGGGGCTGCTTCCGGCATTCCGCTATTAATTGGAACAACCCGTGATGAAGGATATTTATTTTTCACCCCGGATTCAGACGTTCATTCTCAGGAAACGCTTGATGCAGCGCTCGAGTATTTACTAGGGAAGCCGCTGGCAGAGAAAGTTGCCGATTTGTATCCGCGTTCTCTGGAAAGCCAAATTCATATGATGACTGATTTATTATTTTGGCGCCCTGCCGTCGTCTATGCATCCGCACAGTCTCATTACGCCCCTGTCTGGATGTACAGGTTCGATTGGCACCCGGAGAAGCCGCCGTACAATAAAGCGTTTCACGCATTAGAGCTTCCTTTTGTCTTTGGAAATCTGGACGGATTGGAACGAATGGCAAAAGCGGAGATTACGGATGAGGTGAAACAGCTTTCTCACACGATACAATCAGCGTGGATCACGTTCGCTAAAACAGGAAACCCAAGCACCGAAGCTGTGAATTGGCCGGCGTATCATGAAGAAACGAGAGAGACGCTGATTTTAGACTCAGAGATTACGATCGAAAACGATCCCGAATCTGAAAAAAGGCAGAAGCTATTCCCTTCAAAAGGAGAATAAATATGGGGAAAACAGGATACATTGGTGCTGCCATTGTTGTGGCAGCTTGTATCATTATTTTGTCGGCCGTGGTATGTTTACGGGACACAGTCTATTACCAGCCTATGCGCTGGACTGGCATCATACTGTTTTTCGCGGGAATTGTGATGGTTCCCGCATACTCAGCAAAAAGAAAACCCGGAAAAGAGAAGTAATTCTCTTTTCCGGGTTTTTATGTTTATTATAATCTTCCCGCGCGAATATCGTCTGTCATTCCCTCATAAGGTGCCTTCGAAATCACTTCTTCGTTGTCGACTCCTTCATTTTTCAGAAATGTAATTTCCGCAAATTCAGGTACAACGTATTTTGGATACGTTTCATATTTTTCACGGGATTCTTTCATCAAATCAATGTGATCATTTTGGTAGCAAACCGTAATTTCAGGATGTTCATGCACCCATTTCGGGAAGAAAATAATGCCGTGCATGCGTTTTTCATTTGGCATAAAGTTTAATGAAACATCCGTGCCAGTCGGCTCTGTCCAAGACACTTTATATACGCCTTCTGTCAGTTTGACAATATTCACTTCCTGATCCCGAACCCAGCGTCCGGCAACCATTCCGCTATGAATCCTATAATCAATTGTATGGTCGTTTTTAATATAAATCTCGTATTCCCATCCGTTATCATACGTATAAATCATGTGGCTTCCGATAAAGTTTTCCATCTTACACACTCTCCTTAGTCTTTTACTGTACTTCATAAATGTCTAGTAGAACGTAATCAGGGGTTCTTTCTGCGGAACCGATAAACAAGCGGTCATGGAGCCATTGATAGACTTCACTGCCTGTTTCAAACGTCGGTACCGTACGAAAATAAACATGCTCCGGTTCAATAATTTCCCCGGCTGCCGCTTGTTTTCGAAACGGCTCGCTGACTTGCCGTATTCCATTGTTTTCAATGTAAATCAGTTCATGATCTGCTGTTTCAATCACATACCTGGCAGATAAATCTGTTCTGCCGTTAGCGCGAATCATTTGTGAATCGGCACCGCCCGGCAAAATACGTCCCTTTACTTCCCCGGTTATTGTTCCCGAACGAATCGGAATGAATCGTCTCAGTCCCAGGCTTGTCTCACCAATCGTGATAGGCGGATCAACCTTGATTTCTAAAGAGGCGAATGGTTTTAAAACCGGCTTCTTCACGAGAACCACCTCACCTTCAGAAAAAAATCATGTAACTATTTACATGTTCACTTTAACACCATTGCAGTTAACTGTCAAACAATAGGAACATAAAAAAACAAGGACTGTTTGAAGACAGTCCTTGTCTGAAGCTAGCTTTGATAAGCAAGATATGTGCTGACAGTGCTTTTGGCAAGACAGGCAGAGGAATCTATAATCGGAATCTCACTTTGAATATGATCTAACACCGCATTTAAATCCGTGCAGGCTGAAATGATGATGTCTGCATGCTGACTGATTTCTTCATATAGCGTCTGCCACAATGCTTGTGTATGCTGCATATGATTTGGCTGTTTGATTGCGGCGATAAGCTGGTTCACAGCCTGCTGCCAATGGTCCTTGTAAATAACTTCTTGTCCATTTCCCTTCAGAACTTTTTGGTAGATGGCGGATTGGATGGTTGGCTCTGTTCCTAAAACCACCGCTTTTTTTGCGGGATGCGGAATCTCTTTTATCGTTTCCTCAACAATATGCAACATAGGAACCGACAATGCCTGCTGAATCTCTTCATAGTAGACATGCGCCGTATTACAAGGCAGCGCAATGAAATCCACGCCTGTTTTCTCGAGCTTTACCGCTCCGTCGATAATCGCTTTTTTCATCTCGTCATGGTCAATTGGACGATCTGCATAGAAGGGCGTCGGGCATGAATAGATCATCATGTGCGGGTAGTCAATATCGTTTGAAGCCCCATACAGCTTCTGACAGTAATCAATCACCTTATCAATAAACGGCGAGGTCGATTTCGGCCCCATTCCGGCTAATATTCCGATCATCTAGTTCATTCCTTTCTAATTCGTACGGACCGCTTCTTCTTCTGAGCCATCCTCATAGAGGATAAAGCTTTTCGCAGCATCCTCGCCTAACATAAACTCGACTTCAACAGACAATGCTCGCAGAAAGAAACGGGTTTCCGAGGAAGGAAATAACTCCAGTCTCAGCTGTCCAGTGATCTCCAAATAAAGCCTTTCATTCTGGGCTGTCACCTGTGCAGCCGTCCCATCCTGAAACAAGTAGCTGCCAACGTAGCTGCTGTATATCGCCGTATCAATTGCTTTTTTCTTTTTATCAGCAGGACGTTCCGGGACCTCATATGGCTGGCCAAATAGAATATGTTCCGCCGCCTTCAGAATCGCTTGTTCATATTCAGTATCCTCTTCCTTATTACTCAAATAGATCAGTGTTTTACGATGATCGATATATCGGATCATCAACGTCGAATAGCCGGGCCACCCTCCGCTGTGGCTGACAATCCGCCCTTTTTCAGGACTATTTTGCAGTACCCAGCCAAAGCCATAATCAATTGTTTCTCCATTGTTGAGGCGCACTGGAGAAAACGCGGATTCCTTAGAAGCCTTGCTGATTAAATCGTCCTCATATAAAGCCTGATCAAATCGAAACAAATCACTTGTGACAGAGTTCACCGTCCCGTCTCCCTGTATGCCATCGAGATACACAACATAGTCCGTTTCCTCTAAATCATCAGGGAGGACGTATGTTTCGGAGTGTACATCATACACATATCCATATGCATAATGATCTATTCGCTCAGGCGAAAGCCTCCTGTTATACACTCTTGTTTCATTCATGCCGATCGGTGAAAAAATACTTATTTTCATAAAATCCGCATAGCTCATACCAGACGCTTTTTCAATGATAACCGCCAGCAGCATATACCCCGTATTGCTGTACATCCAGCCTTCATTCGGCTCAAAATAACCGGGCAGCCCCTCATTCATCAGCATATCGACAATATCCTGATTCACCGCAATCTTGTGTGAATCCCAATTGGCAAAAAACCATCCCATATAATCAGGAAGCCCTGACGTATGGTTCAATAAATGCCGAATCGTTACGCCCTGATACGGAAAACCGGGCAGCCAGCGATCCACTTTATCTTCATAGCCAAGAATCCCCTTCTCCTCTAGCAAGATGATTCCCAATGCTGTAAAAGGCTTTGACAAAGACGCTAACTCAAACAAAGAGTTGGTTTGCAACGGGCGTTTTTCCGTCATTTCCGCATAACCAAAAGAGTGATGATATAAAATATCGCCACCCTCCGCAGCCAGAACCGTCCCGTTAAACTGATGTTTTTCGCCTAATGTCTCAAATAACGTCTGAAGATGCTTTCTTTTATTCTGCTTCATTCCTCCACCTCCCATATCTCTGTACGTTACTAACCTACTAACGTTTCAAATATTTTGAAAATAACAAAAAAAGTTGATCAATCCTCATACAGGAAAAATCAACTTTAATATAGCGGTATTAGATCTGTATGAATCAAAAAATCCCCTTTTATGAAGTCGGAGAAGGAACTCTAGCGGCTGCAAAATGGGTTCTCGTAGTCGCTTGAATGACTCCGGCGGCAGTACTCCTCATTGCAACTGTCACCGTATCTCCGGCGTTTAACTGAAGAATTTCAGTTATTGCTACGACTGCCGGGATGTTCCCTGCTTGAGATTTGTTATTTCCGCCTACCACATCTTGATTCACGAGAAATACGACTTCTAAGTTGAAGTCAACAATTGCATTCGGTTGAAACTCAACTGATGCATTAAGAGAATACACGCCTGCTGTTCTCGGTGAAAATGTAGATGTGTTAGGGTTATATTCATTCGCTAAATCAAATTGCACATTTTGAAAAAGGACTCCGCTAGCTGCATTTGCAGCCACTGACAGATTCGCATTGCTGGTAGCTCGGAAAGCAGAAATAGGCTGGTTACTATTTGATGTAATTGGTGCGAAGAGCTGGTTTTGTTGAGCTGGCGGGGTATTTCCATTTCTGCCTTGCATGACACTTGGTGATAAAAGAGGTTCCGGTCGATCGTTCCTCTTAATCCATTTAGTTGGCCGTGGCGGCATAACTTTTTCCTCCTTATAAGCCTTACGCTTCTATCATTTGTTTGCTAGTGAATACATTATTATATTGATCGTTACAGACATTGAAACGGTATCTGCCCGACTGTACTCAAAAATAGAAATAACAGCAGCATGTTCCCAAAACAGATTACTGCTTTTGATCCAAGATGAATTTCAAGGCATGGTTCACCCTAGAAGATATTTTCTGAATCATTACTCAAAAGGTAACTTTATGCCCATTCATCAGGCGTTATAAAAAATACAGAGAATGAAAAGAAATATCCATCTGTATTAGTTCTTTAGACCTGTAACTTTTTAATCCTTTTATAATTTTCTATCAAACAAAAGAGGAAAATAGACCAGTTGCAATCCAAACGAGAGTCTAATAGAATGAGGTCGAAAAGTAAATCGCGCGGGTTTGTTACTGATAAAGCAGGCAAGACCTAAAATGTGTAAAGGGCAAAGTGTATACTTTGGCGTCACCCCTTACATATTTTAGGTCTTTTTTATTGTGCGTAACTAACTTGCCATCTTCAAACAGGAGGGCTGGAAGAAGCAGACCGCTAACACAGTACATACAAAAAGGAGACATGAACGATGAACATCAAAAAGTTTGCAAAACAAGCAACAGTATTAACCTTTACTACCGCACTGCTGGCAGGAGGCGCAACTCAAGCGTTTGCGAAAGAAACGAACCAAAAGCCATATAAGGAAACGTACGGCATTTCCCATATTACACGCCATGATATGCTGCAAATCCCTGAACAGCAAAAAAATGAAAAATATCAAGTGCCTGAATTCGATCCGTCCACAATTAAAAATATCTCTTCTGCAAAAGGCCTGGACGTTTGGGACAGCTGGCCATTACAAAACGCTGACGGCACTGTCGCAAACTATCACGGCTACCACATCGTCTTTGCATTAGCCGGAGATCCTAAAAACGCGGATGACACATCGATTTACATGTTCTATCAAAAAGTCGGCGAAACTTCTATTGACAGCTGGAAAAACGCTGGCCGCGTCTTTAAAGACAGCGACAAATTCGATGCAAATGATTCTATCCTAAAAGACCAAACGCAAGAATGGTCAGGTTCAGCCACATTTACATCTGACGGAAAAATCCGTTTATTCTACACTGATTTCTCCGGTAAACATTACGGCAAACAAACACTGACAACTGCACAGGTAAACGTATCAGCATCAGACAGCTCTTTGAACATCAACGGTGTAGAGGATTATAAATCAATCTTTGACGGCGACGGCAAAACGTATCAAAATATACAGCAGTTCATCGATGAAGGCAACTACAGCTCAGGCGACAACCATACGCTGAGAGATCCTCACTACGTAGAAGATAAAGGCCACAAATACTTAGTATTTGAAGCAAACACTGGAACTGAAGATGGCTACCAAGGCGAAGAATCTTTATTTAACAAAGCATACTATGGCAAAAGCACATCATTCTTCCGTCAAGAAAGTCAAAAGCTTCTGCAAAGTGATAAAAAGCGCACTGCTGAATTAGCAAACGGCGCACTCGGCATGATCGAGCTAAATGATGACTACACACTGAAAAAAGTGATGAAACCGCTGATTGCATCTAACACAGTAACAGATGAAATTGAACGCGCGAACGTCTTTAAAATGAACGGCAAATGGTACCTGTTCACTGACTCGCGCGGATCAAAAATGACGATTGACGGCATTACGTCTAACGATATTTACATGCTTGGTTATGTTTCTAATTCTTTAACTGGCCCATACAAGCCGCTGAACAAAACTGGCCTTGTGTTAAAAATGGATCTTGATCCTAACGATGTAACCTTTACTTACTCACACTTCGCTGTACCTCAAGCGAAAGGAAACAATGTCGTGATTACAAGCTATATGACAAACAGAGGATTCTACGCAGACAAACAATCAACGTTTGCACCAAGCTTCCTGCTGAACATCAAAGGCAAGAAAACATCTGTTGTCAAAGACAGCATCCTTGAACAAGGACAATTAACAGTTAACAAATAAAAATGCAAAAGAAAATGCCGATATCCTATTGGCATTTTCTTTTATTTCTTATCAACATAAAGGTGAATCCCATATGAACTATATAAAAGCAGGCAAATGGCTAACCGTACTCCTAACCTTTTTAGGATTATTGCTGTTTATCGACTTATTTCCAAAAGAAGAACATGATCAAAAAACAAAATCAAAACAGAAGCCGGACTACCGGGCGGCATATCATTTTACGACGCCGGATAAATGGAAAAATGACCCTCAAAAACCGATCTATTTTGATGGCAAGTATCATTATTTCTATCTATATAACCGGGATTATCCAAAAGGTAACGGCACAGAATGGCGCCATGCCGTCTCAGAGGATTTGGTGCACTGGACCGATGAAGGCGTGGCGATTCCGAAATATACAAACCCGGACGGTGACATTTGGACCGGTTCCGTCGTGGTTGATAAAGAGAACACAGCCGGCTTCGGGAAAAATGCGCTTGTCGCGATTGTGACACAGCCCTCAGCCAAAGACAAAAAACAGGAACAATATTTGTGGTACAGCACAGATAAGGGAAAATCATTCAAATTCTACAGTGGCAACCCCGTTATGCCTAATCCGGGCACAGACGATTTCAGAGATCCGAAAGTCATATGGGATGACCAGGATAACAAATGGGTCATGGTCATGGCTGAAGGATCAAAAATCGGCTTTTATGAATCCGATAATCTTAAGGACTGGCATTACACAAGCGGATTCTTCCCAGAACAGGCGGGAATGGTGGAATGTCCCGACCTCTACATGATGCGGGCAAGCGACGGAACGAATAAGTGGGTTCTCGGTGCCAGCGCGAATGGCAAACCGTGGGGCAAACCAAATACGTACGCCTACTGGACCGGAAGCTTCGACGGAAAAGAATTCAAAGCGGATCAGACTGAAGCCCAATGGCTTGACTATGGCTTCGACTGGTATGGCGGTGTGACGTTCGAAGACAGCAAAAGCACAGATCCATTAGAAAAGCGGTATGCGCTTGCCTGGATGAACAATTGGGATTATGCCAACAACACCCCGACAATGAAGAACGGCTTTAACGGCACAGATTCTGTCATACGCGAACTCCGGCTGAAGGAGCAGGATGGCACATACAGCCTCGTCTCACAGCCGATTGAAGCTTTGGAGCAGCTGACTGTTTCAACTGACGAAATAGAGGATCAGGATGTGAACGGATCAAAAACATTGTCGATAACAGGTGATACGTACCAGCTTGATACGGATCTTTCTTGGTCAGAGCTAAAGAATGCAGGCGTCAGGCTCAGAGAATCAGAAGACCAAAAACGCCATATTGATGTCGGTATTTTCGCTGAAGGCGGCTATGCTTATGTCAATAGAGCAGCCACAAATCAGCCTGACAAAAGCAATACCTATGTCGAAAGCAAAGCTCCTTATGATGTAAGCAAACGTAAGGTGCATTTGAAAATACTTGTCGATAAAACAACGATAGAAGTATTTGTTGGCGACGAGAAAACCGTTTTTTCAAATGAAGTCTTCCCAAAGCCTGAAGATATAGGAATTACCCTTTATTCTGACGGCGGCACAGCCTCCTTCAAAAATATAACAGTGAAACACTTTGATTCGGTTCATAAATAAAAACAGGGGCAGCGCAGGCTGCCCCTGTTTTTTTATTAGGAGCGGTATTCTCTGTTACATATTGGGCATTGTAAGAAATATAAGGCTGGTTTCAAAGGAGGAAGCGAATGTCTAAACAAGGAAATTTTCAAAAATCAATGTCGCTGTTTGATCTGATTTTGATTGGGATGGGAGCCATCTTTGGATCAGCGTGGCTGTTCGCTGTCAGTAATGTCGCTTCAAAAGCAGGGCCCTCCGGCGCTTTTTCCTGGATCCTCGGAGGAGCCATTATTTTGTTAATCGGGCTCGTATATGCAGAGCTCGGAGCCGCTCTGCCCCGTACCGGAGGCATCATTCGATACCCCGTTTATTCACATGGCCACCTTGTCGGCTACTTAATTTCGTTTGTCACGATTATCGCTTATACAAGCTTGATTTCAATTGAAGTGACAGCTGTGCGCCAGTATGTGGCCTATTGGTTTCCCGGCCTGACCATTAAAGGGTCTGATTCGCCGACCATTTCCGGCTGGATCTTGCAGTTTGCCCTATTATGCTTGTTTTTCCTGCTAAATTATTGGAGCGTCAAAACCTTCGCTAAGGCGAATTTCATCATATCGATTTTTAAATATATTGTGCCGATTACCATCATTATTGTACTGATCTTTCATTTTCAGCCGGAGAATTTATCTGTTGAAGGATTTGCACCGTTTGGGTTTACAGGTATTCAGGCTGCAATCTCGACAGGCGGCGTCATGTTTGCGTATCTCGGTCTGCATCCGATTGTATCTGTAGCAGGTGAAGTCCAAAATCCAAAACGCAATATCCCGATCGCTTTAATCATTTGCATCATCGTTTCAACCATCATTTATACTGTTTTGCAGGTCACCTTTATTGGTGCAATCCCGACAGAAACACTGAAACATGGCTGGCCGGCAATTGGCCGGGAGTTCTCATTGCCGTTTAAGGATATTGCGGTCATGCTCGGGTTAGGCTGGCTTGCAACGCTTGTCATTTTAGACGCCATTCTGTCCCCCGGAGGAAACGGGAATATCTTTATGAATACGACATCCCGCCTTGTTTACGCCTGGGCGCGTAACGGCACATTATTTGGCATATTCTCAAAGGTCAATAAAGATACGGGGACACCCCGCGCTTCGCTTTGGCTTTCGTTTGCCCTGTCCATTTTCTGGACACTTCCCTTTCCTTCGTGGAACGCGCTCGTCAATGTCTGTTCAGTCGCGCTCATTCTTTCATATGCGATTGCACCCATTTCTTCAGCCGCGCTGAGGGTCAACGCGAAGGACTTAAACAGGCCGTTTTATTTAAAGGGAATGAGCATTATCGGGCCGCTTTCCTTTATATTTACAGCGTTTATCGTGTACTGGTCAGGATGGAAAACAGTCTCCTGGCTGCTCGGTTCACAGCTCGTGATGTTTTTGATCTATCTCTGTTTCAGCAAATATACGCCTAAAGAAGATGTCAGCCTCGCTCAGCAGCTGAAATCAGCCTGGTGGCTTATCGGGTTTTATATTATGATGCTGATCTTTTCCTACATCGGTTCTTTCGGACATGGTTTAGGGATTATCAGCAATCCCGTCGACCTCATTTTAGTCGCGATCGGCTCACTTGCGATTTATTACTGGGCAAAGTATACCGGGCTCCCAAAAGCCGCCATTGATTACGATAAATAAAGAAGCAAGAGGTTTTCTTGCTTCTTTATTCTTTACAAACATACATACACGCGATAAAATGAATGAGAGTCAGTCATTATTGGAGGTGTTCCTCATGCCAAAACAAACATCGGGTAAATATGAAAAAATTTTGCAGGCGGCCATAGAAGTCATTTCTGAAAAAGGCCTCGACAAGGCTTCTATTTCTGATATTGTCAAAAAGGCCGGCACTGCCCAAGGAACATTCTATTTGTATTTTTCATCTAAAAATGCCCTCATACCGGCCATTGCAGAAAATCTTCTCACCCATACACTTGATCAAATCAAAGGTAGGCTGCATGGGGACGAGGATTTTTGGACCGTTTTAGATATATTAATTGATGAGACATTTCTCATTACAGAACGCCATAAGGATATTATTGTCCTCTGTTATTCCGGGCTTGCGATCGACCACTCCATGGAAAAATGGGAGACGATCTATCAGCCTTATTATTCCTGGCTTGAACAAATCATCAACAAGGCCATTGCAAACCATGAGGTAACGGAAGGAATCAATTCAAAATGGACGGCCAGAACGATTATCAATTTGGTCGAGAATACTGCGGAACGATTCTATATCGGATTTGAACAAGATGAAAATGTTGAAGTGTATAAAAAGGAAATTTTCACTTTCTTAAAACGGAGCTTAGGTACTGCTTAAAAAATGACTGGGTAACACCGCTCATTTTTTAATGCCCTAAAAATGACTGACGTTCATTCATAAAATAGAGAGGTGTTTCATTTGAATTGGGTTCTTGTTTTTATTGCAGGGCTTTTAGAGGTTGTTTGGGCCTCTTCCCTCAAACATGCCGATTCGCTTTTGGATTGGATCATCATTTTTATCTTAATCGCGGTCAGCTTTATCCTGTTGATCCGCTCTTATCAAAAAATCCCGATGGCCGCCGCGTACACTGTGTTTGTGGGAATCGGAACCGTCGGAACATATCTGACTGGAATTGTTCTGGGCGAATCCTTCTCAGCAGCCCAAATGTTCTTTTTAGCTTTATTGCTGGCTGGCATTTTAGGAATGAAATTATTTACGAAAGAAAGCAAATCTCAGCCGGGAGGTGAACAATAATGGCATGGTTTTTATTAGTGATTGCCGGCATAGAAGAAATTATAGCTGCCATTGCCATGAAATATATAGACGGAACAAGAAAAAAATGGCCGATCATTGTGATGACTGTTGGATTCGGCTTATCCTTTTACTGTCTTTCCCAAGCGATGATGGTCCTGCCTGCCGGAGTCGCATATGCCGTCTGGACTGGCATTGGAAGCATTGGTGTTTCGGCGGTCGGGCTCATCTGGTTTAAGGAGCGGTTTCAGCTTTCACAGGTGATTTCACTTTGCCTTATCCTAGCCGGCGTTATCGGCCTGCGTCTTACGTCATCTTCATAAAATAAAGGCATATACAGCTGTATATGCCTTTGCCATTAAGCTTCGTGATGTTTTTGAAGATGAAGCGGCGGCGGGATGAGCCAGCCTTTGTTTTTTAGCAGCCTTAAGTATTTTGCGCCAGTTGCCGCTTTCGACATATGAAATTGCCCAAACATCATGGCAATATCCTCACGAATCGATTGCCCCATCATTTTGCTGCATGTCACAAGACCTGCAGCATTTTCTGCTGCCGCGGAGGCCGCCGCATCCGGATCGAGAAACCGTGCGCCAGGCGGAATATCGTTAAGATCTGCTGTCGGCGGTTCAGGAGAAGCCGGCGGCAGCGCCACCCCGTTTTCTTTCAGGATCGTGCTGACCTGTTTGATTTCATCTTGGCACTTCTCAATGGACTCACGAAGCAGCTTCTTCAGGTCGTCATCACCGACATGATTCAATAGCATTTGGTAATTGCCGACCATTTTATTGCCCGCCATCACATAACTCCACAAGCCGAATATCTCACCATAATGCATCGGTTCATCCTGCGGATTTCCGCTTAAAATACCCATGTTCATCCTCCTCGCAAATTCAATATCGCACACATTCCATAACGTGCCCGGTAGGAGGAAAATTTATGTTCCAGCGGGAGAGATTTATGAAACAAAACAAAAAAGACAAGAGCGGCAAAATGCCAAACCTCTTGTCTTTCCTCTTTTTATGTTCGCCTGCTAAACAGCCTTTTTTCTCAACCAGTTGATTCTAATTTTTTCATAAGCTTTTGAGCAATCTTCCTGTCAAACCCTCCAACAAGAATCTTTTTTCTTATCGTTTTTAGAGCCATGTACAGATTTTTTCCGTGTAAATATTCGATCGAAGTAAAAAGAAAAGTGAGATAAAAATGGGATAATGCATGATGAAATTGAATGATTAGGACAAGAGATGTTCATTCATCCATACAACAGACTCTAGATAAACATATACTGAATGATAGTTTTAATTTAGAAAGGAGAAACCAGCTTTGGCAAAATATCGGATTATGACCTTTGACGGCGGCGGTACCTTAGGTGCTTTAAGTTTACAACTGATAAACAGATTGGCTAGGCAAAACCCGAAGTTAATTAGTCGAACCCATGTATTTTCGGGAAATTCAATCGGTTCATTTACTGCCCTTGCATTAGCAAGCGGAAGATCTCCGAGGGAAACACTTCAGTATTTTGAGGATGAAATCCTGCCCGCATTCAGCATTTCCCGGCCAGGCGGACCTGTTTTCAACCAACAATTACCCTATTCCGGTTTTATTAAAGCGGTAAGAAATTTTTTCCCAGCAGATCTTCAACTTATAGATTTAAGAAAACGAATTGTTGTCCCATCATTCAAATTATACTCTCAAAAACTGGACCGTTGGACTCCTGTCTTATTTCACAATTTTCCCGGCTCTCCCTATTTAAATGAAAAAGTGAGTGATGTCATACTGCGGAGCAGCGGTGCTCCCGCGACGCAACGGGCCTATCAAAACTATGTGGATGGGTATGTAGTAGCAACGAACCCTAGTACAGCCAGTATCGCGTTTGCAGTTGGTAAAGCCAACGTGCCATTGGATCAAATTGCGGTATTGTCCATAGGAACAGGTGAAGCCCCGACCCGGTTAAGAAGAGATACGAAGGGATGGGGAATGGTAAGTGCAGATAACATCCGCCCCGAAAATCTGAAGAACCTTCCTCCAAATTGGGGAGTTCTTTTGGACAGGTCGCCTAATGAACCTTTACTGCCATTTCTTCAGATGATTGCTGGCGGTAATGGGTACTATGAATCCATGGTCAGCGCGAATCTTCTGGGAGATCGTTTTTTCCGGTTAGATCCGCGGATTCCGAACTTCTCCAAAACGGACCCTGCCGTCGTTCCCGCTGTCATTGAAATTGCGAACAATACCAACTTACAGCCTGCGATTCAATTTATAGAGAAGAACTGGGGGAGCAAATAAATTTTTATTTTAAAACTATTCTCGCTTATCCAATTTTGTCCGAGAGAAGATTCTCAAAATAAATACAGGCAATGGGTAAAAAGAATTTTTTTCTTCTTGTTTTGACAATAAAGTTGTTTACAAGTGTAATGTCTCTTTGGATTCCAACAAGTAAACAATATTTTTGTAAAGTATCAGTAAGAACCGGATTTCTTTTTAAGTGTTATTCAAAGCCAATAAGACAAATAAATAAATTCAAATTTCCTCTTTTAAAAATGGTGGTTCAAATCGTGGAATGATTGATTTGAAGTTTATTTCAAAACTCGAAGGTTTACTATGCCTCTTATTTCACACAAAAAAGACAAGAGCGGCAAATCGCCAAACCCTTGTCTTTCCTGTTGTTCTATTGGACGCGCTCGGAGGGATTCGAACCCCCGACAGACGTGGTACCGGAAACCACCGCTCTATCCAACTGAGCTACGAGCGCAGAATGACTGCGTTATGAGAACGTCAGCACAACTAATTATACGATAATTCCATTCAAATAACAACCCTCTATTTCGAGAGGCCGTTTTTTAAATAGACAAAGCATCTTAATTGGCAATCTGACATACGATGGTTTGAACCCCTGTATTTTTGGGGAAAATGGGAAAAAGAGACGACTTTGCATATCAGGCCAGCTTTTTGTTTGACCTTTATTGACCAAAAATGTATCATGTAACTACATACTTACCTAAAAGGTGAAGGAGGAGCATTATGAATTTAATACCTACAGTCATTGAACAAACGAACCGCGGGGAAAGAGCGTATGACATTTATTCTCGTCTATTAAAGGATCGTATCATCATGCTTGGATCTGCGATTGATGACAACGTTGCGAACTCCATCGTGTCACAGCTTTTATTCTTAGCAGCAGAAGACCCTGAAAAAGAAATTTCTCTTTACATCAACAGCCCGGGCGGCTCTATTACAGCCGGTATGGCGATCTATGATACCATGCAGTTTATTAAGCCGAAGGTATCTACAATTTGTATCGGTATGGCTGCGTCAATGGGCGCGTTCCTGCTTGCAGCCGGGGAAAAAGGCAAACGCTATGCACTTCCAAACAGTGAAGTCATGATTCACCAGCCTCTTGGCGGTGCGCAAGGTCAAGCGACAGAAATTGAAATTGCTGCGAAACGCATTCTCTTGCTTCGCGACAAATTAAACAAAGTCCTAGCTGAACGTACTGGCCAGCCGCTTGAAGTGATCGAACGTGACACAGACCGTGATAACTTCAAGTCTGCTGAAGAAGCGCTTGAATACGGCCTGATTGACAAAATTTTGACTCACACAGAAGACAAAAAGTAATAACACAACCTGCAAGAGCTGCGTCTCTTGCAGGTTTTTTTCATTTAAACACTTTTGATTCTAAACTGCTCCCATTCCTCGTGTAACAGCTCAAGTGTTAGATCACTCGTCTGCCTCACAACCAGATCAGCACCAAGCATCGGCTGTCCTTGACCGACACCAACCGCAAACATCCCCGCAGATTTGATTGCAGAAATGCCTGCTTCTGCGTCTTCTATTGCCGCGCAATCAGCAGGGGAAACATCGAGCATCGCTGCAGCTGTTAAAAAGATGTCAGGATCAGGCTTCCCCTTCGCAAGAGTCGTCGGATCAACAATAGCATCAAAATCATCGATAATTGCCAAACGTCTTAAAATCTTAGGAGCATTGCGACTTGAAGATGCTAACCCGATTTTTATATTTTCGTTTTTCAATTGACATAGGAGCCTGCCAATCCCCGGTAAAAGATCTTCCGGCGTCAATTTGCTGATCAACGTTTGATAATCGTGATTTTTCCGATGCATTAGTTCTTGTTTCTCCGCATTTGTATACTTTGTTTCCGCACCGCCAGAGATCAATATGCTTTCAAGTGACTCTTCTCTGCTGATTCCTTTTAGCCTTTCATTCATGTCTCTGTCAAAGGGGATATTGATTTGTTCTGCGATGTGCTTCCAAGCGAGAAAATGATATTCAGCAGTATCTGTTATCACTCCGTCTAAATCAAAAATGACCGCTTTCATATACTAATGCCCATCACAGCTTCATAAGGTTTGAGGCTAATACTCTTTAAGTCAGCCCGCTCCTGCGGATAGTTTGAAATCAGCACTTTCCAACGCTCATGAATCAGTTCTGGAGGCGCTTCGAACAGAGCCTTTTCTTCCGATAAATTCACAACGACAAGAAGCTTTTCCCCTTGATATTCTCGAAGGTAAGAAAAGACCTGCGGATCATTCTCCTGCAAAAGCTGATAATCGCCATATATCATAATCTTATATTGCTTTCGTAATTGAATGAGCTTCTGATAGTAAAAGAAAATCGAATCTTGATCTTTCAAGGACTCTTTCACATTGATATCTTGATAGCGGGAATTTACCGGTATCCACGGGTCTCCAGCTGTGAATCCCGCATGTTTTCCGGCATCCCACTGCATCGGTGTTCTCGCATGATCCCTTCCTTTTATCATCACGGCTTTGACAAACTCTTTTTCTGACATCGTTTTGTTTTCGACGACTAGTTCACGATATGCATTCTTTATTTCAAGATCATCATACATCTCCAGCGGCATATCGCTGTTGACCATGCCGATTTCTTCTCCCTGGTAAATAAACGGCGTTCCTTTCATGCCGTGCAAAACCGTTGCAAATGCCTTCGCACATTCCTTACGCAGTTTCCTGTCATTGCCCCAGCGGGAAATAACCCTCGGCTGATCATGGTTCTCAAAATAAAGGGTATTCCAGCCGACATTCATTAACCCGGTCTGCCACCTTGTCATCGTCTTTTTTAAAGCAATCAAATCAAACGGCTTGATCTGCCATTTCCCATTTGGCGAGTTTTGTTCTGTATCAATATCCATATGTTCAAATGTAAAGATCATATTCAGCTCTTGCCTGCTTGCATCTGTGTACTTTTTCGCCTCTTCAATATCAGAGCCGTTTGCCTCTCCGACTGTCATGCAGTCGTAATGAGAAAGCACTTCCCTGTTCATCTCTTGAATAAACTCATGAAGACGTGGGCCGTTAGAGTGATAACGGCCGACAATATAGCTGCGGCTGTGATCCGTTTCGTAGTCCGGAAAATCGGTGTATTTAGAAATAGAGCCGATCACATCCATCCGCCAGCCGTCAACGCCTCTATCCATCCAGAATCTCATTACATTATAAACTTCCCGGCGAACGGCTTCATTTTCCCAATTTAAATCAGGCTGTTTTTTCGAAAAGTAGTGCAAATAATACTGCCCTGTTCCTTCATCGTATGTCCACGCTGAGCCTGAAAAGATCGATCCCCAATTATTCGGCTCTGAGCCGTCCGGTTTAGGATCTTTCCAAAAATAATAATCCCGGTAAGGATTGTCCTTCGACTTGCGGCTTTCAGCAAACCAGGCATGCTCATCCGACGTGTGGTTCACGACCAAATCCATGACGATTTTCATTCCGCGTTTATGGACTTCATCAATCAACTGATACATATCTTCATTTGTCCCAAACTTTTCGTACATGTTTTTGTAATCGCTGATATCATATCCGTTGTCATCCTGCGGGGAATCAAATACCGGGGAGAGCCAGATGACATCCGCCCCGAGGTTTTTGATGTAATCCAGCTTTTGAATCACACCTTGCAAATCCCCGAATCCATCTCCATTGGCATCATAAAAACTGCGCGGGTAAATTTGATAAACGACAGCTTCTTTCCACCATTCACTCATTAGGCGTTCTCCTTTCACATCGTCCCTGTAGGACAACTGGTTCCTCATAAACGTTCATGTGCAGCGGCTCGCCTTTTACAAGCTCAAAAATAACGCGCTTTTCGTCAACCGTCACATTGATTAATCGATTTCGATAATTGATGTTGAATGAATATTCGTCCCATTCTTTCGGCAAAAACGGAGCAAATGACAGCGTCTCATTCGCGGTGCGCATGCCTGCAAAGCCATGAACGATTGCCAGCCAGCTACCCGTCATTGAAGTAATGTGCAAGCCTTCTTCCGTATCATGATTGTAATTATCAAGATCAAGCCTTGCTGTGCGCTTATATAATTCGAGCGCTTTCTTTTCCAGCTTGAGTTCGGCTGCGAGAATCGCATGGACAGAGGGCGATAGGCTTGATTCATGAACAGTCATCGGCTCATAAAATTCAAAGTTTCGCCGTTTTTCTTCTATTGTAAAACGGTCATTAAAAAGATAAATGCCTTGGAGAACATCTGCCTGCTTAATAAAATTGGAGCGGAGAATCTTGTCCCATGACCATTTCTGATAAAGAGGCCGCTCCGCTGGATCTAATTCGTCAACTGCTTGCAGATCTTTGTCCAAGAACGTGTCATGCTGAACGAAAATTTGCAGTTCTTCACTATACGGATAGTACATGTGCTGGATGATTTCTCTCCAGACTTTCAATTCTTCTTCCTGCACATCCAGATGGCGGCGTTTCTCCGCTGAGATACTTTCGAGACTTTGTAGAGTATACTCCAACGTCCAAGCCGCAATGACATTCGTATACCAATTGTTGTTAACGTTGTTTTCGTATTCATTCGGCCCTGTGACGCCATGGATCATATACTTGTTTTTTCGTTTCGAGAAGTGAACACGGTCGGCCCAAAATCTGCTGACTGCCACAAGTACGTCTATCCCGTATTCTTCCATATAGTCACAGTCGCCTGTATAATTGATATAATTGTAGATCGCATAACAGATCGCGCCATTGCGGTGAATTTCTTCAAAGGTGATTTCCCATTCGTTGTGGCATTCATCACCGGTGAACGTCACCATCGGATAAAGTGCCCCCTTCATCCCCAATTTTGCCGCGTTTCGTTCGGCAGCCTCCAACTGATGATAGCGATACAAAAGCAGGTTTTTCGTCACCTCCGGCTCGGCTGTCGCCAAATACATCGGAACGGCGTACGCCTCAGTATCCCAATATGCGGCACCTCCATATTTCTCGCCAGTAAATCCTTTCGGCCCGATATTCAAACGGGCATCGTCCCCGTAATATGTCGAGAATAACTGAAAGATATTGTAGCGGATTCCTTGTTGTAGCTCCTCATCTCCTTTAATTTCAATGTCCGCTTTTGCCCATCTTTCCTTCCATCGATCAGTGTGCCTCCGTTTTGCTTTTTCATAGCCGTTCTCAACCACATCCGCCAAAAGCTCCTTGGCTTTCGATAAAAGCTCTTCCTCCCGAAAATCACGGGAAGTCGTGACAATCACAAACTTTTTCAATGATGCTTTCGTTTGATAACTGTAGCGATTCTCGACATACATCCCGGCTGTTTGAGAGCTTTCACTGACAAAACCCTCCGTCTCGTTTGCCATTGCGGCTAAAACCGTGAAGCGCGGTGTTCCAAATGGATTTTCGATCGTTTTTGCCGCTAAATGGCCGCTGTGAGAATCAGCACCTTTCGCTTCCTCCTGCCAAAACTGTTCTTGGTAGTTGGAATCTTCATTTGCCACATTTCCATCCAGGTAAGGAACAAGCGTAATGACCGCATCTTCTGTCAGGCACTCCGCTTCATAATGAATCGCACAAAGTTCTTTTACAGCCAGGCTAAGAAATCGCTCCGATCTGAGTCTGACGGTTTTATCCTGAATGCGGACAACAGCGCTTCGCCGCAGAATCCCCTCTTTCATATTGAGCTCTACCTCAAATGATTCAATTGGATTTTGATAGAGATCGATTTTTTCACCGTCAACATATAAGCCTATGCCCATAAAGTTCATCGCATTGATCACTTTTCCGAAATATTCCGGATACCCGTTTTTCCACCAGCCGACTCGCGTTTTGTCTGGAAACCACACGCCGGCAATATATGTGCCTTGGTGACTGTCGCCTGAATAGCCTTCTTCAAAATTCCCTCTGACCCCCATATAGCCATTGGCAAGAGACATCAGGCTTTCCAGCAGACGTGTATGCTCCTTATTAAATGTATTTGTTTTGATTTTCCATTCATCAATCTCAAATAACTGCTGATTTATCATCATTTCCTCCCGAATGTAAGTTTCCATTATCACGGCGGGTTTTGGTCAAATATCTAAATGCAAAAGAGATCATCAAAGTAACGCCACACGAATGGATCATCAATACAGTAATCAAATCAAAATGAACCATGCCGATAGCAGCTGCCGCAAATGCCGGCAGTGCTGATGCGCAAATCGCTATAGAGGCCGCTTCCTTGAATGATGCAATAGAGACCATGTTTGATATTTTTGTGATCCAGAGGCCACCTGCAAGAACAAACGTTAACAAAAGCTGGATCATAGAAACCACCGTATATGCCAGCATCATGATCATCGGCTTATACTGTGCCAACCACAATGTATCGATCAAGTCCTCTACATCATGGACGTTTGGCTTCTCGAGCTTAACGTCCATTTTCGCATAGCCAACAGAAAACCCCGTTCCGTTTTGATCGGTGATCACCAGTTGATCAGGTTGAAATATGATGGCGTTTTCAAATCCAGTTACTTTCAATCGCCCATTTTCACCGCTTGTCTCATATTCATGCTTCATATCGACTGCCATCACATTCTGCCCATCTTCAATCCTCTCAGAGCTCTTCCCGCCTGTTAGTTTTCCGTTCCTGATTTGAAAACCCTGCAATTGATCAGCAAATTGATCATTAACCCCTTGAATCGCTGACGGCATGAAAGATGCAACGCTGAAGCGATCCATTTTCACAAACGAAACCGCTAACGGCGCCATTAAGCAGGCCGTTAAAAACATAAAGAGAAAAGAGAGCTGCAGCCAGCTGAAGGTATTCCCGTAACGGCAAACACCTGATGGGGATACAGCCGCCTTCAGGCAGCGGATGATAAAGCTTTTATTCTCCAGATTCTTCATTGGCATTACCCCTTTGTTCCGCCGGCTGTCAAACCGGACACAAAGTTCTTTTGGAGAAAAAAGAATAGAACGCATATCGGCAGTGCGGCTAGTATGGCACCGGCTGCAAATAGAGCTACTTTTTGCTGCTGCGGATTAGAAATAAAGGATTGTAATCCTACAGCGATGGTCAGCCTTTCCGGTGAGCGAAGCAGAAATTTCGCCAGCAAATAGTCGCCAAACGGTGCCATAAACGCCCAAAGCGCTTGTACCGCGAGCATTGGCTTAACAAGCGGCAGAACAATTGAAGCGAAAATCCTCAGATGTCCCGCTCCGTCAATTCGCGCGGCTTCATCAATTTCTCTCGGCACAGTATCAAAATAACCTTTCATCAGCCACGTGTTCATCGGAATTCCGCCGCCGATATAGATCGCTGTTAAAAACCAGTATTGATCGAGTGCGCCTATTAGCATCGCCAAGACATAAAAAGCAGTCAGCGCCGCCATTGTCGGCACCATTTGAATGATTAAAAAGAATATCAGGCTCTTTTTTCTGCCTGCAAACCGATAGCGGCTGTACGAGTACCCGGCAAGTGTCACGATTGTAACCTGCAAAACCATGACTAATAGCGCGATGACAAGTGTATTGCTGTACCAATTGAGATAAAGTGTTTCGTCAAATAGCCGCTTAAAATGATCCAATGTCCAAGAACCCGAAAAATCGAGCTGAAAAGCCGCCGAATTCCCCACACGGAAGGCTGATGATGCCGTAATCAGCAACGGATATATAATGACAATACTTAAAAGCGTCAAAAAGAAATACGTACAGATTTTATTAAGCATTCTGGCAGTGCTCGCGTTCACCTACATAACCTCCTCATTGCCAAAAGCATTCGATTTTTTGAAAGCAATCAGTGAAATTCCAATGACAATGAAAGAAATTAACAGTGTCACAGCCGCCGCAACGGAATATTGGGGTGATGTGCCTGTTGTCAGTTTATAAATCCACGAAATTAAGATATCGGTCGACCCGGCCCCGGCTCCCGCACTGCCTGGCCCTCCCTCATTAAATAAATAGATGATCGAGAAATTATTGAAATTAAACGTATACTGAGTAATCATCACGGGTGCTGTCGCAAATAAAATCATCGGAAATGTGATATGCCGAAAACGCTGAATAAAAGTGGCCCCGTCAATCTTTGCCGCTTCATACAATTCACCTGGAATCGCCTGAAGCACTCCCGTTACCATGACATAAATATATGGAAAGCCGAGCCACGTTTGAATCATAATGAGGGCTGTCTTTGTCCAGAAAGGATCGGTCTTCCACGCGATCGCAGGCAGCTCTACAAACGGCAGGTGATTGAATAGTGGAATCACCTGTGCATTCACCGCTCCTATGCTGTCGTTAAACATGTTGGAAAAACTCATGATTGTAATAAAAGCCGGAACAGCCCATGGAAATAAGAAAATCATTCGAAATATCCGCTTGCCTTTTATAAAATCCTGATTGACGAAAAGTGCCGTCACAATCCCTAAAATGATTTGCAGCGTTGTCGCGCAAATTGTCCAGATGACCGTCCAGCCCAGTACATTCACAAATGTTTCACGATAGGAGCCAAGGAAAAAAATATTCAAGAAATTTTTAAACCCGACCCAGTCAATCAGACGATTAGGCGGAATATGATAAAAATCATAGTTTGTTAATGCAACAAACAGAGTCACCAAAACCGGAAAGATAATCACAAACACCATCATGATATATGCCGGAAGTGTAAATAGATATGGAAACCCTTTATCGCCCGCATGACAGATCATATCCTTGGCTGTTGTATTGACTTCCAAACCCGCCGCTTTCATTGCGGCGGTCTTACGCGAATCATGAATATTAAAGATATAGAACATGAGGAAAATCATTGTCACGATCAATTGCAGCGTGCCTTCAATCAGCATAAACAGCGAGTGATCTTCACCAGGAACACTTCCCAATGTCATCAATCCGGTTAGCGCCTGTATACCGAAAACGCATAATTCAAAAGCAAACAAGCCTGTGATGGCAAGAAATAAGAGCCCCTTTGACAATTGCTGATTCGCAATCTGCCCAAGTCCTGGAATGATCGATAAAAGCCCTGCCTTTCGTTTTTGCTTTGCAAGTGTGCGATGTTTATTCATTTTTCCGCCCTCTATTCTTCCGGACGCTATCCCGCCGTTTTATTTCACATACTTTTCTTTAATATTTTCCTTTATGACGTTTACAGCATCATTCGCTGATGTTTGTGTGGATTTTTTTCCTGAAGCTGCATCAAAAATCAAACTTTCCGCCCCTGTCCATACTTCAGCCATTTCCGGAATATTTGGAGTCGGCGTTGCTGTTTCATATTGTTTAATCACAGCTGACGTCAGTTCATTCTTTTGCTCATCGGCTTTCTTCCTTGCAGCCGTGTTGGCCGGAACTTCGTTTGTATCCTCATAAAAAGCGTAAGCATTGGCATCATTTGCAGCATACTCAAGCCATTTTTCAGCCAGCTCGGGCTCTTTTGTATATTTTGAAGCTACCCAGCCCTTCCCGCCCGCAAAAGGGGCATATTCTTCTCCATTGGGCAATGTCGGAATGGGAGCCGCTCCGTAGTTCAATTTAGCCTCTTTATAGTTGGCAGCTGACCAAGGACCGCCAATGATCGCAGCCGCTTTGCCTTCTAAAAACATCTGCTGAATAAAGTCGTCTGCGCTTGAATTGTCTTGCATTCCTTTCGGCCAATATGTTTCAAACCATTTCTCCGCATATTTCACCGCTTCTACAGCTCCTTTATTGTTCAGGCCGATGTCCCCGGAATCTGTGCCGTTTTTTCCAAACACATATCCGCCGTATCCAGCCAATAAGCCGTACGACATATAAAAGTCAGTCCATTTTGCTAAAAATCCGGTTGATTTTCCTTTTTCCGAAGCAAACGCGAATCGAGGATCTTCCGTTAACTTTTCAAGGTCTTTAAATGTTTTTGGCGCTGTTTTTAAAAGATCTTTGTTGTAATACAAAATAAGTGTCTCAATGACTAGTGGCATTCCGTACACTTTGCCGTCAACTGTCACCTGCTGCATTTCTTTATCGCCAAAGCTTTTTGTATGAGATGGCTTAATGTCAAGCAGATGTCCTTGCTGTCCCAAACCGCCGATCCGGTCATATGCAGCAAGCATAACATCAGGCGCATTACCCGCCGGGCCATCAAGGGGAAGCGCCTCCAACTGTTCGAACATTTGCTTTTCAATAATTTTTACTGTGACATCATTCTCTTTTTCGAACTTTGTTTTTATGCTTTCAATGTATTCTTTATACGTTTCTTCGACAGACACAGTCAGCACCTTTTTGCCATCAGCGCTTGCTGGATTTTTTGAACTTGAGCAGGCGGCAAGGCCGATTGCCAGAAATGATGCCGCCAATATGGCGAACCCCTTTTTAAAAAGAACCATCTCTTTTCCCCCTTCTATTTACGAAACTATAACAATTGTATTGTCCTATAGAAAGCGGTTACAACAACTTTCGATTTGTTACCGATAACAGAATGTTATACAGGGGCGGCAGCACTCAAAATCAAAAATTCTCCCGGCTGAACGGCAATGACATCGTGATGCTGAAGCGGCTGCTCTGTCCATGCATCACAGATTTTCTTATTCCTATCAATATTCAACTCTCGTAAGCTGACATATTGAACCACATTCCCTTGATTAAAGAAATAAATCAGTATTTTTTCATCAAGAGTCCGTGAAAAGCTAATAAAATCGTTTTGGTCGTCCAGCAGATTCCACTCAAGATGTCCTTCAGTCAATAAAGTGCTTTCCTGCTTGCGTAAAGCAATTAACCGTTTCATAAATTGCAGCATGTCTTGGTTTTGCTTCTCCTTTTCCCAAACCATACATTTCCGGCATAATGGATCATTTTCGCCGTCCAGCCCGATTTCCGTTCCGTAATAAATGCATGGTGAGCCTGTCTGGGCAAACATAAAGGCCAGCAACGCGCGTGCTTTCTTCTCATCATTGCGGCATCTGGTCAAAAGGCGCTTTGTATCATGGCTATCCAGTAAATTAAACATCACCTCATTGGCCTGCTTCATTCCATTCATCAAATGTGCATTGACACGGTAGGCCATACGTGAGGCTGGGATCGTCCGGTCAGCAAAATATTCAATCATAGGCTCTGTAAAAGGGTAATTCATCGCCGCATGAAATTCATCCCCTCTAAGCCAGGGTTCGGCAGAATGCCAGATCTCACCTAAAATATAAACGTCAGGCTTTTCAGTAGATACAGCCTGTCTGAATGTCTTCCAAAACGCGTGATCCACTTCATTTGCGACATCCAAACGCCAGCCGTCAATGTCAAATTCCCGAATCCAGTACAAAGCAATATCAAGCAAATATTTCTGCACCTCGGGATTAGCCGTGTTTAGCTTCGGCATATCAGCTGTAAAAGCAAATTTGTCATAATTGTCGTCTGTGACGGGAAAAGAGTGAATATGGAACCAGTCCTTATAGCGGGATTGATCTCCGTTTTTGACGACATCCTGCCATTGCGGAGACGCGCTTCCTATATGGTTAAAAACCGCATCAAGCATAATTCTCATCCCCCGCTGATGCAGCTGGCTGACCAATGTACGAAAAAGCTCCGGATCCCCAAAATGCGGATCAATAGAAAAGTAATCCAGCGTGTCGTATTTATGATTAGAAGGTGCGGAAAAGATCGGCGTCAGATAAATGCCGTTCACCCCTAAATCCTCTAAATAATCAAGCTTGTCAACAATCCCTTGCAAATCTCCTCCAAAAAAATCATTGACGCCCGGGTCCTTGCTCCCCCACGGCAATGCATTCTTCGGTGACAAGTCTTCTCTTCCATTTGCGAAACGCTCCGGAAAAATTTGATACCAAACCGTTGACTTGACCCATTCAGGCGCTTGAAATGTATCAGCCTCGTGAACAAACGGAAATTTAAAGTAATAATGAATCGTTTCCAGTGTTTTTTCGTTATAAGGGCATACACCCGAACTTCCGAAAAAGATGTCTTCATGATCGTCTGTTACAACAAACGCATATTGTAAACGCCTAAATGGCGGCACCACTTCAGCAAACCAATAGTCATGCATTTCTGTAGCAGCAATTTTCCTCATCGGCTGCTCGTTTGCCGACCATTTGCCGTCGTTGTACTCATAGGGATCACCCCAAATGAATCGAATGTGATCTGCATCACCTTTTTTCGTCTGAATCTTGATATGCACAGTCCGCCCATCATAAGAATAAGCATCGGTGCTGAATGGCTGGTGGTGAATCGCTGCATATTCCATCATGTTTCCCCCTTTGATTTCCGTTTTATTGAAGCCGGCTCATAGTTTGAAAGTATCATGATGAAATTGTGGGAACAATCCTTTTCACCCTGTTACCGATAACAGAATACGGCGCTTACAGCGTTGATTCTCGTACAATTAACTCTGGTTCAAAAAATAGACTTCCTTGTGCAGCACCGTCTTCATTCATTTTTTTCAGCAACATTTTCGCACAGGCTTCCCCCATTTCAACAACAGGCTGTCTGACCGTAGTCAAGCGCGGCGAGGAGATGCGATCAAGAAACACACCGTCATTCCCGGTAACCGCAACGTCTTCTGGAATTCGCTTTCCAAGGGATTGCGCCGCACGAATGACGCCGAGCGCGATTCGATCAGATGCGCAGACAAATGCGGCCTGATTGTCCATGGATTTCAGCAGTTCTCTTGCAAGGTCTTCACTTTTCTTAGAACTGTTGTCGATCCGAAACATATTCGATTTTTTAAAGCTTTTATTCATTGCCCGTATATACCCCTGTTCTCTTGCACGTTCGAAAGGCTCATCTAAATCAATGCCAAAAAAGACAACTTCCCGCTCCCCCAGCCCCATAACATGGCGGGTTGCCATAAAAGTGCCTTTCTCGTTATTCACATCAATAAAGTCATAGCCCATTTCATTTTGCCCAAATACGACGAGCGGCTTCTCAAACGCTTTTATTACACCTTCAAAATCGGTCTTTCTCAAGCCGGTGGCAATAATGCCGTCACATTGGCCAATATTAAGAGAATTTCTTGTCACGAGCTGGAGAGCATAATGATTGCGATCCAGCTCCCTGCTGATTCCTGTCAGCAGGTTCATGTAATATGGTTCTGTCGTATCCATTTCCTCAAGTATCAATAGTTTCACAACCTGTGTTCTGTTTTGCACGAGCGCTCTCGCCGCATAATTAGGGATGTAATTCAGCTCTTTCATCGCAGAATGAACAAGCTTTTTCAATTCATCTGTCACTGTCTCAGGGTGATTGATCACTCGTGATACCGTCATTTTCGAAACATTTGCTTTTTTTGCCACATCTGACAATGTTGCCATTTTCATCCCCTCCTTATCTGTGCTTATTATCCAAACTAGTGATAAAGTCCTCTATTACTGTTAAATATACGATGCAGGCAAAAGAGAAATAAAAAAGAGATTTCCCTTAAGGAAACCTCACTTTGTTAAAAACACTCGATATTTCATGGATCATACGCTAGGTGGCAGACTCATTCTCTCCACTTCCATGAGAAAGTCTCTTTTTTAAATTTCTGTCCACTTTTTTTCTAAAATCGGATAAGAATAATTTTGCATTTGCTCAATTAACTCATCCGGCCGTGACGAGCTGTGAATCAGTTTTAGGTGCGATTCGTTAGAAAACCCTTCTTGAATGCTGTATTTCACCATTTTCATCATTGGTTCAAAATATCCGTTTACATTGTACAGTCCGATTGGCTTTTGGTGGATGCCGATCTGTGCCCAGCACAGCACTTCAAATAATTCTTCATATG
The DNA here is from genome assembly GCF_037975295.1 of Bacillus sp. FSL R5-0523. Lineage (NCBI taxonomy): Bacteria > Bacillati > Bacillota > Bacilli > Caryophanales > Bacillaceae > Bacillus > Bacillus sp. FSL R5-0523. The sequence goes on from NZ_CP150251.1 coordinate 3,391,319, forward strand.
TACCGAAGCCGCCCGGCATCGAGATAAAGCCGTCCGCCAGCTCGCTCATTTTAGCCTTTCGTTCATGCATCCCGTTTACTTCAATCAGCTCAGTCAGGTTTTGATGGACAACCTCCCCGCTGAACAAACCGCTCGGCATGACCCCGATTGCAGTTCCGCCGTTTTCCATAATCGCGTCAGCAATCGTGCCCATCAAGCCTACGCGGGAGCCCCCATAGACAAGGCCGATTCCCTGCTCAGCCATATACACGCCAAGCTCTGCCGCTTTTCTTTTATAAGCTTCATTTCCCCCAGGGTTTGATCCCGCAAATACACAAATGGTTTTCATCTTGTCATCTCCGCATCTATATATCGTGTTAAACATTCAAAAACACACTATATATTGTCCCATCTTCATGTGATAATATCAATATGAAATACATAAAGAATGCAGGAGTGATGAGGTTGCAGCTGGCTGATGCAGAAAAATGGATGAAAGAGTTTTACGAAAAAAGAGGCTGGACAGAATACGGACCTTTTATTCGCGTCGGCTTTTTAATGGAGGAAGCCGGAGAACTGGCCCGGGCTGTCAGGGCGTATGAAATCGGCAGAGACCGGCCGGATGAGAAAGAATCGTCACGCGCTGAGCAAAAACAAGAATTGATTGAAGAAATGGGAGATGTCATCGGAAATATCGCCATTCTTGCTGATATGTATGGTGTCTCTTTAGAAGACGTCATGAAGGCCCACCAAGAAAAACTGACAAAACGATTTGAGCATGCATAAAAAAGCGGCCGCGATGGCCGCTTTTTTTAACCTGTGATTTCATCATGGTGATCAAAGAAATGCTGCTTTCCTATTTTGTGAAAAAGGCCTGTTTTATGCAGCAGCTCCTTCGGCTGCGATTGCAATCCTACAATCATCAGCTTTCCATTGTGGCGTTTAATTCGATTCATAATGTTCCCAAGCACCGCTTCAGCTGACGTATCCATATAGTGCACCTTATTCATGAGCAGAATGAGGGTTTTCGGTTTTTTCTGTACATGCTCCAGCAATGACGATTCAAGGGAATCAATTGACCCGAAAAACAGCGGCCCTTCTATGGCATACATGCTGACAGATGGATCTTCTCTCTTCGCCAGAACAGGATGCGATTCCTGATTGTGGATGCGGGTCGCTTCGCTCATTCTTCTGATAAAGAATACAAAAGCGAGCAGCAATCCGGTTGCCACACCGATGATTAAGTCAAACAGAACCGTAAGGGCGAAGGTCGCCGCCAAAATAAAGGAATCAGCGTTTTTCAGTCTCAGCATGTTTGCGACTTCCTTGCGCTCACTCATATTCCATGCGACCACCATGAGAATCGGTGCCATACTGGCGAGCGGCACATGGGACGCATAAGGCGCAAATACAAGCAGGACAAGGAGAACGACTACGCCGTGAACGACGCCGGAAACTGGGGAAACCGCTCCGTTTTTTATATTGGTCGCCGTTCTCGCAATCGCTCCTGTAGCCGGGATTCCGCCAAACAGGGGCGCTGCCATATTCGCAATCCCCTGGCCGACAAGCTCCTTGTTGCTGTCATGCTTTGAGCCCTTCATGTTATCAGCGACCATTGCGGACAAAATCGACTCAAGTCCTCCAAGAAGCGCGATGACAAGCGCAGCCGGAAACAGCATGACCATTTTATCCAAAGTAAACTCAGGAAACTGAAATTCAGGCAAATGGCGGGGGATTTCTCCATAAGTTGACCCAATCGTTGCCATGCGGTCAGGGAAAAAGACAACCGCGACCACTGTGGAAATAAGAAGCGCCAACAAAGCGCCCGGCACTTTAGGCATCACCTTGGCGGATACAAGCAAAATGACGAGCCCGATCACAGCTGTCAAAATGGCATACACGTTAAAGGTGCCGAGCTGCTGTACAATTTCAAACATGTTGTGGTGAAAGTTCTCATGTTTTTCAACATTTCTCAATCCGAGAAAATTAGCGATTTGTTCCGTAAAGATTAACACGGCAATTCCTGCTGTAAAACCGACGATAACGGGTTTAGGCACAAATTTCATTATTTTTCCGAGCTTAAACAGCCCAAACAGCACCAGCATTACCCCTGCCATAAACCCCGCAATCAGCAGATTCTCTAATCCGTACTGCATGATAATGCCGAACAGTATCGGGACAAAGGCGCCTGTCGGACCGCCAATCTGATATTTAGATCCCCCGAACAAAGAGATACAAATCCCCGCTATAACAACAGTGTACAGCCCGTATTCGGGCTCGACTCCCGAGGCAATGGCAAACGCCATTCCTAAAGGAATTGCCACGACACCTACTACGATACCTGCAATTAAGTCTTTCTGAAATTTCTGTAAATTGTATCCCTTGAATCTCCCTGAGAATCGCATATTTTGTTATAACCTCCCTTATGAGTGATTGTTTATTAGCTCAGTTTCATAACCGTTAATGACCACATCAAGTTTTCCTGTTTCAGGGTGAATGACAAGCCCGTGAACCGGCACTTTTTTTGGAAGCAGCGGATGGTTCTTAATCATGTTCACACTGTGGGAAACGCTTTCTTCCACGCTGTGAAAACCAGTCAGCCACGTTTTCAAATCGAGTCCGGCACTCGTCAGCAAATTCAGGCAGCTATCCTCCACCCCGCGTTCCTTTGCTTTCTCAAGAATCGAGGACGCATTTAGCCCTGACATTCCGCATTCATGATGGCCGACAATGCATACCTCTTCAGCCTGCAATTCATAAATCGCGACCAGTATGCTTCGCATCACGCTTCCAAATGGGTGAGAAACGATGGCTCCCGCGTTTTTTACAATTTTAGCATCACCGTTTCTAAGCCCCATTGCTTGCGGAAGAAGTTCTGTAAGCCTTGTATCCATACAGGTGACAATGACGAGCTTTTTCGAAGGAAACTTTGTCGTTTTGTACGGTTCATACTTCTTCTCACTGACAAACCGCTGATTGTGTTCCAAAATTGATGTTAAAGAAACCATTTGATTCATCTCCCATCCATATGATTTTGCAAGCCTTCTTACCCAGCTTACAGTAAGGAATTATAGCATAGGAATAAGCCAAGAAAAGGCTTTCAGAAAAAGACACTATAATTGGACTGTATAATCAAAACATAAACATTTATATCTTTCAAAGATAATAAAATTTATATTTAATGAATCCTATAATCCGGCTGCAGCTCGCATATTGATGATTTGTCTGACAAAAAATATGGGTGAATTCTGATAATTAAAAAACTTTTTTAAGCAGATTTAGCTGTTCGATCTTCATTTTAAGTTCAAAAGAACCAGAAAATAAAAAGAACGCAGCTATATTTTTAACATCTATTTATTTCCGATATAATGAAACAGACAACAGCCATAAAGGGGGAGCCTTGTTGAAACCATTTGTATTTATCACAAAACCGATTCCTGAAGAGATTGAAGCATTCATCGGTGAACATTGCCGTTATGAAGTATGGCAGGAGGATACGCTTCCGAGTGACGTGCTATTTGAAAAATTAAAAGATGCGGACGGAATTTTAACGTCAGGGACTTCCGGGCCGTCAATCAATCGTGAGTTGCTGGAACACGCGCCTAAGCTCAAAGTGGTCAGCAACCAATCAGTAGGCTACGATAACTTCGATATAGAAGCAATGAAAGAAAGAGGAGTCGTCGGCACTCATACACCTTATACACTGGATGACACAGTTGCAGATCTGGCTTTTTCACTGATTCTGTCTTCCGCCAGACGTGTTGCCGAACTGGACCGTTTTGTCAGAGCAGGAAAATGGGGAACCGTGGAAGAGGAAGCGCTTTTCGGAATTGATGTTCATCATCAAACGTTAGGCATTATCGGCATGGGCAGAATTGGAGAACAAGCAGCGAGACGCGCCAAATTTGGTTTTGATATGGAAGTGCTTTATCATAACCGACATCGCAAACAAGAAACAGAAGACAGCATCGGCGTTAAATATGCAGAGCTTGATACATTGCTGGAGCAATCTGATTTTATTCTTCTCATTACGCCGCTGACTGATGAAACCTATCACATGATAGGAGAACGCGAATTTAAGTTGATGAAGGATTCAGCAATTTTCGTCAATATTTCCCGGGGAAAGACAGTCGATGAAAAAGCACTGATTCGCGCTCTTCAGGAAGGCTGGATCAGGGGAGCCGGCTTAGATGTATACGAAAAAGAGCCTGTCACCCAAGATAATCCGCTTCTGCAGCTGGATAATGTCACGCTGCTTCCTCATATCGGTTCAGCAACAGCTAAAGTGCGCTTCAACATGTGCAAACAGGCCGCCGAAAATATGATTGCAGCCATTCAAGGACAAACACCGAAAAATCTCACAAGAGAATTTCAATAAATCAAAAATCCGGTCTGATAACAGACCGGATTTCTATTACATACGCTGAAGAACAGCACGCTTATAAATATGGCGGGTGACGATATAATAAACAGCCTGGAATACAAAATAAATGAAGATGACAATTACGGCCTCAAGAAATAAATTGGAATTCAGCATATTACTTAACGCTGCATACGCAAAGCCGGCGTGAATCGTACCTGCGATAAATGGGATGAAGAATAAAAATCCTATTTGCTTTCCAAGGATCGAGTGAATCTCTTTGTCCGTAACCCCTATCCTTTTTAACGCTAACACCTGCACTCTCGTATCTTCTATTTCCGTAAACATCCGCAAATACAGCATGCTTCCTTGCACGATAAAAAACAGCACGCTGACAAACAGACCAATAAACAGCATTAATGCAACTCCCTGCTTCACAATTTGATAACTAGGAGCACGTGTTTGAAAATCAGATGTATGTTCTTTCGGCACCATATTTTCAAGCTTTTCAGAGACATCCACCGTCTCCTGCCAATGCTCAAGCTCATAACCTACCAATCTCATCTGTTCCTTCAGCGGCACATCCTGTGACAGACTGTCAAAGCTCTTTTCGCTGACAACCAATAAACGGCTGACTCCATCGACAGACATCAATATCCCTTTGTTTTGCTGCTTTTTCATGACGTAGGAAAGGGTTTTTCCTGACTTCATATGAAATGCTGCTGTTTCCCCTTCTCCAAATGTGTCTTTCACCATCATTTGAAAAGAAACATTAATAAATGCTTCGTTTTCTTGTAAATGAATAACTGGGAACCCTTTTTCCTTTGCGATTTGATTATAGACTTTTTCTGAAATCAGCAAAGCTTCCGCTTCCATCTTCTTATTTCCATACGGCAAGTTTGACTGAAAAGTGACAGGAATCCCTGTGGCATCCACCTTATACTTGATAACAGCATGAGCTTTTTTCAATGTATTCTCAGCCGTCTCAGGCTTCATGACCTGAAAGCGGGAAGCATCCTTTTCCACCCAGGAAACAGACTGAGGAATGCTTTGCTCCTCCTGCCTTTGTAAATCGGAATAAAACATATAGATGACACCTGTAGCTGTTAATATGACCGCTGTAATGACAGAGGTTAAAAACAGCATGCGTGCATGATCCTTCAGCCTGAATATCATGTTGGAACGCACAATGATATTCGTGCCTTTGTAGAAGCTGTGTTTCTTTCGGTACAGCATGCGGAAAAACGCCACACTGCTTTGTGTAAAGAAGAAATACGTGCCAACTAACACTAAAATCAAAATTGGAAAAACCCGAAACATCATGTCAATTGCATTGGCTGTTGCAGATAAGTAATAACCGCTGCCAAGACATAGCAAAGACAATACAGTGAGCCATTTTGAATAAACCGGCAAGCTTTTCGGCTTTTTGGCCGATTTAATCAGTTCAATGATTTCCAGCCTCCGAATCCGTCCCAGTGATAAAATGAGCAGCGTCTGAAACAGGATGAGAAAGCCGGCAATTGTCATCACAAACGCTTTCGGCACAATGGCAAACGAAATCGGCACCTTCACGCTGAGCATCCATGTCATGATCATAAAAAACAGTTTTGAAAATAACAGGCCTGCTCCAATGCCGGCCGCAATCGCCGCAAGAGAAATAAGTGACTGCTCATAATAAATCATCTTGCGAAGCTGCTGCTTTGATGTGCCAAACAGTGTCAGCAGCCCAAACTCTTTCTTTCTTGCCTGCAAAAACGCTGAATTGGAATATGTGATGAAAAATATACAAAACACAATGATGACGACAAGAGCTGCGCTCAAGCATGTTTTGACAAGGCTTCCGCCATATATATTGTCTTCATTGACATCAGGATGAAAAATAAATGATGTGAAGACAAAAAACACCGAAACGGCAAACACACAGCTTAAAAAGTAGGCCACATACCGTTGCAGATTCCCAAGAATGTTTTTACGGGCGATGGTTCTCAAATTCATGAAAATCGCCTCCTAACACACTCAAGGTATCCAATATACTTTGATAAAACACCTGCCTGTTTGTTCCTCTGTGAATCTCTGAAAAGAAACGTCCGTCTTTAATAAACACAATCCGTTTACAGAAACTTGCTGCTGTAGCATCATGCGTAACCAACAGAATCGTCGCTTCCTTTTCCTCATTCAGATGAGCCAGTGTGTTCATCACTTGCTTTGCCGATTTTGAGTCGAGGTTTCCTGTCGGTTCATCGGCAAGAATGAGCGCCGGATTGTGAATAATCGCTCTGGCACAGGCTGCCCGCTGCTGCTGTCCGCCCGACACCTCATATGTGCGGTGATCGAGAATATGCTTGATTTGCAGCGTATCCGCCAGTTCATCCAATCGGGCTTCCATTTCTCTTAGCTTTACCTTATCCAATGCGAGCGGCAAGAGAATATTTTCACGAATCGTCAGCGTATCAAGCAGATTAAAATCCTGAAAGACGAAGCCGAGTTCTCTTCTGCGAAACAGAGCCAGCTCTTGGTCCTTTAACGTTTTCGGCTGAATGCCGTTGATCATCATCTCGCCCTGGGTCGGCTTATCAATGGTAGCCAGCAAATTCAGGAGCGTGGTTTTTCCGCTTCCCGACGGCCCCATAATCCCGACAAATTCTCCTTTTGACACACTGAGATCAAAGGCGCTGAGCGCTTGGTATGATATTGTTCCTTTATTTGAATAGTACGTTTTCGATAGGTTCGTTGTTTGCAACACGTTCATGTTCTGCTCCTCCTTTTTCTTTATTATAAAAAGGAAGTCAGCATCCTCCCATCGAACTTTCTTGCAATTCCGCTCCCCAACCTTACAATGCTGTCACATTCACGAGGGTGTCACTTGAAAACACGATGGTCATTACAGTGCCAGCCCCTTCTTTTGATTCCGCATACAGCTTATGGCCGAGACGGCTGCACACCTGTTTTGCTAAATAAAGGCCCATTCCAGTTGCCTCTTTCATGGTTCGTCCGTTTTCTCCGGTAAAAAACGCGTCAAAAATCCGCGGCAGATCCTGCGGCGGTATGCCGATTCCTTCGTCGGCAACCGACAATCGCGTCTCATGTCCCTGTGTTTCAATCCGGATTGTAATAGAGTCTCCCACACCTTGCTTTGAATATTTTAAGGCGTTGAAAAGGATTTGCTCGACAACAAAGGAAAGCCACTTTTGATCACTGGAAATCTGAACGGCATTTGGCGGCACATGTAATGTTGGAAAAAGGCGCCGTTTAATAAACTGACGTTTTTCCTGATTGATCAGTGAACGAACCATTTCTGCCAAATCAAAGGTTTGCGGCTTTACATCAAATGCAAATTCCTCCAGCCGGGCCGTTTGCAGCATCATATCAAGACCGTGGCGAAATCTCTCATTCTCATCCTCCAGCTCCTCTAAAAACGTCGGAAAAGAGGATGAAGTTCCGTTTTTTCCTTCCTGAATCATTAAGGATATGACGGATACCGGTGTTTTCATATGGTGGACCCATTGGTTGGTGAAGGTATAATGCTGTTTTTGCTGATTGATATATTGTGAGAGCCTGCTTTCGTATTGTTGCCCGAGTGCGTTGATCATCTTCGTCCAAAGCGCTTGCTCTCCTGTTCTTGGCTTTCGGGCTTTCAAAGACTGTCCGATGTCATTCGAAGAAGAGGCTTGTTCTGCAAGCTTTTTAACATATGTGAGAAAGGAAAATTGCCGAACATAATCAGCAGCAAAACCTGCGGCTAAAAGAGTACCGGGCAAAATCCATATGTATATCATATTTTCTTTGGAAGGTTCTGCGCCGCTCTCTACAATGCTTAAATATGCAATCAGCATGGCGGACCCTATCCCTAATAATGAAAATAGAATAATGGCTAAGCGGTCGATGAGATAAGTCTTTAACACTCCGCTTCATCCTTCCGATTGACTTGAAATCGATAGCCTTGTCCTCTGATTGTGGAAATGCAATCTGTCAGTCCTGCATTCTCCAGTTTTCTCCGCAGCCGGTTGACATTGACCGTTAACGTATTGTCATCGACAAAATCAACGTCATCCCATAACGCCTCCAATAGTTCATCACGAGAGACAATTTTTTTATGCTCCCTCACAAAAATCGAGAGAAGCTGGAATTCTTTTTGGGAAAACAAAATCCGGACGCTGTTCCACTCCGCTTCATTTTGATCAGGATAAATCGTTAGCCCGCCAAGCTCCACTATTCTTGATTCCTGCGGCAAAGAGGGCGAGTATTCACCATATGTGCGGCGCAGGACGCTTTTGATTTTGGCCATCACTACCTCTAGATGGAACGGCTTTGTGATATAATCATCGCCGCCATTTTCAATCGCCATTACCTGATTCAGCTCATCGGTCCGTGCCGATATAAAGATAATCGGCGCATTGGAAATGGTACGGATTTGCCTGCACCAATAAAACCCGTCAAAAAAAGGCAGGTTGATATCAAGCAGCACAAGATCAGGCTTCATTTCTGCAAATTCCAATTTTATATCATTCAGCTGTTCAGCAATTTTCACTTCATATCCGTATTTTTGAAGATGACCGCCCAGCAAAGAAGCAATCCGCTCATCATCTTCCACAAGCAAAATCCGATACACGTTGATCCCCCTTATATGTACATCACGATGATTTTTCTAGAAGATTCCAAAATTATTATAGCATGTGCGGAATAGTAAATCGGTCTTTTTCTTTTCGTTATGATAGAATGATAAAGGTAAAAATTTCATAATAGGCAGGTGTCGTGATGAAGAAAATCATGCTGTTTCTGGCAATGACGTCAATTCTTTCAGCATGTCAGCCCAACTATACCGGGAAATACATAGAAATTGGGGATACACTAACTGACTATGAAAAAGAATGTTTTAAAGAGAATGAAATTCCTTATAAATACGAAAAGGGAAAACTGTATATCCCAGAAGACGCATTTGATACAGCAATCTACACTTGTTCATAAGAAAAAGCTTGCAGATAACCTGCAAGCTTTTCACGTTACAAAAATTGAGTATTTAATTTCTCTTCAAATCCTGAAGGGCCGATGTCGCTTTTTTGAATGTTACCGCCGTTTTCATAAATCGTAAAATGGCGCTCTGACATGACCATCCTTCCGCTCGGCGTCAGCTTTGAGGCAAGCAGGGACTTGTTAAAAGGAGATTTATCATGAGAGTGAATGATGTCCTTCATGTTATCTAAGTCCCCGAGATCACTCTCTTCAAGAGTAAAGGCGTACCCAATTTGCCAGCCTTCTCCTTTGTCCATCAGCAGAACATGGCTGCCCTTTTCTGTCTCTTCTTTTTTGATTCGGAATGACCCGACTGGTGACTGTACCGTTTCTCCGGAAAGCGGTATCGGCTGGAGCGCCAGGTTGATGCCGAAGCCGATATCAACGAGGTAATCGCCGTTTTCGGCAGACAGCCATACAGCAGCATGCGTCCCTTCTAGTGCCCATCCCTCTTGATTGCCTGCATAAACCGTTCCTCGAATGAGCTTCACATGAAACCCGGCCTCACGCAAGACAAAATAAAGAAAACCATTTAAATCGTAGCATAGGCCGCCATGCTGATCTTTGAGCAGACGTCGCCATAGCTCTTCTTTTGTGATCTTATAATTCTCTTTTGCAAGTACGGCACGGTTTTCGAATGGAAAACGGTATGCCATTGCTTTGAGAAAAAGGGGAAGATCGCCGAAGCTGACATGATCTTTCTCCCAGCCGATTTTCTGAAAGCACTCTTTTAGAAAGTCACTCATTTTTATCACCTAAACTTCTTCTTGAACGTAAGCAGCCAGCTTCTCCAGCGCCTCTTGTTCATCTTCTCCCTGGGCAATCAAGATAACCTCAGTGCCTGTGCTTACCGCAAGGCTCATCAGCCCCATGATGCTTTTGGCGTTTACTTTTTTCCCATCCTTCTCAAGAAACACATCTGACGTAAACCGGTTTGCTTCTTGTACAAACAAAGCAGCAGGACGTGCTTGCAGTCCTGTCTTTAATCGAACTTCCACTTTCTGTTGAACCATAAGATCTCCCCTTTTCTTTACGGTTATTTTAAAGTGACGGTTTGCCCTGTCCGCAGCTGTTCTGCGATTTCGTCAAGTTTTCTCAGCCTGTGATTGATCCCTGATTTGCTGATTTTCCCGCTTGCTACCATTTCCCCCAGCTCTTTCAGCGTCACTTCCTGATAATCAATCCGAAGCTGCGCAATTTCCCGAAGTTTTTCAGGCAGCGCCTCCAAGCCGATTCTTTCATCGATGTATTTAATATTTTCCACCTGTCTCAGCGATGCGCCGATCGTTTTGTTTAAGTTGGCTGTTTCACAATTGACGAGGCGGTTGACCGAATTTCTCATGTCCCGGACGATTCTGACATCCTCAAATCGCAGAAGCGAATTGTGAGCACCGATTACGTTCAGAAACTCTGTAATCTTCTCAGCCTCTTTTAAATAGGTAATGTAGCCTTTTTTCCGTTCAAGCGTTTTGCTGTTTAACTGAAACTCATTTAACAGGTCGCATAATGAATCGTTATGCTCCTTATAAAGAGAGAAGATTTCTAAATGATACGAGGAGGTTTCCGGGTTATTGACCGAACCTCCTGCCAAAAATGCTCCTCTCATATAAGAACGCTTGCAGCATCTCTTTTTGACCAGCTCTTTCGAAATACTTCGTTCAAACACAAAATTCTCCCCGAGTATTTTTAAATCCTCTAAGATCACTTTTGCATTTTCTGAAAAACGCACAATATAGACGTTATTCTTTTTCAGCCGCATTTTCTTTCTGACCAGCAGCTCGACCGACACATCATATTGTTTTTTCAGCAATGTATAGATGCGACGGGCAATCGCCGCGTTTTCAGTTTGAACATCGAGTACGAGATGGCGGTTTGTAAATGATAAAGCTCCATTCATCCGAATGAGTGCAGACAGCTCGGCATTAATGCAGCAGTCCTTCACTTCCAGATTCGTTAATTCTTTTTTTGTTTCTGATGCAAATGACATATAGCCACCTCATTTCAAGGCTTCATTCTTTCAGTAAATCAACAAGAAGAGAGGCCACTTTATGTGTATCGTGACGTATTACGTCATTTTTATACGTTACAATTTGATCTCTGATGACTTCAAGCCCCATCGCTTTCAGCTCTTCAATATCAAAATCAACAGGACGCGCCGATTCCATTTCGTACTTACGTTTTATTTCGTCGGGAATGTCTTCACTGTTCACTAATATCGTATCAATAAAATCGCAGCCCATATGCTGATTGAGCGCTTTCACATGATCAGCAGCGGTGTAATGGAGCGTTTCGCCGGGCTGAGTCATCACGTTGCAAATGTATACTTTTTTCGCCGGCGCCTTTATCACTTCTTCCCCGATTTTTGGGACGAGCAAATTGGGAAGAATGCTTGTATAGAGGCTTCCCGGGCCGATAATAATCAAATCCGCTTCCCTGATCACGTCTATTGTTTCCGGCAGCGGATCAATTTGTTCAGGCGTGAGAAAAACACGCTTAATACGCTGTCCGTATTCTGGGATCGTTGACTCGCCTGAGACCACGCGGCCATCTTCCATCTCAGCATGCAAAACGACACTGGCATTGGCAGCCGGCAAAACCTTTCCTCTGACATTCAGCACCTTGCTCATTTCAGTGACAGCGTGAAAAAAATCACCGGTTATATTTGTCATCGCTGCCAAAATCAAATTCCCGAGAGAATGGCCTGTTAAGTCATTCCCTTTATTGAAGCGGTGCTGAAAAAGATCTTCAACAAGCGGCTCCACATCGGATAAAGCGGCAAGCACATTTCTGATGTCTCCGGGAGGCGGAATTTTCAGTTCATTCCGCAGACGGCCAGAGCTTCCCCCATCATCGGCAACTGTTACAATGGCCGTGATGTCAACGGGTTTATGCTTTAAGCCCCGAAGCAATACAGAAAGACCTGTACCGCCGCCAAAGATGGCGATTTTCGGCTTTTGTCCCATCTTATTTCCGGCTTCTCTTTTCAATGTCCCGGTGAGTAACATGAGTATAGTAATCCTTTTTAAAATAATCAGCTAAATTCTCGGCTAATGTCACAGAGCGGTGCTGGCCCCCTGTGCAACCGATCGCAATGACAACCTGGCTTTTTCCTTCTCTTTTGTAAGATGGAAGCATAAAGCTCAGCAGATCAATTAATTTCTCATTGAACTTTTGCGTTTCATTCCACTTCATGACGTAAGAGGAAACCTCTTTATCCTTGCCAGTCAGCGGCCGCATGCTTTCGATATAGTACGGATTCGGCAAAAATCTGACATCAAAGACGAGGTCTGCATCAATTGGAATACCGTATTTAAAACCAAATGACATGACATTCACGGTAAATGTCTCTCCTTGGTTTGTCGCAAAGTGCTTCACGATTTTTTCACGCAAATCACGCGGCTTCATGTCAGATGTATCGTAAATGATTTGAGAGCGGCCTTTTAATTCCTCAAGCAGCTCTCGTTCCAGCGCGATGCCTTCAAGCGGCAGGCCAGTCGCTGCCAGCGGATGCGAGCGTCTCGTCTCTTTATATCTTGTGACGAGAATGGAATCCTTCGCGTCCAGGAATAAAATTCGCGGTGTGATCCACGGATTTTCGGCCATTTCATCCAGCGCTTCAATCAGCCGGTCAAAAAATTCGCGGCCGCGCAAATCCATCACGAGCGCAACTTTGCTCATTTTCGAATTTGATTCCTTCATCAGCTCTAAAAACTTCGGAAGCAATGAAGGCGGAAGATTATCGACGCAGAAATAGCCGAGATCTTCAAAGCTTTGGATCGCGACCGTTTTCCCCGCTCCCGACATTCCGGTTATAATGACAAGCTGAATATCATGTGATTCACTAGCACTCATCTTTCTCCCCCCTGACTTGTCTTTCTATTTGATATGCTGCGGGTCTAAACGATAACTGAGCAGCTCAAATTCCGGTGTATACGTAAATGTGCCGTGCAGCAGCCCTTGTCCCTTCATCATAAAATCAAGGATATGGCCGTCTCCAGGGGCCATAGGCAGGTTCTGAATGTCATTGACATCGTGCCACTGCAGTTTGCCTTCCTCTGATTCTGATACATTTTGTCCTGTATATGAATCAGCGACAAACGTAAACATCATCCACTCGGAGACAATGTGGTCACCGTCTTTAATAATAAAGGTAAAAACGCCTTTTAATTGAGGATTTATGATATAGATACCAGTCTCTTCTCTGTACTCTCTGATGACGGAGTCTCTGACTGATTCTCCGCTCTCCATCTTGCCTCCCGGCGCGACCCACCATCCGCGTCTCGGCTTTTGAAGCAGAAGAACTTTGTCATCCGTCTGAAGCACACAATTTGTCACTCTTTGCAAGTACGTCACCTAACCTTCGTCCTGTCATCGTCTCTTTATTATACCGCTTCAAGATGCCTCCCACAATGAAGAGACATTGACAATCTTTTCTTCTATTTTACAGCATATTCATTCCTTAATTCAGATGATTTTGCTGTAACTGGCATTCATCTTTTATTTATGGACAAAAAAAGGACACGGATAACTGGAGAATCCGTGCCAAAAAAGTGTATTCATTATAAAAAGGGGGTCAATTACTTTATTAATCATAACCGAAAAGCATTACACATGTGTTACAGCGGAATTAAAACCCAGTAACGTAATGTGAAACTCGTATGACAGCCCTTTTTATTTTAAGGTTTTCAGCGTTTCTTGGAGCTCTTCGACATAATGCTGTACGCTTTGTGCCGCAATACTTCCGTCTCCTGTAGCCGTTACGATTTGGCGCAGTGATTTTTCGCGGATGTCTCCGGCAGCGAAAATCCCTTCAACCTTTGTCTCCATGCGGTCGTTTGTTTCGATATAGCCTTCTTCATTCGTAATGCCCAGGTTTTCAAACGGTTTAGACAGAGGAAGCATGCCAATGTAAATGAATACGCCGTCTGTTTTGAATTCACTTTCTTCACCGGTTACCGTATCGACAAGCGTTACGTTACCGACTTTGCCGTTTTCCTCATGAATTTCCTTCACGGTTTTGTTCCATAGGAAGTCAACTTTTTCATTATCAAATGCTCTCGCTTGAAGAATACTTTGAGCACGGAGTTTATCACGTCTGTGAACAATCGTTACTTTTGAAGCGAAACGAGTCAGATACACGCCTTCTTCAACCGCGGAATCTCCGCCGCCAACAACAACAAGTTCTTTGCCTTTAAAGAAAGCGCCGTCACATACTGCACAATAAGATACACCGCGTCCGCCCAATTCTTTTTCGCCAGGCACGCCGATTTTTTTATATTCCGCACCTGCAGCAATGATGACAGCACGGGCTTTATATTCTTTTGAACCGGCTTTGACTACTTTGTACTCTTTGCCGTCAACGACTTCTTTAATATCGCCATAAGCGTATTCAGCGCCGAATTTTTTGGCGTGTTCAAACATTTTGTTAGAAAGCTCAGGCCCAAGGATACTTTCGAATCCAGGATAGTTTTCTACATCTTCCGTATTGGCCATTTGTCCGCCAGGAATTCCTCTTTCAATCATTAATGTCGATAAATTCGCTCTTGATGTGTATACAGCGGCCGTCATCCCAGCAGGGCCCGCGCCGATTATAATCACGTCATAAATTTTTTCTTCTGACACACTATTCACTCCTTAAACCATCTTTTCAAGTTTGGGCTCTTTCTTATATGATAAGAATCCCCATCAAACGTATTCCTTACCCATATCCTATAAAATCTCATGGTGATACGCTATTTTTTTGCTCAACACGATTAAATGTATTCGAAAAGGGTATATGTTAATAAAGAAAGAGCCTTCTGTTTATAGAAGGCCCTTGTCATATTTATTATTGAACAACACGTCTTACAACGCCTTTAAATGCTGCTTTCCAGTAAGGATTGCTCATAGAGTCAACAGATACGCCATGAGATGTATTGTCGTTTAGGAATGTACCGTTACCTAAGTAGATTCCTACGTGTCCATTCGTTTTGTAAGTGTCAAAGAACACAAGGTCTCCGCGTTTCATTTCGGACGCGCTGACAGCTTGTCCTCTGCCAACTAACGTATCAGTTGTTGTTCCGCCGACAGGTCCAAGGTTAACACCTGCAGAAGCGTATGCCCAGCGTACGAATGATGAGCAGTCAAAAATACGGTTGTTGATATCAGACTGAGTGCGTCCGCCGCCAAACTTGTATGGAGATTGTCCTACAATGCTTGAACCAACGCTGATCGCGCCTTCAATTCCGCCGGAGTTGCTGATAACAGTGCCGCCTGAATTGCTGTTTGAGCCGCTGCTCTTCTTAGAAGATGAGCCGTTAGACGAGCTGTTTGATGAACCGTTAGAAGAATTGTCTGAAGAATCATCAGATGAGCTTGCTTTTGCTGATTCAGTTGTAGCCGTTTGGCTGTCATCTGTTTGTGTTTCATCAGATGCTTTTTGTGCTTCTTCCTGCTTTTTGATCAAAGCAGCCGCTGCTTCTTGTTCTTTTTTGATGCGTGCTTGTTCAGCTTCAGTATTTGCTTTTTGATTTGCAAGTTCAGACGCCTCTGATTTTAATTCAGAAATCGCTTTAGCCGTTTTCTTCTGGCTTGCTTTTGCTTCGTCGAAAAGCTTGTCTTTTTCATTAAGCTGTTTATCAAGGTCTTTTTGCATTGTTTCTAATTTAGCCAATGCAGCTTGAACTTCTTTCAGCTTGTCATTCAAATCCGCTTCAGAATCTTCGAGCTTCGCTTTATCCTGCTCTTGCTGTTTGATTAAATCTTTGTCTGCGTCCACAATAGATGAAACCGCAGTCGCACGAGAGATAAAGTCACCAAAGCTTGTTGATCCTAGAAGAACATCTATGTATCCTTGAGATCCGCCGCTTTCCTGTAAAGAACGAACGCGTTTTTTCAGGATTTCATTGCGTTTTTCGATACGTGCTTCTGTTTCTTTAATCTCTTTTTTCAGTTTTTTGATTTCTTCTTTTGTTTTATCATTTTCTTCTTTTTTATCTTCGATCTTGTTACTTGTATCAAGCGCCTTAGCGTTAATGTCTTTCAGTTCTTTTTCAATCTTTGATTGATTTTCCTGAAGCTCAGTTAATTCTTTTTCCTTCGCTTCAATGCTGGAAGCAACCTCAGATTGCTTGCTTTCGATTTTTTGTTTCTTTTCATCTAATGTTTCCGCCGATGCAGTTTTACTTGTAAATGGGATCAAAAAACTGCTTGTCCCGATGACGGAAGCCAAACCAAGTGTAATTAAACTCTTTCTCACTTTTTATATCCTCCCTTTTACTGTGAACCTGTCCTCATTTGGAATCGTATTTTGAACATCAAGTTTCGTTCCTCATACTCTACGAGGAATGATGGTTGTTTATGGTTAATTATTCTGTGCATCTCTTATTCTGGTTGTATAGCGTTTATTTCACATCATATGTAAAAAACACTAATTCCTTATGTACGAGAATCATTATACCATCAAGTTTCGACAAATAAGCGATAAATTTTATTACATTTATGTTTCAAACAGATGTCAAGTCACACATCATTTGTCATTTTTCTTAAGCGTGTAAAAAAACTGTCGATATTATTCTCTTAATATAATCTATCAAACAAAAAAAGAGTCGATTAAATAAATCGACTCTTTAAAATTTACTATTCTAGAATATCATCAATATATTTCATATATTTCGTCAACGTTGCCGGAGAGATGCCGAATCGGGCCGCTGTGTCTTTTTTCGTGTCTTGCTTGCCATGGGCTTCTTTCCAAATAAAACAGATGGCTGCTGCCCAGCCTTTCTCATTCTTCAACGGAGCAGCTGCACGAATTTGCTGGATGACATGGAAAACCCAGCAGCTCATGACTTCTGTTTTCATCTCTTCTTTTTCAGCTTGCTCTAATAGTTTGACCGTTTGATAGGCGAAAAGTGCATCCTCTGAAACGTCAGCAGCCGCAGAATCTCCATTTAGAAGCAGCTTTACAAAATGATTTTCAAAAGGAGCGGTTATTCTCTTTGAGCGTATCACCGCTTCAAGATGCTCTGTTTCTCCCTTTGTGCTGCTGATATAATAGGCTGCGAGACGCTGTTCCACAGATGAAGGAAGAGCTTCCCTCCGCTCAATCCAAGGCGCCGGGCGGTCTTCGCCGGGATATTGCGACTCGACTTTTCTCCAGATCGTCTCGGCAAAGTCGGTATGTCCCGTAAAATAAGCAGAGCATGAAAGCCAGTAAAAGAAGGTGTCGTCACCTTCAAAGCCGGTTTTATATAATGATTTGAGCCATTTATATCCGATCTCGTAGCGGCCGACAAGCGCCAAAGTAGCACCCAATTTATAACGCTGCTCCATTAGCATCGGATAGACATTGGAGAGCTGATCACTCAATTCCGCCACTTTTTCGTCTTCTCTTTCATAATAGTAGAAAACGAGAAGATTGCATAAGGCGTGAAGATTTCCTTCATTATGAGAAAGCACTTCATAAGCGGTTTGCTTCGCTTTTACAACGTTTCCTGAATAGAAATAGGCAAGCGCGAGATTGTTGTATGCTGACCAAAGCTCCGGATATTCAGCTGTGATTTCCTCAAGCGCCGCAACCGCTTCAGCAAGCTGGCCGCTTTCCAGCAATGACTTTGCCCGATCCTGTTTCACCAGCAGTTCATCCTGATCATACAACGAATCCTCAATGCTGTCGTCTCCTAAATCGAGCAAATCAAGCAGACTATCGTTTTCTTCGGCGAATTCACCATCCGGGTCCGCATCAGAATAAGCGGCCGCTTCTTTATAAGCTTCCTGGAAGAGCCCCAGATGGGCAAAGTTATTCGCTTTAAAGTAATGGCACTCCGGCATTTCGGCCTCCAGATTTGCCATGATATAGTCAAGAAGATCGTTCGACTCTTGATACTGGCCCATTTCCGAATAAATGACCGCAAGCTGTGAAAGCATCTCTGAATCCTCCGGCTCCAAATGAACCGCGCGCTGAATCAGTTTGCTTGCCCGTTTTAGATTGCGCTCTTTATACGCTTTCAAGCCTTTATGAAAAAAATATTGTCCATCTTGAAGCAGCTGGACAATTTGTGCGTGATTTTTATGTTCAGAAGTGTGTTTTCCCACAACTACCCTCCGTTTTATACAATATTACCGTCAGTAGTATACCATAAATCGTAAGCCCCTCAATAGTTCAAAAGGAAGGATTGGGAAAATCCCTCCTCTTTTTTATTGGCTGATTCGACCAAAATTTACCCGGCTTTGTTTTCTAAGTCTGCATTCATTTTCAGCTGCTGTTCAGCAAAATCCCGATAAAGGCCATGAGAAGCCATTAACTCATGGTGTGTTCCACGACCGGTAATTTCCCCTTTTTCAACAAACAAAAGCTGGTCCGCATCTACAACGGTAGATAGGCGGTGAGCGATAACAATCGTTGTGCGGCCCTCCATCAGCACCTCCAGCGCCTGCTGAACTGATTTTTCAGATTGGCTGTCGAGACTTGAGGTCGCTTCATCGAGCATAAGAATGCTTGGGTTACGGAGAAGCGCTCTCGCAATTGCGATTCTCTGCCTTTGTCCGCCTGACAGCATAATGCCGCGTTCGCCTACTTCTGTATCAAACTGATTCGGCAGCTCCTTTATAAAATTGAGCGCATATGCCATCTCCGCGGCTTTTTCGATCTCAGCATCCGTCACATCTCGTTCTAACCCGTAGCAAATATTTTCTCTGATTGTCCCGGACATTAACGGGCTTTCCTGCGATACATACCCGATGTGCTCCCGCCACGATTCAAGCGAATAAGTATCAATCGGCTCGTCCCCCAGCCGAATGGACCCTGCAGTCGGAGAATAAAAGCGTTCAAGCAGCTTAAACAGCGTCGTTTTCCCCCCGCCGCTCGGACCGACGATCGCTGTCACTTTACCTGCTTCAATGACAGCGCTGACCTCTTTTAAGATCAGCTGATCAGGCTTATATCCAAAAGACACGCGATCAAGCTGGATAGGCAGATGCGCATTTTCAATTTGTTTTCCCGTCACTGTATCTTCCTCTTCCTCTGCCAAGATCTCAATCATTCGTTCTGTTGCACCGATTGATTTTTGCAGCTGTGTAAAGAATGTTGTAATTTGGCCCATCGGCATAATAATTTGAAACAAATATAAAATAAAAGCCACGAGCGCTCCGGCCGTGAGCTCGCCTGAAGATACCTGCATGCCGCCATATCCGATGACTGCGACAAGTGCTGCCATTAACACGAGTGAGATAAGCGGGCCGACAAGTGATTGAACCTTAGCTTCACGAACGCCAAGCTTAAATAATGAGGAAATCCCCATTTTCCCGCGCCCATATTCGACATCCTCCGCATTTGAAGCCTTAACAAGTCTAATTTCCGGGAGAATTTGATTCAGCAGTCCTGTAAAACGAGCCGTTTCATCTTGTGTTTCCCGTGAAATGGAGAACATTTTCCGTCCAATCGGCACCAAAATAAGAGCGGCCAGCGGAACGACCACTAACACAAGCAGTGTCAGCTTCCAGTTCATAATAAACAAGATTGTCAATGATCCAATGACAGAAATGATGCCTGTAATAAATCCGCTGATATGGGTTGTAATCAATTCTTTGACCACCATCGTATCGTTCGTTACACGGCTGACTGTTTCTCCGGAAGCATTTGTATCGAAATAAGAGACAGGAAGCTTAATTAATTTCTTCCATAGTAACTCCCGCAGCCCGGAAATGATTTTTTGTCCATTATAGTTAAGGGCATAGGTGGCATAAGCGCTTAAACCCGCCTGAACGAAAAACACCAGCGCGATCAACCCGATTTGCGTGCCTGACAGATTTGACATAGAAAAACCATCGACAAGCTGCTTCGTTAATAATGGAATGAGCAGGCTGACCAGTGTGGTTACAACACTGAGGGCAAGCGCAAAGGCGAGCTTTCCATAAGAAGGATTGGTCCGTCTTACTAAGGCAAAAAAGGGTTTCAATTTACTTTTAGATTTTTGTGTCTGGTTTGGCATATATTTTCCTCCTGTTTCAGCGTTCAGAAAGGTGAAAAGTCATAGCAAAAGGATGATTTTTACTCTTTCTCAATCATATCAATGGCGAGAGACTTTTTCAGTATATTTTTGCCGTGATGAAAATAAAAGATCTCCCACTCATTGTTTGAATAGGAGATTTTTATGTTAGACATCTTTCACAGTCTTCTTTTTTCTATAAGTCAATGTTACATCCTGCTGTCGCAGGTCTTCTATTATCATTTTGTACCGATCAACTTTTGCGGTATGTTCTTCTTTTATCATCTCAAGGGCGGCTTTTCGTTTTTCGCTTTTAGACTCAAGCTCTTTTTTTATTTTTTTTACAATCAACCCTTCTTGCCCTTTGATTTCCTCTTTTAATGAAGACTCAAATTTCTTTGTCAGGCTGAGAAAGTCGTTGATCGGTTGATTGAGGGTGCCCGCTTTCCCCTTCATTTCATCTTGGGTAAGAAACATATAGGTCGTTGATACAATTTCTGTTTCACTTTCTGAAAATAAGGAAGTCACTCTTCATATTCCTCCTAAGGCTGAAAATCAAATAACTGAGAAATCATTTCTTCTTTTTCAAACAGCTTTTCAATACTCTCGCGGATATTTTTGATAAAATCTCTTTTTTCTGTTGTCTGTTTTTTTAATTCAGCAACAATTCCATCATTAGCAGGAAGCGCACCTGTGTGGAATGATTCATGAACTGAGATTTTCTCCAATTTATCGAATGTGTGGCTGAAACCAGCTGCAAGCCGGAATTGAAGATCGAAGGCATAATGCGAAGGGTTTTCTTCCATATGATGAATCGCCGTGGTGATCGCCTGTTTTTTATCTATGAAGTCTTCATCGATTTCCTGACTGTAAACCTTCTGGTACTTAGAAATCGCATCTTCCATATCTTCAACGATTTTCATACCGTTTTGATAGATTCTGACAGCGGATGAGAGATTGACTTGAATCGTTTCTCCCGAGCCGCTCTTCCCTGTAAAATAAATATCGGAGCCTTTATAGCTGAAGCCTTTTTCCTTTGACAAGGCGTTGAGCATTTGAACGATACTGTGGCCGTCGACGATAAGTTTTAGTGCGTCTTTTGTTTCTGTGTCGAGTGTTTTCAATGAGGACAGAATTGATTTTACGTAGTCCACTATTTCACCAACGTCTTTCAAAGCTTGCATAAATTGGCCATGCTTTAGATGGTCAATGAAATGTTCGTACCGTGATTCTATGCCTCGCATACTCGCATTAATATTCGTTAATTCTTTTTTGATGACTTTCTTTTGCGTTTCATCAATATACCCATTTTCAGCTAACTGATCTACGACCGGTCCGCTGTTTCTCAACAAGGTATGAAGAAAACCTAAAAACGACGGCAGTTCCTCTTTTATTCGGCCATACATTTGCTTAACATCATCAAAATGCTCATATAGGACACTTACTTTCTTTAAAGCGCCGTCTGTGTTTTTCACTTTTTCAATCAGGTCTATGTCTATCCCGCTGGCTGCCTTTATAAAACCGTTCAAGCCGTCTTTTTCATAGTCATCCTTATATTTTTGAAGGAATTTTTGAATTGACCTCACATCTTCGTCAGGAACCCCATCCATAATGGTTCGGATGCCTTTTACACTTGTATTTGTATCTGCCATCTTCACATCACCGAATGTAATGAAATCGGCCTTGCCGCTGACTCCGTACAGCGGGTCGTCTTTTGAGATGCGTTGGGTGATGTTTGCTGTTACGCCTTTGTCTTCATAATATTTTTGGATTTCTTTTTTTAACTTTTCTGGCGGGATATCATTAATATCTTTTAAGCGTCTAATATGAAATTTATGCATTAACCTATCTCTCAAATCCAAATCAGTTGCTAGTAGGTGGTCAACGCTTATTTGAGCTCCGTTAACCCCATAAACTTCATCAAATTCTCCGTCAATTAATTGAACCATCACCTGATTATTATTTGCCAGTGAGTGCCCCATAGCAAAGGTCTTTAAATCATGAGAATTCTCTGTTTCTCTTTTGGCATTTCTTACAAACTCTTTTGTCGCTTGGTACTGGCTGTCATCTATCCCTAAAAAGAGACCAAAGAAATTGTATGACCAGTCTTCGTTATCAGCACTCCCCTCTGAAATTATATGAAGTTGATTAACGTGTTGTTTATCATCCTTAATATAAATAGCTGTACCATCATATCCGGACTCTCTTATTGATGTATCTATTTTCGAATTTTTTTTAATAAGTTCATTAGATGTGTATATTTCCACACTTTTTGGAAGGTCTCGATGTGTTTCTTCTTTGTATATTCGACGCACCTCGACTTCAAAATCTGTTTTAGCTCTCTTTATTTCACTTTCAATATCAGAAGCAAATCTTTCTTTATAATCGTACTCCAAGTCAATTAAACGCAGCTTTACATTTTCATTTCCAAATATATTCTCATTTTCCATTTTCTCTATTTCTCCTTTTTAACTTTTAAAAAGGTAATAGAATCAATTATTTTTCGAACTTTTTTTTCTGCTTCTTCTTTCTTTAATGAACAAACCTCTTTACCCTTATAGCAAGAAAAACGAAAAGAATACTCTATTCCTAAATAATCCTCTTTTTTAGATTTAACATAACCAAAAAATCTATAAGAAAAATTATTCTTTTCATCCACATCATCAAAACTGCTTTTCTTTTGAGCAGAATATACAATTTTATCAGATAGCTCTCTTTCTTCGTATTTTCCTTCATAGCTATTTCTGCCGCTTACAATGTCAAGCATTGTATCCTTGTCATTCGCAAAGCTTTTTTCTTGATGATAATCTAATTGCCCGTCATATTGAATGTTAGTTTTTTTATTGAAACTATCAAATACTATTGTTTCCTCATTTTCACCTTTACTTGAAAGATCAGGTACGTACTCCCCATCCTCCGGAAACAGCATCCTAAACCCTTTCAGCTTAGATTCCAGCAAATAATATCCTGGTTCCTCTTCTTTTGTTGACATCATATACTCTCTCGTTTTCTCGTCCTGAAACGCAGGTACTTGAGGCAGATCCTTGGGATCCATGTCTTTTGGTTTTACCGCTTCTGTTTTATTGTCATTTGTGGTGTTTTTATCATTGTCATTCATACTGCATCCTCCTGTCAGGGCAAGTAATAAGCTGAAGCAAATAAAGATGATCTTTTTCATTACGAACCTCCACGGGTTTTGTGAGAATAGAATTCTATTTTCATACTAAAATAATTCTATTGACCTGCTTAAGAAATGATTATTTTATCCTTTTTCATGTTACATCATGTCTAAATTTGGATAAATAGGAAATCAGACTCTGTTTCGTTCTCTTTTCATTAACAAATCAAGCAAAACATCACAAACACATCAAAATACCTACTTCTTTTTTCATAAAATCGTTTATCATACGGCTCTTACTTAACCTCTTCATCTTTATAGTAGGTAAATCGAAACGAATACTCTATTTCCCTTAATTCTCTATAAGAAAAACTATTCTTTCCCTCTATATCATCAAAAGCCTTTTTCTTTGAGCAGATATCTCTCTTTCTTCGTATTTTCCTTTACATATCGCCAAAGGTAGTAGAGTTTATTATTTTTTTAACTTTTTCTTCATTTTCTTTCGGGTTTTGTTTACATGTATTTGCATTGGCGGAGCAGCTAAACATAAAAGAATATTCCATCCCTAAATAATCTTGTTTTTTCGATTTTATATAACCAAGGAAGATATAAGATGGTTTCTCTTCTTTGTCAAAGTTTTCTTGTTTTAAGGCAAAGTAAATATCTTTATCCTTCGTTTCTAATTTCTCAAAATTACCTTTGTATTTATTTTTACCGCTAATAATATCCAACATATTCTCCGGTTCGTTTATAAACGATTCATTTTGATAGAACTTTACTGAGGCATTCATTACTATATTCGTTTTTTTATTAAAGCTATCAAAAAATAGTGACTCGTTTGTCTTTGAAGTTTCAGAGTCGGAATACTCCGCATCCTCCGGAAACAACATCCTAAATCCTTTCAGCTTAGACTCAAGCAAATAATACCCTGGCTCCTCTTCTTTCGTTGACACCATGTACTCTCTCGTCTTCTCATCTTGAAACGCCGGAACTTGCGGCAGGTCTTTTGGATTCATGTCTTTTGGTTTTACAGTTTCTGCGTTATTGTTGTTCATACTGCATCCACCTGTCAGGACAAGTAATAAACTGAAGCAAATCAAGATGATCTTTTTCATTATAAACCTCCACGGTTTTTTTGTTGTTTCTTCAAATAATACTAATCGCCTTAGGGTTTGTATAACTTCACTTGCATGAATTGATGCAGACAATTATTAATAGTTATACTCTAAATCTATTAGCCCAACTTTACGCCTTCATCCTCATTTTCCATCTTATTTCTCCTTTTTATCTATTAAAAAGGTGATAGAATTAATTAATTTCTCAACTTTATTTTTAGCCTTTTCTTCATCTAAAGAGCATGGTTGATTTTCATTTTTGCATCCGAAAGTAAAGGCGCATTCAACTCCTAGGTTATCTTCTTCTTTAGATTTCACATATCCAAAGTAACTGTATGAATAATTATATTTTCTTTCAATATCCTCAAAGATGTCTTTTTTCTTAGCAAAGTAGATGTCCGTGTTCTTTTTACTGCTTTTTTTGTATTCACCTTTATAATCATTTTTCCCACTTACAATATCTAGCATTGTTTCAGGTTCATTCACAAAGCTTTCTTCTTTGTAGAATGTTACATGCCCATCAAACATTACATTGGTGTCTTTATCATAACTATTAAATCCGATACTTTCTTTATTTTTCCTAGTTAACGATGATCTTCTTGCTAGATATTTAGCATCTGCTGGAAACAACATCCTAAACCCTTTCAGCTTAGATTCAAGCACATAATACCCCGGCTCTTCTTCTTTTGTTGACACCATATACTCTCTCGTTTTCTCGTTCTGAAACGCAGGAACTTGCGGCAGGTCTTTTGGATTCATGTCCTTTGGTTTTACGGCTTCTGTGTTATTGTATTTTGTGGTGTATTTATCACTGACGCTCATACTGCATCCGCCTGTCAGGTAATAAGCTGAAGCAAAGCAAGATGGTCTTTTTCACGACGAACCTCCAATAGGTTTAACTAATCAATATTACTGATCCAATTGAAAAGTGATTCTGTGTAAACTTTTCTTTATAGTCATACTCTGAGTTAATTATAAAGAGCTTTATATTTTCGTTCATGAAAACATTCTTATTATCCATCTCTACTCCTCTTCTTATAAAAGATAATAGAATGAATGAGAGTATCAGTTCTTTCTCTTGCTTGATCTCCATTCAAAGCACAGGGTTGATCAACCTTTTTACAACGAACTATAAAAGAATATACTATTCCCAAGTACTCTTCATCACTAGATTTTATATATCCAAAATAACGAAAGGAATAATTGTATTTACGATCACTGTTTTTAAAAGTGCTTTTTTTTGATGCAGTATATACTATTTTCCCGTCAGTTTTTTCTTTCTTAAATTCACCTTTGTAACCATTCTCATTACTAATTTGGCGCAACATTGTCTCTGGATTATTAATAAAAGAAGATTTGTTATAGTAGCTAATTTGTGCATCTAAGAGTATATTTGATTTTTCATTAAAGCTTTGAAATCCTATCGATTCGCTATTCTTTCCATTTGATGTGGAATAATTAGGAAGATACTCACCATCCTCCGGAAACAACATCCTAAACCCTTTCAGTTTAGACTCAAACAAATAATACCCCGGCTCCTCTTCTTTCGTTGACACCATATACTCTCTCGTCTTCTCGTCCTGAAACGCCGGAACTTGCGGCAGGTCTTTTGGATCCATTTCTTTTGGTTTTAAGGCTTCTGTTTTATTGTCTTTTGTGTTGTTTTTTTCATTGTTGTTCATACTGCATCCTCCTGTCAGAGTAAGTAATAAGCAGAAGCAAAGCAAGATGATTTTTTTCATGACGAACCTCCACGGGTTTAACTGATAGATTGTTACAACATATTATTTAGTTCTAGCCGTATTACAATATAGAATCATACTGAAAAAAGACCGCCGCATTCTATCGGCAGTCTTGACCAGACATGATTGTTACTCTTTTTTCGAATAAAATACTCTGGATATAAACAGGCCAATGACCCCTAACAAGATGAATAAGACCGCTCTCCAAACAATATCAATCGAAGCAGAATCTATTAAAATTATTTTGGCAAGTGTAATGAATAAAAAGATCAGCCCAATTCGGTTCCATGTCTTGTCTTTGGTTGCGTAATAAACAGCATACATCACAATGACAAATATAAACCAAGACAGGGATACTCCGACGTTTACTGATACGCCGTCAATCCTATCCGACATCCATATGGATAATTTGCTGAAGAATACAAGCAGCAGCAATGAAACAGCGGACGAAACAACAGTTGTGACTTGTTTATAATGTATTTTCTTCGAATACAGATAGCCGCCAAAAAGTGAGCTGATCAGCAGCAGCCAAGAGACAATGCTGAGAACGTGTAATGAACGTGCCGGGTATTGTATGAGGCCGCAAGCTGCCTGTAATAATACAATCACTCCGGCAATGCCGATCAACCAGCTTTTTTTGCGGTATGACACGTAACACATCATGATTCCTTGTAAGGTGAATATGATGTACAGCAAGCTCACATTTTCAGCTAATGCATCCGCTGCCAATACATTAAAATAAATCATAGAAATGAGAAAAAATGTATGTTTGATTTCGGCAAATTCTTTAGTTTTCCATAAGCTTAACAACAGGTAAAACACAAATGCAGCAGTATAAAAAGCGTATAAGGCTGTATCGTTTTTCATGTACAGGACAACCCCTATAATGAAAACGACAAAAGCTCCGATTGTAACAGCTGTGAGATAGACAGCTTTTTTAAATTGGCTGTTCGATCGTAAGGCTGATAGGATCGTAATCGCCTGCTGTAGGATAAATACAGCAAGTGTCCAACCGGTCACCTGCGTATCTGTAAATGATAAGAAAGCAAAAATCGCTAATATAAAAGCATAGTTTGCTATATTCCATGCCACGCTGTACTTTTGTTTAACTGTCTCATATATTAAGCCTGCGAAAACCAATGACTCATATACATAAAAGATGTATTCATTTCCTTGTTTCCCGCCAAATAAAAAAGGATACAAGTAAACACCTGCGCCGATAATGGCGATTAGCGTTTGTGATCGGTATTTTCTTGATATGTACACACCGCCCGCAACGCCTGCAGCAAGAAGGATCATTGTAAGCGGCGTCGGTATAATCTGGTACAGCATGTTACCCGCAAACAAAGAAACAATATAGACAATATTACTGCCCGCCAATAATGAAATGCCCAATACACTGGCATTTTTCTTATGTGACCTGCTACCGAGAACATATAGCACAATAGAGACAATAAGTCCTGCCCCTACCCTCATATATGCGTTGATCCAGCCTTTTTCTGCAGCTGCCACAAATGCCCAAATCATACCAAGAAGAAAAACAAAAATAAAGATCTTCGGAAGCCAATTTCCCGCCATGTTTTCTAAAGTGCGGTTCTCTTTTCGCGGAGCCGGCGTCTTTTGTGGAACTTCGGTTTCCTTGTTGATTTTTGGATGCTCTTCCGTTTTGACTACTGCTTGTTCTTTCTTGCCAGCAGCGAGATACGCGATCTCCCTTTTGACACTTTCCAGTTCTTGTTCCAAACGTCCAACTTTTTTGTTCAGTTCATCAATTTTTTCGTTCACCATTCTCTCCTCATTTTTCGAATAATTAGCAGCCGCTTTTTCATACTATGTCTTTTCCTTACTATCCTGACCGGTTTGTATAAAATAATCCTAAAGACCTGATATCCATTTGGGATTTTCATTCTTAGTCATGTTACATCATGGGAAATTTTTGTTAAATAGGAAATTCGATTGGTTTTTTCATTTCTTCTATTAGGACAAGACAAATGGTTCAGCTGCAACAAATACATAAAAAAGGAGCTGACATATGAACAGCTCCAATCCTTTTATTTTTCAGAATGGCGTTTTTTCAATACATCAAGCACATCATCCAGCGGCAAGGCTTGTTCTCTGAGCAGGACAAGCAGGTGATACAGCAGGTCTGCCGCTTCCCATTTGAGTTCCTCGTGGTCCCGATTTTTCGCGGCGATGATGACTTCGGATGCTTCTTCACCGACTTTTTTCAAAATCTTATCGACGCCTTCGCGGAAAAGGTAAGTAGTATAAGCTCCCTCAGGCATCTCCGCTTGGCGTTCCGCTATCACACGCTCCAGTTCGTTCATGATGCCGAATCGGCCCGCGGCCTGTTCTTCTGTTTGTTCCTTTGTAAAACAGCTGTAGCTGCCAGTGTGGCATGCCGGGCCTGACGGTTCTACGAGTACGAGCAACGCGTCCTGGTCGCAGTCATACCGGATACCTTTGACGGCTTGCGTGTTCCCTGAGGTTTCTCCTTTATGCCATAGCGCTTGGCGTGAGCGGCTGTAAAACCATGTTTCCTTCGTTTCCAGCGTTTTTTCGTATGATTCCTTGTTCATATAGGCAAGTGTCAGCACTTCTTTGCTTGCCGCATCCTGCACGATGGCAGGAATTAATCCGTCCTCGTTAAAACGCAGTTCATCTGCCTGTTTCATCTCACATTCACCCCGTATTCTTTCAAGTATGATTTCACTTCTTTAATCGATGTTTCTTTATAATGAAAAATTGAGGCGGCCAGCGCGGCGTCAGCTTTTCCTTTTGTAAAAGCCTCAAGCATATGCTGTGCGTTTCCCGCGCCTCCCGAGGCGATAACAGGGACGGGGACAGCTTCGGAAACAAGCTTTGTCAGCGTGTGGTCGAAGCCTTTTTTCTCACCGTCAGAGTCCATGCTTGTCAGCAATATTTCTCCTGCCCCGCGTTTGACGCCTTCTTTTGCCCACGCGGTGACCTCCCAATCTGTTTTCTTTCTGCCGCCGTGCGTATAGACCTTATATGTGTCAGATTCTTTGTCATACTTGGCATCAATGGCAAGAACGATGCATTGCGAACCGAAAAACTCGGCTCCTTCTGCAATCAGCTCAGGGCGAAGAACAGCTGCCGTGTTCACCGACACTTTGTCCGCTCCGGCACGCAGTATCGTTTTCATATCACTGAGCTGATTGATGCCGCCGCCGACTGTAAACGGAATGGCAAGCTTCGCGGCAACCTGCTCCACAACGTCAACCATCGTTTTGCGTCCTTCATGCGAGGCAGAAATATCAAGAAAAACGAGTTCATCCGCGCCTTCCCGGTCGTACACTTCCGCCAGTTCAACTGGGTCACCGGCATCCTTCAATTCAAGAAATTGAATTCCTTTGACAACGCGTCCTTCTTTGACATCAAGGCATGGGATAATCCGTTTTGTGATCATTTGCGCTTCACCCTTTCAAGCGCCTCACACAGCGTAAACTGATTGGTATACAACGCTTTTCCGATGATTGCTCCAGAGACGCCGTCCGCCTCATAGCGGGCGAGGTCTTCGAGATCCGTGACGGAGCTGACTCCGCCTGAAGCGATCACCGATTTCCCCGTTTCCTTAGCAAGCTCAACCGTGCTTTTAACATTGGGGCCTGACAGCATTCCGTCTGTCGCGATGTCAGTAAAAATAAAGACTTCCGCACCTTCATTGGCAAGCTCTTTGCCCAGTTCAGTTGCCTTAAGGGTTGATGTTTCCAGCCATCCCTCTGTTGAAACAAAACCGTTTCTCGCATCCAGTCCGATTGCAATTTTCTCGCCATATTGTTTCAGCATTTTTTTGACAAACGGAGGGTTAGAAACTGCTGAGCTTCCTAGGATCACCCGATCGACTCCTGCTGATAAATATTCGTAGACGTCTTTTTCGGAACGGATCCCGCCGCCGATTTCGACTTTCAGGTTCAGCTTTTGCGCAATCTCAATCACATGGCGATCATTCACTCTTTTCCCTTCTTTGGCCCCGTCGAGATCAACGAGATGGATCCATTCGGCACCCTCTTTCGCAAATAACTCAGCCATGTCGTACGGTGAATCGCCATATATCGTTTCCTTATTATAATCCCCTTGAACAAGGCGGACACATTTGCCATTTCTCATATCAATTGCCGGATATATTGTAAAAGCACTCATTTTTTCACCTTCTGTTCTGCTGCCATTTTCGTAAATTGGGTTAAAATAGACATTCCGACAGTGCTGCTTTTTTCTGGATGAAATTGGGCGCCGAAGACGTTTCTTTTTCCGACTACAGCAGGCACTCGCACACCATAATCGGCGCTTGCCAGAAGCGCGTTCTCCTCCATCCCGTCAATGTAATAAGAATGAACGAAGTAAGCGTAGCCTTGTTCTGTTTCAGACAGCAGCGGAGATTCATTATGAAAAGAAAGACGATTCCAGCCCATATGCGGAACCTTCAGCTTGTTTCCTTTTTCATCTTCTGCTTTCAGCCTGACTGCTTTTCCTTTTAACAGCCCTAGTCCTGAAGCGGTGCCGTTTTCTTCGCTTTCTTCAAATAAAAGCTGCATGCCGAGGCAGATCCCGAGAAGCAGCCTTCCCTCTGAGACCATATCGTGAATCAATTGATCAAGCTTCGTGTAGCGCAAATTGTCCATCGCGTCTCCAAATGAACCGACTCCCGGCAAAATGAAGGCATCAGCTTCTTTCAGCTCCTCCGGCTTTTCAGAAACAAAATACGGCACACCGACACGTTCAAGCGCCTTTGAGACACTGTATAAATTCCCCATTCCGTAATCTATCACGCCGATCATTTACAGCATCCCTTTCGTTGACGGTATTCCTTTAACTCGCGGATCGATCGTTGTCGCTTCATCAAGCGCACGTCCCAGTGCTTTAAAAACGGCTTCAATCATGTGGTGGGTGTTTGTGCCATAATGAACGATGACGTGCAGGTTCATTCGAGCTTCGAGCGCCAGCTTCCACAAAAATTCATGTACAAGCTCCGTATCGAAAGTTCCGACTTTAGCAGCCGGGAAGTCAGCCCGCATTTCTAAGTGCGGCCGGTTGCTTAAATCAATCACAACTTGAGCAAGTGCCTCATCCATCGGCACAAACGCCGATCCGTAGCGTTTGATTCCTTTTTTATCGCCCAACGCTTCGAGCAGCGCCTGCCCTAAGCAGATGCCGATATCTTCAGTCGTGTGGTGATCATCTATATCAACATCGCCTTTTGCGTTAATGGAAAGATCGAATTGGCCATGTTTCGCAAATAAATCCAACATATGTGTCATAAACGGCACATCTGTTTTGATATCCGCTTGTCCCCCGCCGTCTATTGTAAATGTCAGCTCAATATCTGTTTCGTTTGTTTTCCTGACGCGTTCCGCTTTTCTCATTTAGAAATCCTCCGTTCTCTCGCTTCAATTGATCTGGCATGGGCTTCTAACCCTTCCAATCTGGCAAAAGCCGCGATGCTTTCGGCATGTTCTTCAAAGGCTGATTGACTGTAAGAAATAATGCTCGCTTTCTTTTGAAAATCCGTTACGTTTAATGGACTTGAAAATCTGGCTGTTCCGTTTGTCGGAAGCACATGGTTCGGTCCGGCAAAATAATCACCGACAGGCTCAGGGCTGTATCTGCCTAAGAAAATTGCACCCGCATGTTTGATACTGCCAAGCAAAGCTTCCGGAGACTGTGTTATGATTTCTAAATGCTCTGGCGCGAGTATATTGACAGTATCAATCGCTTCCACCATTGTTTCCGCCACATATATACAACCGTAATCTCTCACTGAAGCTTCCGCTATTTCTCTACGCGGCAAGGTTTTCAGCTGCTTACTCACCTCGGCTGAAACCGCCTCGGCCAGAGCCATGGAATCTGTGACAAACACACATGAGCTGAGCTTATCGTGTTCCGCCTGTGACAGCAGATCGGCTGCAATTTCGCTCGGAATCGCTGTTTCATCAGCCAGCACGACGATTTCACTCGGTCCGGCAATCATATCGATATCGACATCGCCGAACACTTCTCGTTTGGCAAGCGCGACATAAATGTTGCCCGGACCCGTGATTTTATCCACCGGCTCAATGGTTTCTGTTCCGTATGCTAACGCCGCAATCGCCTGAGCGCCGCCTATTTTGTAAATATCTTTTATGCCCAGCTCGGCTGCTGCAACCAAAACTCCAGGAGACAGCAGACCGTCTTTTCCCGGAGGCGTGACAAGAACGATTCTTTCAACGCCCGCTACGAGCGCCGGAATCACATTCATCAAAACAGATGAAGGATATGCGGCCGTTCCCCCCGGCACATATACACCGGCGGAATCCAACGCCGTCACTTTCTGCCCCAGCATTGTGCCGTCCTTTCTGTGATAAAACCAGGAGGATTGCAGCTGTCTTTCGTGATATTCCCTAATATTTTCGATTGCCTGCCTAATCACCTGAAGAAGACGTGAATCCAGTGAGGTGTATGCCTCCTCAAATTCTTCTTTTGTGACGAGTGGACTGTCTATTTCGATGCCGTCAAATTTCGCCGTATAGCTGCGAACCGCCTGATCACCGTTTGCCTTTACATCTTCAATAATGGACCGGACCGCTTTTCTTTGCTCCTCCGTTCCGGCATCGATGGAACGCTTGAGAGAAAGCCGTTCCGATCCGCTGATGGTTTTGATCTTCATTTTGCAGTCTCTCCTTCCACAACGAGAGATAGGCGGGATGCCATTTCGTCAATCACATCGTCTTTCATGCGATAGCTTACCGGGTTGACAATAAAGCGAGAGGTAATGTCACAAATGTGCTCCGTTTCAACAAGCCCATTTTCTTTCAGCGTCTGTCCTGTGGAAACAATGTCCACTATCCGATCTGCAAGCCCAATGAGCGGAGCCAGTTCAATTGAACCGTTGAGCTTAATAATCTCGACTTGTTCTCCCTGCTCTCTGAAATAACTGGAAGCCACATTCGGATACTTTGTCGCGATTCTTGGCGCTACGCCGCTCCAGTCTGTATTCGGAAGTCCGGCGACAGCTAAGTGGCATTTGCTGATGTTTAAATCCAGTACCTCATACACATCGCGTTCCTCCTCCAGCATGACATCCTTGCCCGCAATTCCGACGTCTGCCACGCCATGCTCCACATACGTGGTTACGTCCATCGGCTTCGCTAATATGAAACGAAGATTTTCCTCCGGCACATCGATGATCAGTTTTCTCGAATCTTCAAACTCCTCAGGGAGCCTGTAGCCTGCCTGCCTCAGCAACCCTGCCGCTTCTTCAAATATCCGGCCCTTTGGCATCGCCATTGTGAGTAACTTACCCATTTTGCTCTTCCTTTCTGGCACCGATAAAATAAGTGACGTTTGCAAAAGATTTTGTCATCTGGTCGATATTTTCTATTCCCGATAAATCTTGAAGAACCACTTTGTTCCCTTTCATGCGTTCTTCATTCGCATAAGCGATGGCTTGCGCCCGCTGCTCTTTGCTGAAAATAACAGCGTCTATATCACAAGGTTCTTCTTTCATATGAAGGGCTTCAATCAGCCGGTCGATCCGAAGCCCGAAGCCTGTTGCCGGTGCAGGTGAATCAAAATGGCCCAGCAGCTTGTTGTAACGGCCACCGCTTCCAATGACAAAACCGACATTCTCGGCGTACACTTCAAATAAAATCCCTGTGTAATAGCTCATGTGGCTGACCATATTCAGATCCAGGCGGACATTTTCCGTACAGCCGTAATCCTCAAGAATGTCCCACAGCGCCTTCAGCTCATCAACCACGCTTTTTCCTTGCGCAGAATCGACGATTTCCTCGGCACGTCCGCATACTTCTATACCGCCCCGCAGTTCAAGGAGCTCAAGCAGCCTGCTTTTATCAATGGAGGAAAGCGGGAGAGACTTGACATGCTCTCTGTAACCGACGTAGTTCTTTTCATATAAGAACCTCCGCAGCACATCAGCTCGTTCAACGTTCCCGAGCACCTCAACAAACAAAGCATCCGCAATGCCGGCATGGCCAATAGCAATTTTAAAGGATGCCAGCCCAGCGTTTTTCAATGCCCCGACGACTAAAGCAATGACCTCCGCATCCGCGCTCGTCGTGCCGTCACCGATTAACTCCACTCCGACCTGCTCAAACTCAGCCGGACGTCCGCCTTCACGCTCCTGAGCCCTGAATACATTTGCCGCATAGCCGACTCTTAGCGGATGACCGTGTTTCAGAAGCTTCGATGCCGCCACCCTTGCAATCGGCCCCGTCATATCCGGGCGAAGCACCAATGTCTTGCCGTCCTGATCAAGTAGCTTAAACAGCTGCTGCTCTTCAATTGCTGACTGGACGCCAACGGTATCGTAAAACTCCAGTGTCGGCGTTTCCATAAATTGATATCCCCATTTATCAATCAAATCGGTTAACGATCGTCTCACCTTTTTTTTCGTTTCGTATAAACCGGGCAGTGTATCTCTCATGCCGTGCGGTTTTTCAAACATAAACATCAACCCGAGCACCTCCGCTGTTATCTTATGAAGGAAAATTCCGAATCCTTTAGTTCACTAATATGATAATATGTTAGCAGATGAAAGAATGAAAATCAACGCTTAACTTTAGTAAGGATATTTTTAGTTCGAATATCCTTCTCCTCATTATGAAAAAATCATGAATAATGTATTAAAGGTACGTAATATCTCAAATTCTTTATGTTTGGCATGCTATAATACAAATCAAATAGAGAACAAGGAGATAAAGATGAAAACACTGCGAACTCTATGTGTCCTGATGATTCTTTCAGGCGTTATTTTTTTCGGACTTAAAATAGATGCAAAAGATATAGATATTCCTTTTTTGAACAGCCTTAAAAAAGTGGTTTCTGATAGCGATACAGATACAGGTGCGAATAGCAAAAAGGAGCTGAAGGGAAGCGCAAAACCGCTGGATGTCATCCTTTACAATCAAATGGACGCACCCCGGCTCTATAACGGCTGTGAAGTAACAAGCCTTGCGATGGTGCTGAATTACGCAGGATACGACGTGACAAAAAACACCCTGGCAAATCAGGTTGCCACAGTGCCTTTGACATACAGCAGCGGATTAAAGGGTGATCCGAATGACGGATTTGTCGGGGATATGGCGAATGGCCCTGGTCTCGGTGTCTACCATCGACCGATCTATCAGCTGGCGAAAACCTATGCGGGAGACAAAGTGTCTGATCTGACTGGAAAAAGCATTTCTGCTGTTTATGAACAGCTTGAAAAAGGCAATCCAGTTTGGGTTATTACGACAGCCAACTTTACGCCAGTTGACAACATGCAGACTTGGAAAACGCCAAACGGAACGATAGAGATTACGTACAGCGAACACAGCGTCGCCGTTACGGGATATGATGATAAATATGTGTATCTCAATGATCCGTATGGCTATAAAAACAGAAAAACCGATAGAACAAGCTTTGAAAAAGCGTGGAAACAAATGGGCAGCCAGGCCGTAGTTATTCAAAAGTAAACACCTGAAAGCCTCACTATGCTCTATCCTGAGCAAATACGACAATATTCATGCTTTTTGTTTCAATCGGTAAGATCGATTCATTTTCCATTTATCACCCAAAATTGTCTTTACTTTCAGGCTATCTGTTTTTATGATTAAAGCAGATTCAGCCTTGCCCCGATCTATGTGAGAGAAGCCGGTGCAAGTCGCTGACGCTTCTCTTGCAAAAAATGAAAGATATCCGGGGAGGATTTATCATTGAAAAAATTCGTGTCTATCCTATTTATGTTCGGTTTGGTTATGGTGTTCAGCCAGTTTCAGTCATCAACCGCTTTTGCAGCAGACAAAGTGGTGCACGAAACAATTATCGTACCAAAAAATACAACATATGACGGGAAAGGACAGCGGTTTGTGGCAGGGAAAGAATTAGGCGACGGAAGCCAGTCAGAAAACCAAGACCCTGTTTTTCGTGTGGAAGATGGAGCAACCCTGAAAAATGTGGTGCTTGGTGCACCTGCCGCTGATGGCGTGCACACTTATGGAAACGTTAACATTCAGAATGTGAAATGGGAAGATGTTGGTGAGGATGCGTTAACGGTGAAGAAGGAAGGAAAAGTGACGATCGACGGCGGTTCTGCTCAAAAAGCGTCAGATAAGATATTCCAAATCAATAAAGCCAGTACATTCACAGTGAAAAACTTCACGGCAGACAATGGCGGAAAGTTCATAAGACAGCTTGGCGGTTCAACCTTCCACGTTGATGTGATCATCGATAAGTGCACCATCACAAACATGAAGGAAGCGATATTCCGGACGGACAGCAAAACAAGCACGGTCAGAATGACAAATACACGCTACTCTAATGTCGGTCAAAAATGGATTGGTGTTCAGCATATTTACGAAAACAACAACACTCAATTTTAACCAAAAAAGTCCGCTGATGTTATTCAGCGGACTTTTTCAATCTTTCTTGCATTTCTTCCTTCGTATAGATGATCCTCATCGGATTTCCGCCGACAAATGCGCCGGCAGGCACGTCTTTATGGACAAGTGTTCCGGCGGACACAACTGCGCCATCTCCTATTTTCACCCCGGGCAGAATGGTCGTGTTGGCACCAATCATCACTTCGTCTCCGATCAGAACTTTGCCGATCCGGTATTCGTGAATCAAATACTCATGGGCCAGAATGGTCGTATTGTACCCGATGATTGTATTTGTTCCGACTGAGATCTTTTCCGGAAACATGATATCTGGCATCACCATGAGGGCAAAGGATGTCTGATTTCCAACCTTCATCCGCAGAAATGTACGGTACAGCCAGTTTTTCATCCCTATAAACGGCGTATATCTCGCAATTTGAATGACAATGAAATTTTTGACGACCTTTAGAAAAGGTACCGTTTGATAGACATGCCACAGTGAGTTGGCCCCCGAGACCGGATGACGATCTGTTTTTCTCACAGATTACTTCACTCCAACGATTTGTAATAGATCACTCATTTTCTCAAGCATAAAATCCGGCTCATGCTTCGCCAGCATTTCCGGCCCTTTAATCGTCCATGCGACTCCTGCCGTTTTTGTACCGGCGTTTTTCCCTGCCAGCACATCATGGTAATTATCTCCGACCATAATGGCTTCCTCGGGCTTGCTTCCTAGCTGTTTCAGCGCTAACAGCACAGGCTCGGGATCAGGCTTTGCATTCGTCACATCATCAAGGGTGACAACTGTTTCAAAGAATTCGCCGATTCCCGTGAGCTTGAGGCCCATATTGACAGTATCTCTTAATTTTGTTGTCACAATTCCTAATGTAAAGCCGGCTTTTTTTAATGCATCCAGGGTCTCATATACCGTTTCATATTCAGTCACGAGTGAATCATGCATGTCATGATTGTACGCTCTGTACATAGCGATCATATCCTCGCATTTATCAGGGTCCATCGAAGAGAACGTTTCAAAAAGAGACGGCCCGATAAACGCAAGGACATCTTCTCGTTTATACTTGCTCGGATAATAATGCTCCAGTGTATGCAAAAAGGACCCGATAATTAATTCATTCGTATTAATAAGCGTTCCGTCTAAATCAAAAAGAATCGTCGTTACTTGTTTGTCACTCATATTGCTTCCTTTCCAACCGCTGAGGGTTTCCATTTTTTCCAGGTGTGCGCAATAGCCATTGTCAGCAGAACTGCTGTGGTGACACGAATCAAAAGAAGCGGCCAGACCGGTATGCCGAGCGGTTTAAAGACAAGTGTATCTTCCACGACCGCGTGGCAGGCAACGAGAAATATAAATGCCAATGTCATATCCCGCCTGCTCACGCCGTCATCCTCGACAGCTTTGATCATGACACCCGCTCCGTAGGCCAGACCAATCGTCAGTCCCGCCACCATCGTCATAGACGTATTTTTATTCATGCCAAGCAGCTGCGTAAACGGAGACAGCCACCTGGAGAACCGATGCAGCCAGCCTAAATCTCTTAAAAACTGGATGATGATCATCAGCGGTATGACAATTGCCGCCAGCTGCAAAACACCAAGTCCGGCTTTCGTTAATGCTTCTGCCAACATTCCTAGCCAGCTGTCTGGCGCCACGCTCTTCGCAGCGATAAAACCGTACTGCGCCGTTTCCTGTCCGCCATGCCAAATGAGGTTGATGACGATGGCTGACACAGCGGCCAAACCGATGCGCACGGCCAATATGACGCCAATTCTGATACCAACCTTTGCGGCAACTGTCGATTCGATAATCAAGTTATGACAGAAAGAAAGCATAACAGCTAAAATAAAGACTTCTTTCACAGATAAATCCAATGTTAAAATCCCGGCAATTCCCGCATACAGATTCAGCATATTTCCCAGTACAAGCGGAATGGCCGCTTCACCAGAAAGCCCGAAGAGACCCATTACCGGTGTGATCAGCCGTACAAGCCAATCCATGACAGGGGTATGCTGAAGCAAAGTGACCAATAGCGTTACCGGGAAAATCACTTTACCCAGCGTCCATGTTGTTTGAAAACCTGCTGCAAGACCGGCCAGAAAGATTTTCTTCATCCCTCATCCCCCTTTGTTGACGTCTACTCCGCGTACCGCTCCTTCGAGTATCCCTTGACGCGTCTGAAGATGATGGCTGCCACAGCCAAAACAATCAATACGATTGAAATCACCTGAGCGATGCGAAGTGAATCAGTCAGCATTAAGCTGTCAGTCCGCATTCCTTCAATAAAGTATCTTCCGATTGAATACCAAATGATATAGATCAAGAACATCTCGCCTCTACGCAAATTCGCTCTGCGCAGGAACAGTAAAACAATGACGCCGACAAAGCTCCATAGTGATTCATATAAAAAAGTAGGATGATAATATTGCCCATTGATATACATTTGATTGATGATAAATTCAGGCAGGTGCAGGTTTTCTAAAAAGGCTCTGCTGACAGCCTCGCCGTGCGCTTCCTGATTCATGAAGTTCCCCCAGCGGCCGATCGCCTGGCCGAGCAAAATGCTGGGCGCGGCAATGTCCGCAAGCTTCCAGAACGAAAGGTTTTTCACTCTCGAAAACACATAACCCGTTAAAATGGCGCCGATTAATCCGCCATGAATGGCAATGCCGCCCTTCCAAATCTTAATGATTTCTCCCGGATGTGCCGCATAATAGTCCCATTCAAAGGCAACGTAATAAATTCGCGCGCAAATAATCGCAATCGGAATGGCAAACAGGACAAGATCAATAAACGTATCTTTCTGCAGCCCCCGTTTTTCACTTTCCCTCATCGCAATCCACAGCCCGAGCAAAGCGCCGAGACCGATAATGATTCCGTACCAATGGACGGCTAACGGCCCCAGCTGAAATGCTATCGGATTGAGTGGTTCTATCGCTTCATTCATTTAACGCCAACTCCTATTCTTCTTGTTCACCGTCTTCAATGACGTCCGCCAGCTTGTTGGTAAATTGTTCAGCGGCATTCAGCCCCATCCGCTTCAATCTGAAGTTCATTGCTGCCACTTCGATGATGACTGCAAGATTTCGGCCTGGGCGGACGGGAATCGTCAGTTTTGTAATTTCTGTATCAATGATTTTCATGGTCTCTTCCTCAAGTCCGAGCCGGTCGTATTGCTTGCCCTGCTCCCAGAGTTCAAGATTCATGACAATCGTGATTCGTTTATTGCTTCTGACCGCGCCAGCGCCAAATAGCGTCATCACGTTGATAATGCCAAGGCCCCTGATCTCAAGAAGGTGCTCAATTAATTCCGGAGCGTTTCCCACAAGAGTATCCTGATCCTCCTGCCGTATTTCAACGCAATCATCGGCAACAAGGCGATGCCCTCTTTTCACAAGCTCCAGCGCTGTTTCGCTTTTTCCGACGCCGCTCTTTCCTGTGATCAGCACGCCGACACCATATATATCGACAAGAACGCCATGAATTGCTGTGGTAGGCGCCAGCCTGCTCTCAAGGAAGTTGGTTAAACGGCTTGACAGTCTTGTCGTTTTCAGCGGCGATCTGAGGACAGGCACCCCATTTTTCTCGGAGGCGTCAATCAGCTCCTGCGGGATGGGCATATCTCTAGAAAGAATAATAGCTGGTGTTACATCAGTGCACAGAGAATCCATTCGCTGTTTTTTCTCCTCTTCAGGAAGCTGTTCAAAGAAAGAAAGCTCTGTTTTTCCGAGAAGCTGCACGCGCTCTCTCGGGTAATATGTAAAATATCCGGCAATTTCAATGCCTGGTCTTGATAGGTCACTCATTGTAATCGGGCGGTTAATTCCTTCTTCTCCGCTGATTAATTCCAAATTGAACTGTTCCATTACGTCTTTTGTGCGAACCTTTGCCACGATATGTTCCTCCTGTTCCGGGCTGCCCCGAGCTTGCTCACAATACTTTCATTTTATCACTTTCAGGCTTGAACCTAAAACAGATTTTATAAAAGGCGGGAAAACACCTCAGCTGGTCTAGATCACTAGTCTGAAAAAGAGTAAAATAAAGGTATTCAAATTCCAGAAAGGCGGATCATCTATGGCAGAGAGTCTTCTTATCAAAGACATTGCGATCGTGACAGAAAATGAAGTAATCAAAAACGGCTATGTCGGAATCAATGACGGAAAAATCAGCACAGTCTCAACAGAACGGCCCAAGGAGTCATATTCAAAAGAAATTCAAGCACCTGCGAATTCCGTTTTGCTTCCCGGCATGATTGACATTCATATCCACGGCGGCTATGGCGCAGATACGATGGATGCAAGCTTTTCTGCGCTCGACATCATGTCGTCAAGACTTCCCGAAGAAGGCACGACGAGCTTTTTAGCCACAACGATTACCCAAGAGCATGGGAACATTTCTCAAGCTTTGGTGAACGCAAGAGAGTGGAAAGCGGCTGAAGAGTCCTCTTTATTAGGTGCAGAACTGCTCGGCATTCATTTAGAGGGCCCCTTTGTTTCACCTAAAAGAGCCGGAGCGCAGCCAAAGGAGTGGATTAGGCCTTCGGATGTTGCGCTTTTCAAAAAGTGGCAGCAGGAGGCGGGCGGACTGATCAAAATTGTTACACTTGCGCCGGAGGAGGATCAGCATTTTGAACTGATCCGCCATTTGAAAGACGAATCGATTATCGCATCCATGGGGCACACGGATGCCGATTCCGAATTGCTGTCGGATGCCGCAAAAGCAGGGGCGAGCCATATGACTCATCTGTACAACGCGATGAGCCCGTTTCATCACCGAGAGCCCGGAGTGATCGGAACGGCGCTTGCCCATGATGGGTTTGTGACAGAGCTAATAGCCGATGGCATCCATTCCCATCCTTTAGCAGCTAAGCTTGCTTTTTTGGCGAAAGGCAGCAGCAAGCTCATTTTAATTACCGATTCCATGAGGGCAAAAGGCCTGAAAGACGGCGTATATGAGTTCGGCGGCCAAAGTGTGACGGTAAGAGGACGAACAGCTCTTCTTTCAGACGGAACCCTTGCCGGTTCGATCCTCAAAATGAATGAAGGCGCACGGCATATGCGTGAGTTTACAAATTGCTCTTGGACGGATATAGCTAATATAACTTCTGCAAACGCGGCCAAACAGCTGGGCATCTTTGACCGAAAAGGCAGTGTGACTGTGGGAAAAGATGCAGATTTGGTGATTGTCAGCAGTGATTGCGAGGTGATTCTCACCATTTGCCGCGGAAACATTGCATTTATATCCAAGGAGGCTGACCAGATATGAAAGTAATGGAATGTCAAACATATGAAGAGCTAAGCCAAAAAGCAGCCAGAATAACGGCAGATACAATCAAAGAAAAACCTGATGCCGTTCTCGGGTTAGCGACGGGCGGCACACCGGAAGGCACTTATCGCGAGCTGATCCGCCTGCACCAAACTGAGAATCTCTCATTTCAAAACGTCACTACAGTTAATTTGGATGAGTACGCCGGACTTTCAAGCGATGACCCGAACAGCTATCACTTCTATATGAATGACCGTTTATTTCAGCATATCGACAGCAAGCCTAGCCGGCATTTTATTCCGAATGGAAATGCAGACGATTTGGAAGCCGAATGCAGACGGTATGAACAGCTAGTCGAATCCCTGGGCGGCACTGACATTCAGCTTCTCGGCATCGGCCGAAACGGACACATCGGCTTTAACGAACCGGGAACGTCTTTCAAGTCACGAACTCATGTTGTGACATTAAATGAACAAACCCGCCAGGCGAATGCCAGATATTTTCCTTCCATAGACAGCGTGCCAAAAAAAGCACTCACAATGGGAATTCAAACGATACTCTCAAGCAAGCGCATTCTGCTGCTCATTTCTGGAAAAAGCAAAGCGGAAGCTGTTCGTAAGCTGTTAGAAGGAAACATAAGCGAAGATTTTCCCGCATCTGCTTTGCACCTGCATTCCGATGTTACGGTTTTGATTGATCGTGAAGCCGCGTCATTAAGACCTTGAAAGGAACATGCTGACTTATGAATATCAATAAACAATCGCCTATTCCGATTTATTATCAGATTATGGAGCAATTAAAAAACCAAATTAAGAGCGGAGAGCTGCAGCCGGATATGCCTCTTCCTTCTGAGCGCGAATATGCACAACAATTCGGGATCAGCCGGATGACAGTTCGCCAGGCGCTTTCTAATTTAGTTAATGAAGGCTTGCTCTATCGCCTGAAGGGGCGGGGCACCTTTGTCAGCAAGCCAAAAATGGAACAAGCACTTCAAGGGCTGACAAGCTTTACCGAGGATATGAAAAGCCGCGGGATGACACCGGGCAGCAGGCTCATTGATTATCAGCTTATTGATTCGACTGAGGAACTCGCGGCTATATTAGGCTGCGGGCACCCCTCCTCTATCCATAAAATCACTCGGGTGCGGCTGGCAAATGATATTCCGATGGCGATTGAGTCCTCACATATTCCGTTTGAGCTTGCGGGTGAATTAAACGAATCGCATTTTCAGTCGTCGATCTATGATCATATTGAAAGGTACAACAGCATACCGATTTCCCGTGCAAAACAGGAGCTTGAGCCAAGCGCTGCCACCACGGAAGAAGCGAACATTCTTGGTATTCAAAAGGGAGCGCCGGTCCTATTAATCAAACGAACAACATATCTGCAGAACGGAACTGCTTTTGAGCATGCAAAATCTGTATACAGA
Organism: Bacillus sp. FSL R5-0523; assembly: GCF_037975295.1. Classification (NCBI taxonomy): domain Bacteria; kingdom Bacillati; phylum Bacillota; class Bacilli; order Caryophanales; family Bacillaceae; genus Bacillus; species Bacillus sp. FSL R5-0523. The sequence goes on from NZ_CP150251.1 coordinate 3,434,693, forward strand.
GGCGACCGTTATACATTTGTCCACTATATGGATCGTCTTTCATAAAAAAAGCCTCCAACCCTTTTTAAGGATTGGAGACATGGCGAAAATCAAACTGGTCTGGTGCTGGACGATATGTCTCTTTTTTCGTCTTGAACTTCCAGATCGGTGATTTCGTTTTGCCGTTAAAACTGTCTTCCACTATAATGTACCAATAATAAACAGACTGCGGTTCAAGATGATCCCAGCGGAATTCAGCTGTATCCCCGCTCTTCACTTGCTCCCGTTTTCCGAGCTCTTCATTGGTATATACGTTACATTCAAAATAATCGGTTTCCACCTTTTTGATTCTTGGTTTCAAATCAAGCGAAAGGGAAAATTCATCCTTGTTGCCATAGGTATCCGTATCATAGTAATTCTTATCCTTTACATACGGAGAATACGTCGATACGTGCACCATGTCATTGGCCTGGTCAAATTGAAGCAAACGCAAATACCCTTGACCGCCTTCTGGCCCGCCCTGATAATCGGCCAGCATTTGATGCACAAGACGATCCGTTTTCCCATCACCATCATCATCCAGCTCATCTGTTTTTCTCATCGCACTATGATAATGCCCGCTCAACACCATCACGACATTCGGGTTCGGCTTTACGATTTCTTTGAATATTTTCTCTCCGATCGGGCTTCTGTTTCCGCTGACCAGCAAATACTCATGAAAAGCTAAAATTGCCATCCGGTCAGGGTGTTTCTTCAGCACCTGATTCATCCACGCGATGTCTTCATCCGTAATGCCCCATCCCATGTACAGCATGATATAATCATTGCCGTTGCTCGAAATCAGGTCATAATGTCCGCGGTTATTTTTATAGGAACCGCCATAATGCAATTTTTTATCAAAACGATCGCTGCCAAAATATTTGCCAAACGCCCTGTAGGAGCCGTCCTTATGCCCCACATCGTGGTTGCCGGCCAGCACGCCGTAAGGTATTCCACTCTTATCCAGAACGGACATTGACCGATCAGCGTTTTTCCACTGTCTGATATCGGCGGAATCATCTACAATATCACCCGTGTGGAACACATATTTGATATTGAGCTGCTTTTGATTATCTTTTATCCATTCGGTCTGTTTATCAAAAATATGCGGATAGCTTTCGGCGTAATACTGTGTATCAGACATCCAGACAAATGTGTACATATCCTTCGCAGGAGGAATTTCATCCTGTACAATCACATTCATTTTCGACTCCCGTACAAAATCGGCAGCAATCACAGACGCTTTCAGCGTAAACGGTTTGTCATCCTTCGCGACGAAGCTGTCAACAGGCTGCCATTCGTTTGTCCGATAATTCCAAGCATACATCGTCACCTTTCTCCCCGGCAAAGAACTGCCCTTCCAGACCGCTTCTGCCAGATCATTCTCATCAATTGATGGATCAACCGTCACTTCAAAGCGATGATAAGGGAAAAGCTCTTTGTTTTCTGTCGATACTGTTTTTCCATCAGCAGCTGATACCCGCTCCAATTCTTTATTCGTAAATGGGGTCTCCCTTTCTGGCACAAAGCTTTTCGGCGGTTCAGTCAGTGACGCGTGCTTAAATATTTTCACATGATTGCGCGCTGTATATTGAAATCCCCTATAAAAACCAACATCCATGGCATCATTCGTCGGATCTTTCACCCGTACAGAAAGCTTGGCCTTATGCGTGTCGGCTTCGCTGTTTATAACCTCCGGCTGGTCCGGATGCTCTCGTTCGGTTTTAAATATCCTCTCAATCACTGTTTTATTGCCAGCGAGATCCGTTGCTGTCACTTTTAGAGAATGTTTTCCCGGCAAAAGGTCAGAAGATGACGTATGATATGGGAGTGTAATGCTTTCTCCATCTAAAGACGCTTCCGCTTCCTCAATTTTGCTCCATTTATCATACATATCCGCCTGCAGGATAAGGTTTCCTTTATACGTTTGCCCCTCGGTGATATTCGGCTGAATGTGAGGTCCTGAATTATCTACCCGTACAACCAGGCTGACATTTTCCTTGCCGTCGCTTGCTTGAATATGGTGAGCGCCTTCAGAAAGCTTTGATGTGTCCCACTCCAGCAGCTGTGATGTAAATAGTCCGTCAGGCAGATTGAACTGAAATTGCCAGCTTTTATTTGAGCGCTGATTATCACCAATAAAGAGTTCCTTCTCAGGGGACACCCTCTGATCCCTGATCACCGTTCCATCCGATAACACCAATCGGGCGTTTTTGACTAAGAAGTCATCACGGTTTTCAGCCGTATCAAACGGAGACACCTTCGAACCCGATCGTATTGTAATACGCTGCAGCTGCTTCCCTTTCCGAAGCAGTGTCTCTGGCAATGGAACAGAATAGGTGCGGTATTTATTTGTTGTATCATCGAACACCTTCAGCACTTTGCCTTCCATCGTTACCGCGTTTTTAAAATAAAGGTTCGTTTTCCTCGTATCGAATGCAAAATATACTTCTTTTTCCATTGCGGGCTCTGTCACTTGTTTTTTCCCGTCAATCCATAGCTTAATGCGATCAGCTCGTCCTTCTGTCGTGGCTTTGAGAAATTGAGTTCCCGACAGCGTGTCTCTGTTTTCAATATTCATCCGCAGACCGTGCGACTTGCTTGTTTGTTTAATATCAATCATTTTGACCGGCGTTCTCGCTTCATTGATCCCGTCCCCGGCCGCCACATAATACTCTAGCTGATCCTTCCCGATCAATTCAGGCGAATACACAATATAATGGTAGAGATTATCGTTGCGGTCTTTTTCAGCAAGAATTCGCTTAAACGGTTTGTTCTCATCCGTCCGGTAGTAAAAGGCCGCTGTTTTCACTAGACTTCGGTCCCGTATGTCAGCCCGCAGCTCAATGCTTTCAGCAGGGCGGACAGGCTTGCGGTCAGTCAAATCCTCAATGACCGGCTTTTCTTTATCGAGCTTGATTTTCCGTTTCTGCTCGGGCACCTGTGCCTGTAATACGGTTCCGGGAGACGGATTCTTTTCCCCGATTGAAATGTTCAGAAGTTCTGCGGTTCCGTTCAACGGATACTTATAAAGCACTGATGACAGCCGGCGCAGCGCATGTTTCCGATAATGCGCAACCGAAATGTCCTTTCCTGTATTCGTTGATATCACAACGGCCCGCGGCCTCGTATTGGCCATACCCTCTGTCTCTTCTATCACCGCGAGATTTTTTCCTTCTTTAAGTTGTGTCTGATAATAACGATTGAAATCCTCTGACGTCAATTCTGGATACCCGGCAGGCTTCAGCCAGACGACAAACGTTTCGCCGGATGGTATCAAGATCTTTTCATCAGGTCTCCAAATCAGATCGGAGTCAGGGCCTTCTTTTGGGTAGCGGTAACGGATATGGTAGTCTTTAAAATCAATCGTTCTGTCAGTCGTATTAAAAATCTCAATAAATTCATAACCGTCTGCACGTCCTATATTCTTCGTATCAACCGCCAGCTCTGTGATCAGAAGCTCCGGAATATGGGCAAGGTCAGCCTGGTATCCTTCAAGCTTCAGTTTCTTCGTCTCCGACTCCACCCGCTGCTTCCCATTCGACATCACAATGTAATACTCAAGCTCGCTGTTCCAAATCAAACGTTTCGGAATTTGTGCCAAAAACTTGCGGACCGCTCCGGGGGTCGGGTCCATCGGCACCATTTTGTAGCCCAGCTCATTACTTTGTTTATAAAAAAGAAAGGCGGAAAATGCTTGATACGAATTATCGCGAACTTGAGCCTCAATCATTAGATTGTTTCTCATTTCAGCTTTCACATCAATTTGAGGAGGATTTTCAAGCAAGGGTATGTAATGAGGCGTTTGAAATAGTTCCTGCTGTACAACAGGAAAAGCTTTCGATTCATGATGGCCGCCAGACAAAACGGAAAGAAAAGACAGTAATATAGAAGCAATAACCGTGTATTTCCTCATCAAAGCACCTCCCTTTTCATGTATTTTGCGTCTGAACAGGGAAGCTTATGAGTTCATTTTTAAACAATGTCCAATCTGACAAAGCAGATGGTATACGACATATACGCGGGACTGCTGAACAAAAAGCGAACACTTCACTTCACAATTTTTTAAGGAGGCTGCAGAACATGTAAAAAAGCTGCCTTTGCGGGCAGCTTTTTTTTATTTTTTTCTAAGCGGCTCTAAAATGCCTTTTTGAATCAGCAAATGGAAGACCGACAGGATAACGGATGCCCATATCGCTGTGCCGAAGCCGTCGATTTGAAAGCTGTCACCCATAATGGACGCGGTCATCATAAGCGTGATGGCGTTAATCACAAACAAGAAGAGTCCAAGCGTCACCATGGTGACCGGCAGTGTAAAGATAATTAAAAGCGGTTTAATCAGCACGTTTAAGATCGATAAAATGAGGCTGGCGATAATCGCTGCCCCAATGCTGCTGATATGGATGGAGTCAATATATCCATCAATGACGATTAATAACAATGCATTGACTAAAATGCTGACTGCCCATTTTACCATGTCATTTCATATCCCTTTCTGACGGGACGATAAAAATCCAAATGATATAAATGAGCAAAACCGGCAAGACACTTGTCATAATGGCTAAGATGACAGTTATGACTCTGAGGAGTGATGCGTCCCAATTGAAATATTCCGCGAGACCTCCGATAACACCGGCGATTTTCTTATTTTTTTCTGAGCGATAAAGCTTATTCATTCGATCACCTCTGTGAGTACTTTAGTTTGATGGCGCCTGTTAGTGATTCTGAGAAGACGGTGATGTTTTGATCATGTGCCTGATTTGAAGTGAACATCATTTCTTTTTGAATGGTATCATTTTTTTCCTTCAGCATCTCAACATCCATTAATTCATGGGACAGCGAACCCAGATTGCTTTTGAGTTCCGCCTTCACTGCCAGATCGTCCGGAATCGCAAGCTCCACACTTCCAGTCGTTGTTTTTGCATAAATGGAGCGGCAGTCTGATTCTGTAACGTTAATCGCAATATTTCCGTTAAAGCTTTGAACGTCAATGGATTCGCTTTTCCCTCGGAGATCGATCAATCCGTTAATGGTTTCCGCTTCTATCGTTCCGCAGCTGTGGCTGGCGAGTTTAATTTGCCCGTTGGCCGTTTCAGCTATGGCTTTTTCGGCTGTTAAGTGCGAGAACGACAGCACGCCGTTTGTCGTTTTCGCTGAGAACTCTTTTACATGTAAATGTTCCCCTCTGACCGGACCGTTAAACAGCTTCACTCGAATCTTATCATACTCCTTCTGAGGAATATACAAAGTGACATTCGTTTTCATCGTCTTTTTCTCAGTACGGATAAAAAATTTATTACCTTTGATTTCACATTCAATATGCTGAAGAAATGCGTGTCTCGCCGCATCCTGGCTGTCAGCGCGATATACCTTCGCCTGGCATTCCGCTCTGATATCGTCATCTTCCCAAGGGACGATATTCACGCTGCCATTGGCAATTTGCAGCTCAACACTGGAAAAGTCAGTATCTTTAAATTGAAAAATGTGCTGAACATCATACGCATGGCCAAAGTTTAAATCAAGGTCAACTTCCTTGACCTTTTTCACAGCAGAATCAATCCAGTCAAACAGCTTGGCTCCTAAAGACGGCTTGCCGCTTTCTTTTTTTGCCGTTGTAAATGGCTCTTCCTCGTCATGAACGTGAACTGAGAGCGCTGTAATTTTCTCTTCTTTTTCCTTGTAGTCGCTGTCAAGCTTTTCAATCAGTGTCAAAGCTTCTTGTGCTGTAAGCTTTCCTTCCTCAACAAGCTTAAGGATTCGTTCCTTTTCTTGCTTCATTACGATCTCCTCCCCATTGTCTACTTATGCTGCACGCAGGACCTTAATGCCCTGAATCACATTCCAAATGATAATGCCAATGACAACTAAGAAATAAATAACCGCTCCCCCAATGATTACAAATACAGGAAGCAAGCTGTCTCCATCAATCGCAACGGCTCCGCCAAGTAGCGCAATAAAAAGGAACAGCCAGCCGACAAACGGAACAATGTGAGAAATAAGAGAGCGTATCGCATGGCGTTTTGTTTCTTTCTCATTTACAACAAAATATGCGACAATCGGCACAATGATTGGCGCAATGAACACACTGAAATAACAAAGTGATGCAATAATAGCTTGATTACGGTTCAATTCATTCCACACTCCTATTGTGAATTGTCCATGACAAAAGATCAGGGACGTTTTACTTATTTATACGTTTAAAATCTCTTCAGGTTTCAAATTCATTCTTTAGACATGCTCCGATTTACGGAAATTGGATTTTAAAAAGTTTTAGAAGTAGAATCTTCCGGCTATACCGATTACAATATGTAAAAAGCTTACGGCAACCAAGGAGGCTGGACAAGCAATGGAGAAAGATCCCAGTGACTATACAGTAACACAAGAATCAGTGTTAAAGCTGATTCATGAACAAAAAAGAATGAATCGTGAAATGATCGCCGAGCTTGAGCAGATTCACGGACCCTTCCCGATCTCTCACGATATCCAATATATAAAAGTGCTGCTCGACAGCAGCAACACGCATATTGTTCAAGATTTAATGAGTGTAAGTAAGCAGCTGTATAAGAAGACTTTGTAATTGCGGAAAACATATCATTCATTATAACTGAAACAAAGCTAAAGGTTAGATGACAATATCTTGCCTTTTTTGTTTTGAAAAAACAAGTGATTCCCTGGCTGTCACAAAATGATTGTAACAAAAAAAGCCTGCCGGCACATCCAGTTAATGGACTCTGTCGGCAAGCTGTAACTATCAGAAAGAGATAGCCTTTCAAAATTAACGTAACAATTGAAGCACGTTTTGCGGCTGTTGGTTTGCTTGAGCAAGCATCGCTTGAGAAGCTTGAGAAAGAATGTTGTTCTTTGTGAACTCGCTCATTTCTTTCGCCATGTCAACGTCACGGATACGGGACTCAGCAGCTGTCAGGTTTTCACCAGAAGCGCTTAAGTTGTTGATTGTGTGCTCTAGACGGTTTTGTACCGCACCAAGTTTAGCACGTTGAGTAGAAACTTGATTGATGGCTGCATCAATGCCTTTAAGCTGATCATCAAAAGAAGTAGTATCAAATTTTGTTACATCAAGAGTATTCAATTTAACAGTATCACTACCTAAGTCTTTTGCTGCCATGCTATCAATTTTAACGTTAAGCTGTTGACCAGCATTCGCACCAATTTGGAATGTGAAACCATTAGTTTCAGTTCCATCTAACAATTGCTTTCCGTTGAATTGAGTACGATTTGAAATACCGTCAACTTCCTCAATAAGCGCATCCATTTCATCTTTAATCGCACCAAGATCTTCATCTTGCTGTGTACCTGTGTTTCCTGCTTGAACAGTAAGTTCACGCATACGTTGAAGGATGGCATGAGTTTCAGTCAATGCACCCTCAGCTGTTTGGATAAGAGAAATTCCGTCTTGAGAGTTTTTAGAAGCCATTTCAAGACCTCTGATTTGCCCTCTCATTTTTTCAGAGATCGCAAGACCCGCTGCGTCATCTCCCGCACGGTTGATGCGAAGACCAGAAGAAAGTTTCTCCATGTTTTTTGAGCTCGCACTGTTGTTTGAAGACAAACGGTTTAGTGTGTTAAGCGCTGCAATATTGTGGTTGATTCTCATGTGAAAAATACCTCCATGTGTATATGTTTTTGAAATCAAAGACTTCCTTTTCTTTGATTTCTGGCGTATCAGATTCCAATAAAGCTTCTAACCTATGTAGATTCAGTTATTGCTTAAGGATGCCTTTAAGCCCCTTAATAGGGTTTGTCTGCTTAATTTGGAAATCATCATCCGCCTTTCAATTCATATATCGACAGCAATTTGTAAATGTTTAGGCGTTTTCCCAAAGAAATTTTACCAAAGACGAATCTAAACCTATTATGCCGTAAAGAAAAAGCTTGCCTGCTAAGCCCAAGGATGGACTTGCTGACAAGCTGCCCCCTCTTAACAGAGGGTTTTAAGATGTAGCTGTTTCTTTCGCTTTCAAGAGCGATTTCATGCGTGTTTTGTCACGTTCGATAACAGGCTTCAAATAACGGCCTGTATACGATTCTTCCACTTCAGTGATTTCCTCAGGCGTTCCTGACGCGACAATGGTTCCGCCCCCGGCTCCGCCTTCCGGGCCCAAATCCACAATGTAATCGGCCGTCTTAATGATATCAAGATTGTGCTCAATAACCAGTACAGTGTCTCCGTTGTCTACCAACCGTTGCAGCACGACAAGAAGCCTGGCGATATCGTCGACATGCAAACCTGTCGTCGGCTCATCTAAAATGTAGAGCGTGCGTCCGGTCGAGCGTTTGTGCAGCTCTGATGCGAGCTTCACGCGCTGCGCTTCTCCGCCTGACAAGGTCGTCGCCGGCTGGCCGAGCGTAATATAACCTAAACCAACATCATAAAGGGTTTGGAGCTTGCGTTTGATTTTCGGGATATTTTCAAAGAAAGAAAGAGCATCTTCAACCGTCATATCAAGCACATCAGAGATGCTTTTTCCTTTGTACGTCACTTCAAGCGTTTCACGGTTATAGCGTTTGCCGTGACACACCTCGCATGGAACGTATACGTCAGGAAGGAAGTGCATTTCAATTTTAATAATCCCGTCGCCGCGGCAGGCTTCACATCGTCCGCCCTTCACGTTGAAGCTGAAACGGCCTTTTTTATAACCGCGGACCTTCGCTTCATTTGTCTGCGCGAATACATCACGAATGTCATCAAATACACCGGTGTATGTCGCAGGGTTGGATCTCGGCGTTCTTCCGATTGGCGCCTGGTCAATGTCAATGACTTTGTCTAAGTGATCCAAACCTTTAATCTCTTTATGGCTGCCGGGCTTCGCTTTCGCTTTATGAAGCTTTTGCGCCAGCGCCTTATGCAAAATTTCATTAACGAGTGTACTCTTTCCTGAACCAGAAACACCTGTAACTGCTGTAAACGTCCCAAGCGGGAACTTGGCATTCACTTTTTTCAGGTTGTTTTCTGAAGCACCTTTAATTTCAATGTAACGTCCGTCCGGCTTTCTTCTTTCAGGAGGCAATGGGATAAACTTTTTCCCTGATAAATAGCTGCCCGTTAATGAGTTTGGATCTTCCATCACTTCTTCCGGCGTACCCGCAGATGTCACCTGTCCGCCGTGAATGCCGGCTCCCGGTCCAATGTCTATTAAATAATCTGCTGCCATCATCGTGTCCTCATCATGTTCGACAACAATCAGCGTGTTCCCGAGGTCTCTCATATTTTTCAGAGCGCTGATCAAGCGGTCGTTATCACGCTGATGCAGACCGATAGACGGCTCATCTAAAATATAAAGCACACCGGATAAACGCGAGCCAATTTGAGTCGCCAGCCTGATGCGCTGCGCCTCTCCCCCGGACAATGTACCCGCTGCCCTGCTCAATGTCAGGTAATCGAGGCCGACTTTGTCCAGAAAGCTTAAGCGCTCCACAATTTCGCGCAAAATCAAATTGGCGATCTGCATATCCTTCTCAGAAAGGGTAAGGTCTTTAAAGAAGGCAAGTGCGTCGGCGACAGACAGCTCGGTAATTTTTCCAATGTGGCGGCCGTCAATCAGTACGGCAAGCGCCTCTTTCTTTAACCGATAGCCTTTGCACGTCGGACAAGACTTCTGAGACATATACTGCTCCATTTGCTCACGTATGAAATCGGAGCCTGTCTCCTTATAGCGTCTTTCAATGTTGCGCAATACGCCTTCAAATTGAATTTCACCTTCGCGGATTTGTCCAAAATCATTTTCATATCGGAAATAAATCAGGTCATCTCCGCTGCCGTACAGCACTTTATCCAGTTGATGCTTCGGCAAATCTTTGACCGGCACATCCATATCAATCCCGTAGTGGGTGCAGACTGCCTCAAGCAGCTGAGGATAATATTGTGAGCTGATCGGTGTCCAAGGGGCGACCGCGTTCTCCTTCAATGACAAATCTTGATTGGGGATGACAAGATCGGCATCCACTTCAAGCTTCATTCCGAGACCGTCACACGTCGGACACGCCCCGAACGGACTGTTAAACGAAAACAGACGCGGCTCAAGCTCACCAATTGAAAATCCGCAGTGCGGACAGGCATGATGCTCGCTGAACATCAGCTCTTCCTCACCGATGACATCGATCATAACCCGTCCTTCACCTAAACGGAGCGCCGTTTCCAATGAATCAGACAGCCGGGCTGCCACGCCTTCTTTCACGACAATCCGGTCAATGACTACCTCAATGGAATGCTTCTTGTTCTTTTCTAATTCGATATCGTCGGAAAGCTCAGCCATCTCGCCGTCAATTCTGACTCTGACATAGCCTTGTTTTCTAATCTGTTCAAGCACTTTGACATGAGCGCCTTTTCGGCCCGAGACAATCGGCGCCAGCACCTGAAGCTTCGTCCGTTCCGGGTATTCCAGAATTCTGTCCACCATTTGCTCGATGGTCTGGGATGTAATCTCAATTCCGTGCTCCGGACAATGAGGCTTCCCTACTCTCGCATATAAAAGACGCAGATAATCATAAATCTCAGTTACCGTACCGACAGTAGACCTCGGATTGCGGCTCGTTGTTTTCTGATCAATGCTGATGGCGGGAGAGAGCCCCTCAATTGCATCCACATCAGGCTTATCCATTTGCCCTAAAAACTGGCGGGCATAAGCAGACAGCGACTCGACATACCGTCTCTGTCCTTCAGCATATATCGTGTCAAAGGCAAGGGAGGATTTACCTGATCCGGACAAACCCGTGACAACGACTAGCTGATCTCTCGGAATCGTTACATCTATATTTTTCAGGTTATGCGCCCTGGCTCCCTTCACCTCTATCCGATCCATAGCCATTTGTTCATCATCCTTCCGCTTTTAGCTCTAAAAGTAAATCGCGAAGCTCCGCTGCTCTTTCAAAGTCAAGCGCCTTGGCGGCTTCCTTCATTTCATGCTCCATCTGTTCAACGACTTTCTGGCGTTCTTTCTTCGTCATTTTCGACAGCTTCGGCGCGGCTTTTGCTTTGTATTCCGCTTTATCCTCAGCTGCTACTGTGGCACGAATGACATCGCGAATTTCTTTATTTATCGTTTTCGGCGTAATGCCGTGCTCTTCGTTAAACCGCTCCTGCTGCTCGCGGCGGCGTTTTGTTTCATTAATCGCAATTTCCATAGACTTCGTTATTTTATCGGCGTACATAATGACGCGGCCTTCCGCATTTCTCGCTGCCCGTCCGATGGTCTGGATCAGCGACCGCTCCGAACGAAGGAAACCTTCCTTATCCGCATCCAAAATCGCAACAAGGGATACTTCGGGAATGTCCAAACCTTCCCTCAGTAGGTTGATGCCGACAAGCACATCGTACTTGCCAAGGCGCAGGTCGCGGATAATTTCAATCCGTTCAAGCGTCTTGATCTCAGAATGCAGATAGTTTACTTTAATGCCGATTTCCTTTAAATAATCGGTCAGATCCTCTGACATCTTCTTCGTCAAAGTTGTCACAAGCACCCGTTCATTTCGCTCGATTCTTGCTTGAATTTCGCCGATCAAGTCGTCAATCTGACCTTCGATTGGACGGACGTCAATAAGCGGGTCAAGAAGCCCCGTCGGACGAATGATCTGTTCGACCATTTCATCTGTATGTTCAATCTCGTACGGCCCTGGTGTTGCTGATACATACACGATATTGTGCATATGCTTTTCAAATTCCTCAAAACGAAGCGGTCGGTTATCAAGCGCTGATGGAAGCCGGAAGCCGTGATCCACGAGCACCTGTTTCCGCGCCTGGTCTCCGTTAAACATGCCGCGCACCTGGGGAATTGTCACATGCGACTCATCCACCACGATCATAAAATCGTCTGGGAAATAATCAAGAAGCGTATACGGCGTTGAACCTGGAGGCCGCAGCGTCAAATGTCTTGAATAGTTCTCGATGCCGGAGCAGAAACCCATTTCACGCATCATTTCAAGATCATATCTTGTCCGCTGCTCTAAACGCTGCGCTTCAAGGAGCTTTCCGTTTTCATGCATGACCTTTAGCTGCTCCTCAAGCTCCTTCTCGATATTTTGAATCGCCTTCTCCATTTTCTCGGCCCGCGTTACGAAGTGGGAAGCCGGGAAAATCGCAACATGATCTCGGTCGCCGAGAATTTCTCCTGTCAGCGCATCCACTTCCCGAATCCGTTCGATTTCGTCACCGAAAAATTCAACTCTGATACAATGCTCATCACGGGATGCCGGAAAGATTTCCACTACATCCCCGCGCACACGAAATGTACCGCGCTGAAAGTCGATATCGTTGCGGGCATATTGGATGTCTACAAGTTTTCTGAGCAGCTCGTTGCGCTCAATTTCCATTTCAGTCCGCAGTGACACGACCATTTCCCGGTATTCCTCAGGCGAACCGAGGCCATATATACAAGACACACTCGCAATAATAATGACATCTCTGCGCTCAAACAAAGCTGATGTGGCGGAGTGTCTCAGTTTATCAATTTCATCATTAATACTAGCGTCTTTCTCTATAAATGTATCCGTTTGAGGCACATACGCCTCCGGCTGATAATAATCATAGTAGCTGACAAAATACTCGACAGCATTGTTCGGAAAAAATTCCTTGAACTCACTGTAAAGCTGTCCAGCAAGGGTTTTGTTATGGGCAATCACGAGAGTCGGCTTATTGACTTCTTTAATCAAATTAGACACCGTAAATGTTTTCCCAGTTCCTGTCGCACCCAGCAGAGTCTGATGCTTCTTGCCCTCCTGAATTCCTTTTACAAGCTTTTCAATGGCTTTCGGCTGATCTCCCTGGGGCTGATATTTCGAGACTAACTCAAAGCGATCTTTCACAAAAATAAGCCTCCGTTTCTTTAACGAAATCTTCCTATAGATATAGTAACACAATGGAAAGCAAAATCACTAAAAATACGAACTAAAGTTCGGTGGTTTTTTATTTCCAGCTGTTTTTGTGTATAAAAAACCTGCTTTTAAATCGTAAAAGCAGGTATTCAGTCTTTATATTCATTATGTCCGATTTATTCTTCTTTTTTCTCTGCAGCTTTTTTGGCCATGTACAGTCCGCCAGCCACAAGAGACACAACATCCAATCCTACAATAAAATACGTTTCTGTATAGCCTTTTAAATAAGAGGCAAACAGCAATGCAGCTGTTAAAGCGATCGCCACATAATGATTAAAGGTGACTCTAGTAAATAGAACAACAAGCATAAAAGGGAAAAACAATGCAAAAACGGCTTTTGTAATCAACAAAAACCCTCCTCAGGGATTCTTCATCTGATCTGATTATAGTAAAAAATGAAGAATCGGACAATCGTGCATTCGCTCCCTCTACTACACCATACCCCTTTTCAGCCAAAATCAATCACCATATTTGCATTTTGGTGCCGGTCAAAACTTATTCCATGGTGCCGCTGTTCTAATCAGCGGCACTTTTTTTATTACATCATCAAGTCCGCCGCCAGATTCCGAGAATAAGAGAAAATAGGCATACAGTACCAGTACGGCCGCATTTTTCAGGATAATATAACCAACTTAACTATTCATTTTATTTAGGACTTTCTGCGTTTGACAGCATTTTCCTGAAAACCTACAATTGAATGATAGTGTTTACTATCATTTTTTTAAACACAGGCTCCGCAATAAAAAGACTAGAGAGAAAAACAAAATGAATGAAGAAAAGAGGGGTTTCAAATATGTATTCTGTTTTATTTCGCCAGGCAGAAGAGTCCAGCCAGCTGGCTGGAGCAAAAGGAATGAATTTGATTAAATTGACCAAACACGGTCTTCCTGTTCCGGACGGGTTTATTATTCAAACGAATGCGCTCGCACGTTTTATGGAGGACAACCAGCTTCAAGAGACTAGTGAAAACGTCGAAAGCGGGATCATTTCCGGAACATTTTCGGTTGAGCTGAAAGATGAGCTGACTAGTTCCTTTTATCAGCTTAGAGAATCATATCGATCCGTAGCCGTGCGTTCTTCGTCTGCCTCGGAAGATTTAGAAGGCGCCTCATTCGCGGGTCAATACGAAACCTACTTAAATATCAAAACAGAGGAAGAGTTTCTGGCTAAAGTGAAAGAATGCTGGGCCTCATTTTTTTCTGGGCGGGTCAGCAGCTATAAGAAAAAAATGAACAATCAAATCGCAGAGCCGTTAATGGGAATAGTCGTTCAGGGGCTGATCGATTCAGAAATGTCAGGTGTTATCTTCAGCCGCAACCCTGTTACCCATGATGATAGAGAGCTTTTAATCAGCGCCAGCTACGGGTTGGGTGAAGCTGTTGTTTCAGGAAGTGTTACCCCAGACACGTTCATTGTTAATAAATCTTCGTTTGAGATTCAGAAAGAAATAGGTGCAAAGGAAATCTACATGGAGTCTGCGGCAGAAGGAATTGCTGAAAAAGAAACGAATGAAGACATGCGCAGCCGTTTTTGCCTTACAGATGAACAAGTGATTGAATTGGCTGAAATCACAAAAAAAACCGAAGACCTGTACGGATATCCTGTCGATATAGAATTTGGAATTGCTGATCATCAAATATACCTTCTGCAAGCTCGCCCGATTACAACCATTGATCAGGACAAAAAGGCGGCAGAAGAAAAACGCAGCTTCATGATTACCGACACTGATATGAATGATTTCTGGCTTAACATGGAGTCTAATATTGAAGGCCCGGTGAGTCCGTTATTTTCATCCTTCATCGTGCCGGCATTGGAATATGGCTTGAAGAAGAGCATGCAAAAGTTTCCGATTGGTGTAGTTGTTGATGAAGTAAAACTTTATCGCGGACATATTTATTCCAAAAACCAAGGCGGACAGCAGTCTCCTTCTGAAGACTGCGGCAAAGAGCTTTTCCCGATTTTATCGGAGCATATGTATGACATCATCAATCACACATACCTCCCTTTTTACCGGACACTGGACCAGCTCGCACAAACTGAGCATACCGCAGAAAGCGCACTGGATGCTTTTCAAAAACTAAAGGCCTTTTATCTCACGGCTTATGAAGAGCACTTCAATATCGTTTTCCCGCAAATCCTTTTAACAAACAAACTGCAAGCGATGTATCAGGACATTCAAGGAGAGTCCGAAAACGCTCATTTTTACGAGATGCTGACAGGAAAAATGAACAAATCACTGGAAACGGACCGTTGCTTATGGCTATTTTCTGTGGAAGTTCAGGAGAACCCGAACCTTCTGACCATTTTTGAAAACAACAAGCCTGAACAGCTCCAGGAGAAATTGGAACAAACAGATGAGGGGAGACACTTCCTGAAGAACGTTCATGAATTCTTGCAAGAATACGGATGGAGATCTGTTAAAAGTCATGATCTGATTGAACAAATCTGGGTGGAAAATCCGTATTTCGCTCTGGCCAATATTCAAAATTATGTCCGTAATGGCTATCATTTTGACAATGAATTTCAGAAAACGAAAGAAAAACGAGAGAAATTATACAATGAATTCTTGGAAAACATAGAAGATCCCGGTTTGCGCACCGAATTTGACCGCTATTATCAATGGACACTGAACGCTGCAAATATAAAAGATGATCACCACTTTTATATTGACGCCATGCTGGATGCCAAGGCGAGAATCTTTCTGCTGAAGATAGGTGAATTGCTGGCGGAAAACGGTGTCATTCAAGATCGTGAGGACCTTTGGTTCTTATATGACGACGAAGTGGAACAAGCACTTCTTCGCCCTGTATCCCTGCAAGAAAAGGCTGAAAAACGCAGACAGATTTTTCATGAGTATGAGCTGGCCCAAGCCCCGGCCTACCTCGGCACCCCGACAAAAGAACAGCTCAAAGCAGCTGAAGAAATTGTCGGCGCTGTGATAGAGGATGAAAAAAACACAGAGAATCATATTTTTGGCATTGCGGCATCAAGCGGCATTGCGACAGGTCCGGTGAAAATCATTCGGGACGCCAATGAATTTTCTCAATTCGCGCCTGGGGACGTACTCGTTTGCAAGATGACCACACCGCTATGGACCAGCCTGTTTCAAGACGCCAAAGCGATTATTACAGACACAGGCGGCATTTTGTCTCACGCTGCGATTATTGCCCGTGAATACGGCATTCCAGCCGTTCTCGGCACACGCACGGCAACCGAAAGACTGCGAGACGGTGACATCATCACTGTTGACGGAAGCAGCGGCAAAATCACAGTTGTCAGCCGGTCCTGATGCGTCCCCCTCTTTCTTATACAAGCGGGGCGGGTGTATACTTGTCCTGCCAGTATACTCGTGAGGTGAAACGTATTGAGACCGACAAACAAGAGAATCCTTGACGCTGCCATGCAGCTGCTCGTCAAAAAAGGATATCGCGCAACAACTACAAAAGAAATTGCAGAAAAAGCAAATGTAAGTGAAGCGACGATTTTCAGGAACTTTAAAAACAAACAAGGACTAGTTGAGGCTTTGCTTTCTCAGCATTCTTCAAACAGAGGCAGCATTTTGGAACAAACAGAAGGGGATTTGTACAAAGACCTGCTTCATATCGGAACCTGTCTCTTGGAGGAACTCGAACATAGAAAAGATATCATTAAAATCAGCTTTCGTGAACCGGCCATGTTTCAGGATGTCATTAACCACGTCACTGACTATCCCCAATCTATGAAACAGCTATTGGTTGATTATCTCAAAACAATGGGTGAGAAAGGGGTTATTCAGACAGGAAATGAAGCGGAGCATGCCGACGTGTTCATGTCGATTATCTTCGGTTATTTCATTCACCGTCTCCACTTAGGAGACCGGGTCATATCAATGCCCCAGGAAAAAATGCTGGAGCACAGCACAGCTCTATTTGTCAAAGGAATTTCTGCTGATTAACTCCTTGGCATAATAAAAAGGAGGATCCCAATGAGCTCAAGAAAAGAATGGGCGCTGATCGTCTCGCTATTATTGGGGGCCATTCTGGCTCCCATTAATTCAACGATGATCGCGGTCGCGCTCTCATCTATTTCCCATACGTATAACGAGTCCATCGCAAGCATCACTTGGGTGGTTACCGTTTATTTAATCGTGATGGCAGTCACACAGCCGATTGCAGGAAAGCTCGGTGACATGTACGGCAATAAAACAATGTACTTATGGGGAGTCGGCCTTTTTCTAATCGCATCTCTAGGCTGCGCCCTTTCACCGAGTCTGCTCCTGTTAATTGTCTTTCGGGCATTGCAGGCTGTCGGCGGGGCATTGCTTACGCCAAACAGCATTGCCATTATCCGGCATGTTGTTTCTGAAAAACGCCTACCGAAAGTGTTTGGATTTTTCGGACTGGGCGCGGGACTTGGTGCAGCACTCGGGCCTTTTATCGGCTCTATACTGATTGACAGCTTCAGCTGGCATTCGATTTTTTGGGTCAACATCCCGTTCCTCGCTATTGCTTTATTTACGGCATTAACGATGTTTCCTCAATATAAAGAAAATAAATCTGACGCGCCGCTGGATATCATCGGCTCTCTCTTGCTTGCAGGCAGCATCGTTTCCATTATCCTGCTGACGAAAAATGAGGCTCCATGGGGATATGCGGTATACAGTGTATTGATACTTCTTTTTGTTCCGCTTTTTTTCAGAAGAGAAAAACGTACCAAGCACCCTATCATTGACTTTGCACTGTTTAAAAGCTCAACCTTTACAAATGCGAATCTATCAGTCTTATTAAGCAATTTGATGATGTATGCCGTCTTATTGATTATGCCGTTATTTATGACGAACCAATTTGGGCTTAATACGTCTAACAGCGGGATGGCGCTTTCTGTATTTTCGATCTTCATGTCAGCCAGCAACTGGGTGGGCGCGCAGCTCCATCACAAATGGGGAGCAAAAAAAATCATTTTTCTTTCATTTGCCATGATGGCTGGTGCGAATCTATTATTTTTGCTGTTAAGCAGCTCGCATTCTGTCTTGTTCCTCATGCTCTCTCTTATCCTTGGCGGGCTCGCTTCCGGAGTCGGTCTGACCAGCATGCAGGTTTCATCCCTAGCCACAGTAGACCCCGGTATGTCAGGAGTGGCATCCGGGATTTTCTCGACCTTCCGTTATTTCGGAAGCATCATTTCATCAGCCTTAATTGGCCTGATTTCGGGATATCACACCCTATTTATGATTCTCTTTGCTGTATCCATCATCGGCGTTTTTGTTTCATTGGGCATCAAATCTGATGAAACGGCACGGATAGAAAAAAACTCAGCGTAACACAAAACAGCCCGGCATCGCATCTTCCTGCGGTGCCGGGCTGCCTTTTATGATCCAGAAGCGACTGCTTCGTCTTCACGGTCATCCTTTACGAAGAGGATGCCCAATTCATGATGTTCTCCTTCATAAGAAGCTCGCTGGTCAAAACGAATTTCTCCATTCAAACCGATAATTTCAAGCTTCACATATGCACGATTATGCTGAAGCGCTTCATAGAAATCAGAAACGTTCTTAACCGGTATGCCATTGACTTTCGTTATGATTTCCCCGATTTTCAATTCCAGATCCTCAGCCGGCGTATTGGGGATAATCCCAAGCACCATTAAGCCCTGATCCCTTTTCGAGAAATAAAACGGAGCCGCGTTATCATTCACTCTTTGCTTTATAGACAGAAAAATGCGCCCTAACAAAGCAGTACAGACCGCTGCCCCCGCAAGCGGCGTCCACAGTAAGCTCGCTGCACCGAGAACTGCGACGGCAAGACCGAGAATACAAACGCGTTTCGCTGTGATCCTTATACTCGTTTCAGGTAGCGATCCCTGTACCCTTTGTCCAAATCCGACAAAGTAAGGAATCCATAGAAAATGGAATGAGCCGCCGGGAACAGTAAACACGGGCCACCAGCTAAGGTGCGATTCTAAACCATTACCGGGCACGAGAAGGAACAGCGGCAAAAGCCAAACCCGGTTTGCCAGCTGCTGTCCGATCGGCAAACCGCGGCTGCTTACGACAAGTGCCGGTGATGTTCTCACATGCGCAGAACGATAAGCAACCGCTCCTTCAGTGATAATCAACAAACCTAGAAACACAGCCACAGCCGGCCAAACAACTGCAAATCCTTGCGGAAATCTCTCCAGAAAGGGCTCCGCCTGATATATTTGCAGTCCAAAACCTATCAGCATACTCACACTGACGATATATGCAGCAGACATCCAGTTTGCGCGAAGAGTGAACGCTGCCGCTGCAGTGATAACGGCAATAATCGCAAGTAAACCGAGAGGAATCGATATTCCGAGTCCACCTAAAATAACTGACAAAAGAAGACCTGGAATCAGTCCCTTTGTATATGTAAATTTCAGATCATCATAAATATCTGCTATTCTTGTATGAAAGGTTTTTCGTTCCCGTTTGATTCTTACATAGCCGAAAGACAGAGTTATGATGATAAAAAACCAGAAAAGCGGGTGTAAGAAGAACAAACCCGCGCTTTTTAACAGTTCAATTCCCCATTGAACAGACACTATCTCTCACCGCCTCAAGCCAAACATGTTACTCATATTCTATCAAATATTAAATGGCTTGGATATCCTCAGGAGAGTTTATCTCTCTTGCGTCATCCACAGCGTGACATTCGATAGTGAAAAATCCTTTAAATAGTGGTTTACATCCACATCCAATAACCCGCTGATTAGATGCATCGACCTTTTTATATCTGTCAGATTAATTCCTAATCGCTTATGGTTTTTCATTAAGTAGTTAAAATAATGTTTGGCGCATTCCTCATTAATGTCATTTACTGATTCGACATTGGTGTAATTGACCAAATATCTGCTGAACAGCATAAGAAGACTTAGTGCTTTTGTAGCTGAAAATGTTACGTCTTGTGTTCTGTCTTTTAATTGTTCCACTAATTCATAATATTTTTTTTCACGCACAATACTTGCCCTCTTCAATTGTGAACCCCCATTTTCTTTATACAGATAAGCACGGGCCAGTATAAGCAGCAGTACTGGAGTGCTAACAAGCATTCTCGCTAACGTTACTCTTTAAATACCTGTCGTTCAGCTGCCATTAACCTGATTACTGTTCTTTTTAGAACCTTCTTATATTGTATGAAGTAAACAAAGACTAGGCAACTTGCAAAAGTTTCATTTTAAATGCATATTAACTCGTTAGAAAGTCTCTCTCATATATTGATATCGGGTAATAACAGTCCTTTATAAATGTTTATTTGTGAAAATTTTTTTAATTTCTTGTCAAAAACTCGTTTTTTATGTGACTTATGATCCATAATCTCTTTAAGCACAAAGAAACAGGAGATGGGATACCATCTCCTTTAATTGACAAATAATGATTTCAATGCTGTTTGAAGCTGCAAATCATTTTTTTCATCTGATTTTTTCTTTTCTATCTGCTGATTTAATGTCTCTGCAGTGCGAGTGTCGATCACACCGGTTTTATTCAGCTTGTTTTGATCCTGAAAAGCCATAACCGCTTTTTTCATGTCTTTGCTGAAATAGCCATCCTCACGTCCCGGATCAAAGCTGAGACCTTTTAACAATACCTGCGCATGCTTGACGTCTTCATTGTTCATGTCCACTTTAAGCGGCTCTTTCAGCTGTAAAGGCCCGGCGGAAAAATAATCGGGCTGCTTAATCGCAATGGTCGGTTCAATTCCTTTCTTATGAATCCAGTTTCCATTTGGCGTCAGCCACTTGTAAAGCGTTAATTTGATGTTGCTGCCGTCCCCCATTGGCACAGCCTGTTGAACCGTTCCCTTTCCAAAAGACGTATCGCCTACAACATCATAATGGCCAGCTTCCTTTAATGCGCCGGCAAGAATTTCTGATGCAGAGGCACTTCCTTTATCCGTAATCACATTGACAGGGTACGCTTTTTTATGGGCCAATGTTGAAAAATAACGTTTTTTATCCCCATTGCGTTCAGCAATCTGAATATACGGCTGATCCTTTGTAACGAAATGCTTAAGAATTTCTTCCACACTTTGAAGATATCCGCCCGGGTTGCCGCGTACATCAATGACAAGTCCTTCTATTTCTTTTTTCTCAAGCTCCCTCAGCGCTTTTGCAAAATCCTCTGCGGTGTGCTCAGAAAAAGTAGAGATGGCAATATATCCGACAGAATGCCCCTGTACTTTTTTCTCTGATGCAAAAACCGTTTCGAGCGGAATCTCAGCTCTCTTGATCCGGAATGACAGCTGCTTCTTCGTTCCAGGCCGCTGAATCTTCATTGAAACGCTGGACCCTTTTTTTCCTCTTATTTTTAACACAGCGTGGTTTAAATCCTTGCCGGCCATCGATTCTCCATTGATGCTGATAATTTCATCATTAGGCTTCAACCCGGCTTTTTCCGCTGGCGATTTCTTGAATGGGGAAACAATAATAATTTTGCCGTCTTCCATGCCAACCTCAGCCCCGATGCCTTCAAATGAGGAATCAAGAGAATCAGAAAATTGCTTAGCTGTCTGCTTGTCCATGTAAACAGAATAAGGATCATTTAGCGTAGACAGCATTCCCTGGATGGCTCCCTCGAGCAGCTTTTCTCTATCTACTTTTTCTACGTACTCATTCGAAATTAACTCATACGCTTTTTCGATTTTGTCCATAGCTTTATCCCGTTCAGAGTCAGCTTGTGCCGTCGCGGGAACTGCTGCAGTCTGGGGCTTATCCATCTCAAGCAGGTTGATTCCCGCATATACACCAGCGCCTCCGAACAGCATGCTCCCTGCTGCTATCACAGCCATTATTTTTTGATTCATCCTTTACTCCTCCTGTATGCCAGACTGTCTTTACCAAAACCTAGAGATAGTATATGTAAAGGATGGAGATTTCATGTAATCATAGAAGAAAAAGAAGGCAAATGAAAAGCCGTCCCGAAAGCGGAACGGCTTTTTCACTTTATACTCGCAAAAACTTGCGGATGGAAGTCAGACTTCCCCATACTCCAATTACTGCGCCGATTGCAATCAGCACTAGCGAAACTTGGAATACAAATGGATTATAAGGAAGAAGAGAGACAAATGATCCTTGAACCTTTGGAACGACCCATCCGATGACGTATTGGTAAGTGCTCAGCACCAGTGCAATCGGAATCACAGAACCGAATACGCCTAGCAGCAATCCTTCAAGGAAAAACGGCCAGCGAATAAACCAGTTTGTCGCGCCGACAAGCTTCATGATTTCAATTTCTTTTCTTCTTGCGAAAATTGTAATTTTAATGGTGTTGGAAATTAAGAACATCGCCGTAAATACCAGGCCGATAATTAACGCGATTCCAATGTTGCGGGAAACGCCGACCACTTTAAACAAACGGCTGACCTCTTCTTTTCCATAAGTGACTTTATAAACATGATCCATTTTTTCGATCTTTTTCGCCACGTTCGGCGTATCATGCGGATCTGTCGTTTTGACGACAAACGCATCATTAAGCGGGTTTTCCTGATCCTTCATTGTCAGGGATTTTCCGCTGTCACCAAAACTGTCAACCAGCTGGTCAAGCTCTTTTTCTTTAGATGAAAAAGTGACACTCTGTATGCCCTTCAGTTCCTTAATATCGTTCTGAAGCTTGTCCTGTGCCTTCTGATCTGCAGTCAGATCAACCAGCACTTTGATTTCAACTTGTTTTTCAGCATTCGTGGCCATGTTATTCAAATTCAGCATAATCACTAAAAACACGCCGACTAAAATCAGCGTAACGGTTACAGCACTAATGGATGCAAATGTCATCCATGTGTTTCTCCCGAGAGATTTAAAACTCTCACGCAAGTGGCGCCCGAGAATTTTAATCATATGAACCATACTCCCCTCTTGACTCATCACGCACAATGATACCATCTTCGATTGCAATGACACGTTTCTTCATGGTGTTTACGATTTCTTTATTATGTGTCGCCATCACGACTGTTGTCCCGCGGTTGTTAATTTCCTCCAGCGTCTTCATGACTTCCCAAGACGTATCCGGATCAAGGTTTCCTGTCGGTTCATCAGCAATGACAACATCAGGGTTGTTCACAATTGATCTTGCAATAGATACACGCTGCTGCTCCCCGCCTGAAAGCTGGTCAGGAAATTGTCGCGCTTTATGCTTCAGCTGCACGAGATCAAGCACTTCAAGCACCCGTTTCTTAATGACAGACGGCTGTTCTCCAATCACTTCAAGGGCAAATGCCACATTTTCAAAAACAGTAAGTTTCGGAAGAAGCTTGAAATCCTGAAAGACAACGCCTATTTTGCGGCGCACGAAAGGAATCTCTTTTTCTTTAATTGTCGCGAGATCTTTATGATTGATTAAAATTTGCCCTTTTGTCGGTTTTTCTTCTCTGTAAATCATTTTAATAAAAGTAGATTTACCCGCTCCGCTCGGACCAACAACATACACAAACTCGCCGGGATGAATGGTAACAGAAATCCCATTGAGCGCTTTTACGCCGTTCGGATAGGCTTTATATACTTCCTTCATCTCTATCATGAAATCACCTAATCTTTTATATCATTTTATCTATCACACGGTCATACTCTTCGAATGCATTCGACAATTTATGACCCATTCATTTGTAAAAAGATGAAAAATCTGAAAGTTCCCTTTTTCAATACACTTCATTATACGTCAAATTTAGACATAATACTATTACAGTTTCTTTTCATTCATATTGTCAAGGCATAAAAACATCCTTACCGGCACTCGGCAAGGATGTTTTTATCTTACTTTTTTTCTGACAGCCATTTGGCAATAACAGCGGCTTCGTTATCCTCTACAAGCCCCTTTGGCATATTGCCGCGGCCGTTTTTAATAATGCTTTCAATTTTGTGTTCATCGTATTTGCCTCCGACCTCTTGGAGATTAGGCCCTGACACACCTTCTAAATCCTTGCCGTGGCAGCCTACGCAGCTTTGCTGATATAATTCTTCCCCTTCAGATGCAGTGGCTTCCGTCTTGTTGCCAGTGTCTGTCTTCTCTTCTTTTGCATCGTTTGATCCGCAGGCAGCCAACAGAACAGAAAGCGCAAATCCAACCATTAGTATTAATAACTTTGATTTCATGTTGAGAAGCACAACTCCTTTACGATCTCTTCCATATTATAACCTCGTTTAAGCGCGTTTGAAACCCTCGCCCAGCACCTCGCTCGCGTCTGCTACAATCACAAAAGCAGACTCATCAATCTGTTTGACGATTTGTTTCAATTTGGTGAATTCAGTTTGCCCAACCACGCACATTAAAATCGGACGGTCATCGTCAGTATATCCGCCGACTGCAGAAATTTTTGTCACGCCTCTGTCAATCTTCTGTAAGACAGCCTCCTTGACAGCCTGCTCCTGCTTTGTAATGATGAGTGCCATTTTTGAACGATTAAAGCCGACTTGCACAACATCAATGGTTTTGCTGGACACATAGACGCCAAGCATGGCATATAAGCCTTGCTCAATATTAAATACGATCATAGCCGTAACAACAATCATTCCGTCAATGATGGCGAGGCACTTCCCCAATGACAGACCGGAGTACTTATGAATGATCTGTGCAGCCAAGGCTGTACCTCCCGTCGACCCTTTCCCTAAGTACACAATACCAATTCCGATACCTATCCCGACACCGCCAAAAATCGCCGCCAAGAGTTCATGATGAGTGGCGGGCTGAATATCCCTTGTCAGAAACACCACTAGCGGCAAAAACACAGAACCTGCAAGCGTCTTTAGCCCAAATTTCCCGCCGAGCAAAATGACGCCAGCAATAAATAAAGGGATATTAATAATCCACTGTACATACGCTGCTTCAAAACCATATGATTGTAAAATCGTACTGATCCCGCTGACACCGCCGGCGGCAATCTTGTTGGGAAGCAAAAATACATTAAAGGACACGGCCGTAATCGCTGCTCCTAACAATATGTATACATAATCCCGCAAAATCCACAATGTTTTATTCCGTACGTCCATCGTATATCCTCCGTTTCTTCCAATGCTCTCCGATAGCATTTTAATCCTTCCCTGATTAGATGTAAATAACACCCAAATACAGTGGTAATATGCTAAAGCAGCAGTGAAATCAAGGATATAAGGAATTAAAAAAACACACCCGTATGCATCAGGTGTGTTTTTCAGCTTATGAAAGCTTAGAACGCAGGTAGGCATCAATAAACGTATCAATGTCACCATCCATTACAGCTTGAACGTTCCCCATTTCTGTATTGGTCCGATGATCTTTTACCATGGAATACGGATGGAATACATAAGAACGGATTTGGCTGCCCCAGCCGATTTCTTTTTGTTCACCGCGAATTTCATCCAGCTCTGCCTGCTGCTCTTCAATTCTGCGCTGATACAGCTTGGCCTTCAGCATTTTCATGGCTCTTTCACGGTTTTTAATTTGTGAGCGCTCCGTTTGGCATGTCACAACTACGTTCGTCGGCAAGTGAGTAATCCGAACAGCTGAATCCGTCGTATTGACGTGCTGTCCGCCCGCGCCGCTTGCACGGTACGTGTCAACTTTAATATCCTCCGTACGAATATCAATATCAATTTCATCGTTAAATTCAGGCATGACTTCACATGAAACGAAAGATGTGTGGCGGCGGCCTGATGAGTCAAATGGTGAGATCCGCACAAGACGATGGACACCTTTTTCTGCTTTGAGATACCCGTAAGCGTTGTGTCCTTTGATGAGCAATGTCACTGACTTGATTCCAGCCTCGTCACCTGGAAGGTAATCGAGTGTTTCTACTTTAAAGCCGCGGCGCTCTCCCCATCTTGTATACATTCTAAGAAGCATAGAGCCCCAGTCCTGTGACTCTGTACCGCCAGCACCAGGGTGCAGTTCTAAAATCGCGTTATTTTTATCATACGGCTCGCTGAGAAGAAGCTGAAGCTCAAACTCATTGAACTCTTTTGTTAATGATTTTAGTTCTTTTTCAAGCTCAAGCTGGAGATCAGTGTCCGGCTCTTCTTTCAAAAGATCATGAGTCATTTGTAATTCTTCGTGGGATTCATTCAATTTTTTATACGAATTGACATAATCCTTTAAACCGTTTGCTTCATTTATAACCGTTTGAGCTTTTTGCTGATCATTCCAGAATTCCGGATCAGCCATTTGTTCATCTAGCTCAGCAATGCGGGCCTCCTTTGATTCGAGGTCAAAGAGACCCCCTAAAGTCCGCTAAACGAGAAGCCATATTTTCGAGCTCTGCTCTGATTTCTGATAATTCCATTTCATTCACCTCATTAAAAGATCCGCAGGCGCCTGCAGGCGCCGCGGTCAGTAAACTTGCCGGGGCGAACTATTCAGTACGGCCGCAGCAATTTTTATATTTTTTCCCGCTTCCGCAGTGGCATGGGGCATTTCGGCCGATATCAACCACTTTGCGAACCGGTGCTTTCTTTGCTTTTTTGTTATCGTCGCCTTCTTGCGGCTGGTGAGCTGTTGTTTGGCCTTGTACAACCTCTTCACGCTCCAGATTGTTTTCAATCTCAGCTTTCATCACAAATTTTGCGACTTCGTCCTCAATTGATTCAATCATATGCTCAAACATCGCAAAACCTTCCATTTGATACTCACGAAGCGGGTTCGTCTGCGCGTAAGCACGAAGGTGAATCCCTTGGCGGAGCTGATCCATCGCATCAATATGATCCATCCATTTAGAATCAACGGCACGAAGAACGATAACTTTTTCGAATTCGCGCATTTGCTCTTTGCCGAATTGCTCTTCCTTCTCATTATATTTTGTGATGATGCGATCCATAATGAGCTCAAGCATTTCATCCGGTTCTTTGCCGAAGATATCGCTCTTCTCAAGTGCACCTTCATCAAGATAAGTTGTGTTGATAAGATCAACTAGACCGTCAAGCTTCCACTCCTCAGGAAGCTCTTCTCTTGGCGTATAGGCTGCAATTGCGCGTTCGAGAGAAGACTTGATCATATTTTCAACGATTTCACGCAGGTTTTCAGAGTCAATGACTTCAAAGCGCTGCTTATAAATGACCTCACGCTGCTGGCGGAGAACATCATCATATTGCAGAAGCTGTTTACGCGAATCGAAGTTATTGCCTTCGACGCGTTTTTGAGACGATTCAACCGCGCGAGATACCATTTTGCTTTGGATTGGAGTAGAGTCGTCCATGCCGAAGCGGTCAAGCATCGCCATTGTCCGCTCAGCTCCGAATCTGCGCATCAATTCATCTTCCATAGAAAGATAAAATTGAGTAATCCCCGGGTCTCCCTGACGTCCGGAACGACCTCGAAGCTGATTGTCAATCCGGCGTGATTCATGTCGTTCTGTTCCGACTACAGCGAGCCCGCCAAGCTCTTTTACACCTTCGCCAAGCTTAATGTCCGTTCCGCGCCCCGCCATGTTAGTCGCAATCGTAACTGCGCCTTTTTGGCCGGCCTCTTCAATGATCTGCGCTTCACGTTCATGGTTTTTGGCATTTAACACTTGATGCGGAATTCCTTTGTTTTTAAGCAGCTTAGAAATCAATTCAGATGTTTCAACGGCAACCGTACCGACTAGAACAGGCTGTCCCGTCATGTAACGCTGTGCGACATCCTCCGCAACTGCCTTAAACTTTCCTTCCATCGTGCGGTAAATTAAATCCGGGCGGTCATCACGGACAACAGGCCTGTTGGTAGGGATCGTGACAACCTGCATGTTGTAGATGTTGCGGAATTCTTCTTCCTCTGTCTTAGCTGTACCCGTCATACCGGCAAGTTTTTCGTACATTCGGAAGTAGTTTTGGAACGTAATCGTCGCCAAGGTCATGCTTTCGTTTTGAATCTCAAGCCCTTCCTTTGCTTCAATCGCTTGGTGAAGCCCCTCACTGTAGCGGCGGCCTTTCATCAGACGTCCCGTGAAGGAATCAACAATAACAACCTGTCCGTCTTCCACTACATAGTCAACGTCCTTTTGCATCGCAACGTGAGCTTTTAAGGCCTGGTTGATATGGTGGTTGAGCGCGACATGCTTCACATCAAAGAGGTTATCGATGCCGAACGCTTTTTCCGCCTTCGTCATTCCTTCTTCAGTAAGCTGTACAGCTTTTGTTTTGATATCGTACGTGTAATCCTTCTCCGCTTTTAACGTACGGACAAAAGCATTTGCCTGTACGTACAGCTTAGTGGATTTTGCAGCTTGTCCAGAAATGATAAGCGGTGTTCTCGCTTCATCAATTAAAATAGAGTCAACTTCATCAATTACCGCAAAATGAAGCGGGCGCTGAACCATCTGCTCTTTATAAAGAACCATATTGTCACGCAAATAGTCGAAGCCAAGCTCATTGTTTGTGGAGTAAGTAATATCAGCGGCATAAGCTTCCCGTTTTTCGTCTTTTGACATTGAGTTTAAATTCAAGCCGACAGTCAAACCGAGAAACTCAAAAATTTTCCCCATTTGCTCAGCGTCACGGCTTGCCAAGTATTCGTTGACAGTCACGATGTGTACACCTTTACCTGTTAACGCATTTAAATAAACAGGCAGAGTAGACGTTAATGTTTTCCCTTCCCCTGTTTTCATTTCCGCGATATTTCCGTCATGAAGCGCCACGCCCCCCATGAGCTGGACTTTAAACGGAAACATGCCTGTTACGCGGCGTGAAGCTTCTCGAACAACAGCGAAAGCTTCAACAAGAAGATCATCCGTTGTCGCCCCTTTTTCAAGGCGCTCTTTAAATTCAATTGTTTTATGTTTCAACGCGTCGTCAGAGAGATTTTCATAGTCTCCGCGAATCGCATCAATATCGTTAGCAATTTTTTCGTATCTATTCAGCGTACGTTTTGTTGGATCAAACATTTTATTTAAAATTCCAAGCATTTATAACGCTCCTCTATCATCACATGCCTATTTTAAAGGCATGTATAAATAATTTACTAGTCCATGTATACCTCTCATTATCATATCATACCTTTTGTTATTTCCAAAGAATTTGCAAATAAGAAAAACAAAAACCTTCCGCGGACATCACGGAAGGCTTCTCTTCATTATTCAGTCGGTTCAATTAAGCCATATTTCCCGTCATTTCTGCGGTACACGACATTTGTAAGGTTTGTTTCCGCATTTGTGAAAACAAAGAAATTATGGCCAAGCATATTCATTTGCAAGATCGCTTCTTCACTATCCATCGGCTTTAAATTAAAGCGTTTCTGACGGACAATGTCCAAGCTCTCCTCCTCTTCTATGTCATCCTGAACCGCAATATCTGTATCAGAGCCAAGGCCGTTTGCCAATAAATATTTTGGAGAGCCCTGCTCACGGAATTTACGGTTTACTTTCGTTTTATGCTTACGGATTTGACGTTCCAGTTTGTTTGTTGCGAGATCAATTGCGTTGTACATATCCTCGTTATGCACCTCGGACCGAAGCGCCAGATCTGTCATCGGAATCGTAACCTCAACCTTAGACTCCTTGTCATTGTAAAACTTCAAGTTGACGTTCACATCGGCATCCACACTATGGTCAAAATAGCGCTCCAGCTTGCCGATCTTCCTCTCGACATGATCCTTTAACGCGGGTGTCACTTCAATATTTTCTCCTCTGATGTTATAGTTCATCAAAGAACGCCTCCCTTTTATTAAGGATATGTATCTATTTCTCTTTTACCCTTTACAATTCCTGCTGAAACATAAATCTTTTGTGAAAATTCAGTGAACTTTGTCGAATTTTGTTTGTATTTGCTCTGTTATTGGCGGTTCGGAGGTATATGTATATGCTGATTGAACGAAACAAATACCTCGCACACGCCTAATTGATTAAAAAGGGTTCCATACATTGATGAATAGACAGCATCCATTTTCTATAATGAATCAGAAAATGTTCCTTTAAATACTCACTGAACTCATGAGAGGGAAAAGAGAAAGAGACCAATTGATCAAACTCCGCAAAAATTTGGTCAAATGCTTTCACACAAATTTCAGCACACCGTGAATCCATAATGAAGAGAAGTGTTGAATGTGTTGAATCCAAATAAAAAAAGGCTTGGATCAGATCTTGGTAGATCCGATCCCCTTCTGTTTTTGATAAATTCTCTTCAGCCTCTATCAAATAACACAACCCTTCTTCAATGGTAAAAAGAAGATGATAATAAGCTGATAAAAGCGTATAATCTTCAATGCTCTTCAAGGCACTCACCTATTTACGCTTGTCATAATATGTGCCGTCAATCGTAATGTTGTTATAAGGATTTAAATACGTGGTATGCATCACACGTTTTCTTTTCATCTGCTGAAGTTCTGCTGCGATTGACTGCTTCAGTCGTTCCATTTCCTTCACAATAAGCTGATCCCATGTCAGCACAAGCTTCATCTGCTTTCGCTCTTCTTCTGAAAGCGGCAGAGATATCTCCTGAATCAGTTCAGACCGTTTAGCCACAAAGTCTTCAATTTGTTTTAAAAGCTCATCGCTTTCCGGCGTATTTTGTATGTGTGACAGCATACTCTTCGTCTCAGTGTATAGTTGATCTATGTTATTCATGCGATCCCGCCTGATCCGTGCCGGTCCTTCCGCTCACTTTGAATGGCCTGTTTCCAAGCATCGCGAAAATCTGTTACATAGCCTTCAACCTCAGCCAGCATGCCCGTATCATTTTTGATATTTGCCTGTACCAATCTTCGATACATATAATCGTACATCGCACCCATGGAAGCGGAAAGCTCTATGTTACGGTTAAGTGTAAAATTTAATTCCTGAATAATATTTTGCGCTTTAATCAGATTCTCATTTTTACGTTCCATATCATCATTCTCGATGGCCTGAGAGGCAAGTCTTATAAATTTCAAACAGCCATTATACAGCATAAGCGTCAGTTCACCGGGTGTAGCCGTATTCACTGAATTTTGCTGATAGGCTGTATAAGGATTTTGGATCGCCATGTGTCATCCTCCAAATTACATTTATTGTACAAGAAGCTGTGATAAATAGGACGCTTGTTCGTTCATTTTTTGAATCGCAGAATCCATTGCACTGAATTTTGTATAATAGCGGTTTTCTATTGTGGTCAACCGGTCCTGCATTTTGGTAATATCTGTGCTGATCGTGTTTAAATTTTTACCGATTGAATAATCATTGGTTCCCATTGTCGAGTTGCCGGCTTTTGCTTCAATGCTCTTCACCGTACTTTTTAGGGTGTCACCGATGCGTTTCATAATCCCTTTATCACTATAGGCGCTGCTGTTCGTTCCGCTTGTAAATAAGGCGGCAACGCTTTGCGGATCTTCTTGTATTTTGGCTTTCAGTTTGTCTTCATTAATCTCTAAATGACCCCGCATTTGGTAAGCACTTGAGGTTGTTATGCCGAATTCTGTCAATTGATAGGTTTTCCCATCCGCATTCACTTGAGTATAAAAGTCAGTCCGCATTTGGTTCGTGCCGGTGCTGATGCTGGAATCATTTCTAAGCAATCCGCTTTTCGCCTTCTCCTCCCAGAGCTCTACCTCTTTATCGGACATGGCTTCTTTTTGTTCACTTGTCAACGGAGTATAGTCTCGGTATTTTTCTTCTTTCAGCTTTTCATTCAGGCTGTCAACCATTTCATTGTATTTATCTACAAACTCTTTGATTTGGTTATAAATCCCGTCAACATCAGTAGAAACAGATGTGGTAACAGGGCCTGTGGCTGCAGTTGTATTTTTAATCGAGTAAGTAACACCATTCACCGTGAAATTGTTTGTCAGCTTCTCCATTTCAAAGCCGTTAATTGTGACTTTGGCATTTGTGCCTTCTTTGTAAGCAGTGAGCTTATTATCAGCATCCAAAGAAAAACCAAGCTGACCGGACATAAAGTCAGCTGTAGCAGCGTCTGCTGCCTGTATACTGCCCCCTGCACCTGTTGCCTTAGAAGAAAACGCAATTGTTTCTACGTACTCTGTACCATTCCAAATTTTATCTTTAAAAGCTGACACTCCTAGATCTGAGCTGTTAAGTTTAGAAATCACATTATCAATCGTATCGGCGCTCGTCACACTAATGTTCACTGTTTTTGCCGTTGTTTCGCCAGGCGCAACAACGTTAAATGCCAAATTGTAATCGCCTTGAGTGTATCCCGTATAATTGTTTGCCTTATATGTTGCTGCGGTTGCCAAGCTCGCCACTTCAACAGTAGAAGAAGAGTTTGGTGCACTTGCGCTTCCTGTAGCAGTTAACACAGACTCATTAGAGCTTGTCACAGTTTTGCTCTGATACGTGCTAGGATATGTCAACGTATTTTTAGACATATAATCTTGCAATTCTTTTATTTTTGTATTGACTTCACGATAGCTGTCACGCTGCCATTCAAGAGTCTGCTTTTTTTGCTTCAGCTTATCAAGCGGCGCTCTTTCTGTCTGCATCAGCTTTGATACAATATCATCTATATCCATTCCTGACGCCAGCCCTGTTATTCTTGTGACCATCTCAAACCACTCCTATTCTACTTTTTTTCATCTACAAATAACCCAAGAAATTCAGTCATAGCCGCATAAAAATCAAGCCACCGTTTTGGTGGAATTTCGCGGATCACTTCATTTGTAGAGTCCTCTATTACCTTTACATAGTATTCATTTAACTTGTCATGAAGCTCGAACTTCAGATGAACTTGCGAAGGTTCCAAAAGCTTGTTCATTTCCCCCACCATTTCAGCAAGATTGGTATATGAAACTTGATGAACAGGAACCTCGTTATCATTATCTTTCTGATTATGTATTTGAGTATCATAACGATCCCAAACAGGTTGTAACGTAGTGAGCCTTTCAATGTTCAATTGATCATCCCCTATGCCCCAATCTATCGTTTATATCGACTAAAAGGAGATAAGATTACACATATTTTTGGAAAAAAATCTTCTGTTTTAGATTTCTTGTTTGGAAATACATTTATAAAAAGTTAGTAGAGAATCCGGTTATTATATCATGAGTTAGTGACAGGATGAGGAATGATTCGGAGATAGAAATATAAATTAAAAGACCCTGGCAACGCCAAGGTCTTTTTTAAAATTAACGTAACAATTGAAGTACGTTTTGCGGCTGTTGGTTTGCTTGAGCAAGCATCGCTTGAGAAGCCTGAGAAAGAATGTTGTTCTTTGTGAACTCGCTCATTTCTTTCGCCATGTCAACGTCACGGATACGAGACTCAGCAGCTGTCAGGTTTTCACCAGAAGCGCTTAAGTTGTTGATTGTGTGCTCTAGACGGTTTTGTACCGCACCAAGTTTAGCACGTTGAGTTGATACTGCGTTAATAGCCTCATCAATACCTTTTAGTTGATTGTCAAAAGAAGTAGTAGCAAAATCTGTTACGTCAAGTTTATCAACTGTAACAGTAGTACCTAGAGCAGCTGCTCCCATGTCAGCGATTTTAACGTTAAGCTGTTGGCCTGCATTTGCACCAATTTGGAATGTAAATCCAGTAGTAGCGGAAGATCCGTCTAATAACTTTTTACCGTTAAATTCAGTGCGATCGGAAATGCCATCAACTTCCTCAATAAGCGCATCCATTTCATCTTTAATTGCACCAAGATCTTCTGCTTGTTGTGTACCTGTGTTTCCTGCTTGAACAGTAAGTTCACGCATACGTTGAAGAATCGCATGAGTTTCAGTCAATGCACCCTCAGCTGTTTGGATAAGAGAGATTCCATCTTGAGAGTTTTTAGAAGCCATTTCAAGACCTCTGATTTGTCCTCTCATTTTTTCAGAGATCGCAAGACCTGCTGCGTCATCTCCCGCACGGTTGATGCGAAGACCTGAAGAAAGTTTCTCCATGTTTTTTTGTGATGCACCGTTGTTTGAAGACAAACGGTTCAGTGTGTTAAGTGCTGCGATATTGTGGTTAATTCTCATTGTTTTGTTCCTCCCTGAATATGTTGTTACGGCACGTCCTTGTGCCCTTATTTTGTAACTGGCGGAGTCTTTTGCGCCTCCTCCCGGCTACATCATTAATATCGGATTGTCTCTGATTTTGTTAATACAAAAATAAAAAAATCCTCACTTTTTTTGTGAGGATAATGCGGAGATCACATCGCTGGATAACGCTGCTGCACGATTATTTTCTTCCTGAATGGTCAAGTAGATTTCTTTCCTGTGAATATCAATATGCTTTGGGGCGTCAATTCCAAGCTTCACTTGATCCCCCTCAACCGCAATCACTTTCACTTCAATATCAGCACCTATTTGAATCACTTCGTTTATTTTTCGCGATAAAACTAGCATGATTCTCCTCCAATCGGATGCTTTGTCGTATATGAGGAGTCGTGTAAAACGACTTGCTTAGCCATCATGTTCTTGCGATTCACAATAATGGGAGCCAATAAATTCGCAGTAGACTTTTCAAACGGCTCTGCCATAGTCAATATCGTCATGACTTCTACGTCTTGAATATTATCGATATCCAAAAGTTCAGCAGTTGATTCATCAAGGTCAAATTCATAATTCTTAAAAAAGATAAACGGACTCACAACGATAAACGCAAGATTTTCTGAAGTGACGGACTGCAGTGCCACGAATGGGGAGTCTTCTGAAAGCGGAAGTATGACGAACTGTTTTTCTTCTAAAAAGCCTGGAATCCCGCTTTCAAAAAGAATGATTTGTTCTTCTTTTATGTTCATTTGGCCATGGTACTTCGTATGAATGATCATTTTTCACGATCCTTTTCTTTTTACTTTTCGGGTGATTCTTTCGGGTATTCTACATCTATATTTAAATCAGGGTATTGAAGCATGTCAACCTTAACATTTCCTGGCGTATATTCAACAATTGGCTTATGCGGCTCAGCCTGAATAACAGGCTTTCGCGGCGTAATCTGAACATCAAGCTGTGACGGAGTATATTGTATTTTCACCCTAGATAGAGAAGGAGCATAATTTTCGCCTAATTGAATTTGGTGCATTTCAGAGTTCCTCCTTGCTTGTGAAGCGATTGGGTTCCCCTTATTTTCAATCCTCATAAGCTCGTCGCCTTCTTCTGCAGTGCGTGCTATTCCCTCCATTACATCCTCATGCCCTTGTTGGGCGGCTTCTTCAATTCTCTTGAAAACATGCTTTCTGTCTAGTTCTTCCCATGCTTGTGTCTGGTCAATCGTGAGTTTTCCAGGTGTCACCGATATTTCCATTTCCGCACTCGGCTGTTCGATCTCTAGATCAGCTTGAGGCTGCTCCATTTTTAAGCTGGCAGGCGTCGTTGTTAAACCAATTTTTCCTTGAACACTATGCATAATCAATCTGGGAATCTGCATCACTCTACCTCCTGAACTATAAAAAAAGCGAACTCCTAAGAGCCGCTTACTTTAAAAAGTCAATCAATGTAGGCTGAACAATTTGCGCATTAACAGCCAGAGTAGCCCTGTGAACGCTTTGCTGCGCAATAAATTCAGTTATTACTTCTTCCAGTTCTACATCTTCATTATCTGATAACACTTTTGTAGCTGTTTCTTCTTGAGCTGACAGTCTTGTATTAACCAGTTCAAGACGATTATACCTCGCTCCAAGATCAGATCGTTCAGCACTCATGCCGTCAGAAAAATGATCAATATCATCTAAAACACTGTCCATGCCATCTAGCGAACCAGAATTTAGTGCTTTCTCAAAAGAATCAAGCATTTCAAATACATTCTGCCCGCTTTCAGAAGTGCCTCCAAAAGCTGACTTTGGATCTGAATTCACTTTCAATGACATATTATTTGATATATTGACTACGACATCAGCTGTATCAGAAATTGTATAAGTTCCGTCTCCGTTATCTGTAACCGGAGGCTTATCTGAATTTGTGCCATTAAAGATATATCTGCCGTTCACTTGTGTATTCGCAATATTTAAAAGCTGTTCCTTTAACTGCTTTACCTCTACGCCAATCGCTTGCCGCTCCGACTCGCCGTTTGTATCATTTTGAGCTTCGACCGCTAATTCTCTGACCTTTGACAAGATGTCAATTCCTTCTGTAATGTTTGTTTCTGTGTTTTCGAGCCAGGTAAAGGCTTGAGAAGCATTGCTTTTGTACTGCTGCACTTGAGACAGTTGCGTATTATACTTTAAGCTTTTCATTGCTACTACAGGATCGTCGGAAGCTTTTGAGATTTTTTTCCCTGAAGAAATCTGCGACTGGAGTTTATCCAGCTTCGAGTAGCTCGAACCGATATATCTCAGTGAGTTTTGCTGTATCATTCCTTGTGTTACTCTCATGCGACTCTACCTACCTTCCTCCAACACCCATGCCGTTGATCACTTTATCAAGCAATTCGTCTTGTAAAGTCACCATTCTTGCAGCTGCATTGTATGCGTGTTGGAATTGAATCATATTCGTCATTTCTTCGTCTAAAGAAACTGCGCTCATTTGCTGACGGTTTATGTCAGCATCATTTAGCTGTGTTTCTGTATTAGACGCCAGTCGATTAGCCTCTTGAGCTTCGATCCCTAGCTCGCCAATCAGACCCGCATAATAATCTAAAACACTAGTTTCTTTACCGTTAATGGTTATTTTACCGGTTAAAACATTTGCTAATTTTGTAGCATTTGCGTTATCGTTGGCTGCACCAGTCAGTGAGAAAGCAATGTTTGCGCCTTTTGAATCTATTATGCTGTCAGCTACTTTGATCTTGCCCGCTGCGCCCTTGGCAGGTTCAGTTTCACCGCCGGTAAAATCAAAAAAGTCTCCGCCTTGTTCACCGCTCTTGGTCACACCATTTCTGTGCACTTCATTGAAAGCTTTCGCGAATTCAAGCGCCATATTGTCAAGATCAGAAAGCATTTCCGGGTATACGCCCTTTTCTTGGCCGTCTGCTGTTATATACCCGTAAGACTCTATAAATCCTAAAAGGGATCCCTTACTGCTAAAGGACTCCGCCTGCACAGCTGTATCCCCGATTGAAATACTTGATACTAACCCAGTTTCATTATCATAGTTGGCTGCAAGTTCTGAAACCTCGTAATTTTTACCGTCCAAAACAGTTCCTAACGACTGTTTATTTTTATCAAGGATTTCAATTGATACAGTTCCTTCAGCAGATGCAAGTGCATTCCCGCCTGATTTGTTGTAGCTGACTTTGATATCAACCATTGAGGATAATTTATCGATCAGCAAATCTCGCTGGTCATATAAACCATTCGGAAGAAGCCCGACCGGCTCTACTTGTGCAATTTGCTTATTTAAACTGTTTAATTGAGAAAGCAGAGAATTGACATCCAACACAGTTGTATTTAGCTCTGCTTTTAAATTCGATTGGACATTTGTAAGTGATTCAGAAATATAATTAAACGTTTCAGCTACAGCTTGTCCTTTTCGAGCAACAACAGAACGTGCACTTTCTTCATTTGTATTATTCGATAATTCCTGCAGAGAATTCCAAAACGAATTGAGCACACTGTTCAAGCCGCTGTCATCTGTTTCATTTAAAACGCCTTCCATTTGGGACAGCGCTTTGGCCTTCGTGTCATAGTATCCGGCACTGTTGTTTTGAAGACGGTATTGGTAGTCAAGAAAGATATCTCTTATTCTCTCAACTGATTTTCCTTGAACACCTGTACCCATTTGTCCCGCTGTTTTTTCTGCGTTTTTAGATACAGCAGGGAAATAGTCAGTTGCCTCCAGTGAGACCCGCTGTCTTGTATAACCATCAGTATTGGCATTTGCCACGTTATTTGCAGTAGTGCTTAAAGCTGCCTGCTGAGCGCTTAACGCCCGCCTTGCAGTTTCAAGCCCCATAAAGGTAGATGTCATTTTCTGAATTCCTTTCTGCTAAGCTTTTGAATCAAACAGTTTCATTTTGCTGCTTTTCGGCAGCTCAGCTTTAATTGATTTGCTGTAATTGAAGTTATTTTCCTTAGGAACCAGCATATCGTACGAAATAGAGATGAATTGCAGGGCGTCTCTTGTCAGCTGCCTATTCATCTCATTTACTTTTTTCAGACGTCCGAGAACTTGAGAAAGAGATTCGTATAGTTGTTCCAGCTCTTCCTTTTCACTGCCTGAGGTTTTGGCGATACATTCGGAAATAGTATTATTTTCGCTATATCCGAGAAAGGCCGAAGTTGTTTTGATCCGGTCATCTTCTGTCTGCGTGATCGCTTGAATATATTTTTGCTCTTTTGTCAAAATGTTAGAAAGCTCTTTTGTTTTGCCGGCTTTGAGCGCTTCCGTCTTTTCTTCAGACAGCGTGAGCAGGTGCTCATGCAGAACGCAAAGTCGCTTCAATTGTTCAATAATTGCCTTCGCTGACATGGGCTTTCTCCTTTTTTATTGCTTTTTATAAAAATTAATCATATTTTTCGCGATATGATTTGCGTCTACTTTGTATGACCCGTTTTCAATTTGCGCTTTAAGCTGCGCAATTTTTTCCTGTCGTGAACCAGCGACTGCGTCGGATGCATGTTGCATTTCTTTAGCCTGTGATGAAATTTCAATTTTATCTTGAGGCTGTGCAGCAGTTTTTTGCACCGCTTGCTTATCATAATTTTTTTGATATGGATTAACGGATTGTGTTCCAAATTGATTGATTTTCATAGGATTCCTCTCGCTTTCCGTTGCAGTCTTTAAACAATCTTAACCCTTTTATCGACTGCGTTTTCAGTTAGTTTAGGGAATCAGCTGTTTTTGGTATTATAGGCATAGTATGTGTCTTTTTTACTATTTTCTTTCTCGATTTTCAAAGCATCCTCGTGGATCAAATGATCCATTTGATCCTTAATATCGGACTGGCAAGCCTTACAGAACTTGCCTTCTCTAATCGATGTCCCGCACCTTTCACAAGGGTATGCCAAATTAGGAAGATGAGTGATCTGAATTCGCTTCTGCCTGATGAATTTCAATATCAGCTCTTCTTCCACACCTGTTTCCTCAGTTATCCGGCTCAAAGTTGATTGCCGGTTTTCCTGTTTTCTTAAAAATTTATAGACGGTCTCAAATGATTTTTCTTCTTCCTTAATACACGCCTGACATACGGTTTGCAGCTTTGTTTTTAAAAATAAAGCATTGCATTTCGGACAATTAGCCAGTTCTCCCATCTTTTTTCTCCTTATTAGATAATATGCCT
This sequence comes from Bacillus sp. FSL R5-0523, assembly GCF_037975295.1. Classification (NCBI taxonomy): domain Bacteria; kingdom Bacillati; phylum Bacillota; class Bacilli; order Caryophanales; family Bacillaceae; genus Bacillus; species Bacillus sp. FSL R5-0523. The sequence continues at coordinate 3,473,605 of NZ_CP150251.1, forward strand.
GTGTCAATTTCTAGTGATTATATCGGCATAAAAACAGAATCATTTAGCTTCTGATCAAGGTAAAAGATGACACTGAAGCGGCTTTTCCTTTTTCTAATAAGCAGCGGGCTGCGAAGTGCAAGGTGGCGCCTGTTGTATAAAGATCGTCTATTAAAATGATATTCATACCTTCTGCTGAATTATTTTTTGTATCAAAAATGCGCTCTGACAGCAGGCGTTCTGTTTTCTTTTTCTTTGACTGTTTCTCATTATTCAGGCGAATGAGGGGATGGTGGGAAGGCCGGTCTAAACATTCTGCCAAGAGCTGTGCCTGGTTAAATCCGCGCTCTTCTTCCCGTTCCTTGCTCAGCGGAATAGGTACAAGAACAAAATGCTTATCGGGGTAAACCTTAGAAAAGGTTGAAGAAAAATCACTTTTAAATGCATTTATGATTTCTGCATCTCCTCTAAATTTAAAACGGGAGAGCGTTTCTTTCATCATATCATTATATGTGTAAACTGAACGGTTTTGACGCAATAGCAAACTGTCTCTGATCCTTGTTCTCCACACCTCGCAATCCCTGCATACGGCATGAACAGATTGAGGTCTGCCGCACAGGGGGCAGATATGTCCTGTGATTTTCTTTAATTTGCTTCTGCAAGAATAACAAACCTTTTCATCAGGCTTTAATAAAAAAAGGGCTCTCCATGTAACATCTTGAGAAAATTGCGAATCACATAATAAACAGATCAGTTTATGAATGCCTCCTCCTACTTCGTTTGACATAAATCGCTTGGACTCTCTGAAACTACAGCAGCAGATTCAGCCAAAATGACAAGCATTGCTGTGTTTTTTTGTTTATCTACCAGCTCAGCTTTCGTATATGCGATCTTTTTAAGATCAGTAACGTAGGATGGACTCACTTTGTTTAAAGAAAGTGCCAATACATCGTTTTGGCATACTTGGCAAGTACAGGCCATATGAAGCTGGTCCATATATCGGTCGAGCAGTTCTTTCATTACGATTTCTTTTGAATTGACAAGCATTTTTACAGCTCCTCATCATCGGTTATATGAGTATACTGTACCACGTTTTCAAATAATGGCTAGTCTGTACATTCAACTTTTGCTGCCAATTCATTCATTTCTTTTATATGCTTTCTTGCATCGAGCATACTCTTTGTTTTGCCGAAGTGAAAGAAAATGACATCGCCGTCCGCATATTCTTTATGCCGACCGGTTCTTCCTGCAATTTGAACAAGTGCGCTTTCCGTAAAGATAGACGATTCCGCTCCTAGTACACCCGTTTGCACCTTGGGGACTGTGACGCCTCTTTCCAGTATTGTTGTTGTGATTAATAGATCGAGCTGACCATCTCTGAATTGCTGCACTTTCTCCTTTCTATGCTTGTCTTCCGCGTGCACAGATGCGGTTCGGCAATGAACACCTTTAAAGCACGCAGCAGCCTTTTCCAGAATAGAAACGGAAGGAACGAATAAAAAAACAGGCCTCCCTTCTTTTACATGAAACTCTATCCATCTTTTCACCGCTGGCGGAATTTTATTTCGGTTTAATTTCTTCTTCCAGTTTCCACACCATACAAAGCGCGGTTCGGGTAAAGGTTTCCGGTGGTGTCTTGCGGGGATGCGAACTGAATGTAACTGTCCGTTCAGTGCTTTTCTTTTTAATTCTTTAGAAGGTGTTGCACTTAAATAAACGAGGGTGCTGTTTTTCTTTCTTGCTTTTTGAACAGCGAATTGAAGGGTTTGATCAGCAGAATATGGAAAAGCGTCAACTTCATCAATGATCATAACATCGATTGCATCTTTATATCGCAAAAGCTGATGCGTAGTGGAAATCATTAGCGGAGATAGCCGCCCTTTGTCATCGCTTCCTCCGTAAAGCGCTGAAATGTCAGCACCCTGAAAGGCAGCCTTGAGCCTTGGAGCAAGCTCTAATACAACATCGGTGCGAGGTGTTGCAATACATACACGCAGTCCTTGATTTAACGCTGATTCTATACAAGGGAACAGCATTTCTGTTTTGCCAGCGCCGCAAACCGCCCAGATGAGGAGCTCTTCTTTTTTTGATATTGCTTCAATTAAAACATTGGCGGCTTTTTGCTGTCCGCTTGAAAGCTTGCCGTCCCATGTCAGTTTAATTGACTGCCAGTTTGGTTCATTTTCCTCTTCCCATGAATATAAAGGAACCTCCTCACTCACTCTGCCCATCATGACACAGGAACGGCAATACAGCTTATTCTTTCCAGATGAGTGATAAAAAGAATAATACCGCTGATCAGTTTGGCCGCACCTATTACATCTATATCCCCGTTTATTTATGGATATAGAATTTTCAGCAGTGATATAGCCATTCTTGATATGCCATTCAATCATCTCATCGGAAAATGGTAGCTCAGTCCTGAGCAAATGACGGCTTCGAAGCGTCTGCTGCAATTCTTTTGAAAAGGAAATGTTTTTTTCAACTGGCACATTCACATAGCACGCCTCCTTTCGAGACAGTATGCCTGAATGAATATTTTCTGTCCAACTATTAAAATAAGAATATAAAAAAATCTCCGCTTTAAAAACGGAGATTTTACATTATTTAAAACACCAGCAAATTCCTAGCGCACCTTCACCCAAATGAGTGCCGATTACCGCGCCGAAATAGCTGTTATAAAATTCAACATGAGGATATTTTGCAGAAAGTTCTTCAATGATTTTCGCTGCTTCTTCCTCTCGATTAGCGTGGATAACAGCAGCTCGCATAGGCAACCCTTTACTCGCATCTTCGTCTAAAAGCTCATAAATTCGCGAAATGGCTTTTTTACGTGTGCGAATCTTCTCAAAAGGCACAATTACCTTATTGTCAAAATGAAGGATAGGCTTTACCTTTAGAAGACTACCAATGAAGGCTTGGGCGCTGCTTAATCGCCCGCCGCGCTGAAGATGAGCTAAGTCATCTACCATAAAATAAGCTCGAACTGTTTTTTTCATTTCTTCCAGTTCTTTTATAATATCTTCCGGCGATGATGCTCCGTTTTTGATTAATTCAGCAGCTTTAAGGGCATAAAAGCCTTGAGCCAAGCAGCTGATCTCTGAGTCAAATGGATACACATCAATATTGTCGACCATCGAATCAGCCGCTGCGGCACTGCTGAATGTTCCGCTGATCCCGCTGGAAAGATGGATACTGATAACCGCATCATAGGACTTGCCAAGCTCTTCATACAACGCAACCAGCTCGCCGATTGGCGGCTGAGAAGTCGTCGGGAGCTCATTATGTTTTTTCACTTCTTCGTAAAAGCTTTTCCAGTCCAACTCAATTTCTTCACGGTAAGTCTCCTCCCCAAAAACAACCTGGAGAGGGATCATATGTATCTGATGTTGTTCACGCATTTCTTTCGGAATATATGCCGTGCTGTCTGTTACGACTGCAATATTCATAGCTTCGATACCTGCCTTATTGCTTTATAACTCTATTGTAAGGGAAACGGCAGCCTAAAAAAAGACCTGCCTAGAAAAAGGCAAGTCTCCTATTATACTATCTCATTTCTACCCAGCCATTTTTAATGGCGACCACAACGGCTTGCGTCCGGTCGTTTACATTCATTTTTTGTAAAATATTGCTGACATGGTTTTTAACGGTTTTCTCACTGATAAACAATGATTCACCAATTCCGCGGTTGCTTTTTCCGTCTGCAAGCATCTGCAGCACTTCACATTCCCGCCTAGTTAAAATATGTAATGGTCTGCGGATTTCAGGGTAAACCTCATGTTGAGGGTGTGCCGAAACTCCGCTTGTTGCAAGGCGGCGGAATTCGTTAACGAGGTTGTGAGTAACCTTCGGATGAAGGTAAGATCCGCCCTCAGCCACTACTTTAACCGCTTCAATTAATGTATCAGCATCCATCTCTTTCAGCAGATAACCTCTTGCACCTGTTTTCAGGGCATGTGTTACATAATTTTCGTCATCGTGAATTGATAGAATAATTACTTTAGATTCAGGATACAGCTCTACAAGCTGTTTTGTAGCTTCCACACCATTTACGTTTGGCATATTGATATCCATGATCACAACATCAGGATGATAGTGCTCAACAATACGAGCCGCTTCGTCTCCGTCATCACCTTCGGCTACCACTTCAAAGGTAGGTTCAAAATCCAATATCCGTTTAACACCTTCACGAAATAACTGATGGTCGTCGATAATAACAATGTTTACTTTAGTCACAAGCCACGCCTCCTTGTATTATTGTTCTATATACTCTAGCATTCGGTCAATATGCCTTTTGGCTCTATTTTACAAATCATAGTCAAAGAGATAACGGAACCTTAATCATAATAAATGTCCCAAGACCTATTTTCGAATCTATTGTCATCGTTCCTTCCAATAAATCTACTCTTTCTTTCATGCCCAGCAAGCCGAATGATTTGTTTTTCTTCTCTTTCGCTTCCTTCAGGTCGAACCCTTTACCGTTATCTTTTATCATTAAAATCACAAAATCCTTTGTGATCTCAACTTTGACTGTAATTTCTTCAGATTCAGAATGCTTTAGCGCATTAGACACAGCTTCCTGTGCGAGCCTGAAGAGCGCAACCTCAAACTGAGGCGCTAGCCTCTGATCCTCTGTTTCTCCAATGCACTGAAAATGTATTTTGACCTTCCCGTTATATTCCTCGGTTGTATATAGATATTTTCTTAAAGTTGGAATCAGGCCTAGGTCATCAAGGGCCATCGGTCTTAAATCATATATAATCCTTCTCACTTCGTAAAGGGCATTCCGAACATTTTGGCGTAGATTTTTAATTTCTTGGAATCCGTCCTCTGCGCCCCGGTCACGGAAAATCCGCTCGATTAATTCCGATCTCATCATAACATTCGCCAGCATTTGAGCGGGTCCGTCATGGATTTCTCTTGAGACTCTTTTTCGCTCTTCTTCCTGCGCCTCAATAATCCTTAAGCCGAAATCCTGTTTTGCCTGAGCATCAGCAAGAAGCAGTCCAACTTCGCGCAAATCCTGATTCAAGTAGTTGAGCACAACTGTAATTTGGCTTACTAATGATTCTGAACGCTCAATGATTTCCTGAAGCCCTAGCAATCTGCGCTCCAAATCGTCCCGCCGTTCGCGCAATTGCTTCTCACGCTGCTGGATCATCGTCAATTCTACCTGCAGCTTATGGGCTTTTTCATAAGCATTGCGGATTTCCTCTTCACTGAATCTATGAAAATTACGGCTGACCTCGGATAAACGGTTTCTCGCATGGCGGGTTTGCACTTCAAGTTTATCGCCAAGCTCGATCACTTCATACACCTGCTGTTTAATTTGTTTCAGTTCTTCGACCAGCTGTTCATACTGCTGGCGTGACTGCTCCCCGATTTGAAAAACTTCGTCCTTGCTCCCGTCAACGGTTTTCAGCATCTTCATCAAAATAGAATCCAGCACTTTGGAATCCATCTTTGTTTTATTCATAATTTCCCTCCGTCACGGCGTTGTCATATATTTTTATTATAAATGTAATTGATCTGCAAATTATGTCGAATTATAATGAAAGAATGCGTATATTCTAGAAAAAAACATTTTTATATACTATCTACTCTTTATGATACCAAAATACGCACAAAAATTCTAAAGACTGTACGAATTTGTATAGGCAGTCTTTTATGCTTAGCAGGAGGGTCAGCTAGCATGCTGCACAGCTATTTTACTGTGAAAGAAGCAGGAGAACACGAGATTGTTATAGAAAAATCGCGTTTTATCTGTCATTTAAGCCGTGTTTCTACCGAACAAGAGGCACAGGAATTTATACAGAAAATAAAGAAACAGCACTGGAATGCGACTCATAATTGCTCGGCTTATGTTATTGGCGAGAATGATCATATCCAAAAAGCCAATGATGACGGGGAACCAAGCGGTACAGCGGGAGTGCCGATGCTCGAGGTTTTAAAAAAACGCAGGCTGAAGGATACTTGCGCCGTCGTTACACGCTACTTCGGAGGCATTAAGCTTGGTGCTGGCGGATTAATTCGCGCTTATGGGAAATCAGTGTCTGAAGGATTAAATCATATAGGTGTTGTAGAACGGAAGCTTATGCGAATCATGCATACTTCTGCAGATTACACATGGCTTGGCAAGATTGAAAATGAATTAAGGGAGTCACAATTTCTGTTAAAGGAAATCCATTATTCAGAAAATGTTGAATTCGAAACATACGTCGAAGAAAAAGAAACAAACGCTTTTTCTGAATGGATGACAGAACTGACAAATGGAAAGAGTGATATTAAAGAGGGAGAGTTGACGTATCTTGAAAAAGCCGTCAATCACATAAAGGAGACTGAATAATGGCTGAACGCGTTAGAGTGCGTGTGCGAAAAAAGAAAAAGAGCAAACGCAGGAAAATTTTAAAAAGAATTATGTTATTGTTCGCCCTTGCACTATTGGTAGTTGTAGGGCTTGGCGGGTATAAACTTTATAAAACCATTAACGCTGCGGATGAATCGTACGATGCCCTATCCCGCGGGAATAAATCAAATCTTCGCAACGAAGTTGTAGACATGAAGAAAAAACCGTTTTCTATTTTATTTATGGGAATAGAGGATTACGCGACTAAAGGACAAAAAGGGAGATCAGACTCTCTTATTGTTGTTACCCTGGATCCCAAAAATAAAACCATGAAAATGCTGAGCATTCCGCGTGACACACGTGTGCAATTAGCTGGTGACACAACGGGAAGCAAGACGAAGATCAATGCCGCTTACAGCAAAGGCGGTAAAGATGAGACAGTTGAAACTGTTGAAAACTTCTTGCAAATCCCGATTGATAAATATGTCACAGTTGATTTTGACGGATTTAAAGATGTGATTAATGAAGTCGGCGGTATTGATGTTGACGTGCCTTTCGATTTCGATGAAAAAAGTGATGTAGACGAAAGCAAACGGATTTACTTCAAAAAAGGCGAGATGCATTTGAACGGCGAAGAAGCCTTAGCATATGCCCGGATGAGAAAACAGGATAAACGCGGAGACTTTGGCCGTAATGACAGACAAAAACAAATCTTAAACGCGCTGATTGACCGAATGTCAAGTGCAAGCAACATTGCTAAAATTGATAAAATCGCAGAAAAAGCCAGCGAAAACGTTGAAACCAATATTCGCATTACTGAAGGTTTAGCGCTTCAGCAGATTTACAGCGGCTTTACCAGCAAAAAAATCGACACATTGAGCATTACAGGTTCTGATTTGTATTTAGGGCCTAACAACACATATTACTTTGAACCTGATGCTACAAATCTCGAGAAAGTCAGAAAAACGCTTCAAGAGCATTTAGATTATACTCCTGATACAAGCACTGGCACTTCCGGTACCGGAAATGCAACAGACGGGACTGACAGCTCAAGCAGTTCTGGCAGCACTGGCACAACAACTGACGGGACGACGAGCGAAAGCAGCTATTCGAATGACAGCAGCACAAGCTCAAACAACAGTACAACGAATTCAACAACTGATTCATCCTATTAAAAAATGCCCGGTCCTTTTAGAGGATCGGGCATTTTTGCGCAGAAAAAAACTCCGGCACATAAGCCGGAATTTTTAATTCCTTTTCACCAGCCGTTTATAAAACTTTGTAAACGGCTTAAATTTTTCATTCACGAGTCCTGTCACTTCTGCTATGATTTGCATAAAAATAATTAAAATGAAGATAATAAACAAAGAAAGCCAAATTGTGGCACTTTTAAGTACTATCGCACTGATACTGAAAATAAATCCAATTAAATAAATAACTAAGACCGACATCCGATGTGAAAGGCCAAAGGCCATCAGTCTATGGTGAATATGCGACTTATCAGGCGCTGAAATCGGCTGTTTGTTTAATATTCTCCTGATGATAGCAAAAGTTGTATCAAAAATCGGTACGCCTAATATAATAATCGGGATAACGATACTGAACAATGTGACACTTTTATACAGGCCTAATAATGAAAGAATCGAAATACTATACCCTAAAAAAAGTGATCCCGTATCTCCCATAAAGATTTTTGCCGGGTGGAAGTTGTAAAACAAAAACCCTAGCGTGCTGGCAATAACGACTAATGAGAGTGACAGAATGAGCACTTTTCCGCCGGATAGCGCCATGACAGCGATCGTTGACAGGCCGATAACAGAAAGACCGGCAGCAAGGCCATCCAATCCATCAATCAGGTTAATTGCGTTCGTGATGCCGACAATCCATAATACCGTCAGCGGATAAGCCATCCATCCTAACTCAAACCGTTCTGTTAAAAAAGGTACTGAGAAAAAGTCCATTTTTAAGCCAGTGCTTACAATCATAATGGCTACACCTAATTGAATCAAAAACTTAACTTTTGCACTTAATTGATATTTATCGTCAAGAATACCTAACACAATAATGATGAATGCTCCGACTGTAATTGCCGTCATCCTTGTTTCTGTGTAAATACCGGATGCAAGCACGCCTGCAACCACCCCGATAAATATGGCCAGCCCGCCCATGCGGGGCATGATTTTGTCATGTACTTTTCGATTGCTGGGCTGGTCAACTGCACCTATTTTAATCGCAATCCTTTTTACGATTGGGGTTATGATTAAAACTGTCAGCAGCGAGACAATAAACGCAACAACAATGCGAATCATGCGTTCGTCAAGCATAAAGAAGTCTCCTTTGGAATTAAATGAAGTCTTTATTTATATAGAGAACCGTTCCTTCCATTATACCTTCTCCTTAGTTATTATAACAAGCTTCATCAAAAAGAAACACGTATAATCAAAAAACGCGCATCCCAATTTATAGGACTACGCATGTTTTTGAATCCCTGTATATTTCATAATTTGTCTAAATAAGCAATTCCAATCTTGTGTGCGAGCGATGTTTCGGCGCATTTCTTTATAGGTTTCGTCTCCGTTTTTTTCGAGAACTTTTTCACAAGCTGCTATAAAATCAATTGGATGATCACCTTCTACATATTCGTATACATACGGCTTTTGCATTTTTGAGGTTGACGGAAGATTAGAGCCGATGACAGGTTTTCCTGCCGCTAAAAATTCAAATAGTTTCAGCGGAAACACAGCTTGATTATACGATGATTTTTTATAAGGCATGATGCCAATGTCGATAAGCTCCATAAAATGCGGAACTTCTTTCGGATCTGCCGGGCCGGTCCATATGACATTTGGAAGCCTCAGCAGCTCTTGAAACGAAACATCACCATTGGTGGCATCCGGGCCAACCCATAAAAATGTCCAATCAGGCTTTTGCAGGGCGGCTTCTTCAATCATTTTAAAATCGAGCTTCGGTTTAATCCCGCCAATAAAGCCTAACACCGTTCCTTCTCTCCCCTGCAGTATACTGCGATCGGGAGCTTGTTTATGTGCAGAAAACAGCTCATACTCCACACCGTTTTCCACAGTATGAACCTTTTCTCGTCCTGCAGTCAGTTTTTTGTCTACTTCCTTGTGAAGATAATCTGATGAACAGGTTATTGAATCTGCTCGTTGTATAATTCTCAGCTCTGCCGATTTAATGACTTTTCGCCGGAATTCAGACAGCAGATTTGATCGGCCGCTAATCGGCGCCGCCCATAAGTCACTGCAGTCATAAATGACCTGATCCCAAGGATACAGCGAAGACAGTAGCGGGAATCCAGGAAACGTGTACCATAAACAGCAGCGTTCACCATTTGCAGAAGCAGGTGTAAGCTCATCGAGTAATGGGGAGAGCTTATGTCTGTAAAAGACATCTGTATATCGTCCGAAGCGAAACATTTTTTTCTGCAGCAGGTCTTTGACAGCGAATTGCCTGATGCCAGAATGGACTTCCTGAAACTCTTTCCCTTGGGCACGCGGAGCCGGACATACCCAAATAACTTCCTTCGTTTCCTCCTGAGCAGCTAAAAATTCTGCCAGCCGGTGCCTTCTGTATCTCAATTGGTCTTTTCCCCATTCAGCAGTGGCAACGATAACATGAATGATTGCTTCTTTTGTTTCCACCTTCATCACCTTTTCTCTCTGTTTGCGGCTATAATCTTTTTTTTACCGCGTTTTTTGCATATTGAACAAAACACCATGTTGCTTTCATAAAATGAAGCCGTTCGATCTCCCTGTAGACAAACCACGTTTTTTTCGCAGCCTTCCATTTGTTGCTGGAAATTGAGTTATTGACAAGCCGATATTCAGCCAGGCATTCATTCATTCCATAGGCAGTAAATCCTTTTTTTAAAAGAGACAGCCATGTGGCTAAGTCCTGTCTCGTTCTGATATTCGGCATTTGGATCTGTCCCGTTTGCTCCCTGTCAATCATCACCGTCAAGCAGCCGATAATTGTATTTTTCAGGGCGTCATCGTACGTCAGGCTTTCCGGCGCATGAATAAATTTATCGAGTGGGGTCCCGTCCTGCGCCATTAAGCTGTAGCCCGTGAAAGAAAACGCACAGGAGCGCTCCATCATAAACTCAAGCTGCTTTTCCAGTTTGTCTTTTTTCCATTTGTCATCACTGTCCAAAAATGCTACGTAGCGCCCTTGAGCGCGTTCCAACGCTTTGTTGCGAGCAACCGCAGCTCCGGAGTTCTCTTCCAGATACACCACATGAATTCTTTCGTCTATTTTTTCATACTGCTGTAAAATGTCGCGGGTCCCATCCGTTGAGCAATCATCCACGATAATCATTTCCCAATGAGGATGGCTCTGATCTAATACCGAATGAACCGTGTCTTCAATATAGTCACGCGCATTATAGGTAGGTGTAATGACAGATACGAGAGGTTTCCAATTGGTCATGATCACATCTCCATCGTATGATTTTAAAAGGATTCTCTGAAAAATTCAGGAATGACAACGAACATAAAGGCAATCGTAAGGCCAATCATAACGCCGAGAACTGCTTTCTTTTTCGGAGACATTCCGCCGCCTGCTGTCTCACTTACGGTTTCGGAATCAGTAACACTTGCCGCTTTCAGGTTAAGCTGTGTGTTTTTGAGCTCATATAAAAATCTCTCTTTATCCACTTTGGAATCCTCGCTCACCGACTCGCCTTCAAGCGCGTCTATGCTGCTGCGGATGACGGCTTCTCTTTCTGCATACAGCTTTTGATCATTTTTGAGGAAGGTGGAGGATATGGCGTTTAAGACAGATTCCGTTCTATCTTTATCCTCGTCGCTATAGCTTAAAGTCAGTAACGATTTGGATTCCGTTTTGATGGTAAGCTTCTCTTTGATCTCTGCTACATCTTCATCCTTTTCATCAGGAAGCGCCTCCTTCAAAAAAGAGTCGCTCTTAAGCAGAAGCGGAATCTCTTCTGTGCTGTTATAAACCGGATGATCATAGCTCCCCACAACCAAAGTATCTTCTGCTGTATAGCTCTTTTGATCAGCGATCTGTGACGGCAGGATATACCCCGCCGCACCTAATATAATTGGCACCGCTATGATCCAAATGATATTTTTTTTTATGCGACGGGCTATTCTTATCAATATATCGTTCATATAAGTCTCCCTGCTTTTTGTAGTCTGTTTATCTGTACATCGGCTCAGGCGTTTGTCTGGATCGCCTTAACACATTCACGGCGGCGATGACGAGCGCCATAAACACCCAATGGAAAAATAAATTTGAAACAGAGCTTGGGCTGATACTTGATACCAGGAAACTGACCATAGCGGTAATAAGTCCTTCTGTGATCAGTTTTGACTGATTTTCTAATTTTCTTTCATAAAACTTGTAAAGCACCCATATGAGGTAGGCATAAACGGACAGATATCCCAGCATGATGAACAAGCCAAAATTAGCAAGAATTTCAACAAGCCAGTTATGCACCTCTGCCACATTGTCAGTATCATATACAGCATAATGCTCAAGATAATAGGATACATTTCCTGCTCCGACTCCGAATCCGTATGAATCAAGGAAAAAATGCCAAGCGTTTTTCAGCAGATTTGCCCGAGCCACATTTGATGGAAGCCTGTCATGAAATGAATGTAGCGTCTGCGGGGCCAGAAACAGCTCCCAAAACTTTGAATAGATTTTGCTGGCGAAAAGAACTGCGAAAAGAGCAATTCCCGCCGCCGACAGCCATATAGCCATTTTCTTTAAAACAGGCGGCAATACAATGAAGATGTAGACAGCAATACCTGCAAAAATACCCAGAAGGCTGGCTCTTGAACCAGTGGCAAAAATTAAATACAACGCACAGAGCGAGAGCACAAGGCCAATTGCCTTGATGTATCCATTCTTAATGTTTTTCATCATCGTGATGTAAAAAAAGAAGCTGATGGATAAAAAGGTCGCAAAGTCATTTTGATTAAAAAAGACCGATGTCGGATAATGCTGCTTATACTCCGGTCCGCTGTACAATGTGGAACTCGCAAGATGATGGTGGGTGATATGATTGTAAAAGCCAATGATCATCAGAAATACCGTCATCACCAGCCAAATGGCATAAACAATCATCAGCCGCTCCATTTTTTGCACGTACATGACAATAAGATAAATGAAGAAAATTCCCATTGCCAATAAGGCTAAATACTTGAGGCCAACTGTTACCGACTTGGCCCACAGCAGAGAAACAAGGCCATATATAAACCAAAAGGCGAAAAAGAGCAATATCCCTTTTACTTGCAGCCCATGCCATCTTTCAATATGGGTTCGATTCCGAACCATGCCGAAAATATGAAGGCAACCCGCTGCGATGAGCAGAAGCCGGTAAAGGAACAAACTGAAAAATCCAAGATGAATAGCGAAAAATGCATTATTTAAAAAAGTGCAGGCGATCAAAATATAGATTACAGCCATAAAGAGCCGTTCTTTTGTTGTAAATGCGGTTGCAAGCGTCAGTAAAAACAGGCCAATTGCCAACACCGCAAGCACAGCAGCCATCTGCATGAAACCTATATCTTTATGGATGGCTCCCAGCAATAGGACGACTCCAAATATAGCAGCGGCCAGTAACGCTAGCGTATGGACCGCTGATCGTTTGATACTCACATGTTTAACCCCTTTCCTGATGTTTCAGGAGCCGGCGGCCGAGCCTAGCAGCCGGCAGCTTCAACCAAGTAACACTTTTTCTTTTTATAAATTGACGCTTCCCAAGTCTTTAGCCAATTCTTCAAGCGGCAAGCCCGGAAAATACTTGTCAGAAGGTTCCGTTCCCCGAACAGCGGGACGGCCGATAGAGTGATAAATGTATCCGGCTGCCTGCATCTCTTCAAGTGAAAATAAATTTCTGCCGTCGATGATGACTGGCTGTTTTAAGAGGGTTTTCACTTTTACAAGCTCCATTTCTTTCACTTCCGGCCAATCCGTTAAAATCAGGCATGCATCAGTGTCTTCAATCGCAGCATACACATCTGTGTAATACTCGACCTGTTCGCCAAGGATCGCTGAAGCTTCAGGAATAGCAATCGGATCGTATGCTTTTACATGGGCGCCCAGCTGCTGCAGCATTGGGATAATATCAAGCGCTGGAGCGGATCTCACATCGTTCGTATTCGGTTTGAAGGCTAATCCCAGGACTGAAATGGTTCTCCCTTTGACGCTTCCCATAACAGTCAAAAGTTTATCTACAATATGAACACGCTGCTTTTCGTTCGTTTCAATGACAGCTTCGATGAGCTTGAATGGATAGCCTGCCGATTTTGCGATTTGAAGCAACGCGGTTGTATCCTTTGGAAAACATGAACCGCCGAATCCAATACCCGCTTTAAGGAACTTTCTGCCGATACGGCTGTCAAGACCAACACCATCAGCAACTTTTGAAACGTCTGCGCCGACTCGCTCACAAATGTTTGCGATATCGTTGATAAAGGAAATCTTTGTCGCCAGAAATGCATTCGCGGCGTATTTAATCATTTCTGCACTTTCTAGGTTTGTTTTAATGACAGGAGCATGGAATGGCTGATGAAGTTCCTCAATGATGGCAGCGGCTTTATGACTTGTTGAACCAATCACGGCACGCTCCATATTCATCGTGTCATGAATCGCTGACCCTTCCCGAAGGAATTCAGGGTTAGATACAACATCAAATGAGTATCTCCCCTTTGAGGCTTTTTGAACGATAGATTGCACCAGTTTCCCTGTTCCAACCGGGACTGTGCTTTTATTTACGATCACTTTGTAGCCGTTAAGATGCTCACCGATTGTTTTCGCCGCCGCTTTGACGTACGTTAAATCAGCTTCACCTGTTTTGGACATAGGCGTTCCGACTGCAATATAAATAATATCTGAGGCCCGAATGGCAGACGGGATATCGTTCGTAAAGGTCAGGCGCTGATCCAGCACATTTTTTTCAACTAAGTCTGCAAGCCCTGGTTCATAGATTGGGATTACCCCATTTTTCAGGCTTCTGATTTTTGATTCATCGATATCACAGCAAACAACTTTATTGCCGATCTCCGCAAAGCAAGTGCCTGATACGAGTCCTACATAACCTGTTCCAATGACAGCTATTTTTTTCACAGCGCTCAACCCTCTCCTGTAAAATGATCTTCCTATTTATAATGGTCGCAGTGTCTTACGATTAAACGGACGTTTTCGTGACCGTCTGATACTGATGATGCAAGGCCTTGGCGTTTTTTCCTGCGTCAAATTGAGCCTGCACGGTTTCATACAAGTCATCTGCTACTTCCGGCTTCCATATTTGCTCATGTTCGTACCGAGTGATCGCTTCCGCCAAGGCTTGAGCGGATTTCGGTTTAATCAGCAGATGTTGGTGCTTTCCGAATAAAGACGACACTCCGCCAACATCCGTACAAATAACAGGAACCCTTAGCGCCAGCGCCTCAATCACAACAGTCGGCATCCCCTCACTGTAAGAAGGAAGTACAAATAGATCTGCCGCAAGTAAATAGTCTCTTACCTGATGATTCGGCACTTGGCCTGTGACGATATGCCCCTTCTGCGTCAGCGTCGATTTTGCGGGACCATCCCCGACAAAGACTGCCTTAGGAGAGTCCTGCAGCGATTCGATCGCTTCAGACAGTTCAAAAATGCCTTTCTCTCTGACCAGCCGGCCGACATAGACAGCCAGACGCTGATCGAGCGGGAGTCCGAGTCTTTTTCTGATTTCCTCTTTCGTCTCCTCATTCTCCTGAAAACGGCTGAGCTGTATGCCGATTGGCAAAACCGAGCTGTCAAAGCCCGAAAGCTTTTTGGCTTCTTCCTGAAGCTTGTGGCTGACTGCTAAAACAACTGACGCAGAACCTACGGCACGCTTGAAGGCTTTAAACGCTCCTTTGCTGTAATGCGGATAGACATTCACATCACTGCCATGCAAAGTCAGGACATAAGGAATTTGCGCTGACTCTGACACGACTGCCGCAGCCCCGCCCGATGGCATGGCAAAATGCGCATGGATCAGATCCGGATATAGGTCGCATTGATTCATGGTTTTTAAAACGGCTGATGCGATTCTCCGATGAGGCTGCGCCCACTTCAGCTGGCCGGGAACTGCCCGATAGAAAGGCCGGTAAACCGGTATTCCCTTTCTAATCTCATACTCCGGTCTGGCATCCTTTTTTCGATATGTCTTTTTCAGCATGCGGACAGGCGCTGAATGAAAAGGCCGTGGGCATATCACAGTGATATCAAGCCCGAGTTTTTGCAGCTCTTGCACCTGTGTCTCATGAAACACACCCTCTCCGGGTTTCATACTGCTCGGATATACGCTTGTGATCCACAAAATCTTCATGACAAACGTCCTTTTCTTAGTAGTTTGCTTTTCGTTTGAGGGTACGCTTTTACCAAAAGAAAGAGATAGCACAGCGCCCCGGCTGCAACTGAAATGGCCAGCCGCATTTCTGCCTGCATACTGAAGTGTTCGGTACTGAGGCTTACACCAAACGCGATGATGCCCATCGCCGCAGTAATCAGAAATGGCTTCATAATCGACTGGAAATAAGCTGAAAGGTGAAGCTTGATGACATATGCCAAAAGCCAGCGCCCGATCAGGAAATTAACAACACTGATAATGGCATACACCCATGCGACTGTCAGCAGGCTTCCCGTCTGTACAGCTGCAAACAGTGATAATCCATACAGCAGCAGAACGCCGGAATCCCAATAAAATGCTAAGTCTGCTCTTCCTTTAGCCAGCAACACAGATCCATTTGGATTCATGAGCACTCTTAGTATTCCGACAATCGCCAGAACATTTAGGATCGGAACAGCAGCAAGCCATTTTTCTCCGAAAACCGCTGTGATAAAGGCGTCTGACACAGACACGAGCCCGATTAACAGCGGAAACGAAACAAGCGCCAGCATTTTTGTCATATTCAGAAAGCCTTCTCTGATCACGCTGTTTTCATATTTGTTTTTTGCGAAAACAGGGAATGCCACCCGTGTGACAATCGGATTGATCTTCAAAACCGGAATGGTGACAATCTGATAAGCGAGGTTATAAATCCCCAATGCTTCAGCACCAATAAACCGGCCGATCAAAATCATGTCGATATTTGCTCCCAGCCTGTTCACAAGACGGGATGAAAGCTGAAAGGCTCCAAAAGTAAAGAAATCCTTCATGCCTCTCAAATCAAAAACAAAAGCAGGATGCCACTTTTTTCGATATACAGCCCAATATAAAATCCCTTTACTGGACTGCAGCAGGACTTGAGAAATCACGTACGCCAAAATCGCATCCATCATAAAAACTGCTATCGCTAAATATCCGAATGACAATACATTTGAAAAAATCTCTATTTTGCTTAACGTATTAAAATGCAGCTGCTTTTGCAGCATATACTGATATTGCTGTCCAATTGGCGCGATCAAAAACATAATCGCCAGAATCCGAACCAGAAACACCAGCTCTTCTCTTTGATAAAATCCCGCAATGACAGGACTGCTCACATATAAAAGAACAAACAGCAAAACGCCCGTCATAATGTTAAGCCAATACAATGTTGACAGCTGGCGCTCCGTCGCGTCGTCTCTCTGAATTAATGCTGCGCCAAAACCCATATCGAGCACAATCTGGGCGAAAACTGTAACCGTTGTGATCATGCCGACAAGCCCAAATTCTGTTAAGGTCATCATATTTCCAAGCAGGGCAAACTGAACAATTTGTATGATTGTAATACACATGGTTGAAATACTTGTCCACTTTGCACCGCTCATGATTTGTTTTGTAATACTTGGCATCATATTCCCTACTTCTTTTTAAGCTCAGATTGATGGTGAATAATGGAATCCCGTTTTATCTTGCACCATCACCCGTCCAAACTACTTTACAAGTTTTTAACATAATTTTTAATTCTAAAGTGAAAGTCAGATTGCGAATGTAATATAAATCAAATATCAGCTTTTCCTTCGGCGTCATATCGTAACCGCCGTTCACCTGAGCCCAGCCGCTCAATCCCGGTTTAACAGCCAGACGCTGTGTAAAGCCTGGAATCTCATTCTGGAATTTTTCCGTAAATACAGGCCGTTCCGGACGAGGGCCAATCATACTCATATCGCCTTTCAGCACATTAAACAGCTGAGGAAGCTCGTCAATTCTCGTTCTTCTGATAAAAGCTCCGATCCTTGTCACCCGCGGATCTTGCTTCTGTGCCCAAACCGCTCCAGACTTCTCGGCATCTATTTTCATGGAACGAAGCTTATAAAGCTTAAATGGTTTCCCGCCTTTCCCTACGCGTTCCTGCGTATAAATGGCAGGCCCCGGTGTCTCCAAACAAATCAATATTGAAAATACCGCAATCATTGGCAGCGCAATCGCCAACCCAATGAGCGCAAACCAAATATCCATTACGCGCTTTATTGCCAAATAACGAGCCGTCTTTTCAGATAATGTAAAAGAATGTATTTGCTGAACTGAGAATTCACGACTCACATTCATGCTTTTCTCTGCACTCACTGACACACACCTCACGATTTGTTTGGGATGTTATGATGACCTATGCCAGTCAGTTTAGCAGACGGATGTTAATTGGATGTAAATGGTATGTTAAGAAGTGTGAATTTGTTATTTTTTCTGACATTTATCCGTAAACTTTTTATTGTTTTAGACACTTTTTTTAAAAATTAAGCATATTATTTAAAAAAAGAGACAAATCATTTTACTGATTTGTCTCTTTTCGTTGTGAAACATTTAATATTGAAAATAAAACTTTGATTTAGAGGTTAACAGCTTGTATTGAACCTCAACCATTTTACTAAAGAATAACATGGATTTTCGTTCCACATTCCTTGTGTCCAGGACAATTGTTTGGTTATCCACTTTTGCACTGATTTTATTTTGGGAAGTATTTATCGCAAATTCAATTAATCGCTCTTTCTTTACATGAACTAGCTGTTCAAGTAAACTCTGCACGTTTACTGTCAATTTTGTACAATTAGGCTCTAACTCTATACGTTTTACCGGTAATGAGATTTCAGACTGTCCGGTATTCACAATGATTTTTGAATGATTTGGCAAACAGATTTGCTTATCTTTAAAAATAAATGATAAATCTTTTGATTCTGTTTCATATGAAAGTTCTGCTTCTGTATAGGCATGTTTCTTTATATCAATCGAAAGATTATCGTAGTTCATTGTGAAATATGGTCTTGCACTGAAGACAAACAAAGCATTATGCCCTAAATACATCGTTTTTGTAGAATACTTATACGCAGCACGCTTGTTTCCGATTCTCGCCCTTAATTTGTAGTCGTCTATCGACGATTCAATAAAGAAATCCCAAACGCCTAAGTCTTCTTCTGCAGATGCCAGTTCATCAAACCTGCACTCAAATGTAAATGTTGAATTTTCATAATTAGCCGGCGCGATATATTTTTCCGCCTTTGTATCGCGATGAACAAATATTCCTGTCAGAGATTGATTTTGATTCGTTTCATCATCCAACAATTTGTGTTTAATGGTTCCTTGAATGCTGAGGCTGTGATCGCTAAATTCAATATTCTGCAGATAATGTTCAAGCTTATTTTTATAATTTACTTTTAATAACTCTTCAGAAATTGGATAGCGTTCTAAGCTCGGATAACGTGCAATTAAATCCCCGTTATATACAACACAGAACTTTTTAATGTCTTGTTCCTCACGCTCATACTGGGTTAACCCCTGCAAATCATTATTCCGAATAAACAGCAGCCGCAACTTGATATGCGGAAGCACAAATTGGTCAGCCTCTTCAGGTACTGCATGAATAAATGAAGACAAATATTTAAACCATTCAGCTCTTTCTTCATCTGTCTTCATTTTTATTGTGACATTTTTTGTCCGCGAAAAATCGAAATGCCTGTTTAAAAATACTGCCATCAGTTTCGTTTTTCTTGCTTCTTCCAGATCACTAGCCTTGATAGCAGAGATAATATCTTCCATTGCTCCATAAAAGTTCTCTGGGGGAACATAAGCAACACTCATATGTTCACCGTCTCTTTTGACCAGATAGTAATAATCATAGTCAGCTGAAACAGAAATCTTCTTTGCCTTTAAATAAGCGTTCATTGTGAAGACTTGATCTTCCGCTGCTTTTATGTGAGTAGGGAAGATGATTTGATTTTCTTTTAAAAGTGAGGCTTTAAACAGTTTTTGGGGTCCCAATGTGAAAACAATTTTGGAATCAACCAAATCAACATCTGGGTTTGTTTCCTTAAACATTGATTTGGGAACACCTCGGCCGTTTATCCCTTTTAACTTACCTAAAGTAATATCTGAATCATTCTCTTTTGAGAAATTGTACCATTTTAACAATGCTTCATTGCCTAGATAGTCATCGGAATCAACAAACAGGATGTATTCACCTTTGGCAATTTTTATTGCATCATTCCGCGGCGCACCTGGACCGCCTGAATTTATGGTTCTTTCAACAACAACAATATTGTCATATTTCTTTTTATATCGATTCAAAATGTCTAAAGATGAATCCGTAGATTTATCATCGACACATATAATCTCATAATCCTCTTTTGGCATCGTTTGGTTAACTAAGCTATCAAGACATTCGGAAATAAGATCTTCTGAATTATATACAGGGATAACAATGCTTATTTTCATCGATTACCTCACTACCCTAATGGATCGGTTATATTTTTGCCTGATAATTATATCAAAAACATCTGTCAATAAGAATAGGCCTAACCTTAAATTTTGTTAAACTTTTACATAGCATATGTGGTTTAAAATTTTTCTCATTTTATCGTATAAAAAAGCTTGCCGGCAATTCCTGATGGGTTCTGCCGGCAAGCCGCTATTGATGTCTACTAATTTAATCCCCTAATAATATCCAATGATTCCTTCATATATAGCTTGAGCTGCTTTTTCTTGATACAAAGCACTCTTTAACTTACTTGCGTCGTTCGCATTTGAAATGAACGCCAGCTCCGCTAAACTGCTCGGCATCGTTGATTCTCTGATGACATGGAAATTCCCTAATCTCACGCCTCGGTTTTGAGTGTTAAGGGCTTTGTAAAGTCTGTTTTGGATTTCTGTTGCGAGACGTTTGCTATTCGCTGACTCATACTTTGTATAATAGTAGGTTTCAGTACCTGTTGCAGCAGGAGTTGCTGAATTGGCGTGAATACTCACAAACAGGTTTGCATTATTGCTTTTTGCTTTTGCAACCCGCTCTGAAAGCTCTAAGAAAACATCTGTAGATCTGGCCATAATCGGAATGGCTCCACCATTGGAAAGTTTGCTGTTTACAAGCTTAGCAACGGCAAGGTTAACATCTTTCTCTTTTAAACCATTACCTACCGCGCCGCTGTCATAACCACCGTGTCCTGCATCCACAAATACCTTTTTGCCTACAATTACATTTTTAAGCTGGTTCACGACATTTGTTGTCACTGAAATAGTTCCCCCAAGAACTGTGAAGGTATTCTTGCTATTTGATCCGATGACTGTTCTTGTCGCAGTCGGCAATGAACCGGCGTCAGTAAATAGCATTGGGCGATTTTGCTTCGCCGCCAGAACAGAACCCGCTAATGCATCGGCATATTGATAGCCATTGCTGACAAATGCGGCTTTTGATGAAGAATAATATTTTTTCGCTATGTTTGCAGCCACTTCAAAACGGCTGTTTCCGCCGATTCTTGTTGGTGAAGGAAGCTGGCTGTAAACATTTTTAGAGACACTGATTTCTCCTCCGACCACAATAGTCGATGATGTCCCTTTGCTGTTCATCGCATTTTTCGTTGGTGCAGGAATGGAGCTTGCAGTAGTCAGTAAAATTGGAATACCATTACGAGCAGCATAAGAACCGATCGCCAGACTGTCAGCATATGCCGTGCCATTTGCGATTACCGCTTTTGAATTTGAAGATAACTTTTTAGAAATATTTTGGGCAACTTCATAGCGGCTTCTTCCGCCGATCCGTTCCACATTGGAAATACCCAATTTTTTAATGTCACTTACAACGTTGTTAGAAACACTTATTGTTCCGCCAATGACGATAACCTTGCTCGGTTTAAGCTGGCTGATTCTGTCTTTCGTCGGCGCAGTCAGTTTAGATGATTCCGTCAATAAAATCGGGGCATTGTATTTGTAAGCTAAAGGTGCAGCAGTTAATACATCTGCATACGCTGTTCCGTTTGCCACAACAACCGTGCTCGCACTGCTCCAGCCTTGTTTTGAAACATTCACAGCAACCTCATATCTGCTTGCTCCATCCAGCCTTGTAACAGAGTTTGCCGCAAACGCATTTGGTACAAATAACACGACTCCTAGTATCAGCATAGGTATGCTTTTAAGAAAGATCCGCAAAGATAGTCCCTCCAAAGATTCATAATGATTCATAAATCAAATAACGAACAAAGGAGGCATCTCGCCTCCTTGGACTCTAACAATCTTTTAATAGCTTGATAGAGTTGTTCCCGGATAGTAAAAACTTAAAATTGTTGTATAAGATTGTCCGGCAGCTGCTCTGGCATTGGCTCCGTACTGACTCATGCCTATGCCGTGTCCGTATCCTTTACCGCTAATGAGAAAGGCGTTTGTATTGCTTGAGACAGAAGCATATGTACTCTTCATATTGGAAGCGCCAAGCATCGTTCTCAGCTCTGTTGCCGGTACTGAAATTGTTGCCGTTTTTTCACTCAGGCTTCCATTTGAAAGAACGTAGCCATTTGATTTTTCTTTCACGAAATATGAGAATGTGACGCTTGCTGTTTCCGGCCGCTGACCGGCAGTTTTCTCCGTGCTGAATTTCACACTGGATATTTTCGTGATTTTGATAGAATCGGCATTGCTGTATTTATTTTTAATAAACCAGCTTTTCAAACCGCTCAAATATGATGAGTTTGTTTCATTTTTAGAGCTCCACCAAGAACCCGGGCTTTTCAGATTCAGACTGCTCTTATCAAGCTGGGTTTTATTTAAAGACAGAGACCAGCTGATTTGCGGGTCGTACGTATCTTTTTTGGCGATTAAATAAGGAAGCTGGCTGCTCCACACCTCACCGCTCGCTTCTGTGTAGCCGCCGTTGCTTGAGGAATACGTAGCTGAAATCAAATTCCCATTGTATTTCAAAACTTTACCTTTTGTAGCTTCGACCACTTCTGAAGTTTTTGAATTCCAGTCATATCCGCCATATACCTGAAAAGCGGTGGTGTCTTGTACTTCTTTTCCGGCCGAACTGATGGAATAAGTTCTCGCTGCGACAGCTTGGGCTTTAAGCGCTTCTTTCTGCCAGCTGGCCGGCATTTCATGAGGAACAACACCCTTTAAATAATCTTCAAAGGGGATATTCACATTGATTGGCCGAACATATTTGCCTGACTCTATTGTAAATTTCATGTTTCCGAGATATGGCGTTCCGTTCAGACTGATAGAATTTGTAGTTGCATATTTTTTAGGCTGTGCTGTAAAAGACGTTCCAAGCGTCTTGATTGCAATACTGTTTTTATAAAGCACTAGGTTTCCGCCGGTTAACTTGACTGTATATCCAGTTCCTGCAAAAGTATCTGCCAGTTTGTTCTTTAGCGTATCACTGATGGAAATGCTTCCTCCAAGCAGCGCAAATGACTGAGTTCCTTTTGACGCTACTACATCAGCGACTGGTGACGGCAGGCTGCCTGATTCAACCAGCAGTAAAGGGCTTCCCTGCTTTGCTGCAAGCACAGATCCCGTTAATGCATCCGCGAATGTTTGTCCGTTTGACATAAATACCTTTGTTGCTTTCATATTTAATTCTTTAACGATATTGGCAGATACCTCATATCGGGAAACGCCGCCAATCCGTTTCACAGTTGCCTTCTTTTTTAAAGCAGCTTCCACACCAGTGCTGACACTCAACGGACCGCCGACAATTGTAACCTTGCTTGGAATTTTGTAATCACTGCGGATGTTATTGTCTCCCGCAAGTAAAATCGGATAACCGTTCATTGCAGCATATGGCGCGATTGACAGGGCATCCGTAAAGACCATGCCTGTAGCCACTACTGCCTGGCTGTAATTCCCCATCCGATCGGCTATGTTTTTAGAAACCTCGTAACGGGTTGCTCCGCCAATCCGATCGATAGAACCATATTTTTTTAATGTATTTTCTACATTTTTAGAAACACTGATTGTACCGCCAATGATGAGAATATTGTCAGGATTTAATTTTGCAATTTCGCTTTCTGTTTTTGGTGTTAGCGAATCTGCGTCTGTTAATAAAATCGGTGCATCGTACTTTTTGGCAAGCGGGGTTGCAGAGAGCGCATCGGCAAAAGCGTCCCGATTTACAATGACCACAGTCGTTGGATTTGTCCATCCGGCAGAGGCGACATTATTGGCAACATCAAAACGGGTTGCTCCTCCATATCGCTCTGTATCCGCAATTCTTGAGCCGGGAATTTCATATCCGCCTGTGATATCGACATCCAAACTTGATTTGCTGCCTACATAATTACTCAGCTTAACCGAAATGGTTTTATCAGCGGCTTTCGCAGTCTGCATAAACGCCGGACATGCTACAGCCGCCGCAGTGACTGACGATAGAAGCAAGAGCTTCATTTTTTTCAAAACATGGAACCCCCTAAGAGTTTTTTATTACTTTGTCTCAAGATCCTTAAGCATTAAAGCGCCATTTGAATCTTTTGTATATTTGACAACAACTTTTTGCCCTTCTGAAATGCTGTTCATTTTGTCCTGAAGGTCTGAACCAACCTGAATCGACGTCTCTTTATCATCAATAGTGACTGCAATTGTATGGCTGTCCGCCAAACCGGCAAAAGTGCCTTCCTTCGTTACTGTCTCTTCTGCAGCCGCATCCTGGCTGTCTGAATTTGTTTCTGCTCCTGATGAGTTCTGAGCTGTGCCGCACGCAGACAAAAGAAGCAGCATTGAGAACATTAAAATAGCAATTTTTTTCATTCCTATATCACCTCTCCACTTTTTATCGACAATTTTAAGCTTATTTTAAGATTTCTTTCAAAACAACGAAAAATTTTTGCGGATTTTCTTAAAATACCGAAACATTTGTTACAAGGAGCCGTCTATTGTAAAGAATCAGACAAATTTTAGTTGTTTTCAAATATTAAGAAACTTATAATCGTACTAGATTACAAAAAAGCGAGGACTTTATTATGAGAGCTGAAAAAAGAAAGAAAAAAAGAAAGGCGTTACTTGTCATTTTAGCCATTGTGGCCGTATTTGTACTCGGAACAGGCGGCTATGCATACTACTTATGGCATAAAGCAGCATCAACCGTGGCAAGTATTCATGAAAGCATTGATAAATCGAAAAAGAGGGATAAAGAGGTCAGTATCAATAAAAAAGATCCTTTTTCCGTCTTAATCATGGGTGTGGATGAACGCGACGGCGACAAGGGCCGTGCCGATACGCTTATTTATATGACCGTTAACCCAAAAACAAATACAACCGACATGGTCAGCATTCCGCGTGACACGTATACAAAAATTATCGGAAAAGGCACAATGGATAAAATCAACCATTCATACGCTTTCGGCGGCACGCAGATGACGGTTGACACGGTCGAGAACTTCCTCGATGTTCCGGTTGATTATTTTGTAAAAGTGAACATGGAAAGCTTTAGAGACGTTGTTGATACACTTGGCGGCATTACTGTTAACAGCACATTCGCCTTCAGCTATGACGGTTATTCGTTCGGCAAAGGAGAAATCACACTGAACGGAAAAGAAGCGCTCGCTTATACCCGGATGAGAAAAGAAGATCCGAGAGGCGACTTCGGACGCCAGGACCGCCAGCGCCAAGTCATCCAAGGTATTATTAATAAAGGCGCTAATATTTCTTCCATCACGAAATTCGGAGATATGTTTAAAGTTGTTGAAGATAATGTGAAAACGAACTTGACCTTCGATAACATGTGGGATATCCAGTCGGATTACAAAGGTGCGCGGAAACATATTAAACAGCACGAACTAAAAGGTACAGGCACGAAAATCAATGGAATTTACTACTACCAAGCTGATGAAAGCGCCCTTTCCGATATTACAAAAGAGCTGAAGGAAAGCCTCGAAAAGTAAAACAAAAAGAAGCTTCGCACAATGTGCAAAGCTTCTTTTTTATATGCCTGTAAATGAATCCGGTTGTTCTTTCCGGTACCCGTAATGAAACAGCAATTCTTCCACAATCCGGCGGGAAGCCTCTCCATCTCCATACGGATTAGAAGCCTGGGACATTTTTTCGTACTTATCATGATCAGTTAACAGCTGTTTTGCCAGCTGATAAATGTTTTCCTCATCCGTCCCTGCAAGTTTCAGCGTTCCCGCTTCCACTCCTTCAGGCCGTTCCGTCGTATCACGCAGAACAAGCACCGGTTTCCCGAGAGATGGGGCTTCCTCCTGCACGCCGCCCGAATCTGTCAATATAAAATGCGATTTCGCTGCAAAGTTATGGAAATCGATCACCTCTAAAGGTTCAATCAGATGCACTCTGTCAGAATCACCAAAATGCTTATGAGCCGCTTCCCGGACAACAGGATTCAGGTGCACAGGGTAAACGACTTGTACATCTTCAAATTCCTCTACAATTCTGCGGATGGCCTTGAACATGTTTTCCATTGGCTCGCCCAAATTTTCCCGGCGGTGAGCGGTTAAGAGAATCATTTTATCCTCACCCACCTGATCGAGAACAGGATGTGAGTAACCATCCCTAACCGTTGTGTTGAGTGCGTCAATCGCTGTATTGCCCGTTACAAAAATAGAGGCGGCCTTTTTGTTTTCTTTTAATAAATTGTCTTTCGCCTGGCCTGTCGGAGCAAAATGCAAATCAGCAATCGCCCCTGTCATCTGTCGATTGAGCTCTTCCGGAAACGGGGAATACTTATTCCCTGTACGGAGCCCCGCCTCCACATGACCGACAGCAATTTGATGGTAAAAAGCGGCTAGGCTTCCGGCAAACGTCGTCGTTGTATCACCATGGACAAGCACAATATCGGGTTTGATATCTTTAAACAACTCATCCAATTTTACAAGTGCGTTAGACGTAATCTCTGCCAGTGTCTGCCGCTCCTTCATAATGTTCAAATCGAAGTCAGGCTTGATGTGAAACGCATCTAACACCTGATCGAGCATCTGTCTGTGCTGTGCAGTTACCGTTACATAGGAATCTATTTCAGGATATTTTTTCAATTCAAGCACAAGCGGTGCCATCTTGATCGCTTCAGGCCTGGTCCCGAAAACGGTCATAACTTTTAGTTTTTTCATATTTGTCACCTGGTTTCTTTGTTTAACGGGTTGTTAGATAGAATTTCGATTGGTCCGATTGTATAAATAGATCTACTTTCTTCTTTATTTTAAAGCACCATAGCTTTTTTTCAATATTTTTACTGCAAAAGTACACACTGACATCCTTTTTCGGAACCAATGTGGTTTTATAAGAATTAATGGATAAAACAATATTGGTGTTTTGTAAATAAGCCGGAGCAAACTTTTGCTGAACGAGATTCCGATCAACCTGTATCACTGTCCCATCAGCTGAACTGATTTGATTTTTTATTGGTATTAAAAACTCTTGGTTATTGCATTCGAGCAATAATAAAGATTGCTTCGGAAAAAACAATTGGCTTCCAGGAAATACGAACGTTAAATGCTGGTCCGAATCATTATCTCTGAATTCGACTTTCAGAACTTCCTGCTTTCTGATATCCACCGACAAATTATCATAGGTTTTAGTAAAGTACGGCCGTGCGCTGAAAGCATATTCCCCGTTATTCCCAATATATTTAGCATGTTTTGAATAAGGATACGGTTCTCTGCTGCTGCCAATTCGGACGCGTTTTTTATAGCCGTCTATCCCCGATTCAATAAAGAAATCCCAAACACCAATATCTTCTTCATGAATAGCCAAATCAGTAAACTTCGTGAGAAATTCAAATTCTCCGTCCTTGGAATACACTGGAGAAATGATTTTTTCAGTTTTTCTATCACGGTGCACCCAAATGCCGTATAAAGTTTGCATAGCTTGATGCTCTGGTTGTAAAGCCGTGTGGGTAACCGACCCTCTTAATGTGAAAGTGTTGTCCTTCATTTGAAATTCGCTCACGTAATGACTGATTTTGTTTCTGTCATCAACAATCCGTTCATTCTCTGCCAAATGATATGAGATAAGGCTGGGATAGTTTGCTATGATATGACCATTTTTAACTGACGTATATTGGGCCATATTTTCTTTATCAGCTTCAAACTGCTTCAAGCCCTTTAGGTCATTATGGCGTACAAAGTGTAATTTTAACCGCGTATGAGAATGAACAAGCTTATCAATTTCCCGTGGTATATTTTGTTCAACAAAATGATGCAGCTCTGTCATCCATGTTTGCTGCTCCCGTTCGTCCTCGATTGTTACGGTAAAGTCCGTTGTTCTGGAAAAATCAAAATGACGATTTAAAAACTTCGCCATAAACTTCATTTTGCGATTATGTGAAAGACGGCTATTACGAATCATATCTATGATTACCTTCATTGCGCCATAGTAGCTTTGAGGCGCAACGTATGCAAACGTCATATGCTCGCCGTCATGCTGTACAGCATAGTAATAATCATAATCGGCCAAGACAGAAATTTTGTCCGCTTCTAAATAAGCCTGCATGACAAATACCTGATCCTCTGTAGCCTGTATATTAGAGGGGAAATATATGTCATGCATTCTAAGCAGTGAAACTTTAAAAAGTTTTGTCGGTCCTATTGAGTAAACAAGCGGAGATTTTACAAGATCCGCCTCAGGTTTCGTTTCCTTAAAAATAGCTTGCGGGACCGATCTGCCGTTTACACCGACCATTTTCCCAAGCACAATATCTGAATCATGCTGTTTTGCAAATTGATACATTCTCTCAAACGCTTCGATTCCTACATAATCATCGGAATCAATAAAAAAAATGTATTCACCGTTCGCAGCACGTATCGCCTGGTTTCGCGGCTCTCCCGGCCCTCCCGAGTTTTTTTCTCGTTCTATAACCGTTATATTAGAATACTGTTCACTGTACTTTTTTAATATTGAAACCGTGCCATCCTGAGAACAATCATCTACACAAATAATTTCGTACTCATTATTCGGCATGGTTTGTTGAACCAGACTATCCAGGCAGCGGGAGATAAAATGTTCTGAGTTGTATGTGGGTACTGCTGCAGTAATTTTCACCATGACACCTCTATCCTTATCCGCTTCTATTTCATTCACAAAAGCTCATATAATGAACAAAACAGTTTAAAAAAGCACTATTTCGTCATTTCAAATACTTCTTCCCATCTTTCAAATAATCGGGCTTCACTATATTCAGTATCCATTAAGTTCTTTGCGTTTTTTCCGTATTTAATGGCTCTCTCAGGGTTGTCGTACAAATAAATGATACTTTCAGCAAGCATGTCAATATTATCAGGTTCTACAAGCATTCCCGTTTCGTGTTCTTTTATGAGCTCCCTCGGGCTGTATTTCACATCAAAACTGACAACAGGGGTTGCGCACGAAAACGATTCACAAATCGCGAGACTAAACCCCTCAAATTTTGATGTTAATAATGTGGCAAGCGCCTGCTGATAAAATGGAGCAGGATTTGCGACATACCCTTTTAAATGTACATTATCTAACTTAAGATCATCGATCAATTGCTGGTATTCCTTATGGCCAGGACCGCTGCCATATATATTCAGGACAATATCCGGCCGGGATTTTTTTACGATTCCCATTGCTTTTATGACCTTATCGATCCCTTTTTCCTCATGATATCTGGCCACCATGACAAACTCGTTTTTCTTTTTTTCATACGTTTGTAATTTTTCAAGCCTTCTTGGTGCATGAGGAATAACAAAAATATTATTGTTCGACTCAAAATCCTTCATGATATCTTCTTTTTGTTCATTCGTTAATACGATCAGCCCGTCATAATCCTTAATATGCTCCATCGCATATTGATGATTGTTTCGAACTTTGCTGCCTAACGTATAAGGATAATCTAAATGATTTGAGTGAACACAGTAAAATCGTTTTGCCAATCCTGCACGCATTTCATTTACTTTTGAAGCACTTCCGACTCCATCACAGATGATAATAGGGTCCTTTTCTTTCTCACATAACGTTTCAAGCCAATGTGTATGAAACTGGTGCTTGTTTTTGAAAAATACAGCTTCCTTTTCACCACGGCCAAACAGCATAACTCCTTGACTGGCTCCTGTTTTAAAATGGTGCCATTCTGTTAAATAACAGAAACCGTCGGGTGCTGTGTAGTGAATTTGATTGATTTTTCCGCTTCTTGTATCGAAAATCACAGTTTTATTTACATAACCGCCATGAAAGAATTCTCGCTTTGTCATTTGCATATTTTCATTGAAATGATCTACATATAAAAGATTATCCGACTCATCCCATTTTTTCTTTTTTATATATAAGCCATTCTTGAAGTATTCCGTTTCTAATTTTTCCTCATTATGATACGCAGCGTATGGTTCTTCAAAGCGATTACGATTTTGATCATAGTAACTTTGTTGCGCTTCCCCAATTTTTATATGCTTATGCTGATTTTTATAGTCATCATAAATATTGAGGATATTTACATCAGCATGCAGCCTTCCAGCGCTCTTCAGCACTTGCTCAATCTGATCATAATTGTCTTTATAATCAAGTGTAACCAAATCGATTTTATGACCGCGCTCCGCAAATGTAAAAGATCTTGACATCATAGAGCTTGTAATGCCGCCTTTTTCAATGTCTATTTCATATATTAGTGAAAAGATCCTTCTCATCTTCAAGCTCCTTCTTCTGGTAAAACCTTGTCTGCTATTTTTTCACAAACAGCCGTTTCATTAATTTTCTCCGAAATCCCTCGGCAGTCTGAACACGCAAATAATTATTTTCTTTTTCTAAAGTAACTTGCCAGCCTGAAATACTTTGTTCTGATAATGGAATTTCCTTTGAACCGGTTATTCGCACACCTGATGCAAAGAAGCTATTATCCCACTTGGAACAGAGATACAATTCAATGGTGGACAACTGATCTAATACAGAGTGAACACGAAGTGTACCGCTTACGGTAAATATTAGTTCTTCCTCGCTGTTTACTTTTGCGTTAAACGTGCTTTCAGTGCCGCTCTTTTTATTTTTTAACTTCCAATACATTTTATGGCGGCCCACAGAATGGGGAGGAATGCAGCCTTTAAATTCAACCTTGGCTGACAAATATAAATCGGATTTTGATTGCCATTCTGCCATTAACAGCTCAACATTCATATCCTTCAATTGATTATTAAATGGCACCTGATCTATTAGTTTGTCCACAAAACGCTTGCGGGTAAACGGCTCTTCAGAAACGTAATAAATATTTGTGCGAGGCCCCGTATTTTTAATTATGTCATGATATCTCTTCAAGGAAGGAACCACAAAAGCATCAAGGTGGCCTATTTCCTTTTCAGGGTTTTCCAACATCTCATTCGTCTCTATAAAACCTAGATACATGGAAGAATATTCAACTGAAGAAAGAGATTTTAATGTAGTATATAACTCAACTTCAGAAGTCATAAATAAATAATCCGCTTCCTTTATCAAGCGGCTCAGAAAATAACGGGAAAGTTCATTTTCTGAATACAATACACTGACTATATTCTCTTTTTCGTCAAAAATGACAATTTTTTCAGTTGATCCATCATTCTTATACCATTTTGTCATATAACAAGTGCCATCTGCCCTTAAATAAAGATGCTGCTTCGGTTTGTTAGTGTCCAGATCCATGTACATTAAGCTGTGTACATATCCAGACAAATCATATTCTTCCCTTTTAAATCTTTGCCTGCTTTCATTAAAGTAATCAATGACAGCAAGTTCTCCTGATGCTGTAAACCTTTGATATTTAATATAACGTCCATTATTGTAATAACGATAAATTGGCTTATTTGGTTCTTGAATATATGTTAAACCTTCTTGTTCAATCGGATGCCTGATTTTATCTTTCTGAGGTTCAGAACCTTTAAAGTAGCTGTACATATTAATAACAGCAGTATCTTTAAAAGAAGAAGGCCCATTGGGCTCATGATATAAAGTGACAATTTCCATTGGATAATTCCAATCGATCGTATTGATACTAAACTTTTTTGCAGCATTCAGCTCTTGACAAACAAATGCTAATTTTGGAGTAGAAACCTTAATTGTCATCATCTATTTATTACCTTTCGAATAAATTCGTACAGTCACATTTTCAGAACTACATTATATCACTTTTGCTGAGCAGGCTCTAGAGATGAAGAAGCTGTTATATTTCTTGAAATACCGGATCAGGTGAAACTGTTATATCTATCAATTAATGATATTTTTTTGTATTTCCTCGACCCCAAAGTCACTGAATTGACTCTTGTTTAATATTGGTTTTTCTTATATGATTAAATGTGTTTAACAGAATGAAAATAGGGTATTGATGAGAAAAGAAACTCAAACATTTTAAATACTCAGCATTCAAAAGAGTGACCCTAAATCTGTTCTTAAGGAAGGTGCTTTGAAATTGAAAAAAGTACGTAAAGCCATAATCCCTGCCGCAGGTCTCGGAACGAGATTCTTGCCGGCTACGAAAGCAATGCCGAAAGAAATGCTTCCTATCGTTGATAAACCTACCATTCAATACATAATTGAAGAAGCTGTTGAAGCCGGTATTGAAGATATTATTATCGTAACAGGAAAAAGCAAGCGTGCGATTGAGGATCATTTTGATTACTCTCCTGAGCTTGAAAGAAACCTAGAAGAAAAAGGAAAAACTGAGCTGCTTGAAAAAGTGAAAAAGGCTTCTAACCTGGCTGACATTCACTATATCCGCCAAAAAGAACCTAAAGGTCTCGGACATGCTGTCTGGTGCGCGCGCAACTTTATCGGCGATGAGCCGTTTGCGGTACTGCTTGGAGACGATATTGTTCAGGCTGAAACACCAGGGTTGCGCCAATTAATGGATGAATATGAAAAAACACTTTCTTCTATTATCGGTGTTCAGCAGGTGCCTGAAGAAGAAACACACCGCTACGGCATTATTGACCCGCTGACAAGTGAAGGCCGCCGTTATCAGGTGAAAAACTTCGTTGAAAAACCGCCTAAAGGCACAGCACCTTCTAATCTTGCCATCTTAGGCCGTTACGTATTCACGCCTGAGATCTTCATGTATTTAGAAGAGCAGCAGGTTGGCGCCGGCGGAGAAATTCAGCTCACAGACGCCATTCAAAAACTGAATGAAATTCAAAGAGTGTTTGCTTACGACTTTGAAGGCAAGCGTTATGATGTTGGTGAAAAGCTCGGCTTTATCACAACAACTCTAGAATTTGCGATGCAGGATAAAGAGCTTCGCGATCAGCTCGTTCCATTTATGGAAGGTTTACTAAACAAAGAAGAAATCTAAACAAAAAGGCTATTGGACAACATTCATCCAATAGCCTTTTTTTATTTCAACATCAAAGTCAGTGTATGCTCTTCATTATCAACTGCAAAAACCTGATCAGCTGTATTCACAAGAAAACGCTTCTTGCTGCTGTCATACAATACATCGCTATCACTTAAGGATAGTGACGCCGGGGTGATAGGAGAAATGTTATGAAAAATAAGCTCTGTTGCTTTATCATTCTCCAACACATAGCTGATTTTTTCATAATCAAAATCTAACGTTTTTCTGCCGTCAGCCGTATCCCCTTCAGTATATCCATTCAACTTGGATTGAATGCTGGTTCTGCTGTCTCCCAGGAATTTCAGAAAGTATTCATAGGAAGATGCTGCGTTTTGCGAGACATAAGACGTAAATGCAGCGGCATGCAATTCAGCATGTTTCATGTTAGCTGCAACAGCGCTCTTTTTCACAAAATAAGACTGTCCGTTAAACTTTATTTTCGCTGCCTGTTTGCCTTTTGCAGCTACCGACACCTCTGTACCGAATGGCAGTGTAACGTCAGCCTTCTGTTTCAAACCCTGATCTTTATAAGCAGCCGCTTTTTCATTTGCTATAAACCCTTGCTTATTGACTGCGGTTAAGCGTTCATCTGACTTGCCCTTTGCATTGCCATGATGATTCTTCACTTCATTTTGCGGGATAGCACCAAACGAAGCAATTGTACGAAGCGGAGCATTAAAGAACATCGTTCCTGCCATGAATACAGTCAGGATAGACAAAATAGCAATTTGAACCGCATTAGCCAATGATTTCGGCTTTTTCTTCTTTTGGCGGAAACGGGCAAACGCTTCAGGATCTTCTTTCTTCCTCTCTTCCGTCTGCTCTTTTTTATATGTCTCTTTTTCTTTTTTAGACAGCTTATTAAACCAGTCAATAAACGCTTTATACTCTTTGACAACCGTTTTTGTTTCATCAAACATACGAAGCTCGCCATAGTGCATCCAAGCAACACGGTCACACATCTTTTCAATCTGACCGATTGAGTGGCTGACAAAGAAAATCGTTTTTCCTTGCTTTTTAAACTCATTTATTCTGTCTACACACTTCTGATAAAACGTTTGGTCCCCTACAGAAAGCGCTTCGTCAATAATTAAAATGTCAGGGTCAATATGCACGGAAATCGCAAAACCGAGACGCGATTTCATCCCGCTGGAATAGTTTTTAACCGGCTGATTAATAAAATCGCCAATCTCGGCAAATTCAACGATGCTGTCATACATATCATCAATTTCTTTATTGGTTAACCCCATCATCAAACACTTGAGCCGGACATTGTCCCGGCCCGTTAATTGGTTATTTAAACCGGCAGCAATCGCAATCAGCGACGGCTGGCCGTTCATTTCAATTTCACCGCTGGTCGGCGGAATAATTTTAGCCAGCAGGTTAGACATGGTTGATTTCCCTGATCCATTTATCCCTACAAAGCCGATTGTCTCTCCCTCATACACGTCAAAGGAGACATTCCGCACAGCAAAAAAACCATTATCCTTAGCCGGAAAAAACAATCCTTTTATCTTGTCCGATTGTTTTTTATACAAATGATATTGCTTTGAAACATTTCGAAACGAAACTTTTAGTTTCATCGTACAATCTCCTTACGTATTAAAGAAAGTCAACAAACTTGTCTCTGAATTTCATATGCAGAATAGAACCCACTAACAACAAAAGGAATGTGAACAGCCAGAAATACAGCGTGTACTTCATGTCTTGGAAAAACCATTTTCCGTCTAAGAAGCTGTTCCTAAATCCTTCTATCAGATAAAAAATCGGATTCAGCTTAAGCACAGGCAGAAGATTCGGGTGATTTTTCCCGAGCTGCTCTGAGATATTCCAAAAAATCGGAAGTAAAAAGAACAATAATCTGGTTACGGCCTGCAGCAGAAATTGATAATCTCTGACAAGCACACTGATTGTAGAGTTAAACAAGCTAAATGAAAACATAAACACAATCATGCAGATTAAATAGTAAATATATTGTATCCAATGCAAGCTAGGGTAAACACCGCTTGCTAAAAGGACAATGACATAAACACCCATCATTACAAAATAACTAAATAAATTTGAAGCAATCACAACAGAAGGCAGTGAACTGATCGGAAAATTCATTTTCGCAACCATATTGATCCGTTTAAATACACTGTTTGATCCATCCAGAATCGTCGGGCTAATAAAAAACCACGGGATCAAACCAGCCAGCATCCAAACAATAAAAGGCACTTCTCCAATACCTGTTATGACTGGCTTGCTGTTACGAATCCCCATACCAAATACAAACCAATACGCCAGCATTTGAATGAGAGGATTGAGAAACTGCCATAATACGCCAAGATAATTCATCTGATACTGAGACTTTGTCTCATACGAAGCTAAGCGCAAAATTAAAGGAAACGATGTCACTTGCTCTTTTACGATTCTTACTAATGCATTCATTGTTTATCTTCCTTAGACTTAAATGATTTTTTGGATCTTTCGGTTAAAGAAATTTGAAAGCACCGGTGAATATTGTAACAGATGTTGAGGTTTTTTTCACTTTTAAAAAGTAAAGAGAAGTCCCTCAGAACTTCTCCTAACATTTTGAAGTGTCAATATAAAACAAACCAACCTCATTTAGCAACTTTATTATTATCTAATTCCAAAATAGCTTTATAAATACGATTCCTATTATTTTTATCAGTATATGCAAAAAAGTTATCTACTCTTTTTCTATACTTATCTTCCATACGACTATTGTTTTTCATATAATAGATAACTTTATCAACTAAGCTATTATGATCTTCTATTACATCACCAAACCCCATTTTTTTATAATCATAATAATCAAGTTTAAAATGGTATGATTTTTCGTATTGATAATAGATAACAGGTTTTTTCTCATATGCAAAATCAAACGCAACAGATGAAAAATCAGTAATCATTATATTAGAAGAATTAAATAGCATTTGATAGCTGCTGTTATAGTCGGCAAACTTCACATACTCATGCTTTTCAAAGTCTACTATCTGTTGCTGAATATCTGGGTGCGGAAAAAAAGTTATTTTATAATTATTTTTTTTAGCAAATTCGATTAGCCGTTCATCATTAATCAAAGCATTATACCTAGAAAAGTATTCACTATCTTTAAATTTCGGGTTGTACGGTCTTACTCCTTTTGCCTGATCTTTCGGTAATACAATATCTTTTCTCCAAGTCGGCATTATTAGAAGCTGCTTTTCTCCTTCACTCTTCTTAAGATTATCGTATCTTGGAAATCCACCCAACAAAATATTCTCTTTTTTATAGTTGTAATTCCCTTTCACAATAGACCGATATTCAGGTTTGGCAGAAGTGACTAATAATTTGATATTCTTACTGTATTTATTTAACCATTCAGAATGATCTGCCATTGTTATTCCATGCTGTAAAAAGACAAACTCAAAATTAAATAAATCTCTAAAATAAATCTCCATATTAAAAAATGGATTTACAACCCATATATCTGCATGTGTCGATATTACTTTGGAAGAGGATAAGGTTAAAATTTTATGTCTAAAAGATCTGTATGGTATAACCTTTCCATATTTTTTAATCCTGTTGTAATCCTTGCTATCTTTTTTTATTATAAAGTATTTTTTTACCCCATCATTCTTGCTGATTGCATATTTAAAGAGGTGCTCTGCATTATCATCAGCTTTATCTTGTCTGTCTATGAATAACCAAACTGGCTTCCTGTTAAAAATAGTAAAAACATGGTGTGCCACTCTTGCCAACATTGCCTTTTTAATAGCTGATTTTCGTTTCTTTGATTTATCTCCTAATTTATTAAGGGATTTTAAGAAACGAAATTCTTTTATAAATCTATTTTTAAAATTGTTTTGTTTGAACATTAGTTTTTTATAATTATAATAAAAGATATAATCCTTTTTAGCTGCATAAGCGTTAAATAGATCATTTGACAAACCTGAATACTTAAAGAATCGAAGTTTTGCCATTTTCCTTTTTTTACCTTTGGCTATAAAAAGTTCAATATGGTGATTGCCATCAAGATAGCTTTTCGGAATATCTATAGAAAAACCAGGATATTTTTTTATTACTTCTCCCAAACTTATATAATCGTTATGACTTCTTTTTATTTTCTTAGCTTTTATTTTAATTTCTCCAATTTTAGCATAAAAATTAAAGCCTTTAGAATTAAAAAGAGAGCTCCAAAATCCTTCAATATGAATAGAATCCTCATTTTCTTCTAAAATCTCAATAGTTAGAGTTTGATTCGATAACTTCGAAACAATTTTATCTGCTCTGAATAAATAATAATCTTGTTCAGTTTCTTTTTCATATACATACTTACTATAATTTTCACCGTGTTTTATTTTTAAAGCATGATATAGATAGAAATGGCTGACACTTTTTGTATTAATAATCACATCGTCGTCAATATACGATAATACTTCTCGTATCAATGTTAAAAATTCACGGTATTCATTTTCGTCTAAAGGTGTTTCACTAATATCCTTAATCAATAATTTCCACTTCAAATCATGCATAACCATGTATTGAAGAAACAAAGGTATTTTCTGTTCATTATTTTTGGTGATATCGATTAAATTCTTGGAGAAAGTGATAAGTGAATGGTTAAACCAATTCTTATTTGCTTTAGCGGTCTGCATGGCAGACGATCCATCTTCTCTAACTCTATAATGATATTTTGCCTCCTTAACAAGACCATACTTTTTCTTTTGCGATATAATTAAATTAACTAGCTTAGCATCTTCACCTATTTTACAATTTTCATCAAACCTGATATTTTTCAAGGCATCATTTTTTATAAATGTAGAACAGCAATGAGTTAATATATGATGTGGTTCTTTTTCCACATCCAATATTCTCGTTGAAGAAAACTTATTATTTAGATTATGTTCTCCGGTTCTTCCTTCCTCAAAAAATATTGGGATTGCTACAATATCAACTTCATTTTTATGTTGGTTAAAGAAGTTTAAAACATTTTCGAATGTTTCTTCTGAAACTAAGTCATCTGGATCCAAAAATTGAATATATCTGCCTTCAGCATACTTTAAACCATAATTTCGGGCACTGCTCACTCCGCCATTCTGTTTCTCTACATATACAATATTTTTTGGATATTTTTGAGCATATTCTTTACAAATTATTTCACTTTTATCGGGGCTTTCATCATTCACAAGTATTAACTGAATATTCTCGAAGCCTATAGTCTGGTTAATAACGCTTTCTATTGCATCAGTTAAATATAACTCGACATTATAAATCGGCATTATAACACTGAAATCATAGTTAAAACTCTTTTCGTTCATAAAAGATTACTCCTAACAAAATGTTTATATGAATAAGAATCCGGGTAAATAAAAGTAAAAACAATTAGAGTGCTAAATTTTTGAAAAAACATGATTAATCTAGTAAAATGTATGAAAAGGATTCCTTACCTGTTTTTTAAAGTCTTTGTAAGAAAACTTTTAAATACGTTTACATGGTTAAGTTCTAAAGCATCATTTGGTGTTTTTAGGACAAAGTCAAATGCAAGGGCCCAAATCGGTATTTCTACAACAAAACCAGCATGTCTAAAATCTCTTAATTTATATCCCCATACTTCAATTGTTTTTTTCAGTTCTTTTCGTTTACATACTTTTAATCTATTAAAATATTTTATATATAATTTGTCATTTTCTTTCATCTCATAATACTGGTTAATAAAGTGCCCTGTTAATTCAAGTCTAAACCCTTTTATTTTTGTCGAAGTAACAGTACATGAACTAAGCAGTACTCTTTCTTTTTTTATATTTTCAAGAGCTTCTGTATTTTCTTTTAATAAGTGAAACATAAATTCTTTATAGTACATCGGCATATCTTGTTCTTTTATAAATTGCGGATCAATAAATTTTAAAACTTTTATAAAATCATCAACAAAAACTTTTTGTTCTTGTTGATCTAAAACAGACTTATAAACATCTCTATAGTTCGGATATAAAAACAATTTCATATGATATACAATTAAAAATTGCAGATAAGGCAAAACTATATCATATTTTTTTATTGAATCCATCAACAAAGTCATGTAACATTCATTCAACAAATATGTGTACCTTTTTTTGTTAAACCACGAACGATCAACTAACGAGTTCTGTTCTTTCCGTTTTCTATAAAAATACTTTCCTTCTGCAACTGCTCCGTATCTTTTTTCTTTCAGTAATAACTGATTAAAAAAGATAGCGTCTTCCCAAAACTTTATAGATTCATCAAACTGGACGGTACGATTTAGTGTATGTCTTCTGTAAAAAGTGCCGCCAATATAAAAGTGAATAGCTTTATAATCGTTGAGAATATTTATAACTCTTGTTCCTTTTTCAAATCTATTATTTAATTTATGTTCGCCTTCTTTTTCACCTGTGTAATAAACAGGTAATACCGCGATATTTACATCTTTGGAATCACAAAAAAAATCATAAACACTTTGCAGTGCATTATGAGACAATGCATCGTCAGAATCAAGAAAACCAATAAATTTAGATTTTTCGCTTACATTTGATAATCCACAATTTCTTGCAGCAGAGGGTCCAGAGTTTTCAATTTTCATGATTTTAATATTATTAGGATATAGATTTTTAAAGGACTCACAAATTTGAGGGCTGCTGTCAACACTGCCATCATCTATTAATATCAGTTCTATATTTTCCTTAAATCCAATTGACTGGTTAATGACACTTTCTATTGAGTACCTTAAATAATTCTCAGAATTATATATTGGCATAATTATAGAAAACATGTTTGTACCTCTTTATTTAGAAGTTAAAGGATCGTTTCAATTACTCTTTTAGAAGCCTTGCCATCTTCTAAATTACAAAATTCGTTATAAAAATCCTCATAGTTATGATCTATATAAGGATTATGTAACAACTCTATTACCGTATCTATAAGTTCTTCACTTGTTTGAACCAAGTTTCCTGGCGTTTTTTGCTGAAAATTAAAGTAAAAACCTCTGATAGAGTCTCGATAAGCCGGGAGATCATACACAAAAAATACAATGGGTTTTTTTAAATTCATATAATCAAAAAAGACAGAAGAATAATCCGTAATCAATAAATCACTAATTAAATATAAATCTCGAATATCTTTATATAAGGAAACATCTTTCACAAAATCTTTATATTTCCCTAAATTAAATTTTTCTGAAACTAGATAATGCATTCTTAAAAGAATAACCACAGAGTCCCCAAGCTTCCTCTTCATTTCCTCTAAATCAAATTGAAGCTTAAATTTATACTGACCAACTTTCTTAAACTCATTGTCTCTCCAAGTCGGTGCATATAAAATTATTTTTTTATCTTCGCTAATTTCTAACTCTTGTTTTACCCTTTTAATTAATGATTCTTTATTTGCCGAATAAAGTATGTCATTTCTCGGATAACCAGTCTCTAAAATTTGTTTTTTAAATTGAAACGCTCGTTTAAAAATTTCAGTCGAATAAGCATTAGGAGAAATCAAATAATCCCATTTGCTTGCTTCCTGCAGAAAATTCTGTTTATATTTTTCAGTTGTGGTTCCGGGCATATGCACTTCATCCATATCATTAGCAAGTTTTTTTAGCGGAGTGCCGTGCCACGTCTGTA
This sequence comes from Bacillus sp. FSL R5-0523, assembly GCF_037975295.1. NCBI lineage: Bacteria > Bacillati > Bacillota > Bacilli > Caryophanales > Bacillaceae > Bacillus > Bacillus sp. FSL R5-0523. Next base: position 3,514,005 of record NZ_CP150251.1, read on the forward strand.
CATACAATGTGTTTTTTGGTTTTGGAATCCATAAAGGGAGCCGGCTGTTTGTAATCCAATATTTCGCTGTAGCCATGTACCAAATCCACTTAAAAGAAAACCTTTTTATATATGCTGCATCTACGCCGTCTAATGCCGACAAATATCGTTTATCAATGCTCCATATCATTTTATAATCATATTGATCTTTATTTTCCTGTAAATATTCATAGATTGCTCGGGGATTGCAGCTAAACTGCTTTCCTGAGTAGCTTTCAAATAAAATTAATTTATTGTTTCTTGGCAGAAGAGCAAAAATCTTAAAAAGAACTGAATAGGCCCTGACTAATAAACTTCTGCATTTTTGTAAAATAAAAGATTTCATAATGAACTCCTTAAAGAGTAAAAAATTTATATTTGCGCAAACAAGAAAAAAAGAAGCAACTGAATTACTTCAAGCCTCTTTAAGTTAGTGCTTCTATAAACTAGCCATGTCTTTTTTGATTTGGGTAGTTGAAATGCCTTCTGTTCTCGGAAGGTAAATGACCTCACAATATTCCTTTAAGAAGTCAAATTTCCCTTTCCAATCATCGCCGATCACAAATGTATCTATATCGTACTTTTGAATATCTGAGATTTTTTGTTCCCAGTTTTTTTCGGGAATCACTTCATCCACAAAATCAATTGTTTCTAAAATGAATTTTCGATGTTCATAGGAATGATGCGATTTTTTTTGTTTTTGAAGATTAAATTCATCTGTAGATAATCCCACGATTAAGTAATCACCCAGATTTTTTGCTCTTTGCAGCAGCTTCATGTGTCCATAATGAAATAAATCAAATGTTCCGTACGTTATCACTTTCTTCATCAGATAACATCACCTTCCAACTGTTTTCAACTGAGAGTACCAGAAAAAAACCACAAACCTTAACAGATTGTTTATAATTTCGACACATTTTTTACGTACCATTAATATTGAACAATAATAACATAAGTTCCTATAAAAGTTAAGGCTCTTTAAAAATGTCAATCACCAGCATTTTTTGGTATCATCGTTGTATTGATGTATATTTTTTACAGGTCTAATGTCTTATCCATACCCATTATAACAAGTTTTCTTTTTCGAAAAAATCGAATCTTTTGTCGCGTTTTTAAGTGAAACGATTTTCTTTCTGCTGCGTCATTTATTTTGTACGCCCTCCTCATATTAATTCATCGTCAAAACGTGAAGGAATTGTAATGTGAATGTTAAAAGTTCCTAAAGATTTTTGTGGTAAGATAGAGTAAAATGTTTTCAGACAAAGAGTCTTTAATCAAACTATACGAATGACACGTGTTTTTTATAGACATATAGATGAAAAGGAGGGTTGATACGATGCAAACGAAACCCATTAATCAATTAGATTTTGTAGACGGTGAACTGACTTCATTTGTATCACATTTAGAAACGTCATTTTTGGACCAGAATAAAGGTGCGTTCATCGTAACAGCGAATCCTGAAATCGGATTTGAAGCGATGCAAAATCCGCGATATGAAGCGGTTCTTTCATCTGCTGATTTTATTTTGCCGGATGGCATTGGTGTTGTGTTGGTTTCCAAGCTAATTGGTAAGCCGCTTCAATCCAGAATCGCCGGTTATGATTTGTTTACGTCTTTGGTTGAGAAGGCTGATCAAAAGAAAAAACGGGTTTTCTTTTACGGTGCAGCTAAGCATGTGATTGCTCAGACAATCGAGCGAGTCGAACGTGATTATCCTGGGATTGAAATTGCCGGATATTCTGACGGTTATGTGAAGAATCAACGTGAGGTGGCAGACAAGATCGCAGCCTCAAATCCTGACATGGTATTTGTCGCGTTAGGTTATCCTAATCAGGAGTTCTTTATCCATAAATACCGACATCTATTCCCTCAGGCTGTTTCTGTAGGGCTGGGCGGAAGCTTTGATGTGTTCAGCGGCAATGTCAAAAGAGCGCCCTCATTTTTTATCCGTTTTCACCTTGAATGGATGTACAGGCTGATCACAAACCCTGCGCGCTGGAGAAGAATGCTTAGCATTCCTAAGTATGTTACAGCCGTGCTGAAACATGAACGAACTTCAGCAAAGCCGCAATATACGGGACAGGTCAAAGATCAATCACGCCATCTGTAATGGGCCTTAAAGGAGCTATGGTATGTAATGAAATGCATGAATCTTTCGCTGTGCCTGCCGACAATCCGCGGCAGCCGTTTTGAGCTGATGACAGATTGAAATCCTGGTTTGCGTTTTTTTACTATTTGTTCATCAAAGTCATCGGCGCATTGCTGTTTTGGGTCAAACCGGGAAGTCAAGTGACCCTTCTTGTTTCCTTTCCTGATAATGCCCGGGCAATATTAAAGGAATATCAGATGGGACACTACTCATTTCCCATTCATGTACTTCTGACCCAGCATGCCAAATCGCTGGAAACAGAATTTCCTGAGCTTACTGTTTCAGTTATTAACGAAAAACACCCGCTTCATATATATAAAGCGGTCTTTTCTATGCTGAGCAGTAAAGCTGTGATTGTTGATAACTATTTTGTTTTGACAACCGTTTTGACCTGCAGACCTGATATAGAGTGTATCCAAGTTTGGCATGCGAATGGAGCGTTTAAACGATTTGGGTTAAAGGATATCAACACACAGAATCGTTCGCGGGCTGACGTGAGACGCTTTCGCAAAGTGTATGCTTCATTTGACCGGATTGTCGTCGGTTCTGAACATATGGCTGACATATTCAAGGAATTCTTCGATATAAAAGGTGATAAATTTCTTCGGTTTGGCGTGCCTTTAACCGATGCTTACTATGAGGTGAAAGAAAACAGTAATGACTTTAAAAGAAAATATCACCTGCCGGCAGAGAAAAAAATCATCCTGTATGCGCCAACCTTTAGGGATCATCAGTTTGAAAGCTTTTCGCTGCCGTTTTCAGAAAAACAGCTGCAGCATGATTTAAAAGGAAAATATTTACTTGCAGTAAAACTTCATCCTGTTATGAAGCAATCTGCTCAATTGCATGGGGATAGTGCGTGGATAAAAGACGTATCAGATCTCCCTCTTGCAGACCTTTTAAAAATGAGTGATCTGTTAATATCAGATTATTCTTCTGTCCCTTTTGAATTTGCTTTGCTGGACAAACCCATTTTGTTTTATACGTATGATATGGAGGCTTACAACAGAACCCGCGGTTTAATCCGCCATTATACAGAGGTAATCCCCGGGGTTCCTTGCCGTGATTCAGGAATGCTCTTGGACCAGCTGAAAGATATGAACAGGCTTCAATCTGAAGTGGAGCGCTTTTCACGTGAATGGAATCTGTACTCGAGAGGGAATGCCAGCAAGCTGCTTTTAAGCTATGTAAATGAGAAATTAAACTGATCTTTATATATAATAGAGATCGGTATTGCAAATAATATGAAAACCTTTTATAAAACATTATGAGTTGTAGTAAGGAAGGAGTCATTTTATGATTTATGCTGAGATTCTAGCCGGTGGAAAAGGTTCCCGCATGGGGAACGTTAATATGCCAAAACAGTTTTTGCCGTTAAATAAACGCCCAATTATCATTCATACGGTTGAAAAGTTTTTATTAAATGACCGTTTCGATAAGATTTTAATCGTCTCCCCTAAAGAGTGGATTAACCATACAAAAGACATTTTAAAGAAATTCATCGGGCAGGATGATCGCCTGATTGTCGTTGAAGGCGGCAGCGACCGTAATGAATCTATTATGAGCGGCATCCGCTATATTGAAAAAGAATTCGGTATTCAGGATGATGACGTGATCATCACTCACGATTCTGTGCGTCCGTTTCTCACTCATCGCATTATCGATGAAAACATTGATGCTGTTCTTCAATACGGCGCGGTTGATACTGTTATCTCAGCCATTGATACAATTATTGCTTCAGAAGACCAGGAATTTATTTCTGATATCCCTGTCCGCGATAACATGTATCAGGGGCAAACACCGCAAAGCTTCCGGATCAGCAAATTGGTCGAGCTTTATAATAAACTGTCCGATGAGCAAAAAGCTGTCCTTACTGACGCTTGCAAGATCTGCTCGTTAGCGGGTGAAAAAGTGAAGCTGGTCCGCGGTGAAGTCTTTAACATTAAAGTAACGACACCATATGACTTAAAAGTGGCTAATGCCATTTTACAGGAGCGAATTTCACAATGATTAATCAAACATATCGTTTAGTTTCTGCCCGACAATTTGAAGTGACATATAAAGATAAAGTTGTCCATTCAGATAAGGTCGTCGTCCGTCCTACCCATTTATCCATCTGTGCTGCAGACCAGCGTTATTATACTGGCTCACGCGGCAAAGAAGCGATGGACAAAAAACTGCCGATGGCTCTGATCCATGAAGGGATCGGAAAAGTCATGTTTGATCCAACAGGCACATTTAAAGTCGGAACCCGGGTTGTTATGGTGCCAAATACACCGGTTGAAGAGCATGAAGTCATCGCGGAGAATTACCTGCGGTCCAGCAGATTCCGTTCAAGCGGTTATGATGGATTTATGCAGGATTATATGTTCATGGCGCCTGATCGGCTTGTTGAGCTTCCAGACAGCATTAATCCGCATGTCGCAGCCTTCACTGAGCTTATTACAATTGCAGTTCACGCGCTTTCCCGCTTTGAGCGCATGGCGCATAAGAAGCGTGACACATTCGGTGTCTGGGGGGACGGAAATCTCGGATTTATCATGACGCTTCTACTGAAGAAAAAATATCCAGACAGCAAGGTGTTTATTTTCGGAAAAACACCTTACAAGCTTGATCATTTTTCTTTTGTTGATGCAGCTTATCAAATTAACGACATTCCTGAAGATGTCAGAATTGATCATGCCTTTGAATGCGTGGGCGGACGCGGCAGTGAAAGCGCAATTGAGCAAATCATTGCCCATGTCCATCCTGAAGCGTGTGTAGCGCTCTTAGGCGTATCTGAATACCCTGTTGAAATTGAAACAAGAATGGTGCTTGAAAAAGGGATTACGCTGATCGGCAGCAGCCGAAGCGGACGCGAGGATTTTGCCCGTACTGTAGACTTTTTAGCTCAATACCCTGAAGTCGTTGATTATTTAGAAACATTAGTTGGCGGACGCTTCCCGGTACGCAGTATTGAGGAAATTACAAACGCGTTTGAAGCAGATTTGACTTCATCTTGGGGAAAAACTGTTATTGAATGGGAAATTTAAACAGTGAAAACATTCCTTACACGAATTGTAAAAGGAGTATTCGGCACTGCTTATAAACTATTGAGCGCTTTATTACCAGTACAGCACAACAAAATTGTCATAGCTTCCTATCGTGAGGATCATTTAAGTGATAATTTTAAAGGTGTCTATGAAAAGCTGAAGCAAGATCCGTCTCTTCGCATCACCCTGCTGTTCCGCAAGATGGATAAGGGGCTGATCGGACGAGCTGCATATTTGCTTCATCTTTTCAGCTCGTTATATCACCTTGCAACATGCCGCGTGCTTTTGTTGGATGATTATTATTTTCCTTTGTATGTTGTGCCAAAACGAAAGGAAACTGTTGCCATCCAGCTTTGGCATGCTTGCGGCGCGTTTAAAAAATTTGGCTACAGCATTGTGAACAAGCCGTTCGGCCCTTCTTCTGATTATTTGAAGATTGTTCCCGTGCATTCAAACTATGATTATGCCATTGTCAGTGCACCCGCTGCCGTTCCGCATTTCGCCGAAGCGTTTCAAATGGAGGAAAAACAGATTTTGCCGCTCGGCATTCCAAGGACGGATTATTTTTATCATAAAGAACATATTCGCAGTGTACTGGATGAGTTTCATCGGGTTTATCCTGAACTGAAGCATAAAAAAAAGCTTTTGTATGCTCCTACTTTTCGAGGCAGCGGACATCATCAAGAGGGTGACGCTATACCGCTTGATCTGCTACAATTAAAATCGGCGCTAAACCATAAAGATTATGTCGTGATCCTCCATCTTCATCCGTATACGCGCAAACATGCGCACACGGAAGAGGATGATTTTGTGCTGGATTTAACTGATTCGTACTCTTTGTACGATTTGATGGCAATCTCTGATGGGCTGATAACCGATTATTCTTCAGTTATTTTCGAGTACAGCCTGCTGAAACGTCCGATGTATTTTTACTGCCCGGATTTAGAAGACTACTTGGAAGAACGTGATTTCTACTACCCGTTTGAATCGTTTGTACCCGGGCCGATTTCGAAAGACGTTCCATCGCTTGTACACGATATCGAGAGTGATCACGAGGCTGATACGAAACGTATTGAAGATTTTTCACAGGCATTTATCACCCATCAGGACGGCAAATCTTCAGAGCGGGTGGCCGATTTTATTTCATCATTTTTAACATCTGGTGCCGATTAGGAGAAAGTGAGGTACAAAGTGAAGCTGGCAAGAAAGATCAAGAACAGACTTTTCAGATCAAAAAAGAAAACGCAAAAAGAAAATGCAGCTGTCATTGTCCATCCAGCTGATAACAGGGTTTTTTCTCTATTTGATAAAACGAAGCGAATTGAAGAAAACCAGCAAGTCCCTGTCAGAAAGATTTCTGAGTTTTCTTGGAATGGGTCAATTTTAAAAATTGCGGGTTATATGTATATCAAGGGCCTGCCGCTTCAAAAAGAGGATCAGGTTCGAAAACGTTTATTATTGGTGAACAACGGTGTTTTATTTACAGCTGTTTCACTGCGGGATGTTCCGGTAGATAAGCTGTCAATTGATACTTCAAATGTGCCTGGAGCCTATAAGTGGGCAGGATTTTCACAGCAGATTAACTTTTCTAAGCTGATGAATGACAAGCCTCTTCCGCAGGGCGAGTATAAGCTGTTTCTCGAGATTGAAGCTGTAGATGACCAAAATGTAAAACATCAGGAAGTGCATACAGTCGGAAATGTAAGTAATTTCCTCTCTAATGATGTGTATGCCACAAAAATGGAATTTCATTCTGCTAAAAAGCTGATGAAGTTCAATTTGATCGTTAATTATGATGAGGGCGAAAAGACGATTAATTTGTCTTGCAACAAACTGCAGGAAATTGATCCGAGCCTTTTGGAGCTGGATACTGGAAAAGAGGCAAACCGCTTTTTGCGCAAGCTGAATACAAGCTTATTCCATTTTGCTTATGATGTATTCCGCCTACTTCCAATTAAGTCTAATAAAATTGTCTTTGCTTCTGACAGCCGGCTTGATATGACAGGAAACTTCGAATTTGTTTATGAAGAGCTGCTGAAACGTGAAGAAAATTTTGATTTCAAATTTTTCTTAAAGAGCAGCATTCGAGATAGAAAAAGCCTGTCTGAACTGATGTCTATGGCTTATCATTTTGCGACAAGCAAAATCATTTTTATAGATGATTTTTATCCGATTATTTATCCGTTAAAAATCCGTAAAAATGCGGACCTTGTCCAGCTGTGGCATGCTGTCGGCGCCTTTAAGACATTCGGCTACAGCCGAATCGGTCTGCCGGGAGGACCGTCACCGCATTCGAAAAACCATAGAAACTACACGAAGGTTATTGTCAGCTCTGAAAATATACGGAAGCACTACGCAGAGGGCTTTGGGGTAGACATTGAGAACGTCATTGCTACGGGCGTACCGCGAACAGACTTTTTCTTTGATGAAGCGAAGAAGGCATTTGTAAAAGAACGCCTTTATACAGAATATCCGTTTCTGAAGGACAAAAAGGTCATTCTTTTTGCTCCAACCTTCCGCGGAAACGGTCAGCAATCAGCTCATTATCCTTTTGAAGTGCTTGATTTTGACCGTCTGTACCGTGAGTTAAAGGATGAATATATCTTCTTATTCAAAATTCATCCATTTGTACGAAACGATGCCAATATTCCTTATCAGTACAGCGATTTCTTTTATGATTTCTCTTCGTTCAGGGAAATTAACGAGCTATTGCTCGTAACAGATATTCTGATAACGGATTACTCTTCTGTTTGCTTTGAGTATGCTTTATTAAATAAACCAATGATCTTCTTCAGCTATGATGTAGATGATTATATTCGCAAACGTGATTTCTATTACGATTACTTTGACTTTATTCCTGGCCCTCTTGCGAAAACGTCTGAGCAAATGATTTCGATCATTAAAGAAGAGAAGTATAACTTTGAGCAAATTGATTCATTTGTTCATTATTTCTTCGATGATCTTGATGGAAAAGCAAGTGAGCGAGTCGTCGATCAAATTGTTTTCCCTCAGGAAGAAGAGCCATCAGAGGATAAAGTTCTTAAAAGATAAATCAAAAACACCTTTTGCAGCCGCAAAAGGTGTTTTTTTTATCGATATTCCGGAACATCAAAGTAAAGTGTATAACCGTCCAGCAATGAATACAGGCTGTACATGCGGTTTACTTGTTTGTACGCCCAGCCGATGTCTGTTGCGTATTGGTGTGTCGCTGTAGCTGACCATCTCATTTTGTACAGTGTGTCCTGATTGTAAGCTGTGTTGTGGATATACGATGAGCCTATGAATTTAGCTCCTCCGATAATGGCCGCTTCTGGTGTGAACCAGCCCTGCTCGTACGCATATTTGGCTCCGTAGTAATTCGGGTTGCTGTCGTATGCTCCAATTCCATACATGTTGTATACGGTTTTTCCGTTATAGGTTAATCCATTGGCTAAGGCGGATGTCCCGTTTCCTGTTTCCAGAAGAGCGTGTGAGATTAAATACAGTTCGTTGATGCTATATTGATTGGCGGCATCGATAAATGCCTTTGCTCTCCCTGTCAGGATGCCTTTACCCGCAAGCACTTTCTGATTGACCTCAGTAACGCTGAGGCCCGCTGTCTGTGACAGCTTGAGAAATTGGAAGTAGTATTTGCTGTCTCTGGAAAAGTTATTCGGATCCACGTATTGAACCACTTCATCACTGCTTGCGTTTCGCCAGCCCAAATTGATCTTAGCCCAGCCGTTTATCTGTCCGATGATTTTCACTTTATCGCCTTTTTTAAATTGGCCGATCACGTTTGTCGGGCTGACTTCCGGCGTTGACCGGATATTTAGTACATCAGCCGTAACGGTTGATGTTGCTGTATTAATGTACGTGAGCGATACGTAAGCCGCTCCGTCTGTTTGCGGACTTACTGTCATTTGTTTTTGGACCATATCACGAAGCGAGAGATTGTAATTTGTTTTCATGATTTGCGGGCCGTTTTTGATCTTCACGATAGATGATGTCCATCCGTATAATTGTTTTAGCTTCGTTGATGCCGCAGCAGCTGTATCATTGCCTGTGAACTGCTCGTTTACGCTGATTTTATAAAGCGTATTGCTTTTCGTTGTGTAGCTCGGGGTTACACTTTTCGATTTAAGATAGGTTAACCCATTGTTCAATGCTGTTTTGCTGCTGAGCTGTGTTGTCACGATTTTGTATTGTGTATATGCAGTCTGGCCTGTTTTTGATGTTGTGACTGCGATTTTATTTTGTTTGAAAAATGTTAAAACGCGGTCAATCTCTTCTTGGCTGATGATAGCTTCAGTTGTGATTTGATAGCTGCTCGCAGCTGTCTGTCCGGTTTTCTGGCTTGCTGCTGATATATGATTCGATTTGAAAAACGTGAGTGCCTGATTGACTTTCGTTGGATCAAGCAGAGATTCGGTTGTGATTTTAAACGTGTCAGCTATTTGTTTTTTGACGGATTTCGCAGAAGCACTCAGCTGATTTTTCTTTAATATGTTCAAACCCTTTGTGACTTTTGCTTGATCTGATGTTTCTTCTGAGATGAGCTGATATTGATTTTCTACTGTTGATCCAGCTGCTGTTTTTGAAGCTTTTACTTTTTTCTGAGCAAAGAAAGCTGCTGCTTTGTTTGCTTGCTGCTCGCCTAAAATCTTTGCCGTCGTGATTTGATAAGCTGCAGACGTTGCCGTTTTTTTGACGCTGGATGACGTGTAATGCCATTTTTTCTTTTTAAAGAAAGTGTCTACTTTTTGAAGCTGCTGTTTTGTTATACCCTTCATATTCACGGTATATGATGTACTTTTTCCAACCTGTTGATAACTGCCGGATACGCCGGTGTTTTTCTTGATTTGGCTGATGGCGTCCTTTACTGTATTCAGCCCTTTGAAATAAGCTGATTGGACATTGTATGACTCAACGGTTGTTTTTTGATTGATGGACTTGTAGCTACCTGTGATGCCAGTGCTCTGTTTCAGCTGCTGCAATAGAGTCTTGGCATTCGCTTCACCTGAAATGGCGGCAGTTGTGAACGTATAATAGGCTTGTCCTTTCACTGTTTCCTTTAATGATGCCTGCAGCCCAGATTCCTTTTGGAAGGCGTTTTTGATCTGCGCTGCTCTGCTGTCTCCCACGATTGTGCCAGACTGAATGGTTGTGACAGACACCGTGTGTGTGATGGGCTGATACGAGCTTTTAATCCCCGTTTGCTTGGCCAGGCTCTGGATAAGCGCCTTGACTTTTGTCTCATCAGCAATGTCTGATGTCATGACGTTCATATAGGGCTGAGCTGCTCCGTAAGCTTTTACAGCGCCAGCCACTCCCGTCTCCTGTTTCAGCTTTGCTAGCATAGTGTTGGCCTGTTTTTCTCCGGAGATGGCACCTGACGAGATGGTGACATATGGCTGTTTGCTTCCAACAGGACTTGACGTTCCTGTAATCGATGTCTGTTTGGCGAGTCCGCTCAGTATTGTTTTCGCTTCTGATTCGCTATGAATGCCTGAGGCGGAAATTTGGTAGGTCGTTGTTGTGCCTGAAGCCTGATAGGATGCATCCCAGCCAGTATCTTTTTCCAGTTTGGCGACAGCTTGTGAGGCTTGGCTTTCTGTACTGAACGTATTCGACGGCGCTACTTTATATAGTGAGTAGTCGGTATACGCGGCTGCCTGGACAGAACCAGACATGGCAAAAAAGGCAAGGGACGCGGCGGATAGAAGCATAGGTGCGATTAGTCTCTTTTTCATTCCTTCTCCTCTTTCTTATTCTATGAGTATATAAAACTAGTTTATTTATCGGCACGCGCATGCTTCATTTATAGGTGAATCACTTCCATTTTCTAATAAAAAAAACTTAATCTCGAAGTGAGATTAAGTTTAAATATGTGACACGATAAGGGTACAAGTTCCTTTTATCGTAAAATCGGGCATTTGAGCCGGCAAAATAAAGTGATCGCCTTTTTTGAGCGGACATGTTTCGCTCTCATACATGAGCAAACCGCTTCCTTCTATCACGCTGCAAATCAGAAAGGATTCATCCTGAGCCATTTCAGCTTCGCCATTGATGTCCCATTTATACATCGAAAAATATTCCCCTTGGACAAATGTTTTAATGGTTATTCCTTTTCTTGATTCTGTCGATTCATCTATATACCCGTCCACATGGGGAACCGTGGCCGCATTGACCGCTTTGGCAAAATGAAGCTCTCTCGGACTTCCGTTGCTATCAAGACGGTCATAATCGTACACCCGGTATGTGGCATCTGAATTTTGCTGAGTCTCTAAAACAAGGGCCCCCTTGCACAATGCATGCAGCGTTCCGCTCGGCACATAATAGAAATCACCTGGTTTAATTTTGATTCTTCGCAGCAGGCTCTCCCAGTCACCGCTGTTGATCATTGTGACAAGTTCGGTTTTTGATCGGGCCGTATGCCCATAAATGATTTCCGCGTTTTCCTCACAGTCGATAATGTACCAGCATTCCGTCTTGCCGAGCTCACCCTCTTCGTATTCTCCGGCATAGTAATCATCAGGGTGAACTTTAATAGACGTATCTTCCCTCACATCCAGCAGCTTTGTCAGAAGCGGAAACCGATCCCCCTCTACGCCGCCGAATACTTCACGGTGCTCTTCCCAAAGCTCGATCAATGTCTTTCCTTTATACAGGCCATTTGAAACAGTGCTCGGTCCTTTTGGATGAGCGGAAATGGCCCAGCATTCCCCCGTTGATTCTGAAGGAATACTGTATCCAAATCTATCTCGTAAAGCGGTTCCGCCCCAGATTTTTTCTTTAAACACAGGCGTTAGAAAAATCGGTGATTGCGTCATGATCCGTACCCCTCCCCTGTAAATAACTGATCATCATTTTCCCGGTGCGCCCCTCTTACAAACGCCCGTATAAGCTGTCTTTTTCCGATGACAACATATGTACAAAGCATCATCTTTTCATTACCCCTTCAAAGAAAACGCTTCCTATCTATTATATCACGTCGAAAAGAAGCTTTGTTTCAGGCTTTTCCTTGATAAGAATAATTCTCCTTTTTTGATACAAATTAATAAAAACCGTCAATCTGTTTACAAAGGAGAGAAACTATGCAAATCGACTCTGATCTCCAGAACAATTTAGACACACTGAAAAAAACATTGGGACGAAACGACGACATGATGTTTTATACATTTGCTTTCGGAGACAGCAGACAAAAGGCGTGTTTACTGTATATTGACGGTCTGACAGAAAATAAAATGCTGGCGCAGTACGTCATTTCTCCTTTACAAAGAGAAGCGTTAGCCCATAAGGAAAACTCGATTGAAGACTTATCCGCCTTTTTTTTCGGTTTTCACCACAGCGTTGTCTCTACAATGAAAGAAATAGAACAGCTCATTTTTACCGGGCACGCCGTTTTACTCGCTGATGGCTATTGCGGAGGATTGGCTTTTGACACATTGTCAGTAAAAACGCGCAGTTTTGAAGAGCCGTCTTCCGAAATTGTTGAACGCGGTCCGAAAATAGGATTTATTGAAAAACTGCGGACAAATACGGCGCTTTTGCGTGAACGGACTGGTGATCCTAATCTCGTTATAAAGGAAATGACACTCGGAAAAAGGACGAAAAAGAAAATCGCTGTCGCTTATATTCAGGATATCGCCCCAGAGTATGTCGTCAAAGAAGTGTTTAAAAGGCTGAAATCAGTCAAAATAGATGATTTGCCGGAATCGGGGACACTTGAACAGCTGATTGAAGATGAACCATACTCGATTTTCCCCACGATATTAAGCACAGAACGGCCAGATCGGGTCGAAAGTGCTCTATTAGAAGGACGAGTATCCATATTAGTAGATGGCACGCCATTTGCTTTGATTGTGCCGGCTACGGTTGACGAATTTATTCATTCGCCCGATGATTACAGCCAGCGCTGGATTGCAATGTCACTTGTACGCCTGCTTCGTTATTCCAGCATCCTGATCACCATTTATTTGCCGGGTCTGTATATTTCTCTCGTTTCTTTTCACACCGGGCTCTTGCCGACGAGAATGGCGATTTCAATTGCAGGCAGCCGGCTTAATGTGCCATTCCCGCCTTTTGTGGAGGCCTTTATTATGATCTTTACGATCGAATTGATTAGAGAAGCAGGCTTAAGGCTGCCAAAGCCAATCGGCCAAACGATCGGCCTTATCGGAGGCGTTGTCATCGGACAGGCGGCTGTACAGGCGCAAATTGTCAGCGCGCTGATGGTCATTGTCGTTTCTGTCACAGCACTGGCATCCTTTACCGTTCCTTCATACGCCTATAACTTTCCGCTGCGGATTATTCGCATCGCAGCAATGATAAGTGCAGCAATGCTTGGCATGTACGGCGTCATAATGGTTTTCCTGTTTGTGATCGGCCACTTAATGCGCCTGAAAAGCTTCGGGCAGGATTACATCATTCCGATCATGGCACAGCCTGGACAGGATTTGAAGGACACCGTCATCCGTATTCCAACGTTGTTCTTAAAAAGAAGACCGACTCGAAATGATCCTGAAGATAATATGAGACAAAGGTGATTAGCTATGAAAAAATCAGAGCATAAACTGACATTTATGCAGACGATGATAATGGTAAGCAGCACGCTGATCGGCGCCGGTGTCTTAACCCTTCCCCGATCAGCTGCTGAAACCAACAGCCCGAGCGGTTGGCTTATGATCCTGCTGCAGGGCGTAATTTTTATAATCATTGCTCTGCTTTTTTTGCCTTTCCTTCAAAGAAACAGCGAAAAAACGCTTTTTAAGCTCAACAGCATTGCAGCTGGGAAATTCATCGGCCTTCTATTGAATTTGTTTATCTCTCTTTATTTCATTGGAATTGTTTGCTATCAAGCTCGAATATTGGGAGAGGTCGTCGGATTCTTTCAGTTGAAAAATACGCCAATGTCAGTTGTGGTGTTTCTATTTCTTGCTGTTGCCATTTATCATGTAGGCGGAGGCGTTTATCCAATTGCAAAGGTATACGCTTATATTTTTCCTATAACGCTTATTATTTTTATGGTACTTCTGATGTTCAGCTTTCGCTTATTCCAGCTTGATTTTATCCGGCCTGTTTTTGAAGGAGGCTATCAAAGTTTTTTATCTTCATTCCCAAAAACACTTTTATATTTCTCAGGATTTGAAATTATTTTTTATCTCGTCCCATTTATGAAAGATCCAAAGCAAGCGAAAAAGGCTGTCGCTTTGGGCATCGCAATCTCCACAGTGTTCTACAGCATTACTTTGTTCATTGTGATTGGCTGTATGACTGTAGCTGAGGCCAAAACAGTGACGTGGCCGACCATTTCCCTTATTCACGCATTAGAGGTTCCGGGTATTTTTATTGAACGATTTGATTTGTTCTTACAGCTGACCTGGACAGCCCAGCAATTTGCCTGTATGCTCGGATCCTTTAAAGGCGCCCATATCGGGTTAACGGAAATCTTTCATCTGAAAAATAAAAACAATGCATGGCTGCTGACTGCAATGCTGGCTGCGACGTTTTTCATAACGATGTATCCCAAGGACTTGAATGACGTGTTTTATTACGGGACGCTTCTTGGATATGCTTTCTTAATTGTGATTACAATTCCATTCTTCGTCTGGTTTTTAAGCTGGATACAGAAAAAATTAGGAAGGGGGCAGCTGCAATGAAAACAGCAACAAAATTCTCCGTCATGTTTTTTATGCTGCTGGCCCTCTGCGGATGCTGGGATGTCAGGAATGTTGAAAAACTATCCTTCGCCAGAGGGCTGGCGATTGATCAGACAGATGACCTTCGGTATAAATTAACGTATCAAAACCTTCTTCCACAAAGTGAAAACAGCCAAACATCCGGAAAACCCGAATTTGTCAATGTAACCTCCTATGGGAAAACGGTTCTTGAAGCAGTCAGTGATGTAGCCATTAAAGACCCGCCTGTTTATAGCGACCATTTAAAAGTGATCGTACTTGGAGAAAAGCTAATGAGGGATCAAAACATTGATCAAGTCTTCAACCATTTTATAAGGGATGACGAATTAAGGCGAAGCAGTTATTTAATGGCGGCAAGAGGAAAAGCCGGTGATCTGTTTACAGAGGGAAGTCCAAACCAGCAGCAGCCTATGCCTGCTGAAAAGCTGATTGATCTGACGAATCACAGCGGGTATAACGGAAAAATAATGGTTCCTCTTCGCATCGGAAGAGCTTCTCTTTATTGCCAGAATCACTACAGCTTTCTCATTCAAGCCGTAAAAAACCAAAAGGGAAAAGCAAAGTATGACGGTGCAGGCATTATCAAAAGAGTCAGCAACAAACTCGTCGGATTTTTGTCTGCCGACGAAACCCAGACGCTCTCTTGGGTGATGGGGACGATCAAAGGCGGCGTCATGCCGACGACAGATAAAGGGCAGCCGATTACGTTTGAGATTAAAAAGTCGAAAACGAAAATCAAGCCAGTAATAAAAAACGGAAAGCCAGAATTTCATATTTCTGTTAAAACGAAAGGCATTCTGACAGAAGACCAAAACCCGAAAGAAAACTCCTTTAGCAAGAGCTATTTAAGCAGGCTGGAGAATATTTTTGAGAAAAAGCTTGAACGCGATGTAAAGAAGGTCATGGATAAACTGCAGCACGAGTATAAAACCGATCCGGTCTTTTTATCAGACCACGTCCGGATTCAATACCCTGATTACTGGAATAAAGTACAAGGACATTGGGATGAATTATTTTCCGAGGCTGATTTTACATACGATATTTCCTTCAAAATCATTAACTTCGGCACAGTAGGAAAGTGAACATAAAAAAGGATGCGCATGATCGCGCACCTTTTTTTATGTTCCAACAGTCTGCTGTTTTCCGGCCGATCCTCCCTGTCCGTTTTTGTCCCGTAAATCCTGCTCAATTTCTTCAAGGCTTTTTCCCTTTGTCTCTGTCACTTTAAATCGGACAAATAAGAACGCCATGATACCGATCGCGGCATAAATCAGGAATAAATAACTGATTCCGATCGCTTCCATTAATATTGGATAGGTTAGTGAAACAATCAGTGTCCCAACGTGTAACATTAAGGTCGAAACACCGGTCCCGATTCCTCTGACATGAAGGGGGAACAATTCAGGAAGCATCACCCAGACAACCGGTCCCCAGCTGACCGCAAAGACAACGATAAACACGCCTAAACAAATGACGGTCGTCCATGAGGCAGCCGGAGTGTTATCGAAAAAGAGATTTACTAAAGCGAGAACGAGCAAGCTGATCACCATGCCCGCATTCCCGAATAGCAGTAACGGCTTTCTTCCAATCTTGTCGATGATTTTAATCGCTACTAATGTCATGACAACATTGACTGTGCCGATTCCGACCGTGCCTAAAATCGAAGCGGAGTTTCCGAATCCGACGTTTGTAAAGGTCTTTGGTGCATAGTAGATGATCGTATTCGTTCCGATAAATTGCTGCAAAAAAGCGAGTCCCAAACCTGCAATAAGCGCTGGGCGCACCCATGGATCGAACAGCTCTTTCAGGCCGCCTTCATCCTGCTTTTCCGCTTCTTTTATATCATGTATTTCCTGATCAATATCTTTTGTGCCACGCAATTTTTCAAGAATTTCCTTCGCTTTGCTTTCTTCGCCATTCGTGAACAGCCAGCGCGGGCTCTCCGGCATAAACAAAATGCCAATGAGCAAGAGCAATGACGGCACAGCAGCCAATCCAAGCATCCAGCGCCACGCTTCGGCATCGGCAAATATGTAATTGACAATGTAAGAAAGAAGGATGCCGACCGTGATCATCAGCTGATTCAGTGATGACAGCGCCCCGCGTTTATGTTTTGGCGCCAGTTCAGATAAATAAAGCGGCACGATAGTCGTCGATGTTCCGACTGCAAGTCCCAAAATGATGCGAAACAGCACCATGACTCCCGTATTTGGGGCCAATGCCACACCTAGACCGCCTATACAAAACAGCAGCGCGGCCGCCATAATTGCTTTTTTTCTTCCGAAACGGTCAGTCAGCTTGCCGGCCGCTCCTGAGCCCAATATCGCCCCAACCAGCAAGGAGCTGACAACAAGACCTTCTGTAAACGCGTTTAAGCCTAACTCCTTTTTCATAAATAAAATAGCTCCGGAAATCACTCCGGTATCATAGCCATATAACGCGCCTCCAAGAGCTCCGAAAAAATAAAGCCATATATTTGACTGCTTTTTCATAAAAATGACTCCCTTTCTCCATCAGCTGCAATGACATTGTCTGTGGGATTTTTTTAGAAATCTTTTAGCCTCTTTTTCCGGCTATTAAACCTTTTTATTTTGCTGATCATAGGTTTTCCAATCATTTACTTGTATTTTTTTCAATGTCACTGAAACATTTTACCTGCTGCGGCGTCCAATATAAGGTGATTCAGCACATCATCATTATCAACTTTCAAAAACAAGAACTTATAAATATAGGAATATTTATCGAAAAATGTCTTGCGAGGAGTTGCCCCATGGCAAATAGAATGGTACGCTTCAAATATTAAAGAAACGTGAGGTATTGATATATGGAAGAACGAACACAGCGCAGAAAGAAAAAGAGAAAACTGAGAAAATGGGTGAAAGTCGTTGCCGGTTTAATGGCTTTTCTAGTCATTGCGGCAGGCTCTGTCGGCGCCTACGCTTTTGTAAAGCTGAACAATGCTTCTAAGGAAGCTCATATTGATCTGAATGAGAATGGTCAATCCGTAAAACGTATTAAAGAATTTGATCCGAAAAAAGATTCTTTTACTGTACTGCTTCTCGGTATCGATGCAAGAGACTCAAGTGGTGAGACAGTTGATGATGCTAGAAGTGATGCCAATGTATTGGTTACTTTTAACCGGAAGAACAAAACAGCTACAATGTTAAGCATTCCTAGGGACTCTTATGTAAATATTCCAGGCCATGGCTATGATAAATTTACTCATGCTCATGCATATGGCGGCGTAAAACTCACGGCAAAAACAGTAGAAAATCTATTGGATATTCCAGTAGATTATGTAGTAGAAAGTAATTTTGATGCCTTTAAAGATGTTGTTAATGAGTTAAATGGTGTGAGTGTAAATGTAAAAAGTGAAAAAGTTGTTAATCAAATTAAAAAGGATACAAAAGGAAAAGTTGTATTAAAAACCGGCGTTCAAACACTCGACGGGGAAGAGGCACTTGCGTATGTAAGAACGCGTAAAGCTGATACAGACTTTCAACGCGGCCAAAGACAGATGGAAGTCTTAAATGCAATTATTAAAGAATCTAAGTCTTTGAGCTCTATTCCAGCCTACGATGATATTGTTGATAGTCTAGGGAAAAACTTAAAGATGAATTTATCGTTAAATGACGCAATCGGTTTATTTCCTTTTATAGCGTCTTTAAAATCGGTTGATTCTGAGCAGCTTACGGGATCAGACATGTATCTCTATAGCTCTCGTGAGGGCAAAAAACTGTATTACTTGCAGCTTGATAATGAAAAACTTGAAAAAGTAAAAACTGAACTAAAAGATGCCCTAAATAACTGATTTAAACGGAATGGCAAAAGCCATTTCGTTTTTTTTCGCTCAATTTGTTGAAAATTATCAAAGTAACGATTAGCCTTAATTTATATGGATTATGTTTCACAGGCAAGCTGAACATACTACACGAAGCAGCTTCATTTTTAAGGAGGTTCCCCCTACATATGAAATGTATTGCGATTGATCTAGACGGAACATTACTGAATAAAGAAAGCGTCATTTCTGCGGAAAACAGAGAGGCGATCAAGCGGGCCGTTGATGCCGGCATCCTCGTCACCATTTGCACGGGAAGAGCGACATTTGATGTAAAGGCGCTGCTGGATGACTTGGACATCCCTATCATTGCAGCTAATGGCGGCACGATCCATGACACGGGTTACCGTTTGATCAGCCGGACATTAATGGATCAGGAAGCCGGTAAAGCGATTGCTGATTACTTACTTTCAAAAAACATTTACTTTGAGGTATATACAGATGACCATCTGCTTTCTCCTTTTGACGGCGAAGCTAAGCTGCACGCGGAGCTTGACATTCTAAAGAGCGCAAACCCAAACGAGCAGACGGATGAATTGTGGCAAGGAGCCATGACTCAATTCAAACAGTTTGGCATTAAACCAATCCCTCATATCGAATCGGTTTTTGACGGCGGTGAAAACATTTATAAGCTTCTTTGCTTCTCCTTTGATATGGACAAGCTGAAACAAGCGAAGGAAGAACTGAAGCATCATAAAAAATTGGCGCAAACCTCTTCAGGAAAACATATTATCGAAATCCTGCCGGCCTCTTCAGGAAAAGGACGCGCGTTAACAAAGCTGGCTGACATATACGGAATTGAAACACAGGATATCTATGCGATCGGCGATAGTCCAAACGATTTGTCCATGTTTGAAGTCGCCGGACACCGTATCGCCATGGAAAATGCGATTGATGAATTAAAAGAAAAAAGCACCTTTGTCACAAAAAGCAATGACGAAAATGGTGTGGCCTACTTTATAGACCAGCTTCTTTCAGGGCAATATTCATAAAGAAAAGACTCCAGAGATGATATTATCCCCTCTAAGTAGACAGTGTAAAAAGCCCGCTTTTCAAAAGTGGCTGTTACACTATACGTGGAGGGGATTTTTTATGGCGAGAAAAGGGCAACACTTTCAAAACTATACGAAAGAATTTAAGATGAAAGCTGTCAAAATGTACGAGGAAGGAAACAAAAGCTATAACACGTTAGCTGAAGAATTAGGGCTTCGAAGTTCAACCCAGCTCAAAAATTGGGTGAAAACATATCGGGAAGGCAAGTCTTTTGATGATCAAAGGGGAAAAGATACAAAGTCAGACAATCCTTTTATTGGACGCCCTAAAACAACGTTTAAAAGTGTTGAGGAAGAACGAGATTATTTAAAGGCACAGGTCGAATACCTAAAAAAGCGCTATCCAAATCTGCATGGGGAGGACGGATTTTGAAGGCAGCACGATTTGAAGCTGTTCACGAATTGAAGGACCGTTATCCGATTACGTGGCTGGTATGTATCGCCAAAGTGTCACGGTCAGGGTACTATAAATGGCGCAAGGCTCAAAGGTTTCGAATGGCAAGGCAACAGAGAGATCAGATCATAAAAGAGCACATCATGGCGATTCATCATTCACGCCCTTTCTATGGCTATCCTCGGATTACTGTCGCTTTAAAGAAAGAAGGTTTCTGCGTCAACCATAAGCGTGTTTACAGATTGATGAGAGAGATGAACATCCACTCGATTATTCGAAAAAAGCGTCGTTATTTTGGAAGAAAGGCATCGGTTGTCCTGCCAAACCGGCTTAACCGAGAATTTCAAACCAATCAGCCTAATCAGTTATATGTAACCGATATTACCTATATTGCTTGCGGACAACGATTCTATTATCTTTCTGCAGTACAAGATCTTTACAACAATGAGGTTGTCGCATGGAAACTGTCAAAGCGAAATGATCTTGAACTGGTGATGAAAACAGTGGAAAGTTTAACAACTCAACGGGATGTCCAAGGGGCCATTCTCCACTCTGATCAAGGATTCCAATACACAACAAAAGCATATCAAAAGCGACTTGAAACCGTTGGTTTGAAGGGCAGCCATTCCCGTAAGGGAAACTGCCTGGATAACGCCTGTATCGAATCATTTTTCTCGCACCTCAAAACAGAGAATACATACTTTTCTTCATGCCAAACTGAAAAAGAGCTCCACAAAAGCATTAAAGATTACATCCAGTTCTATAATCACGAACGATTCCAGAAAAAATTAAACCAGTGTGCTCCGGTAGAATACCGTAACACACTGGTTGCTTAGGCTTTTTATGGCTGTCTACTTGACAGGGGTAAGACCAAGATTGGAGTCTTTTTCTTTTATTGCACCCGTATACTTCCTGCGTATTTATCCTTCCAATATGTGCTCGTGTTCATATTGGTGATGGTCACGCCGTTTGATAATGTGACGTGAACAACTTGTCCGTTTCCGATATAGATGGAGGGATTTAAGCTTGTTGATTGAAAGAACACAATGTCTCCCGGCTTCAGGTCCGCCTTCTCAATCTTAGTTCCGGCATTGTACTGGCTTGTTGCGTATCGAGGCAGGGAAATGCCAGCTGCTTTCTGGTATACATATTGGACAAATCCAGCTGTATCAAATCCTGTCTCAGGTGTTACTCCGCCCTGTTTGTAAGGTACTTCTCCGACATAAAGCGTCGCTTCGGAAACAATCGGATTTTCTTTCGGGATTGTCAGGTTGTCAAATCGGCGAATACCCGTCATCTTCGATTTCCAGTAATCCTCTGACAAATAGGAAATGGTTACTTTTTCTGACCGGCTTGCCTGAATGAACCTGCCTGCGCCCGCATAAATGCCTGCATGTGAAATTCCCGTTTTATACGTATTGCTGAAATAGACGACATCACCAGGCTTTATGTTCTGAGGGGCTACCTTCTCGCCCACTGCCCACTGCTGTTCGGCTGATCGCGGCAGATAAATGCCGAGTGCCTGTTGAAACACATATTGCACAAGCCCCGAACAATCAAAGCCCTCTGACGGCGTGCTTCCGCCAAACACATATGGGACACCGATATATTTTTCGGCCTCCTGAACGACAGGAACATCAGCCGTTGCCGGATCGGCAGCGATTCGTCTCGCCCCAATATAAGTTCCGCTCCAATAGCTGCTTTTTTTGTAATTGGTGATGATAACCCCTTTTGACTGTGTACTGTGAACCATTTGGCCGTCTCCGATATAAAGGGCGTCATGTGTCGGAACAGTGCCGGTGCTTCCCTCTTTCTTGAAAAACAAGATATCACCCGGCTTCAGGTTTTCCGGCTTTACAGCTGTTCCGATTTTATACTGGTCGTTTACAGATCTCGGCAGATGAATATCAGCCTTACTGAACACATATTGTATCAATCCTGATGGATCGAAACCCTCTTTCGGCGTTTCCCCGCCATATTTATACTGATATCCAAGCAGGTTTTTTGCTTCGCTGACAATCAATTCTGATGATGTATCAGCTTCTGCAATCTCCGCTTTTGTCATAATTGGAACCAAAAAACAAATGATAACCGCCACAAGCAAAAACTTCTTCCAGTTTGCCAGTGTGTTCACTTTTATTATCTCCTCCTCTTTTTGCAGTTTTAACATCGGTATTTTTTTGAATATGTTAAGAGACTTTTTAATATTTTTACAGAATGAATATGCTGGGCAAATAAAAAGAGAGTGTCTCATCAGACACTCTCTTTTTTGATTTATTTATTGGCGTTTACCGGTTCTTCCTGCTGTTGGATTTTATTCATTTCCATATCAATCTTCTGTTTTTCCTGATCTGTCAGCTGATCATTGAATTTAAAAGCTGACATAAACATGAACACGATGGCTACGGCAACAAACGGCCAGATGGCTTTGACAAATTTCATCTTTATCACTCCGTTTATTTAGATTTTAGTTTGTCACTATGATCAATATCAAACGTAAGTTTTCCGTCTTCTACTTTCCAAGCGAAATTAGAGTCTTTCGTCAGTTCGCGAATAATGGTTTTCTGTTTAAGGCTGTCTTTTTTCACAGGTGCAGGTGTCGCTTCATGGATGTCGATCGGTGTCACTTCAAAGCGGCCTGTTCCATTTTTCTTCAGGTGATACTGAACCAGTGCACTGTCTCTTGTTCTCGTCCAGCCTTGGTCAAAGACAAAGTTGCCGAGGCTGTAGAAAATGACGGTTCCGTTATATACTTCAATCGGTTCTAAGACGTGCGGGTGATGGCCGACGATGATGTCAGCTCCCGCATCAGACATGGCTCTTGCAAGCTGGCGCTGGCGGTCGTTTGGATCATTGTCATACTCTTGGCCCCAGTGTGACTGCACAACAACAATGTCCGCATGTTTTTTCGCTTCTGAAATCATAGGGATGAAGATTTCAGGATCTGCGGGCAGCACGCCCGGCGTATTCTTTTTAGCCGCAAAACCTTTCCCGGACACATCGGTAAAGCCAAGCGTCGCAATCATTACCCCGTTGACTTTCTGGTACGAAATTTTCTTTTTCGCATCACTTAAGCTGTATCCCGCTCCAACGATATCAAGGTTTTGCTTCGCAAATTCTCCAAGCGTATCTTTCATGCCCTGAACGCCGTAATCCATTGCGTGGTTGTTTGCGCTGTTGAGAACCGTGAAATTCATATCCTTCAAGACTTTCACTGATTCCTTATTCGTCTGCAGATGAATCTCTTTATCTGCTTGTTTATAATTCTTTTGATAGGTTACCGGGTTTTCAAAGTTTCCTGCTACATAATCCGAGGCTCTAAAGATCGGTTCAACATATTGAAAAATACTGTCTGCCCCTTTTTGCTCCGTTACTTTTTCAACATAGCGTCCCATCATAATATCGCCTACAAATGAGGCTGAGAGTACGTCGTCAGAATACGTTTTGACCTTCGGCGTTTCCGCTTTTCCCGCCCACATGAAAGCGAACATAAGGACAAAAACGATCGGAATGGCAATAAATACGTGCTTATTGGTTTTCTTTTTTTGCTGTTTTGTCAGCTTTAGCAGCTTTTCATGAAAGCTCAGTTCTTTTTTCATCGTTTGACACACCTTACATTAAATTAAGTAGTAAACAAACATGATAGCAAAGGTCGCTCCGCTCAATAGCAGCGTGCTTCCGAACGTAATGGTTAAACCTTGTTTCTGAATGGTATTGGCAATTAAACCTGGCACGATGATGCCGATTCCTCGAAATTCTGCGATTTCAAATGGTACAATCGGGTATAGAAAATCAAACGCGATTTTTAGGACGATCCCTGTTATCAGCATGGCAGCGAATTTTCTGCGTCCGTACAAAATCATAAATTTGGATAAACCGTATTTCACGATAACATAAGTGAGCAAGCTCACTAGCAAAACAAGTAAAATAAAGACCGGCTGATTAAACACAAGTCCTAAATATCCCGGTACAACAAGTCCTGCCGGCACGATCCCTGTTTTTTCCGCAAAAATTAAACTGAGTAGTACACCTAAAATTAGTGCGATGTATAAATCTGATCCGAACATGTCTGCATTTCCCCCTAGCTTACGAGCTGCTTAACCTTGTATTCGTGGATTTTTTCAATTAAAGGCTCTGCGGCACCATGAATATTGCCGACGCCATATATGACACGGTTGTGCATTCTTTTCTTTAACAATTCCATAATTTCATCTGTTGACTTATACTCTAGATCATGCAGTTTGTCTGCAGGAATTTTGCCTTCTTCGTAGGCTTTTACGATCGGTTCTGTTGTTTCACCGATTAAGATCAGTTCACTTGCTTCAATATAAGGCAATACGTCATTTGCGAATTGCTGTGTCCGATCGACACGGTCTGCGCGGCAGTTCATGATGATGATCGGATCATCGGTCGGGTAACCGATTTCTTTTACACGTTTCCATATATTCAAAGTAGAAGAAGCGTCGTTTGCGGCAAACCCATTAACAAAGTGCCCAGGCTCGCTCGGACTGATCAGCGGAAGAATTCTCATTGCTCCCGGAT
The DNA here is from genome assembly GCF_037975295.1 of Bacillus sp. FSL R5-0523. Taxonomy (NCBI): domain Bacteria; kingdom Bacillati; phylum Bacillota; class Bacilli; order Caryophanales; family Bacillaceae; genus Bacillus; species Bacillus sp. FSL R5-0523. The sequence goes on from NZ_CP150251.1 coordinate 3,538,710, forward strand.
CTGGCGGCGCATTCAGCATTCCCTTAAATGCTGTTTCTTCGTCAATGCCGAGTGCTTGAGCCACACCCAGCGCCAGAGAAGCGTTATCGGGGAATACCATGTATTCAAATTTACGTAAATACTCATCTGTAATTTTTGAGTTATCAGCAATGATGACTTTTGTGTTTCGTTCTTTTGCTTTTTGTTTAAAGAACTCGGTATATTCACTATCTGTAATGACAAGATGGCCATTATAAGGAATTGTAGCGGTAAACGCTTCTGCAATTTCATCAAGCGTCGGCCCCATGACATCCATATGGTCTTCTAAAACATTCACAATGACGCCGATATTGGCCTGCAGAAGTTCTTCCTGAAAGATGATTTGATAATCTGGGTTAACAGCCATGCATTCACTGACAATCGCGTTAGCCCCTCTATCTACTGTTTCTCTCATGACTTCTTTTTGCTCTCCGATATTCGGCCCCTGAGGTTTCCGTTTAATCGGCTTTTCCTCCGGTGTGTCCCAGTAAATCATTCTTGCATCTGTTCCTGTTGTTTTTCCAACAGTCTTGTAACCGGCTTCTATTAATATTCCGGTTGTCAGCCTTGTCACAGTCGATTTTCCGCGGATGCCGTTAATATTCACCCGAACAGGGAGGGCATCAATGTTTTTCTGATGTCGTCGTTTTTCTAATATTCCGATGACCAGTATGACAGCACAGGCTATAATGAGTAACCACATTGCTTTTCGACATCTCCTTCTATATTGTTGTAAATTCATTCATCAGTATATAGAATCACTATGAATTCTCAATCGGCATTATGTAACATAATCTTCCCTAATCGACTAAGCCAAACTTCTCGTTTGAAAGAGATTTTATACCTACAAAATGTTTTCTATTTTTGGAAAACAGCAGGACTTATACCTTATCACTTTTTTTAAAAATTGATGAGAATGCGCTTTCATTTCTCTCCTGATATCCTTCTGGACGTATAGTCACATCCTGCTGTTTGTATTTAATATGCATTTCAAATCAATCTTTTTTTCAGCCTGTGTTATCAAGCATTTCCTGCTATCATGCGTGTTTCCGGTTCTTATGAACACAAAATAGTTTTATCCTGTTTCTTAAGGACAAGGTCATAATGTCATCCTTTCTGCATGGAATAAGCAATATTAGGCCCATTCCAAAATGACTAAGGAGGTTCGAGATGAAAACGCTAAACATACGAGTCCGAATTCTCTAACATAATTAAACATTTTCTGGGATGATAGTCTTTTCTGTTTCTCACCATTTACAGGTCTAAACGCATGACTTTGAAACAATTTTAATAAAACTTAATATTTGTTCATGAAATCTTCATCCATATTTGTGAAGACTTTGTCAAAAAAAGAGTGAAAACCTTAAATTTTTCAATTATATATACAATTTACAAGTGGATTTCTTTTGATATTTTTATTGCTAACTTCGGATTGTTCATGATAATCTATCTATGTAAACGGTTACATAAACAAGGAGGAGCTGTTTTGGCTACAATTAAAGATGTCGCCGGAGCGGCGGGCGTTTCAGTTGCGACGGTTTCCCGCGTCCTGAATGATAACGGCTATGTACACGAAGAAACGCGAACGCGTGTCATAGCGGCGATGGCGAAGCTGAACTATTACCCGAACGAAGTCGCCAGATCTCTATATAAAAGAGAATCCCGACTGATCGGACTTTTGCTCCCGGATATCACAAACCCTTTCTTCCCCCAGCTTGCCCGCGGTGCGGAGGATGAATTGAACCGGGAAGGCTATCGCCTTATTTTCGGCAACAGTGACGAGGAATTGAAAAAAGAACTTGAATACCTTCAAACCTTTAAGCAAAATCATGTCGCAGGCATTATTGCCGCAACAAATTACCCGGATCTCGAGGAATACAGCGGCATGAATTATCCAGTCGTTTTTCTGGACAGAACACTAGAAGGAGCCCCTTCTGTGTCCAGTGACGGTTATACAGGAGGAAAGTTAGCCGCCAAGGCTATCATTCACGGAAAAAGCCAGCGCATTACACTCTTGAGAGGACCCGCTCACCTGCCGACCGCTCAAGACCGCTTTAACGGCGCTTTGGAAATCTTAAAGCAGGCTGAAGTTGAGTTTCAGGTCATTGAGACAGCTTCATTTTCAATTAAAGATGCACAATCGATGGCGAAGGAGCTGTTTGCCGCTTATCCAGCGACAGATGGTGTGATCGCGAGTAATGATATTCAAGCCGCTGCCGTTTTACATGAAGCATTGCGGCGCGGAAAAAACGTGCCGGAGGACATTCAAATTATCGGCTATGATGACATTCCGCAAAGCGGACTTCTGTTCCCGCCACTTTCTACAATTAAACAGCCTGCATATGATATGGGGAAAGAAGCTGCCAAACTGCTTTTGGGTATCATCAAAAAACAGCCGCTGGCAGAAACGGCAATTCAAATGCCTGTCACCTATATAGGAAGAAAGACGACAAGAAAGGAAGATTAAGATGCGTAATATTTGTGTGATTGGTAGCTGTTCTATGGATTTAGTGGTCACCTCGGACAAACGCCCAAAAGCCGGTGAAACGGTTCTTGGCACGTCATTTCAGACTGTGCCGGGCGGCAAAGGAGCAAATCAGGCCGTTGCCGCAGCCAGACTTGGGGCGCAAGTGTTTATGGTCGGCAAGGTCGGAGACGATCATTATGGAACAGCTATTTTGAATAATCTCAAAGCTAACGGCGTTTGCACTGACTATATGGAACCGGTTACACATACGGAAAGCGGAACCGCTCATATTGTGCTTGCTGAAGGCGACAACAGCATTGTCGTTGTCAAAGGCGCGAACGATGACATCACCCCAGCGTATGCGTTAAATGCGCTCGAACAGATTGAAAAGGTCGATATGGTGCTGATTCAGCAGGAAATCCCAGAAGAAACGGTTGAGGAGGTGTGCAAATACTGCCATTCTCACGATATCCCGATCATGCTAAACCCGGCACCGGCCCGCCCGCTCAAGCAGGAAACAATTGATCACGCCACCTATCTGACGCCGAATGAACACGAGGCTTCGATTTTATTCCCTGAGCTTACCATTTCTGAAGCCCTGGCGCTTTATCCGGCAAAGCTCTTTATTACGGAAGGAAAACAAGGCGTCCGCTATTCGGCTGGCAGCAAAGAGGTGCTCATCCCGTCCTTCCCTGTTGAGCCCGTTGATACAACCGGAGCCGGTGATACGTTTAACGCAGCCTTTGCCGTGGCCCTGGCTGAGGGAAAAGATATTGAAGCCGCATTGCGGTTTGCCAATCGTGCCGCTTCCCTTTCTGTCTGTTCCTTCGGTGCCCAAGGCGGAATGCCGACAAGAAATGAAGTAGAGGAGCTGCTGTCATGAAAAAACACGGTATACTGAACAGCCATCTTGCCAAGATTTTAGCCGATCTTGGCCACACTGATAAAATTGTCATCGCGGATGCCGGACTGCCTGTTCCCGACGGCGTTTTGAAAATTGATCTTTCACTGAAGCCGGGCCTTCCGGCTTTCCAAGATACAGCGGCAGTACTGGCTGAGGAAATGGCGGTCGAAAAAGTCATTGCTGCAGCTGAAATAAAAGCATCCAATCAGGAGAATGCGAGATTTCTAGAAAATCTTTTCTCTGAACAAGAGATTGAATACCTTTCTCATGAGGAGTTTAAGCTGCTGACAAATGAAGCAAAGGCAGTCATAAGAACAGGAGAATTCACACCATATGCCAACTGCATCCTGCAGGCGGGTGTGCTTTTCTAGAAAGGAGGATGAAACATGCAGATTGAAATGAAAGACATTCATAAAGCATTCGGAAAAAACCAGGTGCTGTCAGGCGTTTCCTTTCAGCTCGTGCCTGGCGAGGTACATGCATTGATGGGAGAAAACGGCGCCGGCAAGTCCACGCTTATGAACATTTTGACAGGACTGCACAAAGCAGATAAAGGTCAAATCAGCATAAACGGAAACGAAACGTATTTTTCCAATCCAAAAGAAGCGGAACAGCATGGAATAGCCTTTATCCATCAGGAATTGAATATCTGGCCGGAAATGACCGTTCTTGAGAATCTATTTATCGGTAAAGAGATATCCTCCAAGCTGGGCGTCTTACAAACAAGAAAAATGAAAGCGTTAGCAAAAGAGCAATTTGACAAACTCTCCGTCTCTCTTTCTCTTGATCAAGAAGCCGGCGAATGTTCCGTCGGACAGCAGCAAATGATCGAAATCGCAAAAGCGCTTATGACAAATGCCGAGGTCATCATTATGGATGAACCGACCGCAGCGTTGACTGAACGTGAAATCAGCAAGCTCTTTGAGGTCATTACAGCGTTAAAAAAGAACGGCGTCTCCATTGTCTATATTTCGCATCGCATGGAAGAAATTTTTGCGATTTGCGACAGAATTACCATCATGCGTGACGGAAAAACGGTAGATACAACAAACATCTCAGAAACTGATTTTGATGAAGTCGTCAAAAAAATGGTCGGACGGGAGCTGACTGAACGATATCCAAAACGCACTCCTTCTCTCGGTGACAAAGTATTCGAGGTGAAAAATGCCTCCGTAAAAGGGAGTTTTGAGGATGTCAGCTTCTATGTGCGTTCCGGTGAGATCGTCGGTGTTTCAGGATTAATGGGAGCCGGCCGGACAGAAATGATGAGAGCGCTGTTCGGCGTTGACAGGCTGGACACGGGTGAGATATGGATCGCTGGGAAAAAAACAGCTATTAAGAACCCGCAGGAAGCCGTGAAAAAAGGTCTCGGCTTTATTACAGAGAATCGCAAGGATGAAGGGCTCCTGCTCGACACCTCGATCCGCGAAAATATTGCCCTGCCCAATCTGTCCAGCTTCTCACCAAAGGGTCTCATTGATCATAAGCGGGAGGCTGAATTTGTCGATCTGTTAATCAAACGCCTCACTATCAAAACAGCATCACCGGAAACGCACGCACGCCATTTATCAGGAGGAAACCAGCAAAAAGTGGTGATAGCCAAGTGGATCGGCATCGGACCGAAAGTGCTTATCTTGGATGAGCCAACAAGAGGTGTGGATGTTGGCGCCAAACGAGAGATTTATACGCTGATGAATGAGCTGACCGAACGCGGCGTCGCTATCATCATGGTGTCATCAGAGCTGCCTGAAATTCTGGGAATGAGCGATCGGATTATCGTTGTCCATGAAGGCAGAATCAGCGGAGAAATCCATGCGCGAGAAGCAACACAAGAACGAATTATGACACTTGCCACGGGAGGGCGGTAATATGAAAACGGAACAACTGCAAACAGAACAAAAACGGATTCACTTCGACGGAGTCATGCAAAAACTCGGCCCGTTTCTTGGTTTATTTATTCTCGTTATCATTGTATCTATTTTAAATCCCAGCTTTCTTGAACCGCTGAATATTTTAAACCTGCTTCGCCAGGTCGCCATTAACGGATTAATCGCGTTCGGGATGACCTTTGTCATTTTGACAGGCGGCATTGATCTTTCTGTCGGCGCTATTCTTGCCCTGTCCAGTGCTTTAGTTGCGGGGATGATTGTGTCCGGTGTCGATCCGGTTCTCGCGATCATCCTTGGCTGTATCATTGGTGCCGTACTAGGCATGATCAACGGATTATTGATTACTAAAGGAAAAATGGCACCCTTTATCGCCACGCTTGCGACCATGACTGTGTTTCGCGGACTGACACTAGTGTATACAGATGGAAATCCGATTACCGGACTTGGCACAAACTACGCTTTTCAGATGTTCGGACGCGGTTACTTTTTAGGCACTCCTGTACCGGCGATTACGATGGTTCTTGCCTTTGTCATCCTTTGGGTGCTTCTTCATAAAACACCATTCGGACGCCGAACGTACGCTATTGGCGGCAACGAAAAAGCCGCGCTCATTTCAGGCATCAAAGTGACGCGCGTGAAAGTGATGATCTATTCTTTAGCCGGGCTTTTATCCGCTCTTGCAGGTGCCATATTGACTTCCCGCCTGCATTCGGCCCAGCCGACTGCGGGGGAATCGTACGAACTTGATGCTATCGCGGCAGTCGTCTTAGGAGGGACAAGTCTTTCCGGCGGCCGAGGGCGCATTGTTGGCACGTTAATCGGGGTGCTGATCATCGGCACACTTAATAACGGACTTAATCTGCTTGGCGTCTCATCATTTTATCAGCTGGTTGTCAAAGGGATTGTTATCTTAATTGCGGTATTGTTAGACCGCAAGAAGTCAGCTTAGGAGGGTTTTCACATGAAAAAGGCTGTATCCGTCATTTTAACGTTATCATTATTTTTATTAACCGCCTGTTCGCTTGAGCCTCCCCAATGGGCAAAGCCGTCAAACTCGGGGAACAAAAAGGAATTCACCATTGGCTTGTCCGTCTCAACACTTAATAATCCTTTTTTTGTCTCATTAAAAAAGGGTATCGAAAAAGAAGCTAAAAAACGGGGAATGAAAGTCATCATTGTTGATGCACAAAATGATTCATCGAAACAGACGAGTGACGTGGAAGATTTAATTCAGCAAGGTGTTGATGCATTATTAATCAACCCGACTGATTCTTCGGCGATCTCAACGGCAGTAGAATCTGCAAACGCAGTCGGTGTGCCCGTCGTAACAATCGATCGATCTGCCGAACAAGGAAAAGTTGAAACCCTCGTTGCTTCCGATAATGTAAAAGGCGGTGAAATGGCCGCGGCGTTTATTGCCGACAAACTTGGAAAAGGAGCAAAGGTGGCAGAGCTTGAAGGCGTCCCCGGCGCATCTGCCACACGGGAACGCGGCTCAGGATTCCATAACATCGCAGACCAAAAGCTCCAAGTTGTCACAAAACAATCAGCTGACTTTGACCGCACGAAAGGCCTGACTGTCATGGAAAACCTGTTGCAGGGACATCCTGATATCCAAGCTGTTTTTGCTCACAACGATGAAATGGCGCTCGGTGCTCTCGAGGCAATTAACAGCTCGGGGAAAGACATATTGGTGATCGGTTTTGACGGCAATAAAGATGCGCTCGCTTCCATTAAAGACGGAAAGCTGTCAGCCACCGTCGCTCAGCAGCCTGAATTAATCGGTAAATTGGCTACAGAAGCAGCAGATGATATTTTGCACGGAAAAAAAGTGCAAAAAACAATATCCGCGCCTCTCAAACTAGAAACACAAAAATAATTGTCTGATGTTTAGGAACCTGCGATAACGTGAATAGAGATATAGAATGAATTATTTCTCTTACGTGAGGAGAGGAACGGCATGAACAAACCAACAAAACTATTTTCAACATTAGCACTTGCGGCTGGAATGACTGCGGCTGCTGCTGGCGGCGCTGGAACGATCCATGCCCAACAGCCAGAAACAACGGTAAGCATTGATGATTTATACAGTTATCCGATTGATTCTTATTTGGTATCAGCAGAGGCTCTAAATGTCAGAACGAAGCCTTCCGCATCAAGCCAGAAAGCCGATACGCTGCACTTAGGAGATAGCCTAAAGCTGATTTCCTTCTCAAATGCTGACTGGGCAAAGGTTCAGTATAAAAACGGAAAAATAGGATTTGTATCCACTCATTACATTGTAAAAGCAGCGACAACGGTAAAAACCAAAACAAAAACAAAAGTATATACATCCGCTGATGGAAAGAGCATTAAGACTCTTCCAGCAGACACAAGCGTTTCTTTTTTAGGCTGGAGTAAAACGAATAAAGGCGGTTTTGATTTTGATTGGGTATTCGTTGATTACGGCGGTGCGACAGGTTATATGAAAACAAAGGATTTACACATGACAAAATAACTGAAAGGGATTTCGCATTTATGCGGAATCCCTTTTATTATAAATTGATTTGTCACATTCCCAAGATATTTCTCAGGAAATATTGTCGTATGCTGTGTCGAAACCTTACATGATCATCGACATTTTTGTTCACTCTAAAAAGCGGAGGTGTAAATATGGATCAATTTGAAGCAGCATATGAATCGTATAAAGCCCGGCAAACAACTGTCGACCAGGAAAGTGTTCCATCTGGAAAAGAAGAAATTATTGCGGTTAGAAGAAATGAGGAAGACAATATTATCGCAGTGAAAACCAATACAGGAAGAGAGCTCGACTACCCTACTGCGCTGTCAGAAGCAAAATCAGGAAAACTCGCTCATGTTGATGTCTTCCATAAATACGGGCGTGACATTTTGCGAAGTGAACCGGACGGCATCAAGGAAAATAACCTGTCTGAGCTGCCGGATTTTTAAACTAATACAGCCCTGCCGTATGTTGGACAGGGCTTTCTTTTAAACAAAAGGCTGCTGGATGTATTCGGCTAACCGTTTTGCACTGTGAGAAATATCCTCTGCAGCTGCATAATTCACGCCATAGAACACATATGGAGGCAGATACTTCATGCCGATCAGATTACTCGTGGCCTGAAACGGTTTCAATAGCTCACTGATCGAGTAATGATTTGCTCCGCCCGCTTGATATTTTTCCGCTTCGCTCCCTGTTGATACAGCCAGCATCAGCTCCTTGCCATGCAAGGCATTTCCTTCTGAACCAAAAGCCCAGCCGTAAGTCAGCACAAGATCCTGCCATTTTTTCAAGAGCGGCGGAGAGCTGTACCAATATAGCGGGAATTGAAAGACAATCCGATCGTATTCCTCGCACAGCTGCTGTTCCTTCGCAACATCTATCGCTTCATCCGGGTATTCCTTATAAAGATCCCGTACTGTGATATTGTCATGTTTACTCAATTCCTCAGCCCACGCCTTATTAACAACTGAGGTCTCCATATGAGGATGCACTGCCAAAACCAATATTTTCATCAGACCACACCTTTACTGTTTTGATGTTATTTTATCTAAAATCAGGAAAAGAGCCAAATAAAAAGAAAGCCCTGCTAAAAGGGGCTTTCTTTTTTTCTTTTATTCAGGGCTTCCTTCAGTTGTTTCGATATCTTTCGCAAAATCAGGGTTATCCAGATTCGCATTAAAGAAATCCGCTGTGTTCGGAAGTCTGAGATTCATGTTCATTTTTTGAGAAATCGTAACCGTGCAATCCTCAAGCACATAGTCAAAAACGTGTCCGCCTGAATTGCGTCCTTCGTCAATGAAGTGCAGGTGATAGCCAGAAACGGCGATTCCGTTTGCATAAGCTGGTGTCAAGAAACCTACGATTGTTCCTCTCACGTTGTCGAAGTTGAAAATCGGCTGTGTTTTGACCGCTTCAACCATTGGCACGTAAGGTTTTTCTTGAAGTTCTACCGTTCTTGTCTGCACCTTTTTAAACAATCCGTCAATACGAATTGCATAAAATAAGTTTCTGCTTGGCAGCATGCTGTTGATCTCTTTTTCAAAGTCTTCGCGTGTCATTTTCGCATCAATTTTGTGCGTCATGTCCGGTGTAAAGAACGTAAATGAACAGAACGGAGAACGATCCCCGTTTTGGACCGGTGTCGCAGTTCCGTCTGAACGGAGACGGTAAAATTCGCCGTCAAACCCAATCAGCTCTCCGTCAAGCTTGTTAAAGGTTCCGATACCGAAGTCTCCATATTTCGGAATCTCTGACAGTTCAAAATCTCCGTCATATACTCCGTCTAATAGAGAAGTCATTGTTGATACTTGATAAATCTGGCTCACAGGCTGATCTTTTTGACCACGGCTGAGCACTTGAATGTTGCTTTCTCGTTTCATATTTCCCTTCACTCCTTTTATTTAGTGCTGTTCATAAAACAGTGTCGTGATGCGCAGAGTGCTAGAGAGCTTTCGTTTTCATGAGTTCCCCAAATTCTTTCGGAAGCTTGTCACTTGCTAAATTAATGTTATCACTGTAGTCAACCGGGACATCGATGATGACAGGACCTTCAGCGTTCATGCCTTGACGCAGAACATCTGCCAGCTGGTCTGGTGATTCTACGCGCAAGCCAGTTGCTCCGAAGCTTTCCGCATATTTTACGATATCGATGTTTCCGAAATCGACCGCAGAAGTACGGTTATATTTTTTCAATTGCTGGAATGCAACCATGTCATAGGTGCTGTCGTTCCATACAATGTGTACAATTGGTGCTTTTAGTCGAACCGCTGTCTCTAATTCCATTGCTGAGAATAAGAAACCGCCGTCACCAGAGACAGAAACCACTTTTTCTCCCGGTTTCACCAATGAAGCGCCGATTGCCCAAGGAAGCGCAACACCGAGTGTTTGCATACCGTTACTGATCATTAATGTTAACGGCTCGTAGCTGCGGAAATAACGTGACATCCAAATGGCATGCGAACCGATATCGCAAGTTACTGTAACATGATCATCGACTGCATTACGCAACTCTTTAACGATTTCAAGAGGGTGCGCTCTGTCTGATTTCCAATCTGCAGGCACCTGCTCACCTTCATGCATATATTGTTTTAAATCAGAAAGGATTTTCTGCTCACGCTCTGCAAATTCCACTTTCACAGCATCGTGTTCGATATGATTGATCGTGGACGGAATGTCACCGATCAATTCAAGATCAGGCTGGTAAGCATGATCAATGTCAGCGATAATCTCGTCTAAATGGATAATTGTCCGGTCTCCATTGACATTCCAGAATTTCGGATCATATTCAATTGGGTCATAGCCGATCGTCAGAACAACATCTGCCTGCTCTAGCAGTAAATCGCCAGGCTGGTTGCGGAACAAACCGATACGGCCAAAATACTGATCCTCTAAATCTCTAGAAAGGGTACCGGCAGCTTGATATGTTTCAACAAATGGAAGCTGAACCTTTTTCAAAAGCTTGCGAACCGCTTTAATTGCTTCCGGTCTTCCGCCTTTCATGCCGACCAAAACGACAGGAAGTTTTGCTGTTTGGATTTTTGCTATGGCCGCACTGATTGCATCATCTGCTGCAGGACCGAGTTTTGGCGCTGCAACAGCACGCACGTTTTTCGTATTTGTGACTTCATTCACAACATCTTGCGGAAAGCTCACAAAAGCGGCCCCAGCCTGCCCTGCTGACGCTATCCTAAATGCATTTGTAACAGCTTCCGGTATATTTTTTACATCTTGAACTTCTACACTGTATTTTGTAATCGGCTGGAATAGCGCCGCATTATCCAAAGATTGATGTGTCCGTTTTAAACGATCTGCACGGATCACGTTTCCAGCAAGCGCAACGACAGGGTCTCCTTCAGTGTTCGCTGTCAACAGGCCTGTTGCCAAGTTAGAGGCACCCGGTCCTGATGTGACTAACACGACTCCCGGTTTTCCAGTTAAACGGCCGACTGCTTGGGCCATGAATGCTGCGTTTTGTTCGTGCCGGGCAACGATAATTTCAGGTCCTCTATCTTGTAAAGCGTCGAATACCGCATCAATTTTTGCACCCGGAATGCCAAATACATGTGTGACACCTTGCTCCACTAAGCAATCAACAACAAGCTCCGCCCCTCTGTTTTTCACAAGGGATTTTTGTTCTTTTGTTGCTTTTGTCAACACCCTCACTCCTTATTATGCATTTTAAACGTAAAATTTTAAATATCTTGTGATAAGTTTCACTATACACTCTTTGGAAATTGACCTCCAATATCGATTCGCCTTATGATTAATATGTAATACGAATTATTAACCTATGGAAAGGAATGCATATTGAATGGAGCTTCGCCATCTTCAATACTTTATCGCAGTAGCCGAAGAGCTTCATTTCGGAAAGGCTGCCCGGCGGCTGAACATGACGCAGCCTCCTCTCAGCCAGCAGATCAAACAGCTGGAGGAAGAAGTCGGAGTTACGCTTCTGAAAAGGACAAAACGATTTGTCGAGCTTACCGCAGCAGGAGAAATCTTTTTAAATCATTGCCGCATGGCATTGATGCAAATCGGACAAGGAATTGAACTGGCACAGCGGACGGCCCGCGGCGAGCAAGGCCTTCTCGTAATCGGTTTTGTCGGATCAGCTACATATGAATTTCTGCCGCCGATTGTCCGGGAATATCGAAAAAAATTCCCATCTGTGAAAATAGAACTGCGTGAAATATCCTCGTCTAGGCAGCAGGAGGAGCTACTAAAGGGCAACATTGATATTGGTATACTTCATCCTCCCTTACAGCATACAGCTTTACATATCGAAACCGCCCAAAGCAGCCCTTGTGTTTTAGCTTTGCCTAAGCAACACCCATTGACTTCTAAGGAATCAATTACGATTGAGGATTTAAGAGATGAACCAATTATTACTGTTGCTAAAGAAGCATGGCCTACTCTATACATGGATTTTATTCAGTTCTGTGAACAAGCGGGCTTCAGACCCAACATTGTCCAGGAAGCCACAGAATATCAAATGGTGATTGGTTTAGTCAGTGCCGGAATTGGTATGACATTTGTTCCTTCCTCAGCCAAAAAATTATTTAATTTGGATGTTACTTATCGAAAAATGGACCAAATACAGCTTAATGCCGAATGGGTTATCGCTTACCGCAAAGACAATCATAATCCGCTTATAAAGCATTTTATTCATATTTCAAATTGTCAGCAGACAAGAACTAAAGAGAGTGATGCAGGTACATGAACAATACTTGCAATCTCTTTTTTCTTTTGGATTCTTATGGAATTTTTATTAATTTAATATAATCGCTTAGTACAACTTTATATCAGTATACGTATACATACAGTACAAATAGTTGGCAAGGACATCAGTAAGCGCAGGACATTAGTTTGATTTTAAAAATGAAAGATAGAGAGGTGAAGTAAATTATTGAGTTCACCGGCATATTCACATTGCTCGCTTTTTTCGTAACAATGATTTTTATTTTCTGGAGACCAAAAGGACTAAATGAAGCTATCCCCGCCACATTTGGCGCTTTAATGGTTTTATTGTGCGGAAGTGTGTCATTGGCAGACTTAGGGGAAATCGGAACAAAAGTCACGGGTGCATCGGTTACAATCCTTGCCACTATGATTATGGCCATTGCACTAGAAAGCTTTGGTTTCTTTTATTGGGTGGCTGCAAAACTGCTCCAACAATCCAAGGGTTCAGGCATCAAGCTTTTTTGGCTAACCAATTTGCTCTGCTTTCTCATGACCATTTTCCTGAATAATGATGGGAGCATTTTGATCACAACTCCAATCCTTTTGCTTGTACTAAAATATTTAGGTTTAAAAAAACATCAAAAAACCCCATATTTATTAAGCGGTGTTTTAATAGCCACAGCCTCTAGCGCACCGATTGGCGTAAGTAATATTGTTAATTTAATTTCTCTCAAAATCATTGGAATGGATCTATATCTTCACACTGCCATGATGTTTGTCCCTAGTATGATGGGACTCATTTTTATGACTTGTCTACTGTTTATGTTCTTTTATAAACGTCTTCCCAAGAGCCTTCCAGATATACCGAGCCATTTTCAGTCTCTGCGGCATAGAAGGTACCATCCTCTTCATTCGCCATCAGCTCCTTTACCAGAACGAAATCAAACAAAAATCATGTTGTTTGTGCTTGCATTTGTTTTTCTCGTCAGAATGAGTCTATTTGCAGCATCATATACCGGTATTTCTGTTCCTCTAGTCGCTGTCATCGGATCTTTTATCCTTTTGAGCTGGAGATGGATTTATTTCAAAACCTCCCCAAGAGACTTGTTATATAAATCGCCTTGGCACATTTTTATATTCGCTTTTACTATGTATGTCTTAATTTATGGTCTGCATAATATTGGATTCACTGAGTTACTTGTGAATTATTTTGAACCTGTGGTTTCTGGAAGCCTCGCCCATGCAACTTTCGCATCAGGTATCTCTACTTCTGTTTTTTCTAATCTCTTTAACAATCATCCAGCGTTAATGATCAGTACTTTTACCTTAACTGAAATGACCCTGAATCCTTCAACAACAAAAATCATCTACTTGGCAAATATTATCGGCAGTGATATCGGTTCATTATTATTACCTATGGGAACCTTAGCAACGCTTATTTGGATGCATATATTAAAACAGCATGATGAAAGTATTTCATGGGGCGAATATATAAAAACGACCATTATCATCATTCCGCTGACTGTTCTTTTTACGTTAACATGTTTATATTTTTGGATCAGTTGGTTATTTCTTTAGTACAGTATGAAACGAAAAACTGCCTTCTGCTATTCAAGAGGGCAGTTTTGCATACACTAGGGAAGATGCATTGTCTTTAGATGATTTAACTTCCAAATGATTGGCTCTCCATTTGCGTTAATAAGCTCAATGATATTATTAGAGACATCCTTTAATAGTCCGACTTTTTCTGGCACCTCTCCCATATCAAATATGACCAATTCACCAATATTTTTTTTGATCTGCTCCTCAAAATTACGTACAAGAGGAACTTTGGAAGGCACGACCGGCAATTGTGAGTTGTCAAGCGTATACGGTGTTTGTTCAGTTGAATAAGGGGTAAACCATTTTAAATGATGCATAGATATAAAAAGTATTTTAAATACGGGTGAGAAAAATACAATATAATCGTTTAAAACATTTGTAACATACCCATGGATCGATCGACCCCCAGTTACATAAACTTCAATAAACTGGCCTTTGACCTTGTTTAATGTATTTCTATATGAAAAAGCTTGAGTTTCTGCCTCTATCATTGGATCTTCCGGATTGATCAACAATGGCTTCTCAGTACTGGTCATTATTTTCGCCTTGTTCATTTGATGAAGATGCAACAAGGGAATATAAAGATAATTGCAGCCATCAAAAATAACAAAAATATCCTGTCCGATATCTATGAGGGTGCCGACAAACCTTGTATCTCCTGAAATGACAACCTCAACATCTGTGTTAAGGAATTGATTCAAACCTTTCACGATTTTCCTCCTTTAACTGAAAAAGGGCATCACTTAATCTGATGCTCCTCCATTATCTATTAAAATTTACGTTTCCAGTGATAGTCTATCGTTCTGACAATCGTTTCATAGCTATAATCTTCCTTTTGTTTTCCTGAACTTTTTAAGGAACTTGAATAACCTGGTGATCTTGATGATTGATAATCTGATGATCTTGGCGATCGTTTAGATGATTTTGATGAACTCTTTGAACCTGATGAGCTGTATGATTTTGATGATTGATAATCTGATGATCTTGGAGATCGTTTAGATGATTTTGATGAACTTTTTGAACGTGACGAACGACCAGATTTGGATGATTGATAATCTGAAGATTTTAGTGATCGTTTAGATGATTTTGATGAGCTATATGATTTTGAAGAAATGAACGAATTGCTGTCCTTATCATTATTGTCTTCCTGGCTTTGTTCATTCTTTTGATCCTCTTTTTTGTACGACCCTTTTGGGCCTAAGCTGATGCTTTTTATGTGATAAGAATAGATGCGAAGCACCTCTTGATTTTTCACTATAGTATAATGGCCGTCGGCATTATCTACAAGGATACCCTCAATGGCTTCCGGACCTCCACGATTAATTGAAACCCATTTATGAGTCAGACTCTTAAAAACCTCGCTTAAATCATCAGCTTCCAAGACACCTGATGGCGTCTGTCCTTCTATTTTCAAATCGGGCTCATGTTTACTTATACTCTTTATGTGATGGATATTAAAATACACTACCCCATCCTCATTTGTGTTTAACGCAGCGTAATCATCTCCCAGCCAGACCAATCTTCCTTTTTTAGATTCCGGACCCCCTTGATTAAATTGAACTGATTGGTTCATGAATTGTCCGATTAAGCTATGAAAATCGTCAGCGTCGGGCATTTCCTCAGTCTCAATTGCTGTGGTGCTATTATTGGTATCCTCAGTAATACTTTTCACATGATCCAACTGATAATAAATTATTTTTTTTTCAGCTTGTAAAGCAATATAATCTGATTTTACAGCAGTTAATTTTCCTTTTTTAGATTCCGGACCTCCACGATATACAGTAACAATTTTATCTTTCATTGAATGCAAAAAGTTATAATAAGATATTTCATCATTTGAATGATACTTCATTCTCCTCTTGCTCATTCAAGTTCCTCCTAGTCACTTATACATAGATGATAAACATATTGCATATATACGTGTCACGTTTATTTGTTGAACTAATTCAATAGCCTAATTGTCGCTTTTTCAGCAAAATACCTATTTTCACACATTATAAAATACTTAAATTATTTTTGAGGTATTGTGAACGGTTTTTAATATACTCACAAATCACATCCGGCTCCCGGTCAAAACGCTCAACATCATTCTTTTTATATGGGTCCATCAAGATAAAAGGCCTAATCCGTTCATACATCGCCATGATTTTCGGTTCCATATATTCTATCGTAAAAAGAGATTGGAGCGTTTTTTCTAACAGGCGCTTGTAGGACTTGCGAAACTCGGATTCATCCAATATCCGGGCGGTTAGTGTATTAAATCCTTGAATTCTTACATAATCGGCAGCCATCCGCTCTCCATGGATATCCCTGCCCCAGGTCGCATCATAATCCCAAGGAATCACCTCAAATAATCCGGTTTCCCCGCTTCTGTATAATGCGTAGTTGTGGACAAACCCGTCATAGTTCGAGGTGAATACAATACCGGCAAGCCAGCGCAAATACTTATCGACATCCACGTGTTTTGTCACTTCTGACTTAAACTGGGCTTTAGGGACAGTATTAATTTTAAAAATCATATCCTGTAAATAAAAATCATCTTCCACAGTCCCTGTCTTCTTTTCATATCCAAGCTCCAGCGACGTCTTCGTTTCCTTTTCCAAATCGCTCATCAGAGAAAAGTTAGCATCATCATCCACCGCGTAAAAAATCGCGCCATCAGCCAGCTTCCTTTTCGCCAAATAATATTCATCTACGGATTCAAGTTCAAGATAAACCCCTTCATTCTTCCCATTCACCTTTACAAACACAAACTCTGCCTTTGGAGACAGTGTCCCTAGCTCCGAGAAAAAATCCAGAGACAATTTGTTTCTCATCAAGGAAGGGTCTTTATACTCCGCATTTAAGTGAATCTCTCGCGCGCCGCGGAATGTTTTCGGCTGATAAAAGGCAATATGGTATGACTTCTTTTTGAAGTCTCTGATATGTGATCCCCGATAAGCGATATCAATATCCAGCCTTTTTTGATTTACCTTCATCACAGCTGGCACCGGATCATCGTCCCATATATCCTTTTTTAATTCACGCAAATCTTTTGGATGAACAAACAGCTGATAAAGCGGTAAATTGGATTGATTCTTCATCCATAATCCTCCTTACAAATTTTAGGCTTTTATTTTTATAAGATCTCAGCGGAACACTTATACACTTTTTAAAACCGCGCGTACTATGAGGGTAGTAAGGATCTTCATCCTTAACATCATTTTTAAAAGGAGGATTTCAAATTGGGCCACTATTCCCATTCTGACATCAAAGAAGCGGTGAAATCCGCAAAAAAAGAAGGTTTAAAGGATTATTTATACCAAGAGCCTCATGGAAAAAAACGCAGTCATAAAAAGTCGCACCGCACTCACAAAAAATCTCGCAGCCATAAAAAATCATACTGCTCTCACAAAAAATCTCGCAGTCACAAAAAATCTCGCAGCTTCAAAAGATCGTTCTGCTCTCACAAAAGATCTCGCAGCCACAAAAAATCATTCTGTTCTCACAAAAGATCCCGCAGCCACAAAAAATCTCGCAGCCATAAAAGATCTCGTAGCCACAAAAGATCTCGCAGCTTTAAAAAGTCATGCCGCACTCACAAAAGATCTCGCAGCTTTAAAAAGTCATGTCGTACACACAAAAGATCTCGCAGCTTTAAAAAGTCATGTCGCACTCACAAAAGATCTCGCAGCTTTAAAAAATCATGCCGCACTCACAAAAAATCATATCGTTCCCATAAGAAACACTACAAAAAACACGATGATTATGACAGCAAAAAAGAATACTGGAAAGACGGCAATTGCTGGGTAGTCAAAAAGAAATACAAATAATCTAAGTTTTCATTGTTTCAATAGGCTGCCGGCGGAGGTACGGAAGCCTATTTTTTTATTTGCCCTGTATTAGATATATGTCATGACATAACATATGCAACCCGCATCATTTGGTTTCCTTTAAACCATTTCGTTATAATCAAGGTATCCTAACGATAAAGGCGGTTTGTTGCTATGTACATATTTCAAGCTGATCAGCTTAGTGCCAAAGACACATACAAGCTATTGTCAGGTACCGTTATTCCCCGCCCCATTGCATTTGTGACAACACTTTCTTCAGAAGGAGCGGTCAATGCCGCGCCTTTCAGTTTTTATAACGTCGTCAGCTCAGATCCTCCGCTTCTCAGTATTTCTGTTAACAGGACGGAAGGACACCAAAAAGATACAGCGCGAAACGCAGTGGAGAACGGAGAATTTGTCGTTCATGTCAGTGATGAAGCCATCATTGAAGATATCAATGAAACAGCTGCAAGCTTAAGGCCGGATGAAAGCGAGCTTACACGCACCTCGCTTCATCCTGTTGAAAGCAAAGCTGTTTCAGTTCCCGGCATTAAGGAAGCCCGCATTCGCTTTGAGTGCAAATTAGAGCGGCATATTACCTTTGACAATGATCAAGGCATCACTACAGCAGATCTGCTCATCGGAAGGGTTGTCTGCTTCCACCTAGATGAAAAGGTGTATGATGCAGAAAAGGGATATATTTTAACGGATGAATTAAAACCTGCCTCACGATTGGCGGGAAATCACTATGCCAAGCTGGGGGAAGAATTCACACTGATTCGTCCCAGCTGAAGAGAAGGACTATTTAAATAGAAGAAACTAGTCAAAAAGACCTTATGATTACAAAATATCGCCTGTAAATAACTGAAAAAATATCAAAAAAAAGAACACCCAGAGTAAGCTCGGGGTGTTCTTTTATGAAACGTTTTTCCTTTTTCTTCGTATAAAGGTAGATGAGGAGGAATTGGAATGACAAACTTTTGGATTTTAATGCTGATCGCTATTACCATCAGTCTCGCCTCTCAATTTTTTATAAAGAAAAAATACGGTATTGATAAATCCGGCTGGCGATATAAGCATGTCAGCAATACACACAAATGGATCGAAATCACTTTACTTATTTTGTTTGTGGTTTCACTCTCCTTTTTTCCAGTTGAATATTTGCTTCTTTTATTTTTTATTGTGATTGACTCAATACGAATTTTTATGGAGTGGCATTATAGACCTGAAGATAAACAGTATATGTACCACATTGTAGAGGTCTCCCTTATGTTTATGCTTTTGATTTATATTTGTACCCTATAGTTATTTAAATCCCCACAGCCGCTCCGTCTCCCCGAGGATCGGCTCCGCCTTGGAGAAAGCCTTCTTCATCAACTTTGATTGCAGCCGCGTGTCCCATCAGCGGATCATAGTCACCGACAACCTCCACGAGATGCCCGCTGCCTTTCAGTTTTTGGATTGTTTTGTCTGTGAATCTTCCCTCGACTCTGAGACCTTCGTATTCCTCTCCCCACGTTCTGCCCCATACCCAGCGCGGTTCGCTGATTGCCTGTTGTGGATGCATTCCGTAGTCCAGCATTCGGGTAATGATGGCCGTCTGGGTCTGCGGCTGGCCTTCGCCGCCTTGTGTGCCGTACAGAATTTTTGGCTTTCCGCCTTTACAGACCATAGCCGGCATCAACGTATGGAAGGTGCGCTTTCTCGGTTCAAGCTTGTTGACATGATTTTCATCCAGTGAGAAAAATGATCCGCGGTTTTGCAGTAATATGCCTGTATCACCCGCAGTGACTGCCGAGCCAAATTCAAAGTACAGGCTTTGAATGAATGACACTGCGTTGCCATCCGCATCGATTACGGCCGCATATGCCGTATCACTTCCCACCGGCCTGCTTTCTGCCGGTTCTGCCAGATAGCCGATTTCTCCCGCAAATCGTTTCGCATAATTTTTATCTAAAAGCCTTTCAAGCGGAATGTCAGCAAACGCAGGGTCAGTCAAAAAGGCATTCCGATCTACAAAACTCTTTTTCAACGCCTCCACAAGCACATGATAATACTCAAATGAACCGTGCTCGATTTGGGTGAAATCATAGTTTTCCAAAATGTTCAGTGTTAATAAACCGGTAAATCCCTGAGAATTCGGCGGCGCCTGATACACACTGTATCCTCGATAATCACTTGATACAGGCGCTGCCCACTCACCCCGATGCGCTTTAAAATCATCGATTGTCATGTAACTGCCGTTATTCTGTAAATGTGAGACAATCCGCTGAGCGAGATCTCCTTCATAAAATGCGCTTCTTCCTTTTTCAGCAATCACATTCAGACTGTCTGCAAGCTCTTTTTGCACAAACCGCTCTCCCGGGACAGGTGCATTGCCCCTTCTCGTGAAGATGTCAGCCGTGTAAGGCGTGGAAGCCAGCAATTCAATATTCTTTTCTGTGTGACGACACTGATCAGCTGATACAGGAAACCCATTTTGGGCATAATCGCGTGCGGGCTCCAATACATCTGCAAGAGACAGACGCCCGTACTCCTTCAGGACCGCATCCCAGCTATCAACCATTCCCGGCACGGTAATGGCACTGTCAATCCCCCGCAGCGGAATCGCGCTTTTTCCCTTATATACATCTCTCGTTACGTTTTTTCCTGAACGGCCGCTGCCATTGTAGACTTTTACTGCCTTTGTTTCCTGGTGAAAGGTTAGCCAAAAGGAATCCCCGCCAAGTCCGGTCATATGCGGGTACACAACCGCAAGACAAGCACTCACCGCAACAGCGGCGTCAAACGCGTTGCCTCCCTTATCCAGTATGCGGTTTCCGGCTTGAGAAGCGAGGTAATGCGGACTGACGACCATTTGCTTTGTACCGATGACAGATTTGTTCATCACAAGTCCCCTTTTTTAAGAAATTTTCTTCAGTATAGGGAGCCTAATTTTTCACATCTACTGATCCGGCAGAAAAACTGACGAACTTTCTTCATTTCGCAAATAATAAGATATTTTCTCATTCATTTCGAAAACAAATGAAAAATTATTATTTCGATACGTAACTTTTATGATAAAATGATTGCTAAAAGGCTACGAAAGCAGGTGGAGCAATTGAGTCATGAATATCAAATCCCCAACCTTGTACTTGATAAGACTGATAAACAAATTCTCACGATTTTGCATGAAGAAGGCAGAATTTCTTATACGGATCTTGGCAAAAGAGTCGATTTATCACGGGTCGCCGTCCAGGCCCGTATCAACCAATTAATTGAAGCCGGTGTGATTGAAAAATTCACCGCTGTCATCAATCCCGCTAAAATCGGCATTCATGTTTCCGTGTTTTTCAATGTCGAGGTAGAACCGCAATTTTTAGAAGAGGTCGCTCTTAAGCTTGAGGAAGAGCCTGCGGTCACCAGCCTTTATCACATGACAGGCCCGAGCAAGCTGCATATGCATGGGATCTTTGCCAACGATCAAGAAATGGAAGAATTCTTAACAAAACGGCTGTATCCATTGCGAGGCGTCGTCAGTGTTGATTGCCAGATGCTGATCAAACGATACAAAAGCCGTATGGGAATGAAGCTGTAAAGGAGAGAAACGAATGAAAAACCATCCTTATCGGGATATGACGGCCGCAATGGTTCGCACCGGCATATTAGGGTTCGGCGGCGGACCTTCCGTGATTCCGCTGATCCGCCATGAAGCGGTCAATAAATATAAATGGATTGACGATGATGAATTCGGAGAAATATTAGCAATCGCTAATGCGCTTCCCGGACCGATTGCCACCAAAATGGCTGCTTATCTGGGCTTTAAGCTAAAAGGCACATTAGGTGCAGTTGTGGCGACCCTCGCCCACATTCTGCCTACATGTCTTGCGATGGTGGGCTTGTTTGCGGCTGTAAATGTGTTAAGCCATTCAGCAATTGTTGCAGGTATGATCGGTGCCGTCACGCCGGTAATTGCGGTAATGCTCGGAATCATGGCGTACGAGTTTGGCCAAAAAGCGCTTAAAGGTTTCGGCTGGGTTACCGGCATCCTGTTTTTTATCATCGCTTTTATCGGCCTGCAAACTTTACAGATTAATCCCGGCCTGGTCATTATCATTTTCTTAGCGTACGGGGCGTTTCATTTTAAACTGAAAGACAAAATCACAAATAAACATTCAAAAGATAAAGGAATGTCAGCCTCATGATATCGATCTATTTATTTATGGCGTTTTTTATCGCAAACCTACTGGGATATGGCGGCGGACCAGCGTCTATCCCGCTAATGTTTGAAGAAGTCGTAAACAGATACAGCTGGCTCTCAAACGATCAATTCTCAAATATGCTCGCACTTGCGAACGCATTGCCGGGCCCGATCGCCACGAAAATCGCTGCGTATGTCGGCTACAGCGCAGGCGGGTGGCCCGGCTTCCTAATTGCCCTGATCGCAACCGTCGTACCGTCGGCGCTCGCATTGATCGTCCTGCTGCGCATCATCCAGCGCTTCCGCCAATCACCTGTCATCAAAGGCATGACGCTGTCCGTCCAGCCTGTCATAGCGGTCATGATGCTCATTCTTACCTGGCAAATCGGCGCAGACGGCATCAAAGCGATCGGCTGGATCCAATCTATTGTGATTGCGGGGATCTCCCTCCTTGCCATGACAAAATTCAAAATGCATCCGGCATTTTTGATTATTGCGGCGTTTTTGTATGGCGGCCTTGTGATTCCTCATTTATAGAAAAAAGCACCTGGACAGGTGCTTTTTTATTTTGGCCCAGAAATGCCGTTTGATATATGGTTCCTCTCATTTTCACAGAATGCCCTGTATATAGAAATCAATGAAAAAACTTGCAGCTCCGGTCTGCAAGTTTCACACGTGATTTTTCTGATAAAACGTTCGCAAAACATGCGTCTCAAGGTCAGCCAGGCGGACAGGGATCGGCAGCCTGCTTTCTTGATTGATCAAGCTCATCGTGATCTGATAGCTGCTGTCTAAATCAATGTTATTTCCGCAAGACAAGAAAATAGGCTTAACATCCCGCCGCGTTCGCAGCGCCCGTCCATATACCTCGCCGTCAATGAGAATATCGGTGTATACGCATACTTCATTTTCAGGCATAACGAAATCGCAGCCTTTGATTTTGAGATAGGTTTTCGCAATCCCAATCGTCGGCTTACCCAGAAAAAAAGCCGCATGGGTGGCAACGCCCATATGATTGTAATGCAGATATCCGTTGCCATCAAACAAGAAGACATCCGGCTCCGTCTCCAGCTTTTTCGCCGCCTCGATGATCAAAGGCAGCTCACGAAACGCAAGAAAACCGGAAACATACGGCACGCTGATTCTCCCCATGCTGTGCACTTTTTCAATGATTTCTTTTGTATCAGCGTCAATCACGATAATACAGCACACCCCATACGGTTCTCCATCCTGCTCCCAATAGGCCAGGTCGACGCCTGCGCAGGTGTTGATGGAGTCTAGGTGGATGGAGGGGGATAGGTTGATTTTATGGATAAGGGATTGTTGTGTTTTTACAAATTCTTCTCTGTTTAGGTTGAAAGAATGTATTTGTTTAACATGCATCTAAAATCAATCCTACCTCCTGTTAACTAGTGTCTGTTTTTCTTTGTATTCATTTTTACTTTGAAAATTGTTTGAAAACTTACAACTCCAGCTTCTGCAAACTTTATTAATAGTTCTAATTAAATGTTTAACTACATTTCATTATTCGTAACTTTGTTTAATATAAATTCTATATTTTTAACTATTTCAATATGGCTATTTGTCTGAAATTCATATATGGGTTGATCCCAATCCTCATTTTGCATCATAACTAGTTGATAAAATCCATTAGCATCCGCATCTGGATACCAACCTAAATCAAGTAAGTAATTTTTACGAGAGTATGTTAATTGCATTAAATCTTGTGAAAAAAACAACCATTTTTCATCGTCTGGTGCTAGGTTTTTCGGATCAATTTCTCTAAAACTGTTTTGATTTATGGTCCATCCTTTTGGAATCCTTAAGGGTTGTAAACTTATTTCTGGCATTTTTTTTATCTTTCTCATAAAAGCCTCCTATTACTTATCAATACCAAGTTGTTTTAAATACTTATCTAATCGACTTCCAGCAATCGGATGACCATGATATTCACCACCAGAAAACTCCGCTCTAATCCAGCTTGTTGGTGTACCTAGATCATAACCGACTGTTTTTCCTGCATCATAAATGAAATAATAGTTGTTATTTCCATTATCAATAATATGACCTTTTAGAAGTGCCTCTTTTTCTAAAGCTTTGTTATTCACATCTGGTAAGTACTGAGCAGCTTTTTTACCTGTCATACTAAAACGTTTTGCTTCTTCAGGTGTTTTAGCCTTAACATGTTTATGGCCATGCGGAGTAAACGAAGCATTATTAAGCATCGTTCTAAATTCTTTACGACCATAATATCCATCGTGCGCTACTTTATCGTGATTTTTAGAAATGTTAGGACTATGAGAGCTTCCCTTACGACCGCCATCACTAACCATTTTCACAATCCCAAGATCCTTAACAGCCGTCTTTTCCACATCGACACGGACTGTCGGGATTCCGAATGTGAAGCCATCCGGAGTTACAGGGCGTTCTGCGTACACGCGGACGTTTGTTGGGACTTTGAATTGTTTTACTTTTTCTAATGTCTTGTTAGCTTTTTGGACTTTTGAATGGGTTGCAAGCGGGATGCCTTTATCAATGTGTTTCGCCAATGCACTGGCTCCAACCAAGCTCAATGCCGCTTCGAGCGCCCCTTGCTTCCGCTTCTCCTCAGACACTTTGTTTCCAAACATATCCCGTCCCGTGACGGCTTCTGAGAATCCGTTTGATGCTACAAGGCCGTATGCGCCCATTTCTGTCATTTTTAGAATGTCTAAGGATTTGCCTGTTTTGTAGGCATCTAATGCGTGTTCAGCAGCGATAGCTGCTTTTCCGGTTTTGTAGATAGGCTTTTCCGCCTTTGAAGGCGCGGCCTGCCCAGCCGACGACTGGTATATATCCCACGGCTGCCATGGTGCCGACTGTGACGCGTTCAAAGCCTATACTTATTTACGCTATATAAAAAAGTGGACAACAAACTAATAAAAAAACCTTGAAAGGCTTCAGTGCCAATCAAGGTAGAAAATCAAACCAACTCGAAGCTTTTATTTGTTTTTAATAATGCCTTAAGATTTTTTAACAATACTATTAATTCCTTCAAATATAATATCTCTCATAACTTCATTATTACTGTTATAATTTCTTTCATTTCTTATTTTATTAAAAACCTGCTTTATAACCCCATCAATCATTATTGTTAATCCTTCTATATCTTCTTCACTACCCTCCTTTTTAAAACTTTCATTTATTATTACCAAGCTATCATCTTTTGACATTTTATTTTCTCCTTTACTCTCTTTCTTTCTCATTAAAAACTTTGTCTATATAATTTACTTCATCAAAAATCCAGTATCTATCCTCTTCAGGAATATAACTAGTAAAGTCTTCCCGAACCCCTGTCCAATTATTAGGAACATAATTTTCAAAAGGTAATAACTCAGGATACAGCGAAAGAAGCATTTTTTGATTAAAGTCTATATATAATGATGGCCTTAATTCTAGAATAGTACTTTCATAATCCTGATGTTCAACTAACTTCTTTAATTCTGAAGACGGGATAATATAGTCAGTATATTCTTTTAAATAAAGACGATAATTATCTTCATTTACAACTGAAATGTTATTTCTTAGAGAAAGAGCAAAGTCCATATCAAAACTAAACCCGTTTTTTTCATAGGCTTCTTTATATTTCATGATATCTAGTATCCAAACATCTCTTTCTGTTAGATACCATGAGAATTGAGAAGAAGTCTTTACCCCGACTATTATATTTTGGGCATACTCCGGTTTTAATAACAACGAAAACACCACTTTCTCATTCTATTTTTTTGGCTGAATGCCCATATTCCTCTAACCACTCTATCCATGGTTCCGCCGGAAGTTCATAACTAACTCCCGGTGTCGTAGGATCAACAAGCTTTGGAGCAGTTCTCCCCTGGTTACGAGGGTTTTTAGTATATCCATACTGATCAATTACTGTCTCCTTGATTAAATCATCAATCTCTTTAGGTACCTTAAATTCTACAATTTCTCCGCCTGGTCTTGCTACATCTCGATAATATTTAGCGTGTTCTAAATTGTAAGCACTTATGTTTAAATCAGCATTTTTAATAGGAATAGCAATGCTTCCATCACTATTTACTTTAATTCTATACTGACTTGTTTTATTTCCCGCTCCTCCTCCTTGAACTCTGTAATAACTTACTGATTGTTCGACAGGATCGACAGATTTTTTACTTGATTGTAACTTATCATTATTTACTTTCTTCGTATATAATTGTTTCTTCTCTGGCTTTAAGTCAAATGTATGGCCAGTCGAAGTAACAATCTGTTCTTTATTTATATGACCACTTTGCTTAATTTTAGAAAAAGAATAACTCTTATCAAGATTTCTTCCCATCGCTAGCGTATTGTCAACCGACTTCGCCAATGCACCAGCACCAACCAAACTCAATGCCGCTTCCAGCGCACCCGTTTTCCGCTTCTCCTCAGACACTTTGTTTCCAAACATATCCCGTCCCGTGACGGCTTCTGAGAATCCGTTTGACGCTACAAGGCCGTATGCGCCCATTTCTGTCATTTTTAGAATGTCTAAGGATTTGCCTGTTTTGTAGGCATCTAATGCGTGTTCAGCAGCGATAGCTGCTTTTCCGGTTTTGTAGATGGCTTTTCCGCCTTTGAAGGCGCGGCCTGCCCAGCCGACGACTGGTATAAATCCGGCTGCGGCCATAGCTCCTGCTGTCACACGTTCTGCGGTGGAGAGTTTTTCTCCGGTAACCGGGTCAACGCCTTCAGTTGCTCTTTTATAATCATAATAGCCAGTGACTTCTCCAGTAAAGTTGCAAACTCCATCCCATGTTTTTTCGTACCATGGTTTGTTTGCTTCTTCCTCGGCTTTTTCTTGGAGACGTCTTGCTTCTGCTTGCTGGGCTTTTGCATCAATATAGGTTGTTCCTTGATTTTCTACTTCAATCACGCTTTTGTAGACTTCATTGCTGTGGAAGGCTTTTTTGTCATAGTACATAGGGGATGCGCTCTTCCCGTTGCTGGTGGCCTGCATGAGAACAGAATATTTGGTGAGCACTGCGTTGTCCAGAGATTCTAAATTTTGATATTCAGTGGTCAGGGATTCATCAAGCTTATCGACAGCTGTGATCGTGTCACGTCTGACTTTTTGGGCATCGCCCATCTTATCTGCATACTCGTCAAGCGTGTACATGTCGAGATCAATAATATCGCTGATGCCTGACAAAATAGAATCGATTTCTTCTTTATGAGCGGAGACAATCTCTGAAGCTTTCAGGTCGCCATTGGGCAGCTCATGATCCAAAAATGAAGTTTCCACATATGAATTATTGAGTTCTTGATCTTTAATATCTCCTGAAATGCCGTTTAAAAACGCAATTTGAGCAGAGACAAGCGTCAGCCAGCTGTCTACGATTTCCGCCTGCCCCTGAAAAAAATCTTTAATATTGTCCGCGCCTTTTCCTTTAAAATTATCGCCTAAATCTGCAACTCCCTGAAACGCTTTTTTCAGCGTATTCAGCTGCTCCTCAAGCGTCTCATATTGCTTTTTTCTGCTCTTCGCTTCTTCGATTAAAGATTTTGATTCAAATACTTTACTCATCGCACTGCCCTTTCTGTTCTATTTTACCGCTATCGCCTCGTCCTGCTCTTTAAGTGAATCTACGTTATCCTTTGTATCCTCGATATTTTTCTGTACCGCTTTTTTGTAATCTCCGAGCATGGTTTTGATGTTCTCCTCACGCTCATGATATTTTTTCGTATAATCGAGTTTATTTTTCCCATTGGACCCCGCGGCGCCGATTGTTACGTCAGCAAGCGCATCTTTGACAGAATCTAATGTTTTGATGACTGTGTCGTACTTCAGCTTAATTTCTGACATAAAAAAAGATCACCACCATTTTAGTTTACTAATTTGTCTTCCTGCTTCTTCTACGAAATCTTCTCCTTTAGCAAGAAGGTCGCCTGCGGCATTCGCTGCACTTTTTGTCAAATTCAGCTCAAATTTCTCTGTCTCAAGCCAGAATATTTTGCTTTGAATCGAAGCCATATACTCGTTATATTTATCATTCACAATCTTAGATGCTTCAGATTTCGCCTCTTCTCTTCCCTTGTCGAAATCATCGGCTTTTGTTCCCGTCCAATGCTTGCCCAATTCTGGTTTTACAATTTCTTTGATTTCAGTGATTGCCTCTTCTTGCAGTGTGTCTATGTCCTTTTTTGCTTTTTTCAGCTTTTCGATCTTGTCTTCAACGTCGGAAATTTTTCCGTTGAGCGAACTTTTGATATCCGCCAGCATACTTTCATAACCCATCTGAATCACCTCTTAATACTCAAAAAGTCGTATGGAGGGGCTGATGAAGATAGACTTTTCCATACTTTATTTCCATATATTATATTTTAAAATAGCCAGAAGGCGGCTTAAATAGGGTAAATGGCTTAATTTAGGCATATAACGCTCTTGAAATGTAGGTATTTGATCTTGTTTTTGTTCGTTATACAGCTAATAAAAGCGTTTTATTAAATTGAAATACCTAATGTCATAGTTATAAAGGCACTTGAAAGAGGCAGATGTTGTTGATCTGCCTCTTTCAGTGCTGAGCTTATTGTTCATCTGGTCGGCCACGTCTGATTTTGTCATTTGGCTTATATTATTTCCGCTTCTCATCCTATTGGCATCAGGTGTGACCCTTTGGATCAAAAGCTTGTATTAGCTGCAGTCCCAGTTGTACAGAACGTTTGAAAAGTCTTTTTTCCTTAGATCGTCAGGTGTGATGAAAAAATTGGCGATGCCGACGTCTCCCCACATTGAATCGATATCATCGTCTGAATCAATTTGTAAAAGCATGATGGTGTGTTCTTTATATGCGTATTCCCGCGGATCATGCTGGGTAAAAGAAGCGTATCCGCCGATTTTATGGCCAAATCCGTTTTCAGCCAGTTCATTATAAATGTCTTCTTCATCCTCGCCGAACTGACCAAAGAACTCCATTGTTTCCATGCCTGTATACTGCTCAAATTGAAAATCTGTAGGCAGCACCCATTCCGAAGATTTCACAGGCTCGACTGCCGCTTCTGATAAAATCGGAAAATCACAATCGCCTGTACCAATAAATGAAAAATCAGAAACAAGCTCGTCTTCGTTTTCTATGATATTTTCAAAATAGATCACTCTGAAATTCTTTTGTTCACATCGATCGTCAAAATTCAATCCATAGACGTCATCATGAACAGAAATGTAGAACTGCAGGATACCTGAAGAAGGGTAGCCGTCAAGCTGGGGAATGTGCGAGAAATTAATCTGTGCCAGAAGCTTCATCGGCTGTCCATTTTCGTCAGTCGGATATGTTTCATGCTTGGGGAAATAGGGATCACCGGCAATTTTGCTGTCATATCGTCCTGTTTTCCCTGTTCGGACATTCAATTTCACATATTCTTTCGCTGATTTCTCCAGCAAGTCGCGGTACGGTCTCATTTTTTCGGGCAGATGATTCATCAGATTCTCTCCTTTTCCGGCATCTCCAATTATTTTTGGAAGGTTTTATTTTCTGGTTTTCTTCTAATGTTTTTCAAACGAATGTTTAAAGAAGCCCTACTTCTGCATAATTTTCCAAACAATAGTTAAATAGTAGCAAATGTATTCAGCACCCCGCAATAGATGAAAAAAAGACTGGTGCGCTGGTCTTACCCCTGTCAAGTAGACAGCCATAAAAAGCCTAAGCAACCAGTGTGTTACGGTATTCTACCGGAGCACACTGGTTTAATTTTTTCTGGAATCGTTCGTGATTATAGAACTGGATGTAATCTTTAATGCTTTTGTGGAGCTCTTTTTCAGTTTGGCATGAAGAAAAGTATGTATTCTCTGTTTTGAGGTGCGAGAAAAATGATTCGATACAGGCGTTATCCAGGCAGTTTCCCTTACGGGAATGGCTGCCCTTCAAACCAACGGTTTCAAGTCGCTTTTGATATGCTTTTGTTGTGTATTGGAATCCTTGATCAGAGTGGAGAATGGCCCCTTGGACATCCCGTTGAGTTGTTAAACTTTCCACTGTTTTCATCACCAGTTCAAGATCATTTCGCTTTGACAGTTTCCATGCGACAACCTCATTGTTGTAAAGATCTTGTACTGCAGAAAGATAATAGAATCGTTGTCCGCAAGCAATATAGGTAATATCGGTTACATATAACTGATTAGGCTGATTGGTTTGAAATTCTCGGTTAAGCCGGTTTGGCAGGACAACCGATGCCTTTCTTCCAAAATAACGACGCTTTTTTCGAATAATCGAGTGGATGTTCATCTCTCTCATCAATCTGTAAACACGCTTATGGTTGACGCAGAAACCTTCTTTCTTTAAAGCGACAGTAATCCGAGGATAGCCATAGAAAGGGCGTGAATGATGAATCGCCATGATGTGCTCTTTTATGATCTGATCTCTCTGTTGCCTTGCCATTCGAAACCTTTGAGCCTTGCGCCATTTATAGTACCCTGACCGTGACACTTTGGCGATACATACCAGCCACGTAATCGGATAACGGTCCTTCAATTCGTGAACAGCTTCAAATCGTGCTGCCTTCAAAATCCGTCCTCCCCATGCAGATTTGGATAGCGCTTTTTTAGGTATTCGACCTGTGCCTTTAAATAATCTCGTTCTTCCTCAACACTTTTAAACGTTGTTTTAGGGCGTCCAATAAAAGGATTGTCTGACTTTGTATCTTTTCCCCTTTGATCATCAAAAGACTTGCCTTCCCGATATGTTTTCACCCAATTTTTGAGCTGGGTTGAACTTCGAAGCCCTAATTCTTCAGCTAACGTGTTATAGCTTTTGTTTCCTTCCTCGTACATTTTGACAGCTTTCATCTTAAATTCTTTCGTATAGTTTTGAAAGTGTTGCCCTTTTCTCGCCATAAAAAATCCCCTCCACGTATAGTGTAACAGCCACTTTTGAAAAGCGGGCTTTTTACACTGTCTACTTAGAGGGGATAATATCACGCAACCAGCCTTTCTTTTTCATCTATTGAATTGCACCTGACGGAACAACCGCCTTCCGTCCGACAGAATAATACTCCACTCCTGCAGCCAAAGCCTCATCCAATGTGTAGCAGTTTCTGCCGTCAAATATGAGCGGCGTTTCCATCAAATCCTGATAAGCCGCTAACGGGAATTGTTTAATGTCAGCCCAGTCGGTTAAAATCATGACGGCGTCAGACCCTTTGACAGCTTCCTCGATCGTCTCTTTATATTCAACAGCTTGCGGGAGAACATGCTTTGCATGGCTAACTGCAATGGGATCGTAGGCTCTAATACGGGCGTCGAGCGCAGCGAGACGGTCTGCAATAACAATTGACGGCGCTTCTCTCATATCGTCGGTATTCGGTTTAAATGACAGGCCTAAAAGGGCAATCGTTTTTCCCGTCACCCCGCCGAGCCTGTTCAGCGCTTTATCAACCAGCATCGCCTGCTGATTGTTGTTGACTTTGATAACCGATTTCAGCAGTTCAAAATCATGCTTGACATTGCCGGCAATTTGCACGAGGGCGTTTGTGTCCTTTGGAAAACAAGAGCCGCCGTAGCCTATGCCCGCTTTTAAAAACTGGCTCCCAATCCGCTTATCCTGTCCCATCCCGTACGCGACTGCTTCAATATCGGCGCCGACCTTTTCACATATATTCGAAATTTCGTTTATAAAACTGATCTTAGTGGCCAGAAAAGCATTTGAGGCATATTTGATCATCTCGGCGCTTCTGATATCCGTTTGGTAAATCGGGATTTGAAACGGACGGAAGAGCTCTTCAAGCGTATTTGCTGTTTTCTCATCGGCCGTCCCGATCACGATCCTGTCACCATGAAAGGTGTCATAGATCGCCGACCCCTCACGCAAAAATTCCGGATTGGATGCGACCGAAATACTGACAGGCTCCGCTAGATGTTCAGTGATCAGTCCATTAATCAAATCGTTTGTCCCAACGGGCACTGTGCTTTTCGTTACCACGACTGTATCTCGTTTGACATGCTTTGCGATGCGTTTGGCCGCATCTGTAATTTGCTCCAGATTGGCGTGCCCATCGCTTTTCTGCGGTGTGCCGACCGCTATAAAAATGATGTCTGCCTGTGCCAAGCCTTTCTCATAGCTCGTTTCAAAGTTCAGCCGTCCATCAGCTGTATTTTTTCTCATCAGCTCTTCAAGACCTGGTTCAAATATGGGGGAAATGCCCTTTCTCATTTCATCAATCTTGTGAGCGTCAATATCAATGCAGGTTACATGATGTCCAATCTCAGAAAGAGAAACACCTGTCACAAGACCGACATAGCCTGTTCCGATGACTGTTATATTCATTGTTTCCCTCCAACAGTTAAATTGCTGCTTTGCAGCTTCCGTAATATCGTATGAGAACATCCTATCATGAATGCGAATGATCTCCCGCATAGCCTGTCGGGTACAGCCTGTACAGATTTCTGAAATGTGATTCAACCATACAATACACTATTATATCGCTCTCAAAAAGAAAGTGGTGAAATGAGAATCGGCTGTTAAAAAAGACCAAACAATTTTCTTCTTTTGACCGGCTGCGGAGGCTGTCTGAAGATGGTCTGATTCCGCAGGAGAAGCTCTGCATTTTCCGTCAGCATATAAGGAAGTTCCGAGCCGAATTCTTTCTCTAGAACATAAAGAGCCTCTTGGGTGTGAAAATTTCTCGTTTTCACATTATGGGCATCTGAGGCTACGAAATGGATCAAATTGGCTTCAACCAGCCGGAGAGAAAATGCTTTCAGCTGCTTGCCGAAGGTCCCCGCAAGACTTCCTGAAGTAATCTGAGATGCTGCTCCTTTTTCCACAAGATGATACAGCAAAGACGGGTTTTCGCGAATTTCCCTGTTGCGTTCAGGATGGGCGATAACCGGAATATATCCTTTCAGCTGCAAATCATAAAAAAGCTGCTCCGCATATCGGGGAACGTGATCAAACGGAAACTCAATCAAGATGTATTTTGTATCATTCAGCGAAAGCAGTTGCCGTTTGGCAAGGTCTTGTTCCACCTCGCCGTAGATTCTGATTTCCTGTCCCGGAAGCACATGTAAAGGAATGTCTTCTTTGATTAAACGTTTGTTTAACTGATTTGCTGCTTCTCTGACTGCGGCTGGCTCGTTTTTATACACACCGTTGTTATGATGAGGTGTCGCAATGATCGTCCGGATTCCCTGACGAACAGCGGCTCTTGCCATTTCTATGCTGTCGGCCGAATCACCTGCCCCGTCATCCAATGCGGGAAGAATGTGACAGTGAATATCGATCATGTCCTAGCCCCCTTTTTTCGCAAAAATAAATAACGGGCACGATGCACGTTATTTATTTTGCATGAAATTGTCCTTGTTTCCGTAATATCCGTATTCAGAGTGCTTCGAAAGCTTTTTGCCGTTTATAATCGCCCCAAGGAGCTTGCTTTTGCACGTTTCAAGCGCCTCTTTCGCTTTTGCGGCTTGTTCTTTTTCTGTTTTCCCACTTGAAATAACCAGAACAGAACCGTCTGCCACGTTGCCTAAAATCTGTGCATCTGCTACGGCAAGAATAGGCGGCGTATCAAAAATGACCATATCATATGCCGCACACGCTTCGTATGCAAGCTCCTTCATCCACTTCGAGGAGAGAAGCTCGGCCGGGTTTGGCGGGATCGGGCCGCTCGTCAGCACGTCAAGATGTTTTTCATACGATGCTTGTACAGCCTGCTCCATAGAGCTTTTCTTTAATAAAACAGATGTTAAGCCAACCGTATTTTCAAGGAAAAAGGCCGTATGTACTGTTGGTTTTCGCAAATCAGCATCAATCAGGAGCACTTTTTTTCCCTGTTGGGCGAATACGACAGCCAGATTGGCGGCCGTTGTTGATTTTCCTTCCCCCGGACAAGCCGATGTAATCATGACTGATTTCATCTGGCGGTCCACTGAAGCAAATTCTATATTCGTGCGAATCGTCCGATATTGTTCAGAGTTCAAGGATTTCGGCTCTGTCATTGCAATGACATTTCTCCGCATCCGCGAGTCTCTGCTTTTTCTAAGCGCCAAAATGTCCACTCCCCGTTTTTTCAGATTGGAAACCCTGTAAGGTCTTTGCTGTTTTCTGCTCATTCGCAATGGTGGAAACTGTCCCTAAAACAGGTATGTCCAGCAAGGATTCGAGCTGCTCTTCCGATTTGATCGTATTATCCAAATGCTCAAGCAGGAAGGCCAGTCCGATGCTTCCCGCCAATCCGGCCGCAAACGCGATGGCAATGTTTAGAAGCGGCTTTGGCGATACAGGGGACGGATGTTCTGAAACCTCGGCTTTTGACAGAATGCTGACATTGTCAACATTCATAATAGATGTGATTTTGTCTTGAAAAACAGATGCTATAGTATTGGCAATATGAGCCGCTGTTTCCGCGTTTTCATCCCTGACTGATATGTTGACCACTTGGGAGTCCTGTTCGCTGGATACGGTAATTTTGTCATTCAGTTCTTGGGATGTCATCGACAGGCCCATTTCTTTAATGACTTCATCTAAGATGGCAGGGCTTTTAATGATGACATTGTACGTATTGATTAACTGAAGATTGGTTTGGACATCGTTAAATTGAACTTCTTTTCGTTCATTTTTCGATTGGTTGACCAGAATCTGAGTTGAATTTTCATAGATGGGTGTAAGTGCGAAGAAACTAATGAGTCCGCCGGCAGCAGTGGCAGCTGCGGTTACAATCATAATCAAAAGTATGCGTTTTGTTAACGTTGATAATATCTCTTTTAAGCTAGTAGATTCTCCCATGATACCTCCAAATCTCTTATAACATCCTTTTCCATTTACGATTATACAACGTTGAAACCGCATTTCTCCAGCTTTTCACGTGACATAATTCGACATTTTTTTACAAAACGATATGTTACTCTTTTTTATGTAAGCGCTATATTTACTGTGTTGACAGTGCTGTCTCATTTTCTCTTATTCGTGCAGTCACGTAATCTCGCATAAAAAAATCCCGCTAAAGGCGTGCGGGATTTTTATGTTGCATATCCATTTTTAATATGAGAAATCAAATTTTCAAGCATTTCCTTCGTCGTCATCTCAGATGACTGCTCACCAATTTCATGTGCATGCATCAAAATTTTCAGAAATTCTTCTTGATTCAATTTCTTTTCACTCATCTTTTTTTCCTT
This sequence comes from Bacillus sp. FSL R5-0523, assembly GCF_037975295.1. Lineage (NCBI taxonomy): Bacteria > Bacillati > Bacillota > Bacilli > Caryophanales > Bacillaceae > Bacillus > Bacillus sp. FSL R5-0523. The sequence continues at coordinate 3,573,909 of NZ_CP150251.1, forward strand.
TCAGCTTCCATTAAGTTGAAAACACGATTATTATATGATGCTGGTTATCAATTTGCAATCTCTAATACATCATTCGACACATCCCATTTTTTATGTCCTTTTTTAGGAAAAACTTTTTAAGGCCGATGTGTTGCGATATAATAGAGAAATTGGATCTTTTTATTACGTGACTCGGTTAGGAGCGATAATCATGCTTCAGAATATGATTTCCAAAGACGATGTGCTGGCATCTGCTGAACAGTTAAAAGAACTTCTTCCTTACAATGAAGAAAATGTTCAGCTGATCAAAAAAGCCCTTATTTTATATCGGCAGGATTCAGTCTATCGTTTACAAGCAGTGAGTCCGACGGAAGTTACGGCTTACGTGCAGGATGTTGTGCCTGTGCGGGTCACATTGAACTTGTTTGTCATAGTCAAAAGCGGCTGTTCATGTCCGTCCGGAAGAATCTGCCGCCATATGCTGGCTGTGTTTTTATATGTATATGCAATGTTCGAGCGAGTGGGTACTTTTACAGAGTATTGGCTCGAGAGGGAAAAGCTTGAGGAAAGCAAAGAGCTCGTCCGCCGCCAGTTTCAGGAAAAGGTGCTGCCGAATGAAGAATCGCTTTCAAGCTGGCTTGCTTTTTTTGATTCAGAGTTTTCTCTCTGGCAGGCACGTACGCCAGAAGGCAGTCAAAACATGCAGGGCCTTTATTACGGCTACCTGTCCGCATTAAAAAAACATGGGCCGAACAAGCCGGAGCTGAAAAGCCTGTATCAGATTCATTCCGCGATTGCGGTTTGGCTTCGCATGTTCACATTGATTGAAGCGGGCAAGCTGAACCCCGAACAAGATTTTTATTCCCTCAATCCGTACGTTGAACAGCTGATGGATACAATCTACAGCTCTATTGATAAATTAAAAACATACGCGCTGTCTTTTGCGCTTGATCCGTTTTTGGATAAAACACCGGATGTTATCCGACCTTTGCTGTTGAAAGAAGAAATTTTCCAATATGAACGCATCCGCGTCTTCGGTGAAATTTGGAGTGCGCTGCTGTCGCGGCCAAAATGGGTGGCACGTGAACAGGAGATATTGAAAAAAGAAGCAGGACGGCGTTTTTCTCCCGAATTGCAATTCGGGCGCCTGCATTTGGAATTCCTGCAAAAGAATGATGACGTTATTTTTGCGGAAGCGGATCAATTCCCGCCAGAAGCGCTCCCTTATACATTCCAATGGCTGAGTGAAATGACTGCCAAGAAGGACTGGAAACGGCTTAAAACATGGTACCAGCAAATTGAGCCAATTGCGATGGGTTATACGAAGCTGGATAAGCCGTTTAAAGAGATTCGCGATGTGATCGGCGAGCTGTTCCTTCTGTTGAATGCCTATGTAAAGCAAACCAATGATCAAGCGCTGTTTGAGCGCTTTGCCGCGGGCTGTCTGCCGTATACGTTCACAGAATACAGCCATCATTTATATGAAAAAAAACGCTATGCCGAGTGGATTGAAATTCATAGCCTTGTCGGCTTTTCCATCAATGAAATGGATAAAATGATGCTCAAGGAAATTGCAGCGAGCGACCCTGAGGCGCTTATACCGGCTTACCATAGAGAAGTGGCTTTTTTCATCGATCAGAAGAACCGCAGCTCGTACAAGGAAGCCGCCCGGTATTTGAAAAAATTGCGCACCCTGTACAAAAAAGCGAAAAAGCAGAAGGTGTGGGAGCGGTATATTCAGCTGCTGAGCTCGCATTACAAGCGCCTGCGTGCGCTTCAAGAAGAACTGCAGAAAGGAAAGTTGATTGATGGCGAGTCTTAAAGAAATTCTCATCCACGTCGAACAAATGGAAGATGGGTCATTTACGCTCTCAGCCTTTGATGAGAATGAGCAGCCTCTTCCCTACAGCCATATGAAAAAGCATTTGTTCCAATGGCATGAATCCTCATTTTACGGAACCTTTCTAGAGGATGTCAGCTTCATCGGGACGACTGCTGTCCTGCTATCTCCATGGATGACTGTAGAGCTTCTCGGCAAAAACTCGTTCAACTCATTCAGCTCCGTGCAGCTTACAGAAGAAACGGAGCCGCTGATCGAGGCGGCCTCGACCATCTATGAATTTATCGCGGACGGCGATTTTCTGCCTGACTATGACGCATGGACAAACGGTGTTTTTCGCTGGAAGGACCGCGATAATATACTGGAAGGCTTTACTGCGGAATGGTTTTCCTCTGCCGTGCAGGATTACATCCAATACGACGATGACCTGCGGGAGAAATGGGAACATATCAAGGAGAAATCGCCTGCGGTTACGTCATTCCGCGGCCATTTTCTTGATGAAGAGGATTTTCTGGAAGGCATTGGCTGGATTGACGACCAATCTCCATTTACTGTCGGCTTGCGCTTAAATGAACCAGACTTTGACGGAGACGAATGGAAGATCGAGATGTTTTTACGCGATAAAAAGAGCGGCGCTGTAGAATTTTTTGACGGGCTGAAGAGCCTCAAAAAATCGTGGCAGGCGTACAGCGATAAAATCGCGCGTGAGCAGGACCGCTTTCACAGAACGGTTCCGTGGCTGTCGTTTGATTCTGGGACAACGCTGATCTCGGAGGAAGAAGCCTGGATCTTCCTGTCAGAAGCAAGTGAGACGCTTGTCGATATGGGGGTAGAAATCCTCCTGCCGTCCTGGTGGCAGATTGTCAGAGACAGCAACATGATGCTGAAAGCAAAGGTGTCTTCCTCCCCGCGCGGCGAGTCATTTGTCGGCATGAATGCACTGCTTGATTTCAACTGGCGGTTTGCTACAAATGGAATTGAACTGACTGAGGCTGAATTTAATGAGCTTGTCGCCAGCAACAGGCGCCTTGTTAATATCCGCGGGCAATGGGTTAAAATCGATCCGCAGTTTATCAAACAGATGAAACGCCTGATGGAAAAAGCAGAATCAGAGGGACTCCACATGTCTGATATTCTGGCGCGTGAGCTAATGGATCAGCAGGATGGCGGACTTGAGGATTCGGATCTGATTGATACATCCGCTTTCGCCGGCATTCAGTTTGATCTGTCTAAACAGCTCAGGTCACTGATTCGAAAGCTCACTGCCGCGGAAAACCTGCCGGAGCACGAAGTCAGTCCTTCTTTCAAAGGAACGCTCCGCCCTTATCAGAAATACGGCATGAACTGGCTGCTGTTTCTGCGGGAAAGCGGTTTTGGCGCCTGTCTGGCTGACGATATGGGGCTTGGGAAAACGATTCAAATGATCGCCTATTTCCTTCACGTGAAGGAAATAGGCCGGCAAAAAACGCCTCATTTGATTATTGCGCCGACATCCGTACTTGGCAACTGGCAGCGGGAGCTTCAAACTTTTGCCCCTGATCTGTCTGTCGCGCTCCATTATGGGCCGCGCCGGCCAAAGGGTGATGATTTCGCTGCGCATTATGAAAACGCAGACGTGGTGCTCACTTCATACGGTCTGTCACATGCCGATACTGAAGAGCTTTCTTCTGTGACATGGAACACGATCTGCCTTGATGAAGCGCAAAATATTAAAAACGCGCATACGAAGCAATCACGCGCAATCAGGAAGCTGAAGGGGCTTCACCATATCGCGCTGAGCGGCACGCCGATGGAAAACCGCCTGACTGAGCTGTGGTCCATTTTTGACTTCATGAATAAAGGCTACCTCGGCAGTTTGACCGGCTTCCATAAACGCTATGTGCTGCCTATCGAAAAAGACCGGGACGAAAAGAGAATCGGACAGCTTCAGCAATTAATCCGGCCATTCCTTCTCCGCCGGACGAAACGGGATGAAGAGGTCGCGCTTAATCTTCCTGAGAAGCTGGAAGAAAAAGAATTTATCCCGCTGTCAGCCGAGCAGGCATCACTTTATGAGCAGCTCGTCAAAGACACTTTTGACCATATGACATCACTGACCGGCATGCAGCGAAAAGCGCTGATCCTCAGCATGCTTGGACGGCTCAAGCAAATATGCGATCATCCCGCGCTTTATTTAAAGGAAGAGCAAACCGAGCTGCTGGCCGGCAGATCAGTCAAGCTCGAAAAATTGCTGGAACTGATGACAGCGATCCGCGCCCAAAACGAAAGCTGCCTGATTTTCACGCAATACATTCAAATGGGGAACATGATGAAGCGGCTGCTTGAAAAAACGTTCGGGGAACCTGTGCAATTTTTAAATGGGAGTCTCTCCAAGCAAGAGCGGGATACACTCGTTGAGAAATTTCAGAGGAAAGAATATCCGACACTGATTCTCTCACTCAAAGCTGGAGGCACCGGACTTAATTTGACCGCCGCCAATCACGTCATCCATTATGACAGATGGTGGAACCCGGCGGTTGAAAATCAAGCGACTGACCGTGCATACCGCATAGGCCAGGAGCGCTTTGTCCACGTTCATAAAATGATTACGACGGGAACAATCGAAGAAAAAATTGATGTCATGCTTGAATCCAAGCAAACCCTGAACGATCAAATTATCCAAAGTGAAAACTGGATTACCGAGCTTTCCACACAGGAGCTTGAAGAATTGTTTACACTAAGCGCTACAGCGCAATAATCATGACTAAAAAAGCTGGCTCTGAAAGAGCCAGCTTTTTTCCGTTCATAGCCGTCACGCCGAATTTCCAAAAAATCCGTTACGCCGGTTATCAACAGGATGCGCTTTTGTGGCAGCACATATACTCACAACAAATGTTTCATCATATGTGCGACACCATGTTCGTCATTGGTTAAGGTGACAGCATCGGCTATCGATTTGATGTCTTCCCGGGCATTGCCCATCGCTACACCTTTTCCCGCAGCCTCCAGCATCGATTTGTCATTTAAACTGTCACCTACAGCCGCGGTTTCCTCGAGCGTAATATTCAGCTGTTTTGCAAGCCTCTTCAGCGCCTGCCCCTTGGAAGCTTTGCGGGAAGAAAGCTCAAAGTTGTGCTCAGCCGAACTGACAAGCGTCAAATCTTCGGCATGCTCATATCTTTTCCAGCCTGCCTCAAGCTTTTCTTTGAAGAAAGAAAAGCCGAGAATATTGTAAAAATCGATTGGCTGATCGGCTTCAAACAGCTCTTGAAAGGAGTTAATGTAAGCAAAGCCCGATTGGCTGTATTGCACCTCGGCCGCCTGCTTAAGGACAGAAAGATCCGCTTCCGGATTTGCGCTTCTGAATCTGTCCAGCTCAACATCAAGAAGTTCTCTGCCGTTTTGCGGAGTATAAATCGCTGAACCTGTGAATACCTCATAATAATAGTTTTCCGACTCAAGCCATGAGAGAATATCATACGCCCGTTTTTTATCAATCGTTTCGTGATGATAAAGCCTGCCGTCGGGATCGTGAATGACGGCGCCGTTTGCACTGATGACCCATGTTTTGATCCCCAGCGGTTCAAAGATTGACATGACGTCAAAATGAGCGCGCCCAGTTGACACCACCACCTCAATACCGTTCCGCTGCGCCTGCCGCAGTGCGTTTTCATTTTCCAAGCTTACCTGATGCTTGCTGTTGAGTAAGGTTCCATCTAAATCAATCGCAATTAATTTCACGTTTGTCAGTCCTTTCCTTCATCCTGCTCTGTCACGAGAAGCTCAACGCCGTTTCGGTCAAGCAAGTCACAAAATGCCTGATTCGGCAGCCTGTCTGTAATCAAGAGGTCGATTTCATTCAGTTCCGCATACTGATAAAAACTGGTGCTGCCCAGCTTAGAATGGTCTGCAAGCGCGATGACCTGCTTTGCCTGCTGTATCATTTTCCGCTTCACCATGCCATCCTCTTCATGCGCAATTGTAATGCCATGTTCGGAAATACCGACCACACCAATCAGCGCTTTATCAACATGGTAGCTTGAGAGTTTTTCAATCACAGAGGACCCGTACAGAAAGCGGTGCTCCTTTTCCAGCTTGCCTCCCAGCAGATAAATTTCAATTCCCTCTGTATCGGACAGCACATCCGCAAGATTAATCGAATTGGTGATTACCGTACAATCAACCGCATTCAAATGCTTTGCACATGCCTGAACAGTTGTAGAGGCGTCTAAAATCACCCGGTCACCATCATGAATAAGCGATGCTGCAAGTCTGCCGATCTTATTTTTTTCCTCAGACACTGTTTTCAGGCGGCCGGAATAGCTTTGAATTTTCTGATGCACAGTCGGTAAAATGGCGCCGCCTCTTGTGCGGATGATGGCATTCTGTTCCTCAAGTTTCACAAGATCTCGTCGCGCTGTATCCCTTGACACTTGCAGGAGCGTACAGATCTGCTCCGTTGTAATTCGGTTATGCTGTTTTAAAAAATCCAAAATCGCTACTAATCTTTCTTCTTGGTACACGCCCTCATTCCTTTTCTCAGCAATCATTTATAAGCAATTATAAGTTTTTATTTAATTTTATTCAACACTAATAAGTGATTTTAAGTAAAAATGCGTCGAGAGAACCAATTTTTCCTAAGTAGACAAAAAAGAAAGAACCAGTCTGGTCGACTGGTCAATTTTGAGGGGATGATGCGAAGATCCGGATAATAGTGAATGGATAGATAACGGGAGGAGCAAGGGGTGTCAATCAGCAGCTTTTTCCCGGGGTTTAGGGTCCATAAAACGAACAGTGTCAGCCAACACTTCTGTTACATACACGTTAACGCCTTCCGCGTTTTCATAGCTTCTTGTCTGAATCCGTCCGCTTACGCCGACGAGAGAACCTTTTTGGCAATACAACGCTGTGTTTTCAGCTGTTTTTCTCCAAAGTGTGCAATTGACGTAATCAGCTTCGATTTCACCTGAAGCATTCTTGAAACTGCGGTTTACCGCGAGCGTAACATGTGCAACTGCCGCACCGGCGGAAGTGTAGCGAAGATCAGGATCTTTTGTAAGACGTCCGACAAGCATGACCTGATTGAACATGCGATTCCTCCTCTCCTTGCGGTTTTATGTATTGTAAATGATGCAACAAAAAAAGAAAAACGCTTAAAAATGGCTTTCAGCCTCTGTTTTTATCTTTCGTTTTCATTTTTCCTTCAGCTAAAAACATCTTTTGCTTTTTTCCTTTGAAGAAATATGTACTTTTTAAAAAACGGAAAAAGATTTGCTTTGTCAGCCAGTTTTGCGTATTCATGCGCACATAGGAAGAGCCATCCCACGCAAACCACTGAAAGCTCAATTTTTTTTCCGGCATTGACAGCTTGATTTTATACTGCTCCATGCCATCTTGTGTTTCGTATAAAAAACTTATTCTTCCTTTTTTGTTCAGATGAACCTCAAACACTTCTTTACGGCTTAACATATATGTTACTTCCTTTTGAATCAAATGGCTTTCAGAAGGAGCGCCGTCAATATAAATTTCTTTTAAACGAAATTGATTCATACCACATCTCTCCGTAATCCATAGTCAGTTACAGTATAATGAAAAAATAGAAATTATTAAATGTTTCGCTCATACAAAATTCTTTAGCCCCAACATTGCAGGATTTTTTCCTCGAAAACGTTTATGTTATAATGGAAGGCAAGAAAACTTTGGAAGTAATCGGGGTGAGAAGAAATGAAAACCTTTAAACTGGTTGACCTGAATGTGGAACGAGTGGACAAGGAAGAACAATCAATTGAACAGTTTCCCCTTATTGACGGACTGATTATAAATAAAGAAGACGGTGAAAATCACTGGCTGATTGAGGCGCTTGTACAGAAAGAACATCTGTCTTTTTTTGAACAGCTTCAAAACAGCCAATCTGAAGCCAAAGTATTTGTAACGATCACGAAAAAAAGCAATCGCCCCGCCCAGCTGACAGCAGCAGTGAAAAATATCGTCAAGCTGGAAGAAAGCATCCAGGTTTTACTCTATGGACAAATGGTCACAAGAAAACAGCAGGGCACTGAAACCATTCTCGAGTCCCTTGTAAAAGAGGGCTATACAGGAACAAAACTCATTGAGGCATTTAAGCAAAAATTATAAATATGAGGGGGCATGTTCCCCAAAACAGACACAGAACCGAAAAGCATCACAATAGACTTTTTGAATAAATATGTTATGCATGAAAAAAGCTGCCGTTTTGAACGGCAGCTTTTCTTTTCCATATTTAATTTGTATGGCCAAAAGAATCAACCAATTCCCCTTTCACAACGAGGCGCCCTTCGGTTTTGACCGCCTTGTCACATGTGATTAACGTAATCTCCTTTTTGTTTGTCTCCTCAACTACATCTGCATCCATTTCCGATATGATGTCTTTCGATGTTACAGAATAGATATAATCCTTTTTAAAATCCGTGATGACAATTTGGGCACCTGTTTTTATATTTTCCAGAGGTCCGAACAGAAGATTCTTTTGCTTCAAATGATGGCCCGCCAACGGATAATTTCCCTCACCCATTTTTTGATCCGGGCGCATTGTTGCCGCCCCTATCAAAAGATTTTCATTGGTTGTGCCTTTTACGATCGGAAGCTCCAGATCGACACTTTTAATTGTTATCCGCCCGATAACCGCTTTTTGATCGTGATTAAAGCCGGCCTTTACAGCATCCATTAACTCAGGCGGCTCGATTGAATCAAATTCATATTCCGCTTCTCTCTCATTATTTTTTTTCAGCTGCTCCACAGTTAAGGCCGATTCACTCTGGCTTTTGCTAAGATAAGCTATAATTCCACCTTTGATATAAGGAGAAGAGATCAGCAGCAGTCCGAAAAGGATGAACACCGTAATGATCATTTTCTTGTACATGCAAAAAACCCTTTCTTATGCATCCTTCTAAAAACGCTCCGTGTCACTTTCACTTTTCAAAAAAGCACCTGATCGATTCTTCAATGATCAGGTGCCTTCAACTTTATCCTTTTCTTTGTTTCTTTCTTGAGGCAACAGCTAAGCCTCCGCCTGCCATAAGGAGCAGGATACCGATCATTGCTGTCAGCATGCTGTCTGTATCTCCGGTTTTTGGGAGGGTTTTGTCTGTGTTCGACTGACCATCCGAGCTGCCATCTGTACCATTGGTATTCGGATGATCTCCATCGTCTTTTCCATTTCCGCCCGGTGCAGGTTTATCAGGATGATCATGCTTATCAGGCGCTGGTGTTTTCACTTTTTGATTAGAAACTACGATCTCAACAGCTTTTGACTGTCCTTTTTCAATTGTGAATTCAATCGGTGTTTCGTCAAGTTTATAACCTTCGGGAGCCTTCGTTTCAATCAATTGGTAGCTTCCCGGCGCAAGGCCTTTTACAGTGAACTGCCCATTTTGATCTGTTTTCCAGAGTTTAGAAAGCTCTTTTCCATACCCGTCAGTTTTTACAGGCTTGCCGCTTTCGTCCAATAACTTGAATTCAGCGCCCTCCAAAACGGTATTTTTATCGTCTTGATCCACTTTTTTCACATTTACGTCACCTGGTGCCAATATGTTTTCCGCGGTGATTTCGACTGTTTTCGTGTCTGTGTTTGTGATCTTGAACGATATAGGAGTTTGGTCCAACTCATAATCTTTAGGCGCTTTTGTTTCAACAAACTGATATTCGCCAGCTTTAAGGCCGTGCACCGTGATTTGTCCTTTGTCATCGGTAACCAAACCTGACTTCAGCACTTTGCCGTTGGCATCTGTCAAATTGAACTCCGCACCTTGCAGAACTTTATGCTGATCATGCTGATCCACTTTGGTGAGGACAACAAGGTTCTTCGTATTAACCGCTGTTGCTTTCACTTGCTCAGGTTTGCCGCCATATTCTGCTTTAATGGTGAATGACACTGGCTTTTCGGATAAAAGATATCCATCTGGCGCCTGTTTTTCGATAAATTGATAGCTTCCCGGCGCTAACCCGTCAACTTCAATTTTGCCGCCTTCTTTTGAGACTAGATCGTCTCTCACTGTTTTCCCATTGCTGTCCGTGATTTTGAATACCGCGCCTGCTAAGCCTTTTCCATCTTGATCTTCCTTCGTCAGCTGAACCGATCCTTGATAGTTCACGGCGATCCCGGCATCTGCGGCTTCAGGCTTTCCTGCTGCAGATTCTGAGATGGTAAACTCTATTTTCTCTGTGTTCAGCACATAACCGTCTGGCGCTTTCGTTTCAACAAAGGCGTAACGTCCTGGCGCAAGGCCCGAAGCCTTTACTTTTCCATCTTTATCGGAAGTCAGCTCTTCTTGAACCGTATTTCCTTCCTCGTCGACAATGTTGAATACTGCACCTTCAAGCTTCTTGCCTTCAGCATTTTCCTTCGTCAACTCAACGGAGCCTTTATGGTTAGTAGCGATCCCGGCATCTGTAGCTTCAGGCTTTCCTTCAGAGGAATCAGAGATCTCAAACTCAATTTTCTCTGTATTCAGCACATAGCCCGCTGGCGCTTTCGTTTCAACAAAAGCGTAGTGTCCCGGTGCAAGGCCTGAAGCTGCGACTTTCCCATTTTTATCTGAGGTCAGTCCTTCTTGAACCGTATTACCTTCCTTGTCGATAATCTTAAAGACGGCTCCTTCAAGCTTCTGGCCATCGGCATCTTCCTTCGTCAGCTCAACAGAGCCTTTATCGTTAACGGCGATTCCGGCATCTGCGGCTTCAGGCTTTCCTGCTGCAGATTCTGAGATGGTAAATTCTTTTTTCTTTGTATTCAGCACATAGCCGGCTGGTGCTTTTATTTCCACAAAGGCGTAGCGTCCCGGCGCAAGACCCGAAGCCTCGATTTTACCGTCTTTATCTGAAGTCAGCTTCTCTTGAACGACCTTTCCATCTTGATCGACAATGTTGAATACTGCGCCTTCAAGTTTCTGGCCTTCAGCATTTTCCTTCGTCAGTGAGACTTTCCCTTGATAGTTGGTCATTTTTCCCAAATTAACATCAGACACTTGATTCTTTTCATTCTTTGCGATTGAGAAGTGAATCGCTTTTGTATTTACGATAAAGCCTGCAGGAGCTTGTGTTTCTGTCAAGCGATAGTAGCCCGCCGGCAAACCGTTCATTTCTACTTTACCGTTTTTATCAGATTTGATATCTGTTCGTATGAGAGTATAGGTGCCGTCATTTGACTTTTTCTCCAGCTTGAAAACAGCACCTGCCAAAGGATTGTTTTGTTCGTCTTGTTTGATAAGCGTCACCTTGTTCTGTTGATTTACGACTTTGTACAGCGCTCCTGTCTTTGAGGAGTTGCTGTCTATCTTCACAGAGACTCCTTTTGCATAAGCATCACTGATGGTATATCCGTCAGGCGCTTTTACTTCTTTTAATACATAGGAACCGTAGCGAATATTTCCGAATGTAAGCTTCCCGCCGGCATCCGTCGTACCAGTGCGGAGGAGCTGTTTGGAGTCCTCAGACCATAACTGGAATTCTGCTCCTTCAAGAGCTTTATCGTCCTCTCCAGTCTTAAAAATCGTCAGGCTTCCTTTTTCTCCGGATCCGGAACCGTCGCCGCTTGAAATGGCAACAAAGATCGAGCTGCTGTTTTCTTGAGTCTGCTCCTTCACATTTGTTCCTGAAATGGACACCTTATTTTTAACATGGCCGCTCGTGCCGGCTATGTTAATCAAAGACCGGTATTTGATCACATAGGCGCGGTCAATTTGTTTATAGCTGCCTATGAATGTCAGGACAAACGATTGTTCCCCTGTTGTATTGTCAGTTTTGATGTCTAACGTGTAGTCTTTGTCTTTTTGAAGCTCGACATCTCCCGCGGTCAGATTTCCGCTGCTGTCTTTGACCACTCCGTTTTCATCATACTTTGCTTGATACACTTTAAAAGAATCCGCATCTAATATTTGATTTTCATCCGGCGTATCAGTAACTTTTACGTCATCCAGCGTTGATTGGCTGGAGTTGACATTGATGTTCCAATCGATGTAGCTTCCATTTTGTTTGCCGCCTTTGAAAACCAGACTTCCTCCGTTCGTAACTGAAACAGAGCCCGTCAGTGTGCGGTCTGCATAACCGTCATTATAGTAGGTTGCCTTGTTTGTGTACTGATTCTGATCAATGACCTGTCCTTTGAGTGATGTCTTAAACTCAATCAGATATGGTACAGAATCGCCTGTTTTAAGGTGTACCGTCAGCGTGCGTTCATTTTTTGCAGAAGGCTCTTCGACATCATACTTGGAAGGATCAAGCGCGTCTCCTTCTGTGATCGAGCCGTTTTTATTGATCGTATAACTCTTAACGACAACGGAACCCGGCACAAATTGCTGAGGATCTGTTATGGCATCTTTGATATAAGGGTTTTTCGTCGGCTCGCCATTATAATTGACACCGATTTTCCACGTGATTTCCTTTGAAACCGCGTTGTATGAACCGTTCTTGAAACCATTGTTTGTCGTCTGATGATTCGGCGTAAAACCGCTTGATACCTTATTCGTGCGCTCAGTGCCGTTTTGATCAGTCCATGTCGACTGAGCTGTATTCTTAACGCTTTCGTTAGAATAATCGGCATTGAATGTTGTCGTATAAGTGATCTTAAATTGACTGTCTGTTTTTGCATAATCTCCGATCAATGCCAAAGTAAAGCCTTTATGATCAGGTTTTTTTGTTAACGTGTAGTCTTTGTCTTTCTGTAATGTTTTGTTGTTCGTTGTGTCTTGAAGCTTGAACGATTCATCAAGCAGAACCATTCCGCCGCTTTCAAATTGGTCATCTAAAGTCCAATTGTTCATCAAGTATTTATTTTTATTAACTGTAATCGTCCAATCAACCGTCTTCTTCTCATAATCAACGTTTGAATATCCTTTGATGAGATTCTGCTGAATGGCTATTCCAGAAGCCTCTTTCGAATCCCCTGTTCCGGTCACAACGCTATTGGTGTATGTTGTCGATTTATCAATGATCACGCCGCTGTTGACCTTTGTTTGATATATGATTTTGTAAGCGCTCGTTACGTTTTTATTAAATTTGACTTCAAATCCGCTTCCATTATCGATCAGCGTATAGTCCTCGCCTTCCTTTAAAGGCGTTCCCGCTTGCTCGCTGCCGTTCTGTCCAAAGGTAATAGGAATAACCTTCAAAGAATCTTTCACAAGATGCAAATCGCCAGTTCCAAAAGCATCTTTAATGCTGGCCTTGGATTGGTCGATCTGTTTCTCACCGTAATTGTATGAAAGAGCCCAGCTGAATGTTTGAGATTCTCCATCATAGCCGGTAGATGATTTCGCGATCATTTTTCCATACTTGGCTGCAACAGTGGCTTCTGCAGAAATGGGTTCCAGGTTGTCTCCGCTGAATGCCGCCTTGTTCGTCAGCGTTACATTTCCGCCTTCACTCGGCTTCGCACTATTGTCAATGTCGGTTTCGTATACAAGGCGGTATGCTGAATCAATTGTCCCGTCAAATGTGACATTTCCTTTTGAATCAACACTGTAGCCTGAAGAAACTTCATTTCCTTTGTTGACAGAACCATCAATGTTCACATTAAGTTCGTACACTTTAACTGAACGGTAGATTACGCCATCTGGAAGGCTTTCCGTGAGTTTGGCATTCTTGACTTGATCCAACTTTTTATTGACATCGACCGTCCATGTTACTTTACCGGGATTGATGCCTTTATCCAATACACCTGATTTATCAATGGTTTTACTCACATTGGGTTTAAAATAAACTGTTGTTTCAGGAGTATCGGAATTCACAGGGAATGGAATCTTTTGTGTTGTCGAACCCGTTATTTTTTTCTCGTTGAACTGCGTATTGATAACCAATGTGCCTTTGACATTAGAACTGTCTTTTACCTCGCCGTTAAAGGTCATCACCACATGTCCGTTGGTATCAATAGAAAATGTCCCGTAGGTGGTGTCTCCGGCGCCTAACGGCAGGTTCACAATGTCATTATGCATAATAAATTCTTTAGGCAAATCAAATTCATATTTATCGCCGGCATTGATCGTTTTTCCTAAATCGTCAGGAATAGCCCAATCAATTGAAATTTTCACCGGAGAATTCGTATTGGCGCGATTGCCCTTGTCATATGGCTTTCCGTTTTCGTCCGTCAATGTCACGCCGGTTAAAATGTTTTGCGTAATTTGTTTTTCTTCAGTTTGCAAGCTTTTGAAAGCTGATTGACTTGAGGATGACACTTTTTTTGAATCATCACTCTTAGAGGATTCGCCGCTCTTAGAGTCTGACGGTTGCTGTTCTTCCTCTTTTTGATCCTTGCTGACTGAAGGTGCAGGTTTGTCATCTGTCCCTTCCTGATCACCCGCAGTATCAGAAGAGTCATTTTTTGGATCTTCCGCCTCGGCATCTGGTGTCTCCTCTTTCTTAACAGGGATGATCACCTGCTGGGTTTTGCCTCCCCCTAGCTGAAAAAGGGCTGCTGCTGTATGTTCATCTTCTTTTACATCTGCAGTAAACTTAGCTGGCAGTGTAATGGTCCCCTTGGCATCAGGAATATCCGCGGATGCAGTTGTTAATTTTACTGTCATGGTGCTGCTGCCCGCCGGCACTTGATAGCTGCCGATGACCTGATCAGCAGATTTGATCTCACCTTCTGCACCTTTATCAAATGTAAAGCTTTTAGGTATCTCCACATTGATATCCTGTTCACTATCTGCTTTTTTGTCTTTTTTCAATGACCATTCATATGTCAGTTTCACTTCGTCCCCCGGTGTTAGTGCCGGTTCGTTTCCTTTTGATCCGTCAACAATCTGGCCCTTGGCGTCCTTAACTGTTACCGAATCGAAGAATTGGCTGTCACTTGACGTTACGTCCACAGCCTGTGCTGTAAGAGTATAGCTTGCGATCTGGCTGAAGAAGAAAAAGATGGCAAGGCTTATGATCATAACGATCCGCCCGCTTTTTTTCAGCCCTAAGGGAAAACTCCTCGTTCTCAACTTTTCATTCCTCGCTTTCTTATCTATCTTTCACTTGCCGATTGATCCGCGAGACCATAACATCATGTCTCATCCCCCAAAAAGAACTGCTAATACCGAATGAGTTTCAAAACTAAGATTTGCCATCCGAACCAAACTACATTGTATGAAATGGAACTATACAATTTCTGTACAACTCAGAAATCATGTATGATTGAAGTGAATTGGAGAAAGTTGAAGTTTCACCCAGGAGACATATGGCGAGGGCCTTCCCTTTAAGTGCACAAAAAAACCAGTGTGCATCGAAAGGCAATCGACACATACTGGTTTGGAGTTCTTTAATTAATTTGATCCTTCATTTGTTTGTAACGCTGATATTCTTTTATCGCCTCTTCTACCTTCCCGTTTTTGTTGAATAGCTGCAGCTTGTATTGCATAATTTTATGATCGCATGGCTCAATTTTCTCGGCTTGCAGGCAAATGTCCATCGCTTGATGATCGTTCATTTCATGAATATGATAATCGATCAGTTCATAGGCCTTTCCAAGCCAAAGCTGGGAAAGACGCGCCTTTTCCGGTTCTGCCCAAAGATAACCATGCTCCAGTAGGTAATGATTTTGATAGGACATGAAAATATCCATGTGCAGATGTAATGTAGCCGTATTGAGCGGCGGCGCCCCTTTTAGTGATTTTTCCCATTCGACAACATCGATTTTTGCGCCTGAAAGCCGAAGAATATATCCAGTATCAGTCTTCTCGATAGTTTGGCTGAAAGGGATCTGGCTGAATAATTTTCGTATTTGGTAAATGGTGGAGTAAAGTTGGGTGCTTGCTTTTGAAACATCGTAATGAGGCCAAAAAAGATCGATTAGCATGTCTTTACTGACCACATGGCCTTGATTGTGAAGCAAAAATAAGTATATTTCACGTGCTTTCGACGTTCTCCACTTGACTGGAATGCTTGTTTTAACATCCTTTAAGGTTTGATGAAACTGCAAGCTCCCAAAACATTGGATGGAAAAATGCGCCTCGGTATTTTCTGCATTTTGTTTGAGCATATGATTCGTTTTGATTCGTTCAACAGTTGTCTCAAGCCGCTTGTATATGACAGGCTTCAGCAAATAATCAATGGCATTCAGCTCAAACGCTTTGATAGCAAACTCATTATAAGCCGTGATGAAAACGACTTGGATGTTTTCATTCATCGATTGAATCGCCTCAGCAAGCTCAATGCCGTTTACCCCCGGCATTTCAATATCAAGAAACACCGCATCTACAGCAGGAGTCTCAGGATGCTCTAAGGCTTCAACTGGATCTTGATACGCCATAATAGATTGAAAGGCGTTTGTTCGTTCAAGCATTTTCTTAAAATGAAGCAATGCCAAGTGCTCATCATCAACAATTAACGCTTTCACAAAACATCCCACCCTATATGTAAAATCGAGATATCAGTAAATAACTTCTATTATATCATGACAAATAACCCCTTTATCTGGATTCTTTTTCTTTCTATTGTAGTTTTTGAAATTTTACACTTACAATATTTATAAAAAATAGGAATTTAGAATGAGCCTGCTTGAATAAAGGAGCTATAATATGAAAGAAAAATTCATCTTTACTTCAATTATTTTCGGTTACGCTGCATTTTTTATGGTTTTCATAGCCATTGACCATTTTTCCGGATCAACGCTTCCTGCGGCAAGGCATGGGGTCATGAACTTGGAGAATTGGGATTTTCAGAAGGATGGGAATGTACAGCTGAACGGAGAATGGACATTGTATCCAAATCAGATTCTGTCACCAAAAGAAATCGCTTCAGCAAAAGGAAAAGATCCTCTCTTCGTTGATGTCCCCAGCAATGTAAAGCTGTCAAAACAAGGTATGAATGTAGATTACGGAACATATAAGCTAACCATAAGATCAAAGCAAGACCATCAGGTATTTGGGATCAGCACGTCGTTTATTTACAGCGCCAATCGCATCTATTTTAATGGACAACGCATTGGCCAAAGCGGAAGCCCTTCAGATAATCCTGATTTCGCGGCACAAAACCGCCCATATACGAGCTTTTTTACGCTTCACAAGGGTGACAATGAACTTGTCGTACAATTTTCGAACTTCGGAAAAACGCCGGGATGGGGAATCGCAAAGCCAATTACTTTTGGCACTCAGGACCAAATAGTGCGGGAAAACAAAATTTCCTTTCTTAATGATACGATCATGATTACAGCTTTTTTCATTACCGGATTATATTTTCTGGGCTTTTTCCTGCAAAGAAAAAAAGATAAACATTTGTTGTTTTTTTCTGTTATGTGTCTTCTGTTTTCGTTCATTATTCTGATGATCGGAAAAGAGCGGATTATATTCCTCCTTTATCCGTCAATTTCATTTTCATTGCTAAATTCATTGAGGGCCATCTCTACAGTGCTTGTCAGCATTGCGGTTTTTCTCTATCTCTATTTTGCTTACAGAGAGATTGTTTCAAAGCGTTTTATTCGCATAGCCACCGTTTCTTCCGGACTGGTCTTAGTCACAGATTTTTTAACCGTCGGTTTTATCGGCCATACCTCGTACATCTTACATTCTGTGCTAGCCGTCTCGACTCTGGTTTATATTACATATATTTTCACGATTGCTGCGATCCGCAAAATGGAAGGAAGCCTGTATCTGACCATCGCCTCTATCTCAATGAGTGCTTTTGTCATTTTAACCACCATATCAGCTTACAGCGGCAAAACAGCCTTTTCCTTTAATTCGATTTATTCAGTGCCAACAGTTATCGCTTTGCTGGCGATCGTTCTGCTAATGGCACAGCAATTTGCCGGAGCATTCCGTGAAAATGAAGTGCTGTCGTGGAAATTGCTCAGAATTGACCGGCTAAAGGATGAATTTATCGCCAAAACATCACATGAATTCAAAACACCGCTGAACAGCATCATTAATATATGCCAGACCCTGCTGGCCGGCAAAGGAAAAAGAACGATAGAAGAAGAGAAAGAAAATATGCAGCTCGTCATCCGCATGGGCTACAGGCTGTCCAATCTGGTAAATGACATCCTGGATTTAGAAAAAATAAAGCAGGGCATGCTTCAAATCCACCCGGTTCCTGTTGATATTTATACTTTAGTTTGTTCGGAAATGAATTTCTACAATCTTTTATCGAGACATAAAAACTTGAATATGATGAACCATATCCCTGACGATCTTCCTTTAGTGCTCGCAGATGAAAACCGCTTCCGCCAAATATTAACCAATTTAGTAGACAATGCAATCAAATATACAAAAGAGGGCCAAATCACACTTTCTGCTTCAAGACTGAACGACAACATGATCAAAGTGACAGTAGCGGATACAGGAAGCGGCATTTCAGAAGCCGATCGCCAAACCATCTTTGAGTCTTTTCAGCAAGCCGAAAAGAATAAAGACGATGGTGCCGGTCTTGGCCTCAGCATTGTCAAACAGCTGGTTCAGCTCCATAACGGAGACATTTGGGTCGAATCGGAAGAAGGAAAAGGTTCGGCATTCCATTTCACCTTGCCGATCGCCCAAAATGAACCTGTATCTGAAACAAAAAAACGCCTTCCTGAATTACAATCCGAGAGAGATCTATCAGATATCTCATTTAGCACGCCTTATTACTCTGAGCATATTGACGCTCCAACCATCCTGATTGTCGATGATAACATTGACAGTTTAAAAATTTTGAGCGATATGCTTGAAGGTGTGCCCTACAATGTGATTGCTGTGAAGAACGGAAAGGAAGCATTAGAAATCATCTCTTGCACGAAGCTTGATTTGGTTATTTTGGACTTGATGATGCCGGATATGACTGGTTTCGAAGTCTGTATGAAAATTCGCGAACGATTCAGCATGGTTGATCTTCCGGTTCTCATCATTACAGCTGCCATTATCGGCCATGACAAATACAAGGCTTTTCATGCCGGAGCGAATGACATTTTGCAAAAACCTTATCATTACTCTGAATTTATGGCGCGTATTCAAAACCTGATCATGATGAAACATACAGCAAATCAAGCCACTAGAATGGAAATGGCATTTCTCCAATCGCAAATCAAGCCTCATTTTCTTTATAATGTATTAAACACGATTATTTCTCTCACTCATTTGGATATTGAAAAGGCCCGGGAGGTAACAGAGGAATTTACTAACTATTTAAGAATGAGTTTTGACTTTCAAAATACATCAGCCATCAGTTCCTTCAGACATGAGCTTTCGATTATCAATTCCTATCTTTCTATAGAAAAGACGCGATTCGGTAATCGGCTTGAGGTTCTTTTCGATATAGATGAAGACATTGACTTTATCCTTCCGCCTTTAATGATTCAGCCCTTGGTGGAAAATGCCGTTCTTCACGGTGTCAGCAAGAAAAGAGGCGGAGGATGGATCAAACTGACAGCTAAAAAACAAAGCAAAAATGAGTATTACATCAAAGTAGAGGATAACGGTGCCGGGATAACTCCGGAAAAACAAATAGATCTCTTATCAACGGATTTTAATCGCAGCGTCGGATTGAAAAATATCAATCAGCGGCTGAAACATTTTTGCGGAAGCGAGTTGATGATCAGCAGCATTCCGGATGCAGGCACCTCTGTCTCAATGCTCATTCATCTCGCTGAAACAACAGGAAGCCCTAAAGAACTGAAGGACACAGAACGAACCTAAACGAAAATTGAGATAAAAAAAGACGCCGTTTCTAACGGCATCTTTTTTATTCCGGCGACTTTGCTTGCTGCTTCAGCAGGTCTCTGATTTCTTTCAGCAGCTCCTCCTGCGCATCCACCGCTTCCTCCGCAGCCTCTTCTTCTGCCGCTTCTTTTTTGCGCCTTAACCCATTCAAAGTCCGAATGACGATAAAAATGGAGAACGATATAATTAAGAAGTTCACAATCGTCTGTATAAAACTTCCATATTTCACTACAGCATCGCCAAACGTAAACGACAGGCCTGAAAAGTCAAGCCCTCCCAGCAGCAAACCGACCAAAGGCATAATGATATCATTTACTAGAGATGTGACGATCTTGCCGAAAGCGCCGCCTATCACAACACCAATCGCAAGGTCTACGATATTCCCCCGCATGGCAAAGGCTTTAAATTCATTCCACATACAATCACCCGCTTTTTATATTTGTAAAGAAAAAAAGACAAATGTGCCGCTGGCCATCTGCCTTTTTTCATTTATTCTCCGAGGGCAAAAGTCAGTTCAACTTCGCAAACGACTTCGCCATCAACTGTGGCAACGCCTTTTCCGCGCCCGATTGTGCCGCGGGCACGAATGATTTCAACCTCAAGGTGAAGCTGGTCACCAGGCTTGACTTGTTTTTTAAAGCGGCAGTTATCAATGCCTGCAAAAAAAGCCAGTCTGCCGCGGTTTTCTTCTTTAATCAACATCGCAACAGCTCCGACTTGAGCGAGTGCTTCTACGATTAATACGCCGGGCATAACTGGGTACTGAGGAAAATGTCCGTTAAAGAACTCTTCATTAGCGGTTACATTTTTATAGCCTTTTGCCCGTTTGCCCTCTTCAACTTCCGTAATCCGATCCACAAGCAAAAACGGATAACGGTGAGGAATAATTTCTTTAATTTGCTGAGTATCAAGCATTGTCTTGACATCTCCTTCATCTGCATTAGTATGTATAGCAATCATCAAAGATCCAATCTGTACATTTGAAAAGTATATTATGAATTAATCTCTTTTTCAACCGCGCTAAAATGTAACCAACTGTCAATGAGAGCCGTCAAAAGTTATGATATGATAATTATAGATTTTACCAATAGCAAAGAGGTAGGAAAATGATTTCGAAGTTTATTGAAAAAAGAATGCTAAACATGTTAGACGAGTGGTATTCAGCAATGAGCAAACGCAAAATGAATCACGTTTGCACACTGAAAGAGAAAATTGACCAGCACCTTCCGAAGATCAAAAAGAACACAAAACTTTGGATGCGTTATCAATTGTTTCAGGCCCGCCATCAGCTGCTTTTTGAAAACCAGAACGGGCTCGATTCATTGTTCGATGACCTATATGGCCTGGAAGACAAAATGGATGATGAATTGAAATATTATCTGTATTTTTTCTCTGGGTTATATGAGATGGTAAAAACAGCTCCGAAACATGCAGTACATCATTTTAAAAAAGCTGAACAGTACCTGGCCGCCATTCAAAATACGTTTGAAGCCGCTGATTTATATTATCAAACCGCCGGCGCCTATTACTTGATGAAATCACCGCCGCTTTCCATCCAATACGTCAAAAAGGCATTACACATCTATTTGCACCAATTCGGCTATATCAAAAAGGTAATCACCTGTAAGCTTTTGCTCGCCGTGAATTATATTGATCAAGAGCACTATGAAAAAGCTGAACAGCTTTTCAAAGAAATCATTAAGAAAACCCAGCAACTACATGACGAAAACCTGCTATGCCACGCTTATTATAACCTTGGCTTTTTAAAAGCGACCGAGAAAAAAGATCAGGAAGCACTTCTTTACTTTAGAAAAGTATTAAAGAATCAAGAATTTGAAATGAATTCACCAGTCTCATATCTTCATTGTGTGTACGAGTCTGTCAGAGCGCTGTTTAAAACAGGGAACATCACAGAAGCTAAAGCCGTCCTTCAAAAAGGAAAAGAATTATCTGAAAAGGTAGACATTCAAACCATTTATTTAAAATTAAAAACGCTTGAAGCCCTCTACACCTCAGTGGAAGATCCCTATGAGCAGCTGCTCGAATATGTGCTTGAATTAGAAAAAATCGAGGCGTGGGTGGATTTAGAAGTGCTGTTAGAAGATATTACGGAATACTACAAAAAAAAGGACGATTTCGAAAAAGCCGCTTTTTTTATCATGCGCGGCTGATTGAAAAACGCCCATTTTCTTATTATCTGACTGAATTGATTAAACCGAGCATTTGATCTCCCATTGTGATCGTTCTGCTGTTCAGCTGATACGAACGCTGGGACGTGATCAAATCTGTCATTTGTTCTGAAATATCGACATTGGACATCTCAAGTGATCCCTGCTGCATGCCGATGTTTTGTCTATTTGCGCCATTCAGCTCTTCAAAAGCTGCCGCATTATCAATAGAGAAAAGGTTATTCCCTTCCGATTTCAGCTCTTGAGGGTTATTCACTTGGACAACGCCAAGGTTAAACCGCTTAACCGCATTTCCATTAGATGCGGTTAAGGTGCCGTTCTTATTGATGGTGATATTCTTCATTGAGCTGTCGATGTTCACCGTACTGCCGTTTTCATCAAGAATCGGATACCCATTTCCAGTAACGAGCTGAAGCTGGTTGGCATTATTGGCTGAAGGCGTTAAATATAATGCTCCGTCTCTCGTATACTGGCGGTTTCCATTTACATTTACCTGAAGATACTGGTATGGAGACGTAAATGCGATGTCCAGATCGCGATCCGTCTTCTGAATGCTCCCTTGATCAGAGACAAGGCGTGAATTCATCATCGCTCCGACGCCAAGGCGCAAGCCGGGCGGCGTTTTTCGGGCTTTTGCCACTTCCTCGTTTTTTTCATCAACCTGATCGAACTGCTGTCTGACAAGCTCAGAAAAATTCGTATCTTTTGCCTTATAGCCGGTTGTGTTGCTGTTTGAAAGGTTGCTGCTGATTGTGTCAATCTGCTGCTGCAGCTGGTTTAAGGTTGTTGATGCCGTTAGCATTGACCTGAGCATAGTTGATGTCCCCCGTTTTTTCTTCCGTTATCTTAAATTTTTCCGATTTCATTCGCTGCTTTATCCATACTTTTATCGTAAGCCTGAATAACCTTCTGATTCGCCTCAAACGATCTGTACGCTTCAGTCATTTCTGTATAGGCGCTTGTCACATCCACGTTTGAAAGCTCTGAGACGCCTTGTTTTAATGAATAGGATACCTGATTATTTCCGGCTGCGCTTGGCAGATCATTACCGTCCGCCGTGCTGTACAAATCATTTCCGTCCCGTTTGAGATTGCGGACATCTTCCGCCATTCTGACATCAATCTGGCCGGCTGTGCGTCCGTTCGTTGTAACAGTACCGTTTTCAGACACAGTGAAATTCTCATTATCAACAGTGATTGGCTGGCGATCCGTCGATAAAATAGGGCGTCCGTTGATCGTCAGCTGGTTGTTCTCATTTAGTGAAAATGTGCTGCTTTTTGAATAACGGATTCCATCCGCTGTTTGAACCGGATAAAAAAGAGCCGCGTTTTCATTGGTTTCCGCATTCATCGGAACTTGATTTTCGATCAATGCAATGTCTGTAGGCTGGTCTGTGGACTTCAGGCTTCCCTGTGTAAAGAGAGGCTTGAGCTCCTGCATATATACTCCGGTATTCACGGAACCGATTTCCGTCCTCGATGTCCCGGCCGGAGATTTTGATTCTATTCTGCTGAGCAGCATCTCAGGGAACGCGCGCATAGAGCCTTGATCAGCTTTATATCCTGATGTATTTGCGTTAGCAATATTATTTGAAAGCATTTCCGTTCTTCGCTGCTGGGCAATCATTGCGGATGTTGCTGTATATAATCCTTTTAACAAATTTCCCACCTCTAAAAATGGCATTTTTTCCAGTTGTCATATAGGAACATTCGTTCTATAATAAAAACTCAGTATTTTATCCTATTATCGTCATTTAACATCTTTTCGTGAAGGCTTTTTCATAAAAAAACCTCATTCTTTTTCAGAATGAGGTTTGTGAAATCAGCTTAGTTTGCGTTTAGGAAGCTTGTCCATATTATCAAGCATGACACCTGTGCCGATGGCTACGCAATCCATAGGATTTTCAGCAACGAGGACCGGTACCTTAAGCTCTTCGGCAAGCAGCTGGTCAAGGCCGTTTAAGAGCGCGCCTCCGCCGGTAATAATAACGCCGCGGTCAATAATATCAGCAGAAAGTTCAGGCGGAGTTCTTTCGAGCACTTGTTTCGCAGCCTGAACAATAACAGCGACAGATTCACGAAGGGCTTCTTCAACTTCTTTACTGTTGACTGTAATTGTTCTTGGAAGACCGGAAACCATATCCCGTCCGCGAATGGAAATTTCCTCGTGACGTGCGTCTGGGAAAACAGTTGCGACTTTAATCTTAATATCCTCCGCAGTACGTTCGCCGATCAGCAGCTTGTACTCGCGTTTGATATAATTTAAGATTTCCATGTCAAACTTGTCCCCAGCCATTTTAATAGAAGAGGAGGTGACAATATCGCCCATTGAAATAACCGCGATATCCGTCGTCCCGCCTCCGATGTCTACAACCATGTTACCGCTTGGCTGGAATATTTCCATACCCGCGCCGATAGCGGCAACTTTAGGTTCTTCTTCAAGGTACACATGTTTCCCGCCGCTTTTTTCTGCAGCTTCTTTAATTGCTTTTTGCTCAACGGATGTAATATTCGTCGGGCAGCAAATGAGCATGCGCGGCTTTGAGAACAGGCCTTTTACATTCAGCTTGTTAATAAAATGTTTCAGCATTGCTTCTGTTACTTCAAAGTCAGCAATAACTCCGTCTTTCAGCGGGCGAATCGCAACAATATTCCCAGGTGTACGTCCAACCATTCGTCTTGCCTCTTCGCCAACCGCCAGCACTTTGCCGCTGTTTTTATCAAGTGCAACAACGGAAGGTTCATTCAGAACAATTCCTTTACCTTTAACATGGATCAGTACATTTGCAGTACCGAGGTCAATACCAATATCCCTTGCAAACATCTATTTATATCCTCCTTGAAAATCTGTTTCACAGTAAATATCCACATTGTGCCCTAATTATATATATTATCATAAAATATAGAAAAAAAGTTGGAAGCACAATAAGTTCTTTACAAATTTTTGCGGATGTTTTATGAACGATTTCAAGAAGGCAATGCCAGGTGATTACGATTGCTGAACAGGCTCTCCTTCGAGAATTTCATCTTTTTTATATTTGAGCTTTGTCGCTTCTCCTCCTCTTAAATGCCTGATGGATTTATGATAATCGAGTATTTCTTTCACTTCGTTTGCCAAGTCGGGGTTAATTTCAGGCAGACGCTCTGTTAAATCCTTGTGTACTGTACTTTTGGAAACACCAAATTCCTTCGCAATGACACGAACGGTTTTCTTTGTCTCCACGATGTACTTCCCTATCTTGATTGTTCGCTCTTTGATGTAATCGTGCACACCACTCGACCTCCCTAAAATGGATGTGAGAAGTGTGAAATGAGATCCGTATTCTGTAAAGAGTCGTTCATTATGCCGCTTCTTCGTTGTATGGTTTTAAAAGTAAGTTTGTGAAATATGCCCACGATCCCTCACCTCAAACACTCTCTTTGTTAGGTTTGTAACAGTGTATTAGCATTCTTTTGGGAATATGCTAAAAACTCAATAAGGACAAGGGGTGAAACGAACTTTTTCAGATTCAGCAAACTATTTCGCGTCACTAAATTTTCATCTTTACAACTATTGATCGCTCCTGTAAAATGAAATAAGCAATTAGTTACTTAGGTAAGTTTTTTAGAAGGAGACCGACATGTCCTACGTCAACAGACACCTCATTCATCAAATCAACCAAAGCGCCCGCCTGATTGCCAAGAAAGCCAATGAACAGCTAGAGCCATTCGGCCTTTATTCATCTCAATGGTCAGTTTTATATTGTTTGCGTACAATCGGACCAATGACTCAAAAAGAGATTTGGTCCTATTTAAATGTGGAAGCGCCGACTGTGACTCGGACGATCAAACGCCTGGAGGAGAACGGCTGGGTTCAGAGACGGCAAGGTGAAGACAAACGGGAAAAACTTGTTGTCCTCACAAAAGAAGCCGAGAAAAAATACGAAGAAATCAATGTGAAAATGCTGAAATTCGAGGAAGAGCTGCTTGCTGATTTCCGGGATGAAGATAAAGAAGCTTTTTCTCATTTATTCCGCATGTTTTTACAACAATGAAAATAAGGAAGTGACATACATTTGAAAAAAGCGGATGCGATATGGACCAAGGATTTTATTATGGTCCTGCTTGTCAATTTATTTGTGTTTGTGTTCTTTTATACATTTTTAACTGTATTGCCGATCTATACACTGCAAGAGCTTGGCGGCACAGAATCACAAGGCGGGCTTTTAATCAGCCTGTTCCTTCTGTCTGCGATCATTACACGGCCTTTCTCCGGAGCCATCGTTGAGCGTTTCGGGAAGAAAAGAATGGCGATTGTATCAATGGCGCTCTTCGCCCTATCATCTTTTCTGTATATGCCGATTCATAACTTTTCCCTGCTGCTCGGATTGCGGTTCTTCCAAGGGATTTGGTTCAGCATTTTAACGACTGTTACAGGTGCAATTGCCGCTGATATTATTCCAGCCAAACGGCGCGGTGAAGGGCTTGGATACTTTGCCATGTCTATGAACCTCGCTATGGCGATCGGGCCTTTCCTTGGCCTGAATTTGATGAGAGTGGTAAGCTTTCCTGTATTCTTTACAGCCTTTGCGCTGTTTATGGTTGCGGGCTTACTTGTTTCGTTCTTGATAAAAGTGCCGCAAAGTAAGGACAGCGGCACGACTGTATTCCGTTTTGCGTTCTCGGATATGTTTGAAAAGGGCGCACTCAAAATTGCGACGGTCGGTTTGTTTATTTCTTTCTGTTATTCAACAGTCACATCATATCTGTCTGTATTCGCCAAATCAGTTGACCTTTCGGATATCAGCGGATATTTCTTTGTTTGCTTTGCGGTGACAATGATGATTGCGCGCCCGTTCACAGGGAAATTGTTCGACAAAGTCGGACCGGGCATTGTCATTTACCCATCAATCCTGATTTTCTCTGTTGGACTCTGCATGCTGTCCTTCACACATAGCGGCTTAATGCTTCTGCTTTCAGGGGCGGTTATCGGTCTTGGCTACGGATCAATCGTTCCTTGCATGCAAACATTGGCGATTCAGAAATCTCCGGCTCACCGCTCCGGTTTTGCAACGGCAACGTTCTTTACCTTCTTTGACAGCGGAATTGCTGTAGGATCGTATGTATTCGGATTGTTTGTAGCATCTGCCGGCTTCTCTGCCATTTATTTAACAGCGGGGCTGTTCGTTTTAATTGCTCTGCTTCTCTATACGTGGAGCCAGAAAAAACCTGCTGAGACTGAAGGAAAAGTGTCTATTGCAGAATAACTTGTCAGACTGCCGGGAAATCCCGGCAGTCTTTTTTACATATAAAAAACGGCGTCCCTCTCGGTTGAACGAGAGAACGCCGCCTATGGCATATTATTCAATGACTTTCCGCGCAGGTGAATCAGGATCTAACGAAAAATCATAGGACGCTTCATCACGAAACATCGGATCGGCATATATGGATTGCTGATCGTTTTTTGTTGCTTTTCGATACGACGAAAATGAATCATATTCTTTCTTTTTCCACATCCATATGCCGTCTTGATCCGCTTCCTTGTGGTACACGTTATGATTGACCGTATTTCCTTCATTTTCTGTAAAATCGTTTCCGATAAATAATCTGGAATCACCGGCCGTCAATATATTCTTTTCAATTGTGTTGTTTTTCGTATCGTACTGCAGCAGCAGCTGTCCGCCGTACAGTCCCTTTGTGTCATTCCGGTACATAATATTGCGGGCAATCAGAGAATTGCTGGTGCCGCCCCGCTTTTTGTCATATCCTCCGATTGAAATACCGGTGTACGCATTGTTGTACACTTTGTTGTCTGTGATCTGAATGGCATTTGCATGCTTTCCTTTGTGTTCAGACGTTGCTTCAATCCCAATATCGTTATCGTAAACTGTGTTGTTCTTAATTTCGATATCGTGTCCTCCATCGACATAAATCCCGCCCGCTGAGTATTCATCTCCATAAGCAGGATTACCGTAAGTGGAGTTTTGATAAACTGTATTGTTTTCTACGACTCCGTTTCGCACGTAATCGTTTTTATCCGCGGTTCCCTCATAACCAATTAGATCAATCCCGATGTTGTTATTGTTGCGGACCACATTGCCTGCAACTGTGAAGCCGTCGATATTACCGTTCAGCACAACTGCTTCACTCGCTCCAAGCGTCAGTTTCTCAACTGTATTGTCCTCGATTCGGATGTCTTTCATGCTGCCAGTCCCATAAACTGCGATTCCGTGAGCATTTCCTTCATCCGCAGTTGTCTTAATACCCCGGATGTGATTATCCTTAATGGCGATATGACTGCTGGACCCTGATACATAAATCCCTATA
This sequence comes from Bacillus sp. FSL R5-0523, assembly GCF_037975295.1. Lineage (NCBI taxonomy): Bacteria > Bacillati > Bacillota > Bacilli > Caryophanales > Bacillaceae > Bacillus > Bacillus sp. FSL R5-0523. The sequence continues at coordinate 3,601,849 of NZ_CP150251.1, forward strand.
GCAGTTGCTTCCTCAGATGAAACAGAAAGATCTTGAATTGTTAAACCGCTGATGGCAATGTCATGTTTATCGTGAATACGAATAAGCGGTGTTTCATATTCAGCGTCCGTAACGGATTCACCGCTAATCACGACGTTTTCATTTTCATAGTTTCGGAATGTGATAGGCTTTCCGTCCGTACCGCTGTGCTTTACATCAAGGATTTCATGATACGTGCCCTCCCGAATCATGACAGTTGTGCCGGCAGCAGCCTTCTCAGATGCGTGTGCCAATGTACGAAACGGCTTTTCTTTTGTTCCTTCATTTTGATCACTGCCATTTGGCGAAACATACAGATAATCCCCAGATCCTTCCTCATTCGCTTTTGTCTTATCATAAACGAAAGCGAGGATGACAGACGTTAAAACACCCGCCAAAAGAATAAAATACCATTTTCTCATTTTCGATTCCCATTTCGTTTTAGAATAGATTTCTAAAACCATTATAAATGCTCTATTTATGGAAAACCATTCAAAAATATGAAAATATACCGTCTAAATAGATCTTATTCAGCCTGGCTGACCTGCGCATGTTCAACCGTTTCAATTGCCAATGATGCAGGCGGGTGAACACGCATCAGAACAATGTAGAAAAGAAAGGAGATTAGCACACCTACAAACCAAGAAATATCGTATAAGCTTTTCAATACAGGAACATACATGCCAATCAGCGAAATCAGCGCTCCTAACATTGTGGCTGCAAACGCACGGTAATTGTAGCCCTTCCAATACACATACCGTCCTGTTTCGGAATACAGGTCATCTACCGAGAGCTCACGCTTGCGAATGATAAAATAGTCGGCCATCATCACGCCTGCCACCGGTCCAAGCATGCCGCCTATTAAGCCAAGAAACGCATACACGCTTGTCGCGCTCTCCATCAGCTTCCACGGAACCGTAAATAAAGCGAGCAACGCTGTGATAAAGCTGCCACGTTTGAAATTGATATATTTCGGCAGGGCATTCGCTATATCATAAGCGGGCGATACGATGTTAGCCGCGACATTTACAGAGATCGTGGCGATGCAGAGCGTGATCACGGACAAGACGATGACATAAGGGTTATCAAACCGCGCCAAAATATCGACAACATCCCAAATCGGCTCTCCGAACGCGACCTGCGAGCCGGAGGTCACCGTAATACTTGCGAATGCGAAAAGCGCAAATGTTCCCGGTAAACCGTAAAATTGTCCTTTGATTTGCTCTTTTTGTGTTTCAGCAAACCGTGTAAAATCAGGTATATTTAAGATCAATGTCGCCCAGATGCCGATGATGCCAGTAACTCCGGCAGCAAACGGCCAGAATGTTTCTGAAAACGTATGAAACTTTCCTGGTTGAGAGTATATCGGGCCCAATCCTCCGGCAATATCAACGGCCCACCATACCATGCCGCCAAATACCAGATACACTAAAGGCCCTGCCCACACCTCAAAACGTTTAATCGACTCCATGCCGTGATGCAATACGAGTAAATGAATGGCCCAAAAGAATACAAAGGAAAGCAAACCAGATAAGTGAATGCCGAGAATGTTCCACTCGCCGCCAATTTCTCCCCAGCCCGGCCACATATTCAAAAGCAAAATGTTCAGTGCCGTGCTACCCGCAAAGGTCTGGATGCCAAGCCACATGATAGCTGTAAACGCCCTTAGAAGCGCGGGGATATTCGCGCCGTATATCCCGTAAGAAGCCCGAATGATCACTGGAAACGGCAGCCCGTATTTTGTCCCCGCATGGCCGTTTAAGGCAAGAGCGCCAAATAGGATAAGTGATGCCGTAATAATGATCGCCAGCACCTGCCAAGGCGAAAGGCCGATCGCAATTAATCCTCCCACCGTCGCGTAGGTCGGTATGTTATGTATACATCCCATCCAAATGGAGGCAAAGTTCAGTGCTTTCCACGTCCGTTTTTCCTGTCCCAAAGGCACCAGATCTTCATTGCTCAGCCTGTTGGATTGCTGCTGACTCTCTTTTAATTTCATAGCCGGCTCCCCTTTCCATATTGTCTATATGTCATCACGTTATGTTTTTTGACATTAGATGTCACTTAATATAACTGAAGAGTCAGACAATAACACTGGCTATGATATACAATTTTCCCGTTTGTATTTGAACAGCTTAAACAAGAAAAAGAGACAGACCTCAGAGCCCGTCTCTTTCTCAAGATGCAGTTTTCATTAATGCAGCAAATCTCACAGCCATTAACAGGCTTGCTCCGCCCGCTATGATCATAATGATTCCCATCATATCAAAATGGGCTGCCGTAATTTCTTTACCAAAAAGAATGCCAAGGATCACCGAAGACAAAATCGATCCTAGGTAACGGCAGGTTTGAAACAGGCCTGAAGTCGTTCCTACCATGTTGGAAGGACTCGTTTTCAGCATCGCTGCCTGAAGCGCGACATTGCCCAGTCCGTAGCCTATACCCAAGAGAGACAGAATGAGCCCTTTCCCGATGGTCTGGACATTGATAAAAAAGATGGTTAAGAGCACGGCTCCAGCCGTCATCAAAAGTGCTCCTGCAAAGATCGGCTTGACGACACCAGATCGGTCGATCCATTTGCCGGTTAGAGGTGACACAACGATGCTCATTCCAGACATAAACAGCATAAACAGGCCGCTCGTTTGAACAGAAAGATGCATTTCATCCTGAAAATAACTTGGCAAACCAAAAAATAAACAATAGAAGAAAACATTCAATAAAATAAACTGAACATACACGGCTGACAGGTTTCGCTGTGTTTTAAACAGACGGACATCAATAAACGGCTTATCCGTTTTCAGCTCGCGCCAGACAAACGCACAGAGCAGAAGCAAGCCAAGCACACCTTCAACCGCATGCGGCGACGTGCTGAACGACAGCAAAAAGGATAGAAGGAAAATGATTCCCCCGGCAAATAAAACAATTCCAAGAATGTCGAGCTGCTGAATAATGGTTTTGATTCCTGCCCCTTTTTTCTGATCTTTCGGGAACATATACAGGCCCAATAAGAAGCTGAGGATAATAAACGGCAAATTAACGATAAAGATCGCCGGCCAGCCTCCCCATACAATCAAAAACCCGCCGACTGTCGGCCCCAGCGCCGTCATGGCGGACGCAAATATAGAGAGTACAGCCAAGGCTGAAGCTTGGCGCTCATGAATATGATTCCGAATCAAGCCGACACCTGACGGATAAATCGCACTGCTCCCCACCGATTGAAACAGCCGCATGACCAATAATGTCATAAACGTCGGCGCAAACGGCGCCCCGATGGCAGAAACCGCAACAAGAATAAGCCCGAATAAAAACAAGCGTTTCCGCCCAATCAAATCACCGAGCTTTCCCGTTACGGGCTGCGCTACGGCACTCGCCAAGTAAAACGAGGAAATCAGCCAGGAAACCGTTGTAAACGAGAGGTGAAACTCATGCTGGATGCTATGGAGCGCAAGAGAGATCATAGACGAGTTCAGCGGATTCAGCATTGTTCCCGAAGCCACCGCTGTTAAAAAAACAGCCCGGCTTTTTTTCGATAACATCATTTCACTTGTTCCAGAAACTCTTCCGTTGTCCGCGATTTACCGATTCTCGGGAAAATAAAGCGCAGTGTGGCTTCATGCTCTTCATCGCTAAATGTGGACATGGCATCTGTAATAAAAATCTGCTGATAGCCAAGCTGAAATGCCTCCCGTGCTGTGCTTTCCACCCCGATATTCGTTGCGATGCCGCACAATACAATCGTATCAATGCCGCGACGTCTCAGCTGCAAGTCTAAATCTGTGCCAAAAAAAGCACCCCATTGCCGTTTTGTCACAGTATAATCGCCATCCTGCACACCGATTTCCGGAACAAATTCGGCCCAGTCCGCCGGCATTTCCCCTGAACCTCCCTGCGCAGGCTCATCCGTTTGCGGCTTCAGGGCGTCCGCTCCATCATGAAAGGCTACATTTACAAAGCTGATGAACCCGTTATGTTTCCGAAATTCATCTACGAGCTTTTTCGCGTTCGGGACAACCTGGCCGCTTTGATCAATCGGCACAATCCCCTTTTGTAAATCAATGATAACCAGTGCTGTTTTTTGAAAATCAATGTTGAGTGTATTCATCATACGTCTCCTCCTGATACTGTTAGTGTTTCTCACATTGCATATTTTACTCTTCACACTGCCTACATTCTTTTATGATGCTTGCGAAATTCTCAGAAGGAGCGTTTTCTCATGATTTTTCTTTTATGTAGTAGTAACAGGTTGTGCATACGAACAAACCGGCAAGCACAGTAATCATAAGGGGCGTCATCGCTTCATCACCTGCCTGCTGTCTATCGGTCCCTGCCTGAAAATGCCCATGAATTTGCGGCGGTCCATCCAAAGCAGGATAAGACACATAACCATTAATATCGTGCTAAGATCCTGCACGCCAATATCAAAACAATAGTTAATCAAGACGATGTTCACAATAATGGGCATAAAAATAACCGCCCCTAATGCAGCCGTTCGCGGAATCAGTAATAAAACAGCTGCCAGGATTTCACCAAAACCTATAAACAGTTCATAGACATGAGAATAACCGAAAAATGTCCACGCGATCGTAAACCCCTTCCCGGCAGCCGCCTCAATTTCAGGCGTCACCTCGCCAAACTGACCAATTACCACTTTCGCCAGACCGTACACGAAAAAATTAAAGGCTAAAAACAATCGGAACGTCGCGGGAATCGACTTGCGTACCGCTTTCCTCAGCCTGCCGCCTTTCTTCATCATACATCCCCCTCAGTGTATTATTTGATATAGTACACTTAATACAGTATAGAGTATTCTAATTAATGTCAATTCCCTTTTCAGCCCATATGAATAGCTTCTTTTATAGATACAAAGTCTTATATCGTAAAAAATGCCATTCTCCTTCCTTTCCGTCCCTCGATAACATTCCTTAAAAACCATGTCAGGAAATCTTACATGAAAATGTTTTATCATTCTTTTTTCTCTATAATGAAGAAATATAATAATTGCTTTTAATTCTGAAAGATACGGAGGAATGAGACATGCAAATGGGCGATACAGTTTTTATGTTCTTTTGCGCTTTACTCGTGTGGCTGATGACCCCGGGATTAGCGTTATTTTATGGAGGAATGGTAAAGAGCAAAAATGTGCTGAGCACTGCCATGCACAGTTTCTCTTCCATTGCCATCGTTTCCATCGTTTGGGTGCTGTTCGGATATACACTTGCCTTCGCACCAGGCAATTCAATCATCGGCGGACTGGAGTGGGCCGGCCTCAAAGGGGTCGGATTTGATCCGGGAGATTACAGCGATACCATCCCCCACTCGTTATTTATGATGTTCCAAATGACGTTTGCCGTTCTGACTACAGCGATTATTTCCGGGGCCTTCGCAGAGCGGATGCGATTCGGCGCTTTTCTTTTATTCTCGGTTTTATGGGCCTCTTTGGTTTACACACCCGTAGCGCACTGGGTATGGGGCGGCGGCTGGATCGGCCAGCTTGGAGCGCTCGATTTTGCTGGCGGCAATGTTGTTCATATTTCCTCCGGTGTGGCAGGACTTGTTCTTGCCATTGTGCTCGGCAAACGGAAAGACGGCACAGCGTCTTCTCCGCATAACCTCATTTACACCTTCTTAGGAGGAGCTTTGATTTGGTTCGGCTGGTTCGGCTTTAACGTTGGCAGCGCTTTGACTTTAGATGGTGTAGCCATGTACGCGTTCATCAACACAAACACCGCGGCTGCAGCCGGGATCGCCGGCTGGATCTTAGTAGAATGGATCATTAACAAAAAACCGACAATGCTCGGAGCGGTATCTGGCGCAATCGCCGGGCTTGTCGCCATTACGCCGGCTGCCGGATTTGTCACACCGTTCGCTTCTATTATTATCGGCATCATCGGCGGGGCAGTTTGTTTCTGGGGAGTATTCTCGCTTAAAAAGAAATTCGGATACGACGACGCGCTTGACGCCTTTGGCCTGCACGGGATCGGCGGCACATGGGGCGGAATCGCAACAGGATTATTCGCAACAACCTCTGTTAACTCAGCGGGCGCAGATGGGTTATTTTACGGTGATGCAAGCTTAATCTGGAAACAAATCGTCGCCATCGCCGCCACTTATGTTTTTGTATTTATTGTCACTTTCGTTATTATTAAATTTGTAAGCCTCTTCCTTCCCCTTCGCGCAACTGAAGAAGAAGAGTCACTTGGGCTTGACTTAACGATGCACGGGGAAAAAGCATATCAAGATTCTATGTGAGGAGTGACGCTATGAGCGGTCAAATGTTCAAGGTAGAAATTGTAACGCGTCCGGCAAATTTTGAAAAGCTGAAGCAGGAACTCGGAAAAATCGGAGTGACCTCTCTGACTTTCTCCAATGTACACGGCTGCGGCCTTCAAAAAGCACATACGGAGCTCTATCGAGGGGTAAAAATAGAAAGCAATGTATACGAGCGTTTAAAAATAGAAATTGTGGTCAGCAAGGTTCCTGTTGATCAAGTGACTGAGACCGCTAAAAGGGTGCTGAAAACGGGATCACCGGGTGACGGTAAAATATTTGTCTATGAAATCAGCAATACGATCAACATCCGCACAGGCGAAGAAGGACCTGAAGCACTTTAATATCGGTACGAGATTCGGACACTCCGGATCTCTTTTTTTGTGCACAGAATCCCCCCAGAAAGCGCGATTCCTCTTCGAATTCTCTTCAAGCGCCGTTATTTCAGACAATCTCTATTTTTATTTGAAACTTTTCATGAGTAAGATTAGTCTACTAAATATAAAAATGTAAAAGGTGATTATTTGAACTACGAAATTTTTAAAGCAATCCATGGACTATCTCATCACAATTCAGTTCTCGATGCCATTATGGTCTTCATCACGGAATATGCCATTGTCGCCTATGCCCTTATCCTATTGGCAATCTGGCTGTTTGGGAACACACAAAGCAGAAAACATGTGCTATACGCAGGCATCACAGGAATTGCAGGCCTTGTGATCAACTATTTGATTACGCTTGTTTATTTCGAACCGCGCCCGTTCGTTGCGCATACAGTGCATACACTGATTCCGCATGCTGCGGATGCTTCATTTCCAAGTGACCATACGACAGGTGCATTAGCGATTTCTATTGCGATGCTTTTCAGAAACCGCAAAATCGGCTGGCCGCTTGTCATTTTTGGGCTTTTGACAGGCTTTTCGAGAATTTGGGTGGGACATCACTATCCGGTAGATGTATTGGGCAGCCTCGTTGTCGCCATCATTATCGGGTTCCTTTTCTTTAGATTTTCAGATCTGCTTCGCCCGTTCGTCGATTTGATCGTGAGGATCTATGAAACCATTATCAATAAACTGACGAAAAAACCAACCGATCAAAATTTCTAAGAAAGACAAAAGCCGGCGTCTTTAACCAAGACAGCCGGCTTTAATATTTCTCATACATCTCTTGTTTTCTTCGCTTCGCCAACACATATAAACCATAAAACAATCCAATTCCAACAGCATCGATGAGCACATCCCGGATACAACCATTCCTGCTGAAGAAGAGCTGAAGAACTTCTGTGAAAAAAGCAAACGCAAATGAGCCGGCTGCAGCTGATCTTATGCTGCCCCGCTGTTTCCACAGCAAATATGTCAGCACAAAGAAGGAAAACGCGTGTCCGATTTTTTGAATAAACGCTTCAGGTACAGTAAGCTCAGTAAAATCCATAACTAAAAATTGAGACAGATCAGGGTGCGGCTGAAAATGAAAAGCCACCGTTTGCGATACGACCATGCCGCTGAAGCTTTCCGTACAGACAGAAAGCAGGATAAAAAAGATCCAGCCTGCGAGCAATAGGCGGTTCATGACATAACCTCCTTTATAACGTACGTGTTTACATGTAACTACATAGACGGTAAAACAAAGCAAAAAGTAACAGAAAAAAACGCCCATCACAAGGATAGACGTTTTCTTCATTAAGACTGTTCAGTGTCTTCTGTTGTGCTGCTTTCTTTAGAACCAGATTTGTCAGTTGAATCATCCTTTTTCTCACCGGATTTTTCTTCTGTTCCTTTTTCAGTTGATCCGTCCTTTTTCTCGGAAGATTGCTGAATGGATTCTTCTGTTTCTTGGGTGGCAGCTTTTTCTTCAGCAGCTGCTGCTTTTTCAATAGAAGAAACTGGTTTGTCCATAAAGTTTAACGGATTCATTGCGACCCCATCTTTACGGATTTCAAAGTGCACGTGGTTTCCGCTGTCTTCACTGTAAAGGTTCTTGCCAGATTTTCCGATCACTTGATTTTGTTTTACTTTGTCACCTTGCTCAACGCTTACTTCGGAAAGAGATTGATACACAGTCGATAAACCGTCGGCATGTTCTACTTCCACAACATATCCCAGCACTGGATCTTTTTCAGCTTTAACAACCGTACCGCTCAGAGAAGCAGAGACATCGAAATCTTTTCCGTCTTTCTCAGCTAAGTCAATTCCTTTGCTTAGGCTGTACGTGTTATTATAGGTAACGAGTGCTGCTTCTTTCTCTTCTTTTGCGGCATCGGTTTCATAGAACTTTTTCACAACAGAAACGTTTTCAGAATCAACAACCGGCATTGCGACATTTTCCATTGACTTTCCTACTTCAACTGCATCGTCGTTGTTGTCATATGCGGAGTTTCCGCCGTTATCAGCCAACTGATCCTTTACCTCATCATTTGATACTGATTGATACCAAAGGACAGCTGTTAAAATGACGGCCGCACTGACTAAGTAAATTGCAGGGAACACCCAGCGTTTACGAAAAAACTGCTGAAGTTTTTTGACTTGAGAAGTTTTCTTTTCTTCCTCTCTCATTGTTTCATCACCTCAGCAACATTCTGAACACTTTTCTGAAAATATATACACCTATCCAAAAAACTTTTTTAGATGTAGTTTGCGCAGACTGTTACGAAAATATGTCATTTTTTTTGAGAGGAGTGCCAAAAACGTATGAACATGACATTGCGCCTTGCTGAAAATAAAGATCTGGAGGCTGTTGTTGCGATTTACAATTCAACGATTGCTTCTCGAATGGTAACAGCCGATACCGAACCGGTAACTCCTGAAGACCGGATGGAATGGTTTTTAGGACATACAGAGGCACGTCCGCTCTATGTGGCCGAGGACGAAAACGGAAACGTCGCTGCCTGGATCAGCTTTGAAACATTTTATGGAAGGCCAGCCTATAATAAAACAGCGGAGGTCAGCATATACATTGACGAAGCATGCCGCGGCAAAGGCGTTGGATCATATTTGCTTCAGGAAGCGCTCCGCATTGCGCCGGATCTTGGCATCCGCTCACTTATGGCCTTCATTTTCGGGCATAATAAACCAAGCCTGAAGCTGTTTGAAAAGCACGGGTTTGCAGAATGGGGACTATTCCCCGGCATCGCCGAAATGGACGGGAAAAGATACGATTTAAAAATTTTAGGGAGAGAGCTTTCATGATTAGTCTGGATAAAGATGAAAACGAAATTGAAAATCATAATGAAGAAAATAGCCTTGTTGAACAGGAGACTGCACCTGTTGAACAGGAGACCCGCCAGCTGAGCGCCTCCGCTGTCAAGTCGCTATCCGACATTGCCAAGTGGGGCAAAATTTCTGGCATCTTGTTAATCATTATGGGATCGCTTGTCACTCTTTCTGTTTTGATGACAGTGATTGGCGCCATTCCGGGCGTACTGCTCATTATTTCAGGCGTATTTTTGATGCGCTCAGCAAAAGCAGCCGCGGAAGCCGACGGAACTCTTACCGGCGCCGCGGGTGAAAGCATACTTGAGAACTATGGAACGTTTATTAAAATGCAGCTGTTTTACGCAGCATCCAGTATCGTTACTGTCCTGATCGGGATCATTGTAGCCATTTTCGTGTTGGTGGTAATCGGCATTGCTGCTTTTGAGAACACGCCTTCGTATGATGATCCGGATTCTTATTATTATGAGGATGATCCGGTGTTTGAATAATGATGAGACAGGACAGGGCATGAGTTCCATATAAACGGAACCATGCCTATTTTATTTGACTATTCAAAGCAGGCCGGCGTAAACACCAAATCCTGAAGCAAGCATACAATAGACATCTCTAGTAAGGAAATCAACAAAGCAACGCTGTTACCCAGAAATGAATATCAAAAAAACGGATGAAGTCGGAATCAATCCGAGACCGCACTTTTTATTTCGGGTGTCTGCATGCAAAAAAACACACCCGGATCGTCTGGAAAATCTCAACAATCCGGGTGCAGATCTTCTTTAAAACATTTTTTTGCGTCTGTCTTCCTCAGTCAAAAATTCAACAAAACTCCGCATCGCAAATGGCTCTTCCTTTATTTGTCGTGCGTAGGAGCTTTTCCGCTCTTCTGAAAGGATTTCGCTCTTTTTGATCCTGTTCAGCATATAGATGTGAACCGTTTTTTGGATTTGTTTATGCTGATAGCCTGCCTCTTTAAAAAATGCGAGCCCGAGCGCCGCCAAAAGGGCGAATATGCCTGCGCTGATCAGGGACTCCCTGTCAGCTGAAGCATGAAATAGAAAAGCAGCTAAATTAAAGAGAGAGAATGCAGCAAGCGGAATAGCAAGAAAACGGTAAATGACGGTTTTTTTCATGAAAGGCTGTACGGCCTTCTGAATTTTTTGCATTTCTGTTTTGATGAACCCCGGCATTTGTTCGACTCTGTAAAAGTTCATATAATCCTCCCCCTTTATTTGATGTTTCAAGCTTCACGAACGTTATCATATGTGTTTATTTTAACGCAGGTGCAAGCTGGTTTTAAAGAAATCTGCCCGTATTTTTCACGAAGAATCTGGATCGCCGCTCTTTATTCTTTTAAAATGTGAGTGTTATAATTTGTAATGGGAATCAGATCACTGTTATTCATGGAATACTAATGGCAATCTTCTTGATAAATATGAATGAGCGGGGTTACAAAGTGAGTATTTCTTCCATCCTTTTATCACTTTTTTTCATTTTAAATATTCTTTTGGCCATCATTGTCATCTTCAAAGAACGGCGCGATGCCAGTGCATCTTGGGCGTGGCTGCTTGTTCTTTTCTTTATTCCCGTTTTAGGCTTTATTTTATACTTATTATTCGGCCATAATCTCAGACGCAAGCATTTGTTTCAATGGGAAGACCGGAAAAAGATTGGAATTGAAAGGCTGCTGAAGCATCAGCTTGAAGATTTAGAAACCAAGCAATTCCAGTTTAACAACCGTGCGACCTTTGATAACAAAGATTTAATTTATATGCTGATTATGAATAACCATGCTGTGTTTACAGAGGATAATTCAGTTGACGTCATTACAGATGGACGGGATAAATTTCAGCGGCTGCTGAGTGACATTTCAAAGGCTAAGGATCATATCCATTTACAGTATTATATTTATAAAGGCGATGAATTAGGCAAAAAATTGCGGGACGCTCTCATCCAAAAGGCGAAAGAAGGTGTTCAGGTCAGAGTGCTTTATGATGAACTCGGGTCCAGAACGCTGAGAAAAAAGTTTTTTAAAGAGCTTCGCGAGGCTGGCGGGCATGTGGAGGTCTTTTTCCCGTCAAAGCTCAGGCCGATTAACCTGCGGCTGAATTACCGGAACCATCGAAAGCTTGTGATCATAGACGGTATGACCGGTTATGTCGGAGGTTTTAACGTCGGAGATGAGTATCTAGGGCTTAATCCGAAATTCGGTTATTGGCGGGATACGCATATCCGGCTGCAAGGAACGGCCGTGCACGCCATCCAAACACGGTTCATCCTTGACTGGAACCAAGCTTCTCATCACCATACGCTGACATATATTCCAAATCACTTTCCTGATTACGGCCCAAAAGGCAACGTCGGGATGCAGATTGTCACAAGCGGCCCTGATTCGGAATGGGAACAAATTAAAAATGGCTACATCAAAATGATTTCGAACGCCAAGCGTTCCATTTTGATTCAAACACCTTATTTTATCCCGGATGCAAGCCTGCTGGATGCTTTAAGGATCGCTTGCCTTTCGGGCATTGACGTTAACATTATGATTCCGAACAAGCCCGATCACGCCTTTGTATACTGGGCGACACTTTCGTATATCGGCGATCTGCTGAAAGCCGGAGCCACTGTCTATATTTACGATAACGGCTTTATTCACGCGAAAACCATCGTGGTGGATGACGAAATCGCGTCAGTCGGCACAGCCAACATTGATGTCCGAAGCTTCAGGCTGAATTTTGAGGTTAATGCATTTATATACGATATCACCATTGCTAAAAAACTGGTTTCAACTTTTAAAGAAGATTTGCTAGTATCCAGAAAATTCACCTATGAGGAGTATCTGCAGCGCCCGTTGTGGATTCGAATAAAAGAATCCGTCTCGCGGCTGTTGTCGCCGATCTTATAAGATGCGCCAAAAACCCCCGGCCTTTACGGCCGGGGGTTTTCCTGATGGTCACAGTAAATGATGATTGCCTCCCGCAAAAAAGCGGCAAGACCTTCTCCATATTGATTGATTGAATCGGTAAATCGCTCGTCAGTGATATACACTTCCCCGAGTCCTCTGAAAATGTCGAGTGTGCAATCGTAATGATATTGGCAAATATGATCGCGAAATGCCCCCACTGCGGCCTGAATCTCTGCATCATCGGGCCCATGCTTCATTCGCGCCGCAATTCGTCTGTAAATCGAATCAAATTCAGCCATGATCGTGCGCCAATCATCTGCCGAGTATGCAGATGTCCTTTTCTCTGTTTCTTCTGCAATTTCCTTTCCATACAGCTTTCTGACTTCATCAGCGTATGTCTGCTGGTGCTCTTCAATGTCTTTCATGCTTAATCCGGCAAATAAATCCCTCTTATTCATCGTTTCCCCTCCATCAACGGACAAAAGCGTCCTGTCAATTGTTTGAATCATCTCATCCATTCTTTGTTTTTTCTTCATCAATATCTCCTTTTGCGACTGAAGTGCCGCTTTCCGGTCAAAATTCGGATGATCCAGCATCTCTTTAATCTCATCCAGACGAAACCCGATTTCCTTGAAAAATAAAATCTGCTGCAGTCTTTCCAGGTCTGCGTCACTGTACAAACGATACCCAGCATCAGTAAGCGCTGAAGGATTCAGAAGCTCAATATTGTCATAGTGATGAAGCGTCCGAATGCTGACACCTGATATCTCCGCCACTTGTTTAACTTGATATTTCATACATAACACCTCCTCTTTTTTATCGTAAACAATCACGCAACGTTAGGGTCAATCCCCAAAATGTTATTTTCTATATACAAAACTTCTCACAAATAGTGTATAAAAGAAAAGTGAGTATTTTTTTGTAAAGGGGAGCCAGTATACATGAATCCTGAAACAATGAACAAAACCCTCATCAGCATTTCGAAATGGGGAAAAGCTACAGGCATTTTATTTATTATTATGGGCGCAATTACCGCGCTTTCAGGCGCGTTCTTTTTTCTAATCGGTGCCGTGCCAGGCGTACTGCAAATTATTTCCGGTATCTTTTTGATGAGATCAGCTAGGGAAGCAGGCCAAATGGCTGAACACAATAGCGGACAGTCTGAAGACTTAATGCTGGAGAATTACGCGAAATTCGTAAAGATGCAAGGGATTTATTTGATCGTAAGCATTGCTGTATCCATTCTTGCGATTATCGCCTTCTTCATCTTTTTAATGCTTGGGATTGCTGACGGCCTTTTCAGCGATACGTACAGCACTTATTAATGAGAAAAACCCGGAGCTGGCTCCGGGTTTTTTATTATTCCGCTTCGCTTACCACTGTGAAGCGTTCATTTTTGTGTTCGGGATGTTCAAGCTCGTCCAGTACAGCAATCGCATAATCTGCATAGCTGATATAGCTGTCGCCTTTTGCATTTACGATGACATTGTCTTTTCCTTTTTGGTAAGAGCCAGTCCGTTTTCCTGCTGGATCAAAAAATGCCGCAGGACTGAGGAACGTCCAGGAAATGGAGTCTGTCTGCTGCAAATCTTTCAGGTTCTCTCCTTGATTTGATGCAGTTGGCAAATATTCTTTCGGAAATTCTGGCGTATCCATTAAACGGGTTGTTTTGGCTTCATCAACAAACAGGCTTCCCGCTCCGCCAACAACAAGCAATCTTGTGTGCTTCGCATCCTTTAAGATGCTGATGAGTGCTCTTCCTGCTTCAACATGAAGATGTTCTTGGCCGGGTGCTGCTCCAAAAGCGTTTACGACCGCGTCGAAAGGCTTGATGTCTTCCGCAGTCAGTTCAAACACATCTTTTTCCAAAACCGCTACGTCCTGCTCCTGCACTTTTGAAGCGTTTCTGACGATGGCTGTCACTTCATGGCCTCTTGTTTTCGCTTCTTTCAAAATCTCGTTTCCCGCTTTCCCGCTTGCGCCGATAATACCAATTTTCATTTTTCATTTCCTCCTTATTTGTAACAATTTTAGTTACATGTTAGCGGTGAGAAGTCATCCCTTTTGATTAAAAGAGATGATTCATAACATCTTTTAATGACTTGCTTGCCAGTTCATTTTCCATCGCTCTTTGCACACTTTCAAACGTTTCATCCAGAGCGTTCTGAATTTTTTTCCCTACCGGACATTTCGGATTCGGGTTTTCATGAACCGCAAAGAGTTCTTCTTGCTTTTGGACAGCCCGGTACACTTCTAAAAGAGAAATATCAGCAGGATCTTTTTTGAGGCTTGCACCCGGCACCCCGGCGCGTGATGTGAGAATATCAGCTTTTTTCAGCAGGCTGATCATTCTTCGCACAACTACCGGATTCGTGTTGACACTGTCTGCAATGATTTCTGAAGATGTTTTTTCATCCATCGAGATGAGGGATAAAATATGAATGGCAACAGCAAGACGGCTGTTAATCATGTTTTTTCACCACCGTTGTAACTATAATAGTTACATTTGATTCGTTTGTCAACATCTAATATACACTAAATACACGGGTTTTGTGCACCGTTTTTAGTCAATAGAACGGCCGGATGCACTCCGGCCGCGTCTTATCAGAATAAGAAATATCTTTGTCCAAGGGGGACATAATCGACAGGCTGGCAAGACAATTCCTCCCCGTCAGCAAAGACCTGATAGGTTTTTGGATCAATCTCAATCTTCGGCAAAGCCGAATTCAGCTTCATATCCAGCTTGCTCAGCTTTCTGATATTTTTGACTGGAGAAATCCTTTTTTCCAGCCCTAAGCTTTCCGCTACACCACGCTCTATGCTTGCCTGAGACATAAATGTAATCGAGGTTGAGCGGTTGGCTTTTCCGTAAGACGCATACATTTGGCGCATGAAAACCGGTTCAGGAGTCGGGATGGACGCGTTCGGATCTCCCATTTGCGCACGTGCAATCATGCCGCCCTTTAAGACCAGTTCCGGTTTTACGCCGAAAAATACCGGGTCCCACAGAACGAGATCAGCAAGCTTCCCTTTTTCCACCGAGCCGACCTCATGGCTGAGCCCGTGCGTAATTGCCGGATTAATCGTGTATTTGGCAATGTACCGTTTTGCGCGCACATTGTCATTCCCGTTTTCGCCGGCAAGAGCGCCGCGCTGTTTTTTCATTTTATCGGCTACCTGCCATGTTCGGATGATCACTTCACCGACCCGCCCCATCGCTTGGGAATCCGATGATGTCATGCTGATCGCACCGATATCATGGAGAATATCCTCCGCGGCAATCGTCGCCGCCCTGATTCTGGAATGGCTGAACGCCACATCTTCAGGCACTTTTGCATCTAAATGGTGGCAGACCATCATCATGTCAAGATGCTCATCCATCGTATTAACGGTATAAGGAATGGTTGGCGTTGTAGATGACGGCAGAATGTTCGCGTAAGAGGCGAGCTTCATAATATCCGGGGCATGGCCGCCGCCTGCCCCTTCTATGTGATAAGTATGAATGACCCGGTCCCCGATCGCGTCGAGCGTGTTTTCCAAAAAGCCCGCTTCGTTAATCGTATCGGTATGGATGGCAACTTGAATATCAGCCTCGTCCACGACTTCCATACACGTTTTAATGGCGCTTGGCGTCGTGCCCCAGTCTTCATGAAGCTTAAGGCCGATGGCGCCTGCTTCCACCTGCTCGATCAGCGGCGCTTTATCGGATGCATTCCCTTTCCCTAAGAAGCCGACATTGATTGGAAACTCCTCGGCCGCTTCCAGCATCCTTGCCATATACCACGCGCCGGATGTACAAGTTGTCGCTTTGCTGCCTGTCGCGGGTCCAGTTCCGCCTCCCAAAAGGGTTGTCACACCTGAAGAAAGCGCAACTTCCATCTGCTGAGGACAAATAAAATGAATGTGCGTGTCCACTCCCCCGGCTGTTAAAATTTTGCCTTCACCGGAAATCACCTCTGTCCCCGCTCCGATGACCATGTGCGGATCGACTCCATCCATGATATCAGGATTTCCGCTTTTTCCGACACCGACAATCCGGCCGTCTTTCACACCGACATCCGCTTTGACAATGCCTGTGTAATCCAATAGCACGACGTTGGTGATAACCAAATCCAAAGCGCCGTCCTTCCCTGTGATTCTGCCGTTTTGGCCCATGCCGTCGCGGATCGTTTTTCCGCCGCCAAAGATCATTTCTTCACCATATACTGTGAAATCCTTTTCGACTTCGATCCATAAATCCGTGTCGCCCAATCTGATTTTATCGCCCGTTGTCGGGCCAAACAGCTCCGCATATTCCTCCCGTGACATTTTCATCGGATTACACCCTCCATCCAGCCGGCTTGTTTTAAGTTGGCCAACGTTTTTTCTTTGCCGCGTTCATCGATAAACGTGTCGGCCATTCCGTTCAGCCCTCTAATTGTCTTGCGTCCTCTGATTTCCACTAGTGAGACCGTTTTCTGCTCTCCCGGCTCAAAACGGACTGACGTGCCTGATGGAACATCAAGACGCATGCCGATCGCCAGCTCACGGTCAAATAATAAAGCCCCGTTGGCCTCCGCAAAATGAAAATGCGAACCGACTTGAATGGAGCGTGATCCGGTGTTTTTTACCGTTACCTCCCGTATCTCACGGCCTTCATTAATCGTAATGGTTCCCTCAGCAATTTGAAATGCTCCCGGCTTCATGACTTCACCTCCGCAGAAATTGGCTGATGTACCGTAACAAGCTTTACTCCATCCGGAAATGTGGCCTCCACCTGAATGCTGTCAAGCATCTCAGGCACCGCCTCCATCACATCTTTTTCCGTTAATACATGGCGGCCGGCTTCCATCAGCTCTGCTACTCCCTTCCCATCACGTGCGCCTTCCATAATAAAGCAGGTGATATAAGCAGCAGCCTCAGGATAGTTCAGCAGAACGCCCCGCGCCTTTCGCTGTTTGGCTAATTCCCCCGCTGCAAAAATGAGCAATTTCTCTTGTTCAACCGGTGTCAGTTTCATCTGTAGTCCTCCTTCTTTTGTCATATAAAGCAGATGCGGCTACTACGAATTTGCGGAACAGTCAGGCGGGACATCACCTCCCTTTCTTCGAGAATGGGGGTCATACGGTAAGATGCCTTTCAAAGCGGCATGCCGTTTCTTCATCAGCCTTGCCATGGTCAACAACCGTTCCCCTGTCGATCACGGAAAGATAGTCAGCACAGATTAACGCGTTTTCCAGACTGCGCTCGACTAAGATAACAGAAATGTCTTTTTTTCTGGAAATTTTCACAATAACTTGTCTGACTAGTTCGACAATTAAAATCTGAATTCCTTCCAATTGTTCATTAAGTAAAATATTTTTCAGATTTACCATCAGCGCTCTGGCGATTGCAAGCTGCTGCTGTTGGCCGCCTTTTCGTTTTGAACAAACGTTTGATTAAAACAAATAGCCCCCCTGTTTAGCCGGAGTCGGCCTAATACAGCAACAATCTGCCCCGGGTGAACTCCATGCTAAGAATGTGCTAAACCATCGATTGATCATAACCAGACGTTACATTCCTGATGGCAGCCCGTTGTTTTGCTCCGCAACCGGAAGCATGGCATGGAAGCCAGTCTGAGGCGCCGTCCTCCACGATACCGAGAACCCGACTATTGCCATTAACTCCGTATCATGGACGGTCACTTCGCTGATCGCCACCGTTCCTCTTAACGAGTGAAGAATTCCGGCCTTCACTGAATCCCCGCTTGTGTCGATATCAACTGTTTTTTCGCACTCCCGTTGCTTCCGACACTTTCTTCGGTGCAGTACATTCCGTCATCAAAACCCCTTTGTTTGATTTCTTCAAATGATGTTATAAAAGTTTACAACTTATGTCATTATTATATAGAAGAGGCCTATTAATTCAAAGAATATTTAAAAAATTTAGTTACCTTGACCAAATCAGCTTCTATTTTTGTTATATTTATTCACATCAGAAAAAGCGAACAAAAAAAGACAAGAAACAAATCGTTTCCTGCCTCTTCCGTATGATTAATCTTTATCTGAAAATTTATCCTTGGCCTTCCCGATATCCTTTTGGATTTCGCCTTTCGCCTTATCTTTTTTGCCTTCAGCCTGCATGTCCGTTCTGTCAGCCATATCTCCGACTTTATCCTTCACTTCTCCTTTGGCTTTATTGAAGCCGCCCTTCATTTTGTCTTTTACACTATCGTTACCCATGTTAATTCTCCCCTCTCAATTATGTGTGTACTTGTTACCTTCCCGATCTGAGAGACAATAAACATTCTAATGTTATTTATCGATTTCGTAGCGCTCTCCGTAACGGAGCACCTTGTATATTGCCAGCCCGTCTGATGACTTTTTCTCCGAATACCGGACCGGCAGCAGGGCAAAAAACACATAATACGTAGAAAAATAGACAAACTGATAGAAAAACACATTCGGCTTTAATACACTGTGTATAATCAGCAGATTGATTGCAAAAATCGTGATGAGGTTAAACAAGCAGCCCCCTGCATACACGAGTGCATTTGAGAATCGATTGTCAATTTTCAACTCCCCGTACCGGCAAAAAGAATCGATAAAATAAATCGTTCTGAACCGTATGGGTCCAATTTTAAGCAGCGTTTTTCCCATGCCTATATCCAACGATCCTTTTCCGCCAAAAATAAAAGCCATAAAGCTGTGCCCTGAAACATGTATAATCTGTACAAGCGGCAGAACAATGAGGAAAGACCACAGAAACTTCACCATATCATTAAAACCAAACATTGAATTCCCCCTCACATGCATATCTGCATCCCAAAACGGCTTTTTTTCAAAAAACAGTGCTGTAGCGATTTTTCCTGTTCTCCCCGGAAATAAACGTTCCGATGCTCCCCATTTTTTGCATAAAAAAACCATCTGCCAGCAGATGGTTTTGTCTCATACTTCATATAAACAATCGTTCCTTTGAATCATCTCTCTCATGCTGACCGCTTTTTCATAAAAATACACCGCTTCTTTATATTGTTCGCGATGACTGAAGTAGGAGGCAGCATCTAAAGCAAATTCTTCAATATATACGTACAGGCCCTTTTCTTCCATATAATCAAATACTTCTTGAATCATATCCAAATTGACAGATTCCACATATAATGCCTGCAGAAATTTATATTTTGCCAGACTGAAGAAGTCGTTTCGTTTTTGGGCAATGGCAATCCCTTTTTCATAGTACCGTATCGCGGCTTCGCTATCTTGTTTTTTGAAAAGAACTCGAGTCAGGCTGAAGAGCGCTTTTGGAAGCTGTTCCAGCTGATAATCCTCGAAGACAGGAAGCGCTTTTTCAAAGTATTCGGCGGCCTGATCCAGCTCCCCCTTGTCATCATAGCAATTCCCGATATTATAAAGGGCTGATCCGATCAAACGGGGCTGTCCTTCCAATAAAGCAAGGCGATACGCGTCATCTAAATGTTCAAGCGCTTTTTCATAATTTCTGTAGTCAATGTAGTTTCCTGATATGACGAAATGGCATTGAATTCTTCTGACTCTGTAAAAATCGTGAGCCTTATACGTCTCCAGCGCCTGTACGGCATGGTTCATGGAAAAGTGCGTCTGCTTCATAATATAAAAGACTTCCGCCACTTTAAAATGAAATTCCGCTCTTTCAATTTCATCTTCTACAAACGCAAGCATCTTCTCAGCTTTCCGATAAAAAGATATAGCCGAGATGTAATTGTTCTGTTCAAATTCGTACATTCCTCTAAACAAGTGAAAATAATACTCAGATAATCCGGAGATGCTGTCCTGATTACTTTCCAGCGTTTTGATCAATTCACGATATTGAAGCTGAGATTCCTCGTGCAGGTCAGGCTTTACATAATCCAGCATAATTTGGTGACGGTAGCTGATCAGCTGATAATACAGGAGAAGCAGCTGATCCTCTTCCATCTGTTCTATATCTAGATCAATTTCTTCCTTCAGCTTTACGGCATCAGCCACTTGAAATGCTAAAATGTGCTTATACCACTTATTGATTTTCACTCCTACTTGAGATGACGGGATCTCGTACGCGGCCATGCCCCTCCAACCCTTTCTATTTTCTAATTGGTTATATTTTATCATAATGTATGGCTTTGGAATTAAATTTTCTTACAATGATTCCTTCTTTATGCCTATCCTTATATATTTCGGTTTTTATACGTATTTTTTGCACTCGGATTCTAATAAAAAAGCTTACCGGACAGTGCCGATAAGCTTTTGACTTCAAATTAACCGCCAATATAAGACATTTCCACTTTCTTTTTGCCAGATGCTTTTGATAACGTACGATCGACTGAATACTGATCAATCCGATTTTTCCATACTGTCCCGATCATTTCTGATAGTTCGTCATCACTTAATTCCTGGCGAACCGGAGCTCTGAGGTCAAATCCGCTTGAAGCGAATAAGCAGGTAAACAGCTCTCCTCTCGCAGAAAGACGGGCTCTGTTGCAAGATCCGCAGAACGCATCAGATACAGATGATATGACGCCGATTTCTCCGGAGCCGTCCAAGTAGCGGAATCTGGAAGCCACTTCTCCTATATAATTAGGCGCTATCGGCTCAACCGGCATGTGTTTATTGATCAAATCTATGATTTCCGCCTTTGTCATGACGTCTTTCTTTTCCCATTGGTTGGTGTTGCCTACGTCCATAAATTCAATGAATCTCAGGATATGCCCTTTTTCTTTAAAATAACGGGCCATAGGCAGTATATCTTTTTCATTGACGCCCTTTTGAACGACCATATTGATTTTAACACCTAGCCCTGCTTGCTTCGCCGCTTCAATGCCTTCCAACACCTTGCTGACAGAAACACCGCGCCCGTTTATCTTCTTAAAACGCTCGTCTTCTAAAGAATCAAGGCTGATCGTAACCCTTTTCAGCCCAGCCTCCTTGAGCCTCTTTGCATAAACAGGCAGCAGTGATCCGTTTGTCGTCATCGCGATGTCACGAATACCCGGTATGCGGGCCAGTTTTTTGATTAACTCCGGCATATCCTTTCTCATGAGGGGCTCTCCGCCGGTCAGGCGGATTTTTTCAACGCCAAATCTTGTGACAAACAATGTCGCAAGCCGTTCCAGCTCCTCAAATGAAAGCAGCTCCTCTTTCTTTAAAAAAGGATAATCCGGACCGAATAATTCGGCGGGCATACAGTACGTGCATCGGAAGTTGCAGCGGTCTGTAACAGAAATGCGAAGGTCTCTCAGCGGCCTGTTTCTTTTATCCAACATCTGACGCGACTCTGTAATCATAGCTACAGCCCCTTCCTATCCCCTGATTCTCTCAGGGTGTGTATATACATTAAATGATCCGTTTCTGACAAATCCAATCGCTGTGATATTCAATTCTTCAGCCATTTGAACCGCAAGCTCCGTCGGGGCCGATTTGGAAATGACAATCGACACGCCGATTTTGGCCGCTTTTAACAGGACCTCTGATGAGATTCTGCCGCTGAACACAATCAGTTTGTCGCGTACGGACATCCCGTTTAGAAGGCAGTGTCCGTATAGTTTATCAAGTGCGTTGTGCCGACCGATATCGGTGCGCATCAACAGGAGCTTCTCTGTGTCGCAAAGCGCCGCATTATGGACGCCTCCCGTATCCTGAAACGTCCCGCTCCCTTGCTGCATGTCTTTCATAAGCGCCAGACATACCTCAGGCGATATCTTGATTTGGCTGACAGCCGTCTTGGCTGTTTTGACATCCTGCTGAAAATAAAAATGACGGCCCTTTCCGCAGCATGAGCCGATCACCCGTTTCGTATAATCCTTTTGATCCAATGTCTCAGGGTGAACGAGGTCGACATATACAAAACCGAGACTTTCATCTATTGTAAACCTTTTAATTTCTTTTTGAAATCGTATAACACCCTCTGATGCGAGAAATCCGATGACAAGCTCTTCGATATGCTCAGGCGTACAAACGAGCGTCACAAATTCACTGCCATTCAGTATCACTGTCAAAGGGAATTCCGTCACCATCCGGTCTTCTACTTTCCTTATTTCCCCTTGTTCATAGCGCCATACATCCCTGACCGCAGTTACTTTATCGTTCAATGTCTCTTCCCCTCCGCAATGTTCCTGCCTTTATATTTTTTCACACTCCTCGGATTTTGTCGAATTCTGAGACATAAAAAAGAGCCCTCTGTATAAAGGGGCTTTCACAGGATGTGATGACGGCGGTGTTTAGGCAGGGCGCCTAAGCATTTAGCCTCCATTCCTTTTATAACACGTGAGCACCAATGTGCATTGACAACGAACGCGGGGCTTGTCGACACGCTGAGAGCCCTCTATAGAAAGGACTCTATGGTTGATTATACTGATTCTTTTTCAGAACCGTAAACAGCACAATAGCTGCGATCAAGGTGAGAATGCTGACAAAAAAGAAGGCTGCCAGTTTTAGAAGAACACCAAGCAATATGAATGCAACGGTGGCTATAAGAAAAATCATTCCTAATAATTTCATATGTTCAACCCCTTTTTAGGGTATCATTCCCGGCCAAATTGTTTTTAAACCAATAAAAAAAGGCGCCTGGGGGAGCGCCTGATCTTTAGGTTCCTTACTCAGTAAATTTTTGTGCTTCTTTTTCCCAAGCCTGTTCGAACTCATCCGCACTGTTCGCTGAAATATATTCTCCGCCGCCAGCGACAGCTGCTTGTTTCATCTCTTCATTACCCTTGACATCAAAGTTGAAGCCAATGATGTTTACAATCGTATCCACATTTGATGCACGGAGCTTTTCGATTTCTGCCGCAGGGTCTCCGCCGCACGTTTCTTCACCGTCAGTGATTAAATACACCACGTTTTTCCCGTCTGCGTCAAATGCTTCAAATTCTTTTCTTGTGTCTGCAAGTGCTTTGGCAATCGGTGTCCATCCAGTCGGCTTGAGCTCACTCAATGAATTGTCAAACAGAGACCCTTCATATGGATGAAGGCCGTAAATGGTTTCCGTCGTACTGCACGAAAGGGCTTTACCGGACAGTTTATTGTTCCCTGCATGCCCGAAAACGCGAAGCATAAGATTTGTATCCTTCGGAAGGAGTTCGGCAAAAGATTTTACTGATTTTTTGGCAATGTCTATTTTGCGCTCTCCTCCTGTTTTTTGAACCATGCTTCCGCTTCCGTCAAACAAAACAGCTACATTTGTATCGGCCTGTTTCTCAGCGGCAAAAGACGGGGAGGCGATGGAAACAGTCAACAATCCAATGATACCGGCAGCCAGCAATTTTTTCATATGATTACTTCCTTTCTTTTTCATATTTTCCAACTATATGTTGGATTCTTCTTTATGCTAGAATACGAAAATGCAAAAAGATATAGGACATGCTGCCTTTTGTGCTGCTTTCACGATCTGTCCAAAATCGCTTGAAATGCCGTTCATTTTTAGCCATTTCCGCCCAGAAAGCATAAACAGATTGTGTGATCATTCATTCTTTTTTCGCCTTGATTATGACAGAAAAACGGAAATCTGCTACTATGCTACAGGCAGATAGCTAATTAGTTTTGAAGTTTTTGTTACATACAAAAAGAGGCTGGCCATCACCAGCCTCTTTTTTCTTATTTAGATAACATTAGTGATTGCTGAGTGAAAATTTTCTCAACATCTTTTTGGGTATAAGCCGGGAAGTATTCACCGCCGCCTACTTTCGCAATTGCGTTTAGCTGGCCTTTGTATCCCTCTTTATAATCAAAACCGATCACATTAACAGTGATATTGTCTTTTTGCAGTTCCTTTGCTGTTTTAATCGGGTTTCCTCCGCACGTTTCCTCACCGTCTGTTAACAGATACACCACTTTTTCCCCTTTTGCATCAAGCTGGTCAAAAGAAGATTTCGCCTCGTTCAGCGCTTTGGCAATTGGCGTCCAGCCAGTCGGCCCAATTGTATTGAGAGAATTGAGGAAGCTTTGCTCGTTAAAGCTTTGGAAGCCGTATACGTTGCGAATGGCTTCACATGACTGAACTTTTCCGGAATTTTTATTGTTTCCTTCAGAGCCAAACACACTCATTTTCACCTGAGTTCCTTCTGGCAATGAGCTCGCAAACTTTGAAATTTCTTTTTTGGCTGAATTAAATTTAGATACACCATCTATTCTTTTCGCCATACTTCCGCTGGCATCAAGCAAGACCGCCACGTTCGCCGGCGCTTTAGCCTCCGTTTCTGTCTTTTCAGCTGCAAAAGCAGGTGAAGTTAATCCAAAAAGCAATCCTGTCATCATGATCAGTGAAAATCTTTTCTTCATGTTCGTACCCCTTTACCAATTTGTTTCTGCGTGCAGATGTTCAACGCTGAACATAATCTATCGTAATCAACAAAAACCGAGAAATAAATAGGGCGGGCTTCCCCATTGCTGTTGTTTACTTTTGCATAGAAACCTATGTTTTTATTAGTGATTTCCACCTAACGCCCCTATGAAAAGAGAAGATTGTCCGCCTTTCGGCTTTCGTTATATGAGTCTGTCGAAGTCTGTCGACAAATGTGGATGACTTTACCACAATCTCAAAGCCTGAAATCAGGAAAAAAGGACTGATCCTTAAAGACGGTCAGAAGCTCCTCTAAACCGTTTCAGCTGCTCTTAGATAAAAGACATTCAAGAACAGAAAAAGACGCCCAAAGAGCGTCTTTTTCTACTTTTTCGCCATATATTTATTCAAAAACGCATCTGCCTCAGAAATTTGTGTGCCTTGGTAATAGTACTTTACAATGTCATCAACCGTTTTGCCTTCTTTGGCCATAAAATTCGCTCCGTATTGGCTCATCCCCACACCGTGGCCAAATCCTCTCGTCGTGACTGTAATTGTGTCTCCATTTCGCTTCCATTCAAAATCGGCGGAGTTGAGACCCAGCTTTTCACGTATGTCTCTTCCTTTCAGCGTCTTGCCGTTAATGACGGCAGTTGCGACCTGGTGGCCCGGTGTCTCGCCGGTAATCTTCCCTACTGCGCTAGATCCATCCAGCTTGACGCCAAGCTTTTGCTGAAATTCTGCCGCTGTAAAGGTTTTCGTTGCCTTATATTTCGGAGACTTTTTATCCCATGGGCTTTTGACGCTTTTTAAATATGGGATAGCACTTGTCCAATAAGCTTCTGCATTCTCTGTGTAGCCGTTGCTTGTGGAGAAAAAGGAGGCTTCAATCGGCTGGTTGTTGTACGTTAAGATTTTGCCTTGCGTACTGGCTACCGCAGCTGTGATTTTCTTCAGTTTTGTCTCATAGCTTGTGCCCCACTGTTTTTTCAGCTCCGCTTTGTTTTTATACACCTGGAACATCTGTGTATCATCCACCAGTGAGCCTTTAGGAGCCTCAACCGCTGAATTTGACACCATCAGTCTGACAATAAATGTTCTGGCGGCAAGCGCCTGGGCTTTCAGCGCTTCAGGTTTAAAGGTTGCCGGCATTTCGGAGGCGACGACTCCAATCACATACTCTTCAAGCGGAATGTCTTCTACGGATTGATTTGCGGTTCGATAGACGGGAATAGAAACAGGTGATGCTTTCAATGTTTCTGCTCCTTTCGATGCTGGTTTCGTGCTGACTGCTGTCTTTTCTGATTCTACGCTGGCCCCCGCTTCCTTATTATGCTGGAATGGTATAACCAAGAGTGTGGGAACCAAGAGAATCAATGCACATAGTACGGATAGTGTGATTGCGAATTGTTTCATATTCAGCTGCCTCCTGCTCGGGATTCGACTCTAGTCTAGTCTATGGGCAGGGACAAGCTAATATGACTCTCGTTTTGGACAGAAACTTTATTTGTCATTTACGTATTCTTTTTTGCTATTTTGCGCATAATGATGATAATACACAAAAAATAAAAAACCAGTATGCCAGAGTGACATACTGATTTTCAAGTAAGTTTATGCATTTAAGTCAGAAACGACTTCTTTATTCTCTTGCTCAGAAGCAGACTCATCATTTACACGTTCGATGTCTGCGCCCAGAGCGGCAAGCTTCTGATGGAAATCAACGTAACCGCGGTCTAAGTGCTTCAATTCAGTAACACGTGTGTGACCTTCAGCCACTAACCCCGCAAGAATCAGCGCTGCACCTGCACGCAAATCAGTCGCTGCAACTTCAGCTCCCTGAAGCTGTACAGGACCGTTAATGATGACAGAACGTCCTTCAATCTTGATATCACCATTCATACGGCGGAATTCTTCCGCATGCATAAAACGGTTTTCAAAAACTGTTTCTGTAATCATGCTTGTGCCGCTTGCACGAAGCAGAAGCGCCATCATTTGTGACTGCATATCAGTCGGGAAGCCCGGGTGAGGCATTGTCTTGATGTCAATCGGTTTAAGTTCTTTCGGGCCGATGACACGCAGACCTTCACCTTCATCCTTAATTGTTACACCCATCTCTTCCATTTTTGCAATTAAAGAGGTGAGGTGTTCAGGAACGGCTCCTTTTACTAATACGTTTCCTTCAGTGATCGCAGCAGCAACCATAAATGTGCCCGCTTCAATGCGGTCAGGAATAATATGGTGTTTTACGCCGTGAAGCTTTTCGACTCCTTCAATTTTGATGGTGCCGGTGCCAGCTCCGCGGATTTTTCCGCCCATGCCGTTGATATAGTTTGCTAAATCAACGATTTCGGGTTCTTTTGCCACGTTTTCCAGCGTTGTTGTTCCTTCAGCTAGAGCGGCTGCCATAATCAGGTTCTCTGTAGCTCCTACACTTGGGAAGTCCAGATAAATTTTTGCGCCTTGCAGTCGGCCTTTTACTTCAGCTTCAATGAAGCCATTACCGACTTTGATTTCTGCGCCCATTGCTTCAAAACCTTTTAAATGCTGATCAATCGGTCTGGAACCAATTGCGCATCCGCCCGGAAGTGCAACTCTTGCATGACCTGTACGCGCAAGAAGCGGCCCCATGACAAGCACAGACGCACGCATTTTACGAACATATTCAAAAGGTGCTTCAGTTTGCAAAGCGTATGAAGCATTTACAGTCACTTCATTATTTTCAAAATGCACATCTGCTCCTAAATGACGCAACACTTCGTTAATTGTATATACATCGGAGAGCGTAGGTACATCACAAATTACGCTTTTTTCTTCACTTGCTAATAAAGATGCAGCGATAACAGGTAAAACGGCATTTTTAGCGCCTTCAACTTTGACTGTGCCGTTTAACTTCTGACCGCCGCGGACGATGATTTTTTCCAAGGTATTCCCCTCCGCGTCCCTAAATTCTCTATATTAATATTCAGTCGTAACGATTGGTGTGCCAACCGTAACGGTATGTTTTCCGCCCATTCCTGCACTTCTAAGTGCAATTTGCAAATTCATTTTATGTTTCGAGGTCATAATGTACTCTTCCCACTCATCTGTAAACGCAGAAATAGAAACGAAATTTGGCTCAACTACATGTTCTACTGATCTTGCTTGAAATTCATTTAATAACTGATTTGCTTTTTTTTGCAAAACAATATTCATATTATCATCTAAGTGACCATTTAGACAAGTAAAAATAACTACTTTTTCTTGGAATATCCCAAGTGTCTCCCGTTCAAACTGTTCATATGTATCATTCCAGCTATCCGGTGTCTCTAGACTCATTTGCTCATATAATAAATACGAAGTTGGATTGTGTTTTTTGAGGGTTGTGACAAGCTGCAGTCTAAAAGAAGTACGATTTTTTTTGTCAGTATATGTGCCAATTGCCTTTATCATTTTATCTTCCCGTGCAATCACCCAATCATATTGACGATACTCTGATTTTAAACGTTGCACTTTTTGATAAAATTCTTTTTCGGTCAGTGACATGTTTTGTTTTGCATGCAATGTCCACTTATCTATTGACACATCTTGGCGTTCCATCCCCTCTGCCATTTGTGCTAACGGCGTTAATTCACTCGCATGAATGGTATGGAAAACAGCAATGACGAAGCTTAACATGACGGAAATGATAATAGCGTGGCTTACTTGTTTTTTCTTCATGTTCATCTCTCCCCCTTATCCCCAGTTTTACCGGAGGCAAGAGGCGCCATACGTAAAAATCTTCGTCAAAACTCGAGCTATTCGCTTCTACCCGCTTCTCCCAACCATTTAATGATAATAATGTTCAAAACCTATTAAAATAGATAGGGAAGCTGCTGTGAATAATTGAGATAATCTAAAAAGAAATTGGCAACGGCCGTTCCAATGGCAATTGTCAGCAAAATCATCAGGAGTCTTGCCTGCACGACTTTGCCTTTTTTGATTAACGGATCTATATTGACGGCTTGCAACGCCCACCAAGTCACTGCTATAAAAATCAGGTGAACGACAATGCCGATTGCAGCCTGCTGTCCCAATACACTCATCTATTACACTCCTTTCTCTGCGTTCATACCCTTTCTTATTATATAAGAAGCACAGATAAAGATGATACATTTTATACAGAACGGAATAATCACCCAAATCTAGGGCTAATCCCCGCTTAAAGTGCGATTCTTTTACATGGTATACTTTATTGGAAAGGAGCTGGCAAATGTGAATCATTCTTTTTTTCAGCCTGAAAAGCAATATGGTGAGGACCTGCCAATTTTTGATCAGGAATGGGAAGCAATTGCATTCTATTATGATTATAGACAGTCACAGATTGAAGAACTGAATGAATTGTGTCAGTTTTTTAACATTTCTCTTACCTATACGAGAGAGAGCCTTGAAGAGCTTGAAAACCTTTATTTTCAAAGTATACAAGAGCTTTTGCTTGCTGATTGGAATCTTCCTATTGAAGAATTCGAGAAAATGATCAGTGTTTATCTTATAGATTGCGTGATTGCCCGCCATGAAGATGCTGAATGGGTTGTAAAACCTTATCCCTATAAAGACGGCGCTTATACACTTGGCTTTAGAAGACATCGCAAATCGTGGCATACAATGAATGCCTGTGATGGTTTATACCTGCGTCCAAAAGAGGATCGCCCGCTGTTATCGCTGTTTGATTCTCTTGTGCGTTCATAAAAAAATCCTTCTCATAAAGAGAAGGATTTTTTCTTATTTCCCTGCTACATCCAATCTGTTCAAAGCCCGCTGTAACGCAAGCTCAGCCCGACGAATGTCAGTATCATCTGATTGAGAATTCAAACGCTCCTGCGCCCGCTGGCGTGCAGCTTCAGCGCGCTCTTTATCGATGCCTTCTGCTGTCTCGGCAGCCTGGGCAAGGATGGTGACCTGATCAGGACGGACTTCGACAAATCCGCCGCTGACGGCAACCATTTCAGTCTGCCCGTCTTTTTTCAGACGGACAG
This sequence comes from Bacillus sp. FSL R5-0523, assembly GCF_037975295.1. Taxonomy (NCBI): domain Bacteria; kingdom Bacillati; phylum Bacillota; class Bacilli; order Caryophanales; family Bacillaceae; genus Bacillus; species Bacillus sp. FSL R5-0523. The sequence continues at coordinate 3,631,482 of NZ_CP150251.1, forward strand.
CGCCGATTTTAAGAGGAGCCACGGTTGGAATATGGCCTGGCAAAATACCGAGATCGCCGCTTTCGGCTCTCACACTCACCATTTCGATATCCGCATCGTATACTGGGCCGTCGGGAGTAACGATATTGACTTTAACGGTCTTCATGCTTTTACCCTCCTAGGACCAGATTAAACTTCTACACCCATTTCTTTTGCTTTCTCAACAACTTCTTCAATACGGCCTACAAGACGGAACGCATCTTCTGGAAGATGGTCGTATTTACCGGCTAAGATTTCTTTGAAGCCTTGTACCGTCTCTTTTACAGGCACGTAAGAACCTTTTTGTCCAGTGAACTGTTCAGCCACGTGGAAGTTCTGAGAAAGGAAGAACTGGATACGACGAGCGCGGTGAACGACAAGTTTGTCTTCCTCGCCTAATTCATCCATACCGAGAATCGCAATGATATCTTGAAGCTCTTTGTAACGCTGAAGCGTTGACTGTACTTCACGCGCAACCGCATAGTGCTCTTCTCCAACAATTTCAGGAGCAAGGGCGCGTGATGTAGATGCCAACGGATCAACCGCAGGGTAAATACCCATTTCAGTTAATTTACGCTCAAGGTTTGTTGTCGCATCCAAGTGAGCGAACGTTGTTGCCGGCGCCGGGTCAGTGTAGTCATCGGCAGGCACGTAGATCGCCTGGATAGATGTAACTGATCCAACATTCGTAGACGTGATACGCTCTTGGAGCTGACCCATCTCAGTTGCAAGCGTCGGCTGATAACCAACCGCTGAAGGCATACGGCCAAGAAGGGCTGAAACCTCTGAACCCGCTTGTGTGAAACGGAAAATGTTATCGATAAAGAACAGTACGTCCTGTCCTTGTACATCACGGAAGTGCTCAGCCATTGTAAGGCCTGTCAAAGCAACACGCATACGTGCGCCCGGCGGCTCGTTCATTTGTCCGAATACCATGGCTGTTTTGTTGATAACGCCAGAGTCACTCATTTCGTAGAAAAGGTCGTTCCCTTCACGAGTACGCTCTCCTACGCCGGCGAATACAGAGATACCGCCGTGCTCTTGCGCGATGTTGTTGATTAATTCCTGGATTAATACGGTTTTACCTACACCGGCACCACCGAACAATCCGATTTTACCGCCCTTAATGTAAGGAGCAAGCAAATCAACAACCTTAATACCTGTTTCAAGAATTTCAACTTCTGTTGAAAGCTGATCGAATGAAGGCGCCTGTCTGTGAATCGGATCCTTTTTCGCATCCGCAGGAACCGGCTCATTCAAATCAATATTTTCTCCGAGAACGTTAAATACACGTCCAAGTGTTACATCACCAACCGGTACTGAGATTGGCGCTCCTGTATCTACAGCTTCCATACCGCGCTGAACACCATCTGTAGATGCCATTGCGATTGTACGGACTGTATCATCACCTAAATGAAGAGCGACCTCAAGCGTTAAATCAATACCTACTTCGTTTTCACTTGCAGCTGGCTGTGAAATTTTAATCGCATTATAAATTTCAGGCAAGTGACCGTCTTCAAAACGCACGTCGACGACCGGTCCTAATACCTGGCTAACGCGTCCTTTCTTCATCGCTATCCCTCCTGACAAAATCTTTCTATTCTAAAGCGGCTGCTCCGCCGACAATTTCCGTAATTTCTTGTGTGATGGCTGCTTGGCGAGCGCGGTTGTAAGAAAGCGAAAGTGAATCGATAAGTTCCTTCGCGTTGTCTGTCGCATTTTTCATCGCCGTCATTCTTGCAGCGTGCTCACTTGCTTTACTGTCAAGAAGCGCACCGAAGATTAAGCTTTCTGCATATTGAGGAAGCAAAACCTCCAGAACCTCCTCTTCAGATGGTTCAAATTCATAAGACGCCGTTCTTTTTCCGCCGCCGCTGCCCAAATCAGATAACGGCAGAAGTTTTTTCTCCGTTACTTCTTGAGTAATGGCGCTGACAAAATGGTTATAAACAAGGTGCAATTCATCAAACGCACCGTCTATAAACATTTGGATCGTTTGACGGGCAAGATCTTTAATTTCTGTAAACGTTACTTCATCCCCAAGTCCTGTTAACTCGGAAATGATCGGAATCTCCCGTTTCTTAAAGAAATCACGGCCCACTCTTCCGATGGCAATCACCGCGTACTCATCCTTAGACTGATGGCGTTCTTGCATGGCCTGATAAGCACTCCGTAAAACCGAACTGTTAAAAGCGCCGGCAAGACCGCGGTCAGACGTAATGACAAGGTATGCCGTTTTTTTCACTTCTCTGCTGAGAAGCATCGGGTGCTTCACGTTGCCGGAAACTCTTCCGACGTTTGACACAACCTCTTGGATTTTATCCATATATGGCACAAATGATTTTGCATTGTTTTCAGCACGATTCAGCTTAGCCGCAGATACCATCTGCATGGCTTTTGTAATCTGACTTGTTTTTTTCGTTGACGTGATCCTTGACTTAATATCGCGTAATGAGGCCAAAGATTTCACCACCTTTTCTCTTCATCTGCGTAAAAAGAGAGAAAAAGAGAACCTTTTTCTCTCATCAGCATTCGAGTTAGTTGCTTGGTGCAAATGTGCGTTTGAAGCCTTCGATTGCAGCTTTGAAGTCTTCATCAGCAGGAAGGTTTCCTGTTTTCGCAATTCCGTCAAGCAGGTCTTTATGGTTTTGGTCAAGGTACATGTAGTACTCTTCTTCAAAACGTCTGATATCCGCCACAGGAATATCATCGAGATATCCTTTTGTCAGCGCATAAAGAATGGCTACTTGCTTTTCAACCGGAAGCGGCTTGTTCAGATCCTGCTTCAGCACTTCAACTGTACGCGCACCGCGGTTCAGTTTTGCCTGAGTCGCTTGGTCGAGGTCAGAACCGAATTGAGCGAATGCTTCCAGCTCACGGTATGACGCAAGGTCAAGACGCAAAGTACCTGATACTTTTTTCATCGCTTTGATTTGCGCTGAGCCGCCGACACGGGATACAGACAATCCGGCGTTGATCGCTGGACGTACGCCTGAGAAGAACAAATCAGATTGCAGGAAGATCTGTCCGTCGGTGATGGAAATGACGTTCGTCGGAATATAAGCAGAGATATCTCCGGCTTGTGTTTCTACGAACGGCAGAGCTGTAATTGATCCTGCGCCTTTCGCGTCGCTAAGCTTTGCTGCACGCTCAAGCAGACGGGAATGAAGATAGAATACATCCCCAGGGAACGCTTCACGGCCTGGCGGACGGCGAAGAAGCAAGGACAGCTCACGGTAAGCAGCCGCTTGTTTAGAAAGATCATCGTATACAACAAGAACGTGCTTGCCGCTGTACATAAATTCTTCTGCCATTGTAACCCCAGCATACGGTGCCAGGTACAGAAGCGGTGCCGGCTGTGACGCAGACGCCGTTACAACAATTGTATAATCAAGCGCGCCGTGTTTACGCAATGTTTCTACTACGCCGCGGACTGTTGATTCTTTTTGACCGATCGCAACATATACGCAGATCATGTCTTGGTCTTTTTGGTTCAGGATCGCATCGATCGCCACAGATGTTTTACCTGTTTGACGGTCACCGATGATCAGCTCACGCTGGCCGCGGCCGATTGGAATCAGTGCATCGATCGCTTTGATACCGGTTTGAAGCGGTTCATGAACGGATTTACGGTCCATAACGCCTGGTGCAGGGCTCTCAATCGGACGAGTTTTGCTTGTAAGGATCGGGCCAAGTCCGTCTACCGGCTGGCCTAACGGATTTACAATACGGCCGATTAACTCTTCACCAACAGGAACCTCCATGATGCGGCCTGTTCTTTTTACTTCGTCTCCCTCACGGATCTCACTGAAAGGTCCTAAGATGACGATACCTACGTTTGATTCCTCAAGGTTTTGAGCCATACCCAAAACACCGTTTGAAAATTCGACAAGTTCACCGGCCATACAGTTGTCAAGGCCGTGCACACGTGCAATACCGTCACCGACTTGGATGACTGTACCTACGTCTTGAACTTCAATATCAGATTGATAATTTTGTATTTGCTGTTTTATCAGCGTGCTAATCTCTTCAGCTTTGATGCTCACTTAGGTTTCACCCCTTCTATCGATTTTCCCCGGCTAATTGACGTTCAATGCGCTGAAGCTTCCCGCTTACGCTGCCGTCATAAATCCGGTTTCCAATGCGGACTTTAATGCCGCCTATTAAATCCGTCTGCACTTCATTTCTGATTCTCAGTGAAGCGACTCCGGCTTTTTTTGCAAACACTTGTGATAATGGTAACATTTCAGCATCCGTCAGCGGTTTCACTGAATATACGATTGCGTCTTCTGTTTGACGGGCCTCATTTGCGAGTTTGATAAACTCATCTGTGAGCTCAGGCACAATCGCGGCACGATGGCGGTCAATCAAAAGAAAAATCGTATTAAGCACGGACTGTGACAAAGAGCCAAATGCATTTTGGATCAGCTCTTTTTTCTTCGCAGCCGGCACCTTCGGATGGTTCAACACATCATTAAGCGCTTTTTCATTTTGAAATACTTGTTTTACAACAGTTAGCTCTTCTTCTACTTGATTCAGCTGAGCGGACTCATTGGCTATATCAAAAAGAGCTGATGCATATCGTTTAGAGACAGCTGATCCACTCATCGGCTTTCTCCTACCTCTTTAAGATAGTCCTGAATCAATTTCTCTTGCGCTTGTTCATCCAGTTCTTTTTCGATCACTTTCGACGCAATCATGACAGAAAGAGACGCTACTTGCTCACGGAGAGCAGAAACCGCCTGTTCTTTTTCCTTCACGATTTCAGTTCTTGCTGCTTCTTTCAGACGTTCAGATTCTGCACGTGCAGCCTGAATAATCTCTTCTTTTTGCTTCTCTCCCAGTTTCTTTGCGTTTTCGATAAGAGTTTGGGATTCCTGTCTTGCTTCTTTTAAAAGAACGCGCTGCTCTTCAATAAGCTGCTGCGCTTCTTTATTTTTTTCTTCAGCAGACGTAATTTCTCCAGCGATGTGGTCTTCACGCTGTTTCATTATGTTTAATAGCGGCCCTAAAGCGTATTTCTTCAGAAGCGCTAATAAGATTAACATAGCTAACAGTTGGAACAGGATATCTCCGCCGTTAAACGACAATCCTAGTTCAAGTGGTAATTGAGACATCTACTACGGCAACTCCCTTCTGCAGGTTTTTCTTTGCTGATCCAGCAGCCGCACTTGTCTCTTTTCAGCCGGCAAGGCGGGGTGCTTATCAGACATAAAGCAATGGCGAAGGTTCTCTTGGAATGATCTTCGCCATTTTTAGTTCATATAAGGCTTTTATGCTTAGCCAAAGAACGCTAAGAATGCGATAACGACAGCGATAATAGGAAGGGCTTCAACTAATGCGATACCCATGAACATAAGAGTTCTCAGTTCTTTACCTGCTTCCGGCTGACGGGCAATCCCCTCTACCGTACGTGAAACAATCAAACCGTTACCAATACCTGCACCAAGTGCGCCTAAACCAATTGCAATCGCAGCTGCTATTAAATTCATGAAAAAGTTCCTCCTTTAAAATGTTATCCGTTTGGATATAATGTTTTAATGATCATGACTGATTTTATGAGACATGTACACCATCGTCAGCATTGTAAAGATAAATGCCTGGATAGCACCAATAAATAAACTGAATGCTTGCCATGCCAGCATCGGCAGAATGGCACCGATTGTACCGACAAGACCGAGAGCCACGCTTTGTGAATAATGGCTTGTTGCTAATCCCGCAAGCAGGCCGAGAAGAATCTCACCGGCGAAGATGTTACCATACAGCCGCAAACCTAGAGTCAGCGTATTCGCAAACTCTTCGATGATTTTCATCGGGAGCATGAATGGAACAGGTCTTAAATAGTCTTTGGAATATTCCTTGAGCCCTTTCATCTTCACACCATAGTAGTGGGTTAAAGCAACAACCATCACGGCTAGCGTTAATGTAATGGCAGGATCGGCTGTCGGAGACTTCCACCAGAGCTCATGTCCGATTGTAATAGAGAACGGCAGCCCCAGCATATTCGACACAAATATGTACATCAGCAATGTGACACCAAGTGCCAAGAAGTTAGCCCCTGTTTTTAAATCCATTGTACTGCCAATAATATTGCGGACGAAATCAACAATCCATTCCATAAAGTTCTGGGCTTTTCCGGGACGGATCGAAAGCGTTCTTGTCGTCAATATAGCAATCAATAAAACAATCACACTCGCCACAGTAATCATCAGAATGTTTGTCAGATTAAAAGTAAGACCTAGAAATTCTATAGTTCTGTAACCATGATTCAAAGGGTTTTCACCTCTCTTCCATTGATGAACGTTTAAGCTGGATAAAGGAATCTATCATAATGACAGGGTATATTGTCATTAATCCAATAACTGTACTTGCCATATGAAAGTATTCGGGATTTTTATAGGCAACAGCCACAGCAAGAATCGCATTGCACCACCGCGCTGCGCTCCCGAGAGATCGTATGGACTTTCCCTTCTCAACAGCTCTGTCAAAAGCATTCATTCTTCTGACGAGCAGTAAAAAATTAAACAAACTGAAAACAGTTCCCAGAATAAGGCCTAAAAAAACGGTTTTATACGCTGTTAAACCATAACCCAGTACATACACTGCCAAAATGAACAATAAATATTTGCGTTGTCTGCTAAATGTAAGCTTGGGATCGTCCATCAATTATCTGTCTCCTGATGAAAAAATAATGTATAGCTTGGATACGGCAAAAATCAGCGGTTAACCCTTAGTAGAAGACCTTTTTTGACCGGCAAAACGGGCCTGTTCGAAAAAATCATTCATCCGCAAGCCTTGCAGGGATGCTGTTTCATTCGCTTAAATAAATCCTCATAATACGGGTTTGCTGAGAGGATTTACATTGAGGATGAGGACTATAATGAAAGCTATGAAAACCTTCTCATAATACCCTCGTTTAGCATACAATAGCCCCTAACATGTGTCAATCTGTTTAAAGTTAAAAAACTTTTTATACTTTACGTCTCCACAGAATGTTCACATTTTCACCTATAATTGTATACAGATTCACCGAATAGCAAAAAACTGGATAAAAAAATGAAACCCCCTTTTGGGGATTTCATTTTTTATTTTGTTCCAAACATGCGGTCACCCGCATCTCCGAGACCTGGAACAATATAACCTTTTTCATTTAATTTTTCATCTAGCGCTGCAATGTAAATATCAACGTCCGAATGATGCTTCTGCAATTCTTCCACACCCTCCGGCGCTGCTACAAGACACATGAAACGGATATTTTTCGCACCGCGTTTTTTAAGGCTGTGAATGGCTTCAACTGCGGAACCGCCTGTAGCGAGCATCGGGTCAACCACGATGAATTCACGCTCTTCCACATCAGAAGGAAGCTTGACATAGTATTCCACGGGTTTTAAGGTTTCTGGATCACGGTAAAGGCCGACATGTCCCACTTTTGCCGCAGGAATCAGCTTTAAAATGCCGTCAACCATTCCCAATCCTGCTCTGAGGATAGGAACCACTCCGAGTTTTTTCCCTGAGATGACTTTCGATTTCGCAGCCTGAACCGGTGTATTGATATCCACCTCTTCCAGAGGAAGATCGCGGGTAATTTCAAATGCCATGAGTGTAGCCACTTCATCTACTAACTCTCTAAAATCCTTCGTACCTGTATTTTCATTCCGTATATATGTCAGCTTGTGCTGAATTAAAGGATGATCAAATACATAAACCTTTCCCATACTGTGTTTCAGCTCCTTTTTTATTGTCCCATCAACAATTACACACTTCTATTGATTCTACAAAAAAAGACATTGAGTTTCAAGAACATCGTCAAAAAACCCGCCGGGCATAAGCCCCAGCGGGTTTTAGGATCTTAATAATCTAATTCTTTATATAAAGGAAATTTATCAGTCAGAGCAGCTACACGCTGTCTTGCTTCTTCAAGTTTTCCTTCATCTTCGTGGTTTTTCAATGCAAGCGCAATAATAGCACCGACTTCTTCTAATGCGTCTCCGTCAAAACCGCGGCTAGTTACAGCAGCTGTTCCAAGACGGATGCCGCTTGTTACGAAAGGTTTTTCAGGATCATATGGAATCGCGTTTTTGTTAGACGTAATACCGATTTCATCAAGTACATGCTCTGCAACCTTACCAGTCAGTCCGAGCGAACGAAGGTCAACAAGGATAAGGTGGTTGTCTGTTCCGCCTGAAACGAGCTTGATGCCTTCTTTCGTTAAGGCTTCAGCCAGACGTTTCGCGTTTGAAATGACGTTTTCTGCATATGTTTTGAAATCGTCCTGCAATACTTCACCGAATGAAACAGCTTTTGCGGCAATAACGTGCATCAGCGGGCCGCCTTGAATTCCAGGGAAGATCGATTTATCAATTTTCTTGCCAAACTCTTCACGGCAAAGGATCATACCGCCTCGAGGACCGCGAAGTGTTTTATGTGTTGTTGTTGTAACGAAATCAGCGTAAGGAACCGGGTTTGGATGAAGGCCTGCCGCAACAAGTCCTGCGATATGTGCCATATCCACCATGAAGTAAGCGCCGACTTCATCAGCAATTTCACGGAATTTCTTAAAGTCGATTGTACGAGGATACGCACTTGCTCCTGCTACGATAAGCTTCGGTTTATGAGCGAGGGCTTTTTCACGCACGTCATCGTAATCAATATATTGAGTTTCTTTATCTACGCCGTACTCAACAAAGTTATATTGAACACCGCTGAAGTTGACTGGGCTTCCGTGTGTTAAATGGCCGCCGTGGGAGAGGTTCATCCCAAGTACAGTATCGCCTTGCTCCAAAATCGTGAAGTACACTGCCATGTTTGCTTGTGCGCCTGAATGAGGCTGAACGTTTACATGCTCCGCTCCAAAGATTTCCTTCGCGCGGTCACGAGCGATATCTTCAACGACATCGACGTGCTCGCATCCGCCGTAGTAGCGTTTGCCCGGATATCCTTCTGCGTATTTATTTGTCAAAACAGATCCTTGTGCTTCCATAACCGCTTCACTTACAAAGTTCTCAGAAGCAATCAATTCGATCTTAGTCTGTTGGCGTTCACGCTCATTTTTAATGGCGTTAAACACTTGTTCGTCTTGCGCAGGTAAATGTTTCATCAGCGAGATCCTCTCCTATCCGTATCCTGTTCTTTGTTTTTACCATCACTATTGTACATGGTTTTTAAGGCCGATGTAAAAGATTATTTTTAAAAAATCTAAATTTTTATTGGTAAAAACGAATATTAATAACTTAAATTTAATTTAAAGTTCGGAATTTATTTCACTGTCTTAAAATAAAAGAAAAGACTGGCTATGCAGTCCTTTCATTCGCACTCATAAACCGCCCGCACTCCGCCGATTAGTTTCGGCCGTGTACGCGCCAATGTCACATGAGCTGAACCGAGGCTGTTTTGAGAGACACGCACAGGGACAGCCACCGGCTTCAGATGCATGCCGATAAACGTATCGCCTATATCAATCCCGGCGTCAGCCTGAATGGTTTCAACAAGAACAGGAGACTTCATCTGCTTAAACGCATAAGACGCCATCGCTCCGCCCGCTCTTGGAACGGGCACGGCAGAAACGGTTGGAAGCCTGAACAGCTTGGCTGTTTCTGCTTCGACGACAAGCGCTCTGTTTAAATGCTCGCAGCATTGAAACGCCAGATGGATTCCCGTTTTTTCCCGGAGCTCAGCAAGTCCGCTGTAGATGCTTTCAGCGATATCTACACTGCCCGATGTGCCGATCCGGCTGCCGGCCACTTCGCTCGTGCTGCATCCAAGGACGAAGAGCTGATCTTGTTTCAATTCCGCTTGGTCCTGAAACTCAGACAGCATCGTCTTCCACGTTTGTTTCAACTCATTCATTAAACAGCACCCCTACAGGTTTTTCTCTTCATAATCTGAGATTTTCCCAATACGCGTTTGGTGTCTTCCCCCGGTAAACTCAGTAGTCAGCCAGATTTTTGCGATTTCCCGAGCCAAACCAGGTCCGATCACCCGTTCACCCATCGCAAGGATGTTTGTGTCATTATGCTCCCTCGTCGCCTTCGCGCTGAAGGTATCGTGCGCCAGCGCGCAGCGAATCCCTTTTACTTTATTAGCGGAAATGCTCATGCCGATGCCTGTCCCGCAAATTAAAATGCCTCTGTCAACTTCGCCGCTAACCACTTTTTCGGCCACCGGAAAAGCATAATCCGGATAATCGACAGAGCCGCTGCCGCAGTCACAGCCCATATCAATATATTCAATTTGCAATTCGTCCATTAACTCTTTGATTTCATTTCGAATGTGAACGCCGCCATGATCCGATGCAATGGCTACTTTCATCTGCTTTTCCTCCCAGCGTGTGTGATGCGGCCCGCCCGCTTTATTGACCGCGCAGCCTGTCCGCTCTTTGATTCACACCATATGATGTGCTTTTCACTATATTCTACTCCTTCACGCAGGATTTGCAAATGACCTGTTTGCAGATTTTCTGACAACTTATCTGCGGTCTTTTTTCAGCTGTTTTGCCAGCTGCCGAAGAAGCTCTTCAAGCTCATCTCGCGTTTGTTTATAGATGTCAATTGAGCCGCCGAACGGATCGATGACATCACCATGGCTGCCTGTAACATATTCTTTTAACGTAAACACTTTATCACGATAACGTCCAAATTGGCTGGCAATGATCTGTTTGTGCTGATGGGTCATAGCCAGAACCAAATCAGCCGATTCCATAAGTTCTTCAGTTAATGGAGAAGACACATGATTAAGGGCAATGTGTTTTTCAAACAGCGCTTCGACTGCATGAGGCGTCGCTTTCCCATTAGGTGAAGCAAACACGCCTGCAGAGCGGACATTGACATTCAGCCCTTCCATTTCTGCAATTGATTTAAAAAGCGCCTCAGCCATTGGGCTGCGGCACGTATTTCCAGTACAGACAAAAATAATATCCATGTCAGTCACCCCTTATTTTTCTCTATTATATATGAAGAAAAAAGAAACGGCGACTTCGTTTCTTTTATTGGTATATTAAATTGGCAAAAGCAGCTTTAATCCAAACACGATTAATATGATGCCCCCGAGCGCTTCGCTGTATGTGCCAAGCCATGACTGCACTTGTTTTCCGACCAGCAGGCCCAGCCATGTCAACATCATGCTGAACAGCCCGAACAGGGTAATTGTGAGGAGCGGATGCGAGCCGTATATCCCCAAGCTCAAGCCGACGGAAAAGCTGTCAAGGCTGACGCCGATGGCAAACAGCAATAAGCCCGGCCCTGCCGGTGACATGAATCGTTCTTCTGACTGTTTAAAAGAGGCCATAAGCATTTGAACCCCAAGAACAAAAAGCAGCGCCCCACCGATATAAACCGCTAACACGCCGAGGAGCCCTGACAGCATGTTACCGGCCGCCATCCCTGCGAGAGGCATGATGACGTGAAAGAGGCCGATGATGAAACCAATATAGAATATCTGCTTCTTTCTAAGTTTGACCATTCCCATTCCAAGGCCGACAGAAAAAGCATCCATCCCTAAAGCAAACGCCATGATGCTTAATGTAATCAGTTCGCCTATAAACAAATCCGACATACATAAATAACCCCCTTGGACACGCCCCGCTTTTTTAGCCTATGCGTGTCCAAAAAGGGTTAGAACATCTGACTGCTTTCAGCGAATCACTCTTCCTCCGGCAGCTTTCATCAGCCTGTTCATAATAGCAAGACCGACACCTGTATCCGGAAAGGATTCCGCTATAATGAAATCCACCTGATTCTCATCAAAGCTGCGCAAAGCATCATACAGCCCTGCCGCAACAGTCTCAAGCTGAGCCCGTCTTCCGCAGCTCTTCACATAATCAGCGGAATAAACGCCCGCGTTTTCTTCTGTCGTCAGGACACCGACCCGTCTTCCGCCCTGTTGATATTCTTGAATGAGGTGCTGAATGCGCTCTGGGCTGCCTTCGCAAATGGCAAGAGGCGCTGTCGGCGCATAATGTGTATATTTCATCCCTGGAGAAATCGGCTTCTCGTTTTGGTCGCTGAGCCCTTTATCCACATGGATCGGCCCGATCACCGCTTCAATTTGTTCCTTCGTAATGCCGCCAGGACGCAAGAGAACAGGGATGTCGTCCGCACATGAAAGCACGGTTGATTCGACCCCGATTCCGGTAGGGCCTCCATCCATAATACCGGCTATGCGGCCATCCAAGTCGTGAGCCACATGCTCTGCTTTTGTGGGACTTGGCTTGCCTGATAGATTGGCGCTCGGTGCTGCAATCGGCAGTCCCGATTCGCGAATCAATGCAAGGGCAAGCGGATGATCCGGCATTCTAATGGCAACCGTTTCAAGACCTGCCGTTACACGAGGTGAAAGCGCATCAGGTTTGCAAGGCAGAATGAGCGTAAGTGCTCCCGGCCAAAACCGTTTCATCAATGTTTTCGCCTTTTCCGGCGCCGGGCCCGTTAAATCCTCAAGCTGGCTGATATCCGCAATGTGGACAATCAGGGGATTATCGCTCGGCCGCCCTTTCGCCTCATATATTTTTTTGACGGCATCCGTATTTTTTGCGTTTGCGCCTAGGCCATATACTGTTTCTGTCGGAAAGGCAACGACCTCATTTTCTCGGAGCAAAGCGGCTGCTTGTGCAATTTGTGGATCATTTGTGGATAACTCGTCAGTTACATCCACAAACCATCTTTTCGTTTTCATTTCTGACCAAACTCCTTATTCACAACAATAAAACGATTGTTTTACGCGTGTAATCCTTTTGAAAGTATAAAAGATGTCCTGTAATAAAACAAGCGTTATCCACAAATTGTGGACAACGCTAATAAAGAAGTGGATAAGTATGTGTATAAACTGCACTTACCCAGACGCTTTTTTCATCAAAACGGCTCCTTCTGTTTGCCGCGATTCACAGAAGTGATCAGAAGAAAACAGCTCTTCCGGTACACTCTCAGCTCTTTCAAAACCCATGGCCGTCAGAAAGTCCGCAGAGGAATGCTGATTTGCTACTAGGTACACGGTTTTGATCTGATGCTTTTCGCACAGCACCTCCATGCTTTGAAAAAGCGTGACAATGTGGCCTTGGTGAAGCTTGTCCGATATGACAAGTGATCGCAGCAGCCCCTGGTCACAGCTTATTTTTTCAATACCGAGGCATCCGGCAATGTTTTTCTCACTGTCCTCCAGCATAAGAAATTGAGTGAAGCCTTCTTTCACGCCTTCATAGCTGGTTTTTGCCTGTTTTAAAAATGCCTCGAGCACATCTCCGTCTTTTTCCCTTGCCACCCGCAGTTGATAAAACATCCGTTCACCCCGTTTTTGCGTTCTTTCTTCCAATCTATGAGGCAAATCTATTTTTAGACCAGATGATTAGGAAAAAAGGTCGGAAATCCATTCGACTAAAAAGAATTTCACTTCTGTGCCGTCTTCTTTTTCTTCGTTCTCTTCTTTTTTTGCTTTTTCCGCTTTAGCGGTTACGTCCTCAAGCACTTTTTCAGTCTGCTTTTTTGAGGCTTCTTTATCTTCTTGTTCTTTGACGGCTTCCCCGTTAGAAAAATCGAGAAAGCAAAGGGGCGGGAACAGCACACACCACCAGTTGGCGCCGTCTCCGTTTCCAAGCGTAATCAAAATCGCTTCATACTCACCGGCAGGATATACCATGTTGCCGTAAAGCTTTGTCGGAAACGAGATTTTGTCAAAATCAACGGATATCGACTGATTCGCTCCTTCTTTCTCCATTGTTTCCTTTGCAATTGCTTTGATTTCAGGCAGCTTTGAACGAATCACGCGACGCGCTTCTTCAATAGAAGTAATATCCTTTACCCAAGTTGTGATTTCTTTATTCACCGCGTCTCTTATATGACGTTTTAATTGCTGGTCTTGATCACTATCGCTGTTTGCCAATATTCTCAAACGAATCGCCTGATCCGGTATGACCACCGGCTGATTTTCCGATTTTTGTGCCGTCTCTTCTTTTGCCAGCCCTACGAGCGCTCCAGATAATAAAAGAAAGATATATATACAAATGATTACTGTTTTTTTCATCGGTCCCCACCGTTCCTCTCCGTGCTTTGTTTCTAGCCCTATTATGGACAAGGAGAGCCGGGGGTAAACGTGCAGGGTGAAAAAAATCTAGCAAGCTGTTAATCTTATTTATGGTACGATAGTGTTTTAGGAGGTTTAAGATGAAATACAATTATACAGTGCTGTTATCAGCATTCACGATGTCCGTTCTTTATTCAGTAATTTATATTCATTCATTTATCATTGCCGCTCTCATCACAATGGCATTTTATTTTCTGTTTCCTTATTTGATCTTCGCACTGCCGCTTCAAATCATGATGAATAAAAAGCCGAAACGGTTCAGCCCTTTGTATCTGCTGTATTACCTTGTCGCTGCTTTTATTGCCAACGCGATCATTTTCGGCGTGCTTCAGCCTTCGGGACAATCTTTGTTTCAAAATACAGCCTTCTATCTTTTCGCTGTATTAACAGCTCTTATCTATTGGATATGGGACTCTGTTTTACTGCAAAAAAAGGAAGCCTAAGAGGCTTCCTTTTTTATTAAAACAAAATCGTCAGCAAATAACATAGAATGGAAGGTATCGCCGCAACAAAGAAAGCGGCCGCCATTTTCATGCGAGATGTACGGCCTTCTTTGGTTTCTGAATGGTAGTTTGCCCGCTGATCGCTTCCGCTTACAGCCAAACCCGATGTAATGATCGCGAGCCCCACTAAAACGAGAGACGCAACGCCAAAAATCGCTTCATATGAAAGAACCTGCGGAAAAATGGTGCCAATCATGCTCTCAATCGCAATGAGCAGGATTCCTGCTGTCAGGGCCTTTTTCATGTTTACATCCCCTTTGCTGGTGTTAAACAGCTTGATCCATTCACTCGCCAGCAAGCTGCTTATTTATTTTTATGAATCAGAGCGCATATGGTTCTGTCTTTTCCATTAATATCTTTCAGCACTTCCACTTCCGCCCCCTTAAACGCCTTGAGGATCAGGTCTTTGACCGCCGCTCCCTGTTTCCACCCGATTTCAAAAACGACAAATACTTTATCCTTCATGACAAGCGGAATGTCTTCCATAAACCGCTTATAAAATTTCAGCCCATCTCCGCCATCGGTGAGCGCGTGCAGCGGCTCATGAAAACGGACAATTTCCGATAGATCAGCCATTTCTTCCTCTGAAATATATGGCGGGTTTGAGACAATGATATCCGCTTTTTTTCCCGCCTTAATAAAAGGCTCAAGCAGATCGCCCTGATAAAAGCGCACATTTGCTCCGAGTTTTTCTGCATTGGCAGAGGCGACTTGCAGCGCCTCTTTCGAAATATCGACCGCCGACACAGAAAAGTTTTGGTTTTCAAGCGCAAGCGTGACGGCTATTGCGCCGCTCCCTGTACCAACGTCAACAACTTCGAGCTTGCCGTCTTCAGAAAAGACACTCCGATATTTTTCAAGCAAATGAAAGACAACTTCTTCAGTTTCCGGCCGCGGGATCAGCACATCATCATTCACCATAAATTCCCGTCCATAAAAAAACTCTTTTCCTATAATGTATTGAACCGGCACGCCCTCTTTATGCATCTCAACGTGACGCTTAAAGCGATACAGCTCGTCTTCACCAATCGGTTCCTGTAAGCTTGCGAGCAGTTTGCTTCTCTCCATTCCGGTATCATAAAGCAATAGGAGCTCGGCAGCATTTTCTTCTCTTCCCGCTTCGGTTAAATAAGAAGAAGCCCATTTCAGGGCTTCGAATATCGTCTTCATCTTAACCTTCCGACTGCTGAAGCTTGCTTGCCTGATCTTCAACAATCAGCGCTTCAACCACTTCGTCAAGTTTTCCTTCAAGAATCTGATCAAGCTTTTGAATCGTCAAACCGATTCTGTGATCCGTCACACGGTTTTGCGGGAAGTTGTATGTGCGGATACGTTCAGAGCGGTCACCAGATCCGACTGCTGATTTCCGTGTTTGATCATATTCAGCCTGGGCTTCCTGCTGAAATTTATCATAGATTCTGGCACGGAGAACCTTCATTGCTTTTTCTTTGTTCTTAATTTGAGATTTTTCATCCTGGCATGATACAACTACACCTGTCGGCAAGTGAGTCAGACGAACCGCAGACATTGTTGTGTTAACGCTTTGTCCGCCCGGTCCGCTTGAAGCAAACGTATCGACACGGATATCCTTCTCATGGATGTCAACCTCTACCTCTTCTGCCTCAGGAAGACATGCTACTGTTGCAGTGGATGTATGGATACGGCCGCCTGATTCTGTTTCCGGAACACGCTGCACGCGGTGGGCGCCGTTTTCATATTTAAGTTTAGAATACGCGCCGCTTCCCGTAATCATAAAGATGATCTCTTTGTAGCCGCCCGTTCCGGTTACATTCGCTTCCATGACCTCTGTTTTCCAGCCTTGAAGCTCAGCATAACGGGAATACATTCTGTACAGGTTTCCCGCGAATAAAGCGGCTTCCTCGCCTCCCGCGGCTCCGCGGATCTCCATAATAACGTTTTTATCATCATTAGGATCTTTCGGGATCAGGAGCACTTTCAGCCGTTCTGACAGTGTTTCCGTTTCCTTCTGAAGTTCAGAAATCTCTTCCTTCACCATGTCGCGCATCTCAGCATCCAGCTTCTCTTCAAGCATCGCTTTTGCATCAGCCAGCTGTTCTGACGCATCTCTGTATTGTCTATATACGTCAACTGTTTCTTGTATATCAGATTGCTCTTTTGAATATTCTCTTAGCTTTTTCGGATCGTTGACTACTTCTGGATCGCTCAAAAGCTCATTTAATTTCTCGTATCGTTCTTCAATTGATTTTAAACGGTCTAACACGGTCTTCACCTCTGTTTTCCTGTGCGTAACATTCTCATTATAGTATAGTGATTAACCCCAGTCAAAAGCATTTCAATCCCAGCTGGAAAAGCTCCCTCTGCTATACTGGAATTCGAGGAGGGATGATGTTGCTGAAATCCATACATCATATTGCAATCATATGTTCAGATTACGAAAAGTCGAAAGCTTTCTACGTACATAAGCTTGGTTTTCAGGTGATTCAAGAAACGTACCGCGAAGAGCGCGGCTCCTATAAGCTTGATTTGTCGCTTAACGGCTCGTATGTCATTGAGCTGTTCTCGTTTCCCGATCCGCCCGAACGACAAACCCGGCCTGAAGCCGCAGGCCTGCGCCACCTCGCCTTTACAGTCAGCAGCTTGGATAAGGCGGTTCAGGAGCTTCATGAAAAAGGAATCGAAACAGAGCCAATCAGAACAGACCCGCTGACCGGCAAACGTTTCACCTTCTTTTTTGATCCTGACCAGCTTCCATTAGAACTGTATGAACAATAACAGTTTTTGAAGAAAAAAAGGAGATACCCACTTTCTTTGCCGAATCTTTTCTTGTTTTGTCTAACGGGAAGGGAACCGCATTCTATGGTCGAATACCTAGCTTAAAAGGAGGTATGGGATCATGAATACAAATATGGTAGCAAGTGAACTCGGCGTCTCCGCAAAAACGGTGCAGCGGTGGGTGAAGCAGCTGAATCTTCCGGCCGAACGCAATGAGCTCGGACACTATTCGTTCACGGCAGAAGACGTGAAGGTTCTAAAATCCGTTCAAAAACAAATCTCTGAAGGCACGGCGATTCAGGATATTCATCTGCCGAAAAGCGCTAAAAAGCGCACAGGCTTCCTTGTCCAAAAAACAAATAGCGACACAGAACGAAGAATCGAGCAGCTTGAACAAAAGCTGGACACCCTTTTACAGCAAAGGCAGGACGAAAGTGAATTGATGGCAAGAATGTCGGAACTGGAACGCCAGCTGAAACAAAAAGCCGATGAAGGTGTATCTTACCAGCTGCTTCAGCACCGCAGAGAAATCGATGATATTCTTGCAGATCTGCAATCACTGACCTCACAAATGAAAGAATTCACCGCTCAGCCGATCCCCGAGACTGCTGCTGCTTCTGAAAAAACCAAAACGAGAAAAAAACCGCTGCTGTCACTGTTCAAATTTCAAACCTAAAGCAAAAAGCTCCCGTAAAGGGAGCTTTTTTTGTTACGCAGTAAGCGCGATAATGATTGGAAGTGAAATCAATGACAGAATCGCACTGACCACAAACGCAGTTGCAGTTTCTTCTTCTTGTTTCTCGAAACGAGTCGCAATCATGGCTGCAACGGCAGAACCAGGGAATGCAACAAGAAGAATTGCTTTTGTTGTTTGGTCAGCTGGAAGTCCGATAGCAAGAGCAATCAAGAACATTAATGCAGGCTGAACCGCAACTTTTAGTAACGCAATACCGATAGCCGGCATACTGAGTTTAATTTTACGAATACCAACGGTAACACCGACAGCAAAGAGAGCAACACCAGATGTTGTGCTTCCAAGCTGATCAAGCATTTTAACACCCAGCTCAGGAAGAGTGAAATTGAAAACCAGCACTAAAATCATACTGATTAACGGAGCAGCTGCAAGCGGCTCACAAAGACCATGCAGGATTGATTTTCCTGTCATCTTCCAGAAGCTGTCGCCACTCTCTTCGTTTTTCTTAGAAGACTCACCAACAGTAGCGATAATGATCGCGAGCGGATCAAGAATCGCGTTAACCACGATACCTGTGACCGCGATCGGAATCGCAACTTCATTCGCTCCGAATAAGCTTCCCAATACCGGGATACCCATAAATGCGAATGTCGGCTGTGCAGAGTTCAAAGAAAATACAGATGAGTTCGTTAAATCATACTTGAAAATAAATCTGCAAACCAAAAGAATGATGATATAGAAACCAACAATCCCAATAATTAAAGAAATCATTAAAGGTACTTGTGATAAAAATTCACTTCTGGAAGTTGTCAAAATACCAGCGATAAAGTGAGCTGGAAGTGCGTATTTCGTTACTAACGTACTTACCCCTTTTGCCGACTTGGCATCATAACTTCCAAAATGTCCTGCAAACCAACCCAGCACGATAACAAAGAAGATCGGCGCCAGGAGGATTAAGATATCTAAGATGCTCAAAATATTCTCCTCCAAATCCTATGTCCGTATACTTTAGCTTTACAAAAAGCTTTCCCTCGGACAGAAAAATTTACTCGCTAATTATTTCGCGATGACTTTTTTGTATTCAGGTGTCCACATTGCATCAAGTACCGCTTGTTTCACATCTTCAGGTTGACGATTTGCCACGCCGTCTTTAATTGCTGCTTCAGCAACGGCAATCGCAACTTGGATAGAAACCTCTTGAAGCTTATCAATGCTTGGAAGCAATCCTGCTCCAGGTGTTTCAAGATCAACCATTTCAGCAATCGCATCAGCAGTTGCAGCAAACATAGCAGGTGTAATGATACGCGCTTCAGCTACAATTGAACCAAGTCCAAGACCAGGGAACGCGAATGCGTTATTAGATTGTCCGATTTCATAAGAAACACCGTTGTATTCTACATTGTCAAATGGGCTTCCTGTTGCAATAAGCACTTTTCCGTCAGTCCATTTGAACAGATCTTCAGGAACAGCTTCAGCAAGGTGAGTCGGGTTAGACATCGGCATGATAACCGGACGGTCTACGTGAGATGCCATTTCTTTTACAATTTCCTCTGTGAATGCACCTGAAACCCCTGAAGTACCAATCAAGATCGTTGGTTTCGCTTGACGAACCACTTCATCGAATGGAATTTGACCTTTTTCATCGCGCTTCCAGTCTTTCACTTCATCCGCATTGCGAAGGTAAGGTTTTTGGAAATCAAGGATGCCTTCGATGTCTTCAGTCAGCAAGCCTCTGTAATCAAGTGTGTAGAAACGTTTGTTAGCTTCTTCTTCAGATAATCCGGCTAGCACCATTGTGTCACGGATTTGGTCAGCAATACCGATACCAGCAGAACCAGCACCGAAGATAACAACACGCTGATCTTTAATAGAAGCGCCGGTTTTCTTCATAGCGGCAAGCACACCTGCAAGTGTAATCGCTCCAGTACCTTGAATATCATCATTAAATGTCAGGATTTCATGATTGTATTTTTTCATGATGTTGCGTGCATTTTTGTTGCCAAGGTCTTCCCAGTGAAGAAGCGCTTTAGGGAAGAATTTCAATGCAGCTTTTACATAAGCGTCAATGAAAGCTTCGTAGCGTTCACCTTGAACACGTTCATGCTTGTTACCAATATATAAAGGATCGTTTAGAAGTTTTTCGTTGTTCGTACCGACATCAAGCACAACCGGGATAACACGGCTAGGGTCAATACCAGCTGCAGCAGTGTAAACAGCCAATTTACCGATTGCGATATTAATACCGCCTACACCCCAGTCACCGATACCGAGAATGCTTTCGGAGTCAGTAGCAACGATAAGATCAATATCGCCTGCTGTCGCATGAAGGTTTTCAAACGCTTTTTCAATACCGTCAATGTTATCGATTGACAAGTAGATTCCTTGAGGTCTTCTATATTCATGGCTGTATTCCTGAATCGCTTCACCAACTGTTGGCGTGTACACAACAGGAAGCATTTCGCGAAGATGGTTTTTCAGCAATTTATAGAAAAGAACTTCGTTACGGTTTGCAAGATCACTTAAGTAAACATTTTGACGAAGGCGGTCAGGCTGCGCTTGGAACTGCTCGTACGCGCGTTGTGCTTGTTGATCAAGAGATAGTACAGTTGGCGGGAGAAGCCCTTCTAAGCCAAGTTCTTGTCTTTCTTCTAGTGAAAAAGCAACGCCTTTATTTAAAGTAGGAATAGATAAAACTTCTTTTCCTCTAAGAGTTGTTTCTAAGTGGCCTTCTTTGGTTTTTTTTATGTTATTCAAGCAAATCTCCTTCTTTCTTGAAATAGTTAACCAAGTTAAGTAATAACCCATCTAAAATATGACCGATCATGATCTTTATGCGACTTTGTGACAATTATTCGAACAATGTCTCAAAACTATTTACATTACGTAAGCTATTGTATGCCTGTCAAAATCAAAATTCAAGGGAAGAAAATTACTTAATTTTTTAATATACTTATTTAAATTTTTTAATTGAATATTATCAGAATATAAAAAAAACACCGGTGTTTTTAGCCGGTGCATTCTATCTTTATACCCATGTTTTGGACTATTTTTTAGATTTTCCTGGGACTTCGTGATGATGTCTGCATCTTGCTTCATATGATTCAGATGCACCAACCAAAATGACCGGATCATCGTAAGAAGCAGGTTTGCCGTCAATGAGGCGCTGTGTTCTGCTCGCCGGTGATCCGCAAACAGAACAGACGGCTTGCAGCTTTGTCACACTTTCCGCAATCGCCATGATATTCGGGACGACACCGAACGGCTCTCCCCTAAAATCCATATCAAGGCCTGCTGCTATCACACGGTAGCCTTTATCGGCAAGAGATGATAAAACCTCAACAATTTCCTGATCAAAAAACTGCACTTCATCAACCGCAATCACATCTGTACTTTCACTGATGTGATCCCAAATGTCCGCAGCAGACGAAATGGCATAGCTCGTCATCGATGTTCCATTATGGGAGACAACAGCAGCTTCGCTGTATCGGTTATCAATTACAGGCTTAAATACCCTGACTTCCTGCTTGGCATAAGTTGCTCTCTTCACTCTTCTGATCAGCTCTTCAGATTTCCCCGAGAACATGCTGCCGCAAATCAGCTCAAGCCACCCGCTTTGTTTCATTATGTACATAGGCTTCGCTCCCCTCTCTCTGCCAGCTGTGTTTTAGACAATATAAAAAACAGGCAAGACTGCTGCTTGCCTGTTGAGAAATCTATTATTACTTAAGACCGTATTTTTTGTTAAAGCGATCAACACGACCATCAGCAGAAGCGAATTTTTGACGGCCAGTGTAGAATGGGTGGCATTCAGAGCAAATCTCAACGCGTACCTCTTCTTTTACTGAGCCTGTTTCAAATTCATTTCCGCAAGCGCATTTAACTGTTGCTTTTTTGAAATTAGGATGAATTCCTGCTTTCATTGTATCCATCTCCTTCCGCCCTGAATCCCGTGTGGAAACAGAGTTATTATTTCGGAGCATTGTCCGAAACGCATATGAGAAAATTATATCAGTGATTTACTTCTTTTGCAAATACAATTTACCTTCTTGCAGATGATAGATTTGCCTGTTTCCATTCTTGATTGAGAATATCGAAAAATTCCTGGTTTGTTTTGGTTTTTTTCATTTTTCTCATGAACTTTTCTGCGAAATCAGGTGAATCAGACATCGTTTTGCGGATAGACCATAAACGATCAAGATGCTCTTTAGGCACAAGCAGCTCTTCTTTGCGCGTTCCTGAACGGCGGATATCGATGGCAGGGAAGATGCGGCGCTCGGCAAGAGAGCGGTCAAGATGGAGCTCCATGTTGCCTGTTCCCTTGAATTCTTCATAAATGACATCATCCATACGTGATCCAGTATCGACCAGAGCCGTAGCAAGAATGGTTAAGCTGCCGCCCTCTTCGATATTTCTCGCAGCTCCGAAGAAGCGTTTCGGACGGTGGAACGCCGCTGGGTCAATCCCCCCGGAAAGCGTTCTTCCGCTCGGCGGAATCACTAAGTTGTAGGCACGGGCAAGCCGTGTGATGCTGTCCATCAGGATAATGACGTCTTTTTTGTGTTCCACGAGACGCATCGCACGTTCAAGCACAAGCTCGGCCACTTTGATATGGTTTTCCGGCACTTCATCAAACGTTGAGCTGACGACATCCCCAGCTACAGAGCGCTCGATATCGGTTACTTCCTCAGGTCTCTCGTCAATTAAAAGCACGATCAGCTCTGCTTCAGGCTGGTTCGCTGTAATGCTGTTGGCAATTTCCTTCAGCAGCATCGTTTTTCCGGCTTTCGGCGGCGCAACAATCAATCCGCGCTGCCCAAATCCAACCGGCGCCATCATGTCCATAATTCTTGTAGACAAGAAGTTCGGCTTTGTTTCAAGCACCATTTGACGATCCGGATAAAGTGGCGTAAGAGCCGGGAAATGCACACGCTCTTTTGCAGATTCGGGATCATCCCCATTTACTGCTTCAACGTGCAAAAGTCCATAGTAACGCTCATTTTCTTTTGGCGGGCGAACCTTGCCAGATACTTTGTCTCCGTTCCGCAAATCGAAACGGCGGATTTGTGAAGCTGAGATGTAAATGTCTTCTGAGCTTGGAGAGTAGTTGATCGGTCTCAGGAATCCGAAACCTTCAGACTGGATGATCTCGAGAACGCCTTCCATAAACAGCAGATCTTCCTGTTCTGCATTCGCTTTCAGAATGGCGAAAATGAGTTCTTTTTTTGTCAGTTTGCTGTAATAGGAGATTTTATAATGTCTTGCAAGTTCATAAAGCTCTTTCAATTTCATATTTTCCAAAGAGGAAATAGATACGTCTTTCATAAAAACACCACGCTTTTCATAGTCAATATCTTACTCTGAACATGTCATCTGCTGCTTTTGCACAACATCCGCCAAAGCACATTCTTTTTTTAACATAAAGGAACTTCTATCGGTAACACTTCCACCCATGATCGGCGCTTTTGTTAAAAGGATTGTCTTAATGAGTTTTGAAGGAAGCGAGGACAAAAACATGAGAAGATCAATACTTATATCGTCTGTATGCGGTAGAAATTGAAACTTTCCTAGTGCTTAAAAGAAGGTATTACGCAGTAAAATTCGCAGCACTCTTTATTTTTACCTTATTTCAAAAAATTATTCAACTGAAATAAGGTTTTGACACGGAATTGATAGAGTTGACGCTTTTCTGCAAAAGTTAAAGCGGGCTCACACCCGCTTTTTCTGTTTGTTATGGACGGATTACAAGATTTGGTTTCTTTTTCAAGCTGTGTCTGCCGTCAACGAAACGAACAGTGCCTGATTTTGCACGGATAACTAAGCTTTCAGTTGTACCGACAGAGCCTTTGAATTGAACTCCTTTTAACAGCTCGCCGTCAGTAACCCCTGTAGCTGCAAAAATCGCGTCATCACCCTTCACAAGGTCTTCCATGCGAAGGACTTTGCTTAAATCAAGGCCCATTTTGTGACAGCGAGTGATTTCTTCTTCGCTTTGCGGAAGAAGTTTACCAATGATTTCTCCGCCGAGTGCTTTTAGCGCAACAGCGGAAAGCACACCCTCAGGAGCGCCGCCTGATCCGAACAGGATATCAACGCCCGTGTGGTCGAAAGCCGTGTTGATGGCGCCTGCGACATCGCCGTCATTGATCAATTTGATTCTGGCGCCGGCCTCACGAAGCTCGGAAATGATTTTTTCGTGTCTTTCACGGTTTAAAATTGTGGCAACGACGTCCTCAACGTCCTTGTTTTTCGCTTTTGCCACCGCTTTAAGGTTGTCAATGACAGGTGCTTCGATGTCAATGCAGCCCACCGCTTCCGGACCGACTGCGATTTTTTGCATATACATGTCAGGAGCATTCAGAAGCGTGCCATGGTCTGCGACCGCGATCACCGTCAGCGCGTTCCAGCCGCCGCTTGCTAAGATGTTTGTGCCTTCAAGAGGGTCAACTGCGACATCAACGCGAGGGCCGTACCCGTTTCCGAGTTTTTCCCCGATATACAGCATCGGCGCTTCGTCCATTTCCCCTTCACCGATTACAACGGTCCCTTTCATCGGCACTGTATCAAAAACGTCTCTCATTGCACTTGTTGCCGCTTCATCAGCCTCATCTTTTTTTCCCCGGCCCATCCATCTTGCTGATGCCAATGCCGCAGCCTCGGTTACACGTACCAATTCCATTGATAAACTTCTTTCCATTTCAACACGATCTCCTCTCACAAGAAACCATTATGAATTTTGAAGCTGTTCTATTTCTTCGTCAGTCATTCTTTCACGCCAAATTGTCGCTCCAAGCCCCTCAAGCTTCTTCTCAAGGCTGCTGTATCCGCGGTCAATATGCTCCAGTCCCGTAATTTCCGTGACGCCATCAGCCATCAGTCCGGCTACCACCAAGCAGGCTCCGGCACGCAGATCACTCGCCTTCACTTTTGCGCCTTGAAGCTCGACAGGACCTGTGATGATGGCAGATCTGCCTTCTACTTTCATATTGGCACCCATTCGTCTCAGCTCATCAATGTGCTTGAATCTTGCCGAGTAGATGGTGTCTGTGACGACACTCGTCCCTTTCGCCCTTGTCAGAAGCGCCGTCATCGGCTGCTGTAAATCAGTCGGAAACCCCGGGTATACGAGGGTTTTGACGTCAACCGGCTTTAAGTTCTTCTGCCCGCCGACAATGAGAAGCTGGTCGTCGCTTGTTTCGATATGATAGCCCATTTCTCTCAGCTTTGCCGTTAACGACTCTAGATGAGTGGGAATGACGTTATCGATAATGACTTCCTTGCCCATTGCAGCCCCTGCAATCATAAATGTCCCGGCTTCAATTCTGTCCGGAATGATCGTATGCTTGCAGCCGTGCAGCTCCTTCACGCCGTCGATTCGAATCACATTGGTGCCCGCACCTTTGATTTTGGCGCCCATGCTAGTAAGCAATGTCGCGACGTCAATGATCTCAGGCTCCTTGGCAGCGTTTTCGATGATCGTTTTCCCTTCTGCCAAAACAGCGGCAAGCATAATGTTAATCGTTGCCCCAACGCTTACGACATCTAAATAAATCCTTGCGCCTCTCAGCCTTTCAGCTCGCAAATAAATGGCGCCTTGTTCATTGGTTACTTCAGCTCCGAGTGCTTCAAAGCCTTTGATATGCTGATCAATCGGACGGGGCCCTAAGTGACAGCCGCCAGGCAATCCAATGACCGCCTGCTTGAAGCGGCCGAGCATCGCCCCCATTAAATAATATGACGCGCGAAGCTTTTTTACTTTCCCGTTAGGAAGCGGCATGCTGATCATCGACGTAGGGTCAACAACCATTTCCCCATTCTCAAAATGCACGTTGCCGCCAATTTCCTTTAACAGGTCACGCAGCGTTTCAATATCTGAAATCTCTGGAAGCCCTTCAATTGTCACCTCGGAATTTGCCAAAATGGTTGCAGGTATTAACGCAACAGCGCTGTTTTTAGCGCCGCTGATATGTACTGTACCGTTTAACGAGTCACCGCCGGCAATATTCAACTTTTCCATGATAGTCTCCTTCCATAAGAAGATAGCTGCGGAGCTAAATAAAATGTCATTTTATTCTGTCTCTGCAAATAAAGCTCATGTCCAAAATCTAGCCAATTCGAAGAGAAAGAATACAACACATTGTAAAATATCAGGAAGAAAATAGCGAAGCTTTGGGGGGTACAGGTTTCAAAAGATGCACAGAGACCCGCCGGCTCGAGAGACATCGTCGTCATCCGGCAAAAGCAGTACGCATACCCTTCATTCCGATATCAGCTTCTGCAGCCCAATGATTCCTTCTCTGTAAAGCGGCGTCAGCATCTGAAGATCCGCTGTATCAGGTCGGTGAAATACAAAGGCCGCGGCAAACAGGCATACAGCTGTTTGCCGCCCCTTTCATTATTTGTTCCAGTCTGCCAGGAATTGTTCGATTCCTTTGTCTGTTAATGGGTGCTTCGTGAGCGCATGAATGACTTTCAGCGGCATTGTGCCGATATGAGCCCCTCTAAGAGCAGCTTCTGTCACGTGCTGCGGATGGCGGATTGACGCTGCAATGATTTGCGTGTCAAGGCCGTGAATGTCAAAAATCTGTTTAACTTCTGAAATCAGGTCAAGCCCGTTGTGGCCGATGTCATCTAAACGTCCCAGGAATGGAGATACATATGTTGCCCCCGCTCTGGCAGCAAGAAGCGCCTGGTTGGCATTGAAGATCAATGTAACGTTTGTTTTGATGCCTAAGTCAGTAAGTGCTCTTACCGCTTTTAAACCGTCAGACGTCATTGGGATTTTCACCGTAATGTTCGGAGCGATCTTCGCCAGTTCTTTTCCTTCCTCGATCATTTCCTCAGCTTTCAAAGAAATAACCTCTGCGCTTACAGACCCTTTCACGACGTCTGTGATCTCGCGAAGACGGTCGTGGAATGATACGTTAGCTTCCTTTGCTACTAAACTAGGATTCGTCGTTACACCGGCGAGAATTCCTAATTCATTCGCTTCTCTAATTTCATCGATATTGGCTGTATCAACAAAGAATAACATTTTCAAAAAGCCTCCCTGATTAAGAAATTTTCTGAACTGCGAATATGATTGCGCTTTCTAAAGATAGACGGAAAACCGCCTGTCAAGCTGTCAGGCGGCTATAAAAAGTTCCAATTGAATTAAGCTTGGTTTGAAGAACCAAATTCACGCATTTTACCGATAACTGTTTCTTTGATCGCTTCACGAGCTGGTCCAAGGTATTTACGTGGATCGTACTCGTCAGGCTTAGCTGCCAATGTTTCGCGAACAGCTTTTGCAGAAGAAATTTGGTTTTCAGTATTCACGTTGATTTTAGCTGTACCAAGTGAAATTGATTTTTTGATGTCAGCAGTCGGAATTCCAGTACCGCCGTGAAGAACTAGCGGAAGACCAGTTGATTTTCCGATCTCTTCCATTTCTTTGAAGCCAAGGTTTGGCTCACCTTTGTAAGGGCCGTGAACAGAACCTAATGCAGGTGCAAGGCAGTCGATGCCAGTGCGCTCAACAAGCTCTTGGCACTCTTTAGGATCAGCGTAGATTACGCCTTCAGCGATAACGTCATCTTCTTGTCCGCCTACTGTTCCAAGCTCAGCTTCTACAGATACTCCGTGGAAATGAGCAAGCTCAACAACTTTAGCAGTTGTTGCTACGTTTTCTTCAAATGGATGGTGAGAAGCGTCGATCATTACAGATGTGAAACCTGCATGAATCGCTTTCGCACAAGATTCAAAGCTTGAACCATGGTCTAAGTGAATCGCAACAGGAACTGTCACTTTGTACTCTTCCATAAGTGCTTTTACCATAGCAACGACTGTTTTGAAGCCGCCCATGTAGCGTCCCGCACCTTCGGAAACACCAAGGATCACTGGAGATTTTTCTTCTTCAGCTGCTTGTAAAATCGCTTGAGTAAACTCAAGGTTGTTTAAGTTAAATTGTCCTACAGCGTACCCTTTTTCTTTAGCTGTATTCAACATTTCCGTCATAGAAACTAAAGGCATGTCGAATGTCCTCCTTATGTAGCCTGATTGTCTTCTAGCGAAAAAAGCTTTCCACCCTAGCATGACCCATATATTGCTGTCATATGTAAATACTCAGATCGCTTTTTCTCCATAACTAGGATACCAACTTTTCGACAAATCGGCAACATAATGACATGATTCATTTGTTTCTTCTTTTTGTCAGTTAGACTTCAGGGGCAGATATTTTTTGACGGCGTCTCTGATTTCGTCGATGTCAAACGGCTTGGCAAAGTGCGTCAGAGCGCCCAATTCCTTCGATTCCTGGATCATGTCGAGCTCTCCGTATGCCGTCATGATAATGACCCGGATGTTTTCGTCAATGACCTTCATCCGTTTTAAGATTTCGATTCCGTCCATGCCGGGAATTTTCATGTCCAAAAGCACAAGGTCGGGCCGTTCTTTTGTCACAATGTCAAGCGCCTGCAGGCCATTCGCAGCCTGAAACGTCTGGTAGCCTTCTTTATTGAACACTTCATTTAGCAAAATACGAATGCCGTATTGATCATCAACGATTAAAATTTTTTCATTCATCATTTTACACCCCAATATTATGATTTTCGTCAAAAGTAAGCAGTATTGTATGTATTCTGTTTGATTTTCCTATTTCCTTTAATTATAATAGTCTACTTTACGACATTTTCTGAGCATTTTCTCTTTTGTTGTATACTGATATTGTACGTTATAAAGGAGGATTCACTTATGTTGAAAATATTCACGACGCAGTTAACAGGTATTTTTTCCCGCATTCAGGATAAGGAATCTGACGCGATTGAAGATGGGGCGCGGCTGCTTGCTCAAGCGGTGATCAGCGGGCATTCCATTTATTTATACGGAGCAAATGAGCTTCAGGGCGTCTTTTATGAGGCCACCGAAAGCAAAGAACCCTTCCCATCTGTCAAAGCCTTTCCAGAAAGCGCTGAGGAAGTGACAGAAAGCGACAGGGTGCTGATGTTTTGCTCAGGGACGGGCACAGCCGAAGAACAGGCGCTCGCAAAAGAGCTTTATGAAAAAGGTGCGGGAGTCGTATGCGTATCGCCCGCAGCCAAAGACAGTGCGGGAATAGAACAGTATTGTGATGTGCATATTGATTCTAAATTAAAAATGCCGCTTGTTCCCGATGAAGACGGCACCCGTTACGGGTTTCCCTCTTTAATGACAGCACTGTATGTCTATCACGCTTTATCGTTTACACTAAAAGAAATTCTGCAAGAGTATGCATAATATCTTATTGTACATGCTGGAACTTGCCGGAAACAAATAAAAAAGACTTGCCCGCTTTTGACAAACGGCAAGTCTTTTTTATTACTTCTGATTTGCAGCTTCGACAGACGCTCCGATAAAGCCTTTGAATAGAGGCTGAGGTCTTGTCGGTCTTGACTTGAACTCTGGGTGGAACTGAGAAGCCACGAACCAAGGGTGGTCTTTCAGCTCGATGATTTCAACAAGGCGTCCGTCAGGGCTTGTGCCTGAGAATACGAAGCCTTGCTCTTCCATTTGCTGTCTGAATTCATTGTTAAACTCATAGCGGTGGCGGTGGCGCTCGTACACCACTTCATCCTGATACACTTCAAAGGCTTTCGTGCCTTCTTCAAGCTTACAAGGGTAAAGGCCGAGACGAAGCGTTCCTCCGAGATCCTCAACATCCTTCTGTTCAGGAAGAAGATCAATGATCGGGTATTGAGTTGACGGATCAATTTCCGCTGAGTGAGCGCCTTTTAAGCCCAATACGTTTCGTGCGTATTCAATAGACGCCACCTGCATGCCCAAGCAAATGCCCAAGAACGGAATGTTGTTTTCACGCGCGTATTTTGTCGCGACGATTTTGCCTTCAACACCGCGGTCTCCGAATCCGCCCGGCACAATGATGCCGTCTGTTCCGCTTGTGAGTTCTGCGATATTGTTTTCTGTCACTTCTTCCGCGTTGATCCACTTCACTTTTACATCTGTGTCAAACGCATAGCCCGCATGGCGGAGAGACTCGACAACAGAAATGTATGCGTCAGGAAGCTCAACGTATTTGCCGACAAGGCCGATTGTAATCGTTTGAGACAGGTTGCTGACTTTGTTAACAAGCTCTTTCCATTCGGACATTTCCGCTTCTTTGCATGCCAATTTCATGTGCTCGCAAACAAGCTTATCAAGACCTTGTTTTTGAAGCTCCAGCGGAATGGAGTAAAGGTTGTCCGCATCTTCACATTCAATAACCGCTTTTGTATCGATGTCGCAGAAAAGCGCGATTTTATCTTTCATATCTTGAGAAATCGGCATTTCTGTACGGACGACGATGATGTTTGGCTGAATGCCCAAGCTGCGCAATTCTTTTACGCTGTGCTGTGTCGGTTTTGTTTTTAATTCGCCAGCAGCTTTAATGTAAGGTACGAGCGTACAGTGGATGTACATTACGTTTTCACGGCCGATGTCGCTCTTCATTTGGCGGATCGCTTCAAGGAATGGCAGTGATTCGATGTCTCCGACAGTACCGCCGATTTCTGTAATGACAACATCTGCGTTTGTCTCTTTCCCTGCGCGGTAAACACGGTCTTTCAATTCGTTTGTGATGTGCGGAATGACCTGTACGGTTCCGCCAAGGTAATCTCCGCGGCGTTCTTTTTTAAGAACTGTTGAATAGATTTTACCTGTTGTCACGTTGCTGAATTTATTCAGGTTAATGTCGATAAAACGCTCATAGTGACCAAGGTCCAAGTCTGTTTCAGCGCCGTCATCCGTTACGAATACTTCACCGTGCTGGTACGGGCTCATTGTTCCCGGGTCAACGTTGATGTATGGATCGAATTTCTGAATCGTCACGTTCAGTCCGCGGTTTTTCAGCAAACGCCCTAATGAAGCTGCTACAATACCCTTTCCAAGTGAGGATACAACTCCCCCGGTTACAAAAATATATTTCGTCATTTCGTTTGCTCCTCTCTTCGCTCTTAGCTACATTTTTAAAATGTACTATTTTATAAAAAATCATTTAGCCTTTTAAATGATTTATAAGAAAAATGAGGGGTGAAAATAAGAAAGCTCCCTTTCAATTTCTTGAAAGGGAGCATAACGTACTATGTTCTCTCTTCGTTTTTGAAGAGCCCAAAATACATACTACATAGTTCGACTATGAAAGTCAAGATCGTTTTGAAGATGAAATCTGATACTATTTAATTTCCTCTTCTTCATCATCATAGTCTTCATCATCTTCATCAATAATATCTTCTTCGATCTCAAGATCATCGTCGTCTTCATCAAGATCTTCATCGTCAAAATCGTCGGCTTCAAGATCGAGTTCTTCCTCAACTTCATCCAAATCAAGGTCGTCTTCGTCGATCTCTTCAAACTCGTCAAGATCAAGATCTTCTTCGACTGCTTTCTTCGCTTTTTTCTTTTTCGCCTTGACTGTCGGCTGAGTTTCTTCATCAAGCTGATCATACGGATACCAGCTGCGAAGCCCCCACGTCTGGTCAGAAAGCGCCAGGAAGCGGCCGTCAATGTTTAAATCTGTATAAAATTGAGCGATGCGGTCTCCAAGCTCTTCTTTTTTCACGCCGAGCAAAGATGCGATTTCATTTAAAAGCTCCTGAAAAGGAACTGGTTTTTTATGTTCTTCAAATAATTCGTGAGCGATTTCAACTAAAGCCATTTCCTTTAGCTCTTCCTGTGAATATTGTTTGATACCCAAGGTCGGACACTCCCTTTCTATTACTTATATGTATCTGTTTTATCAATAATGAAAGCGATTTTGTATCGTTCTTATACAAACCATACCTCTCATTATAAACAAAATAAAACAGAATATGCTACCCTTAACAGCGTTAATTTAAATAATTTTACAAGAGTGATCCGACTGAGAGATGTTTTCCGTTAATCCGCGAGCATTCTGGAGATGACCAGTCTTTGAATTTCTTGAGTGCCTTCATAGATTTGCGTGATTTTTGCATCACGCATATAGCGTTCTACCGGATAATCTTTTGTATAGCCGTAGCCGCCGAAAATCTGCACAGCTTCGGTCGTCACCTTCATCGCCGTATCCCCAGCCATCAGTTTGGACATGGCGGAAGCTTTTCCATATGGGAGGCCCGATGATTCTAACCACGCAGCCTGGTAGGTCAATAGCCTTGAAGCTTCTATCATTGTCGCCATATCCGCGAGTTTAAAAGCGATGCCCTGCTGCTCGGCGATCGATTTTCCGAATTGCTTTCGCTCTTTTGCATATTGAAGCGCCGCATCAAGCGCTCCTTGGGCGATGCCTACAGCTTGTGCAGCTATGCCGTTTCTGCCTCCGTCAAGCGTCTTCATCGCGATTTTGAAGCCTTCTCCTTCTTCTCCGAGACGCTTTGATGCGGGCACTACACAATCTTCGAACATGATTTCCGTTGTCGGTGAAGAACGGATGCCCAGCTTCTTTTCTTTCTTGCCTGTAAAAAATCCTTCAAAATCCTTTTCTACTATAAAAGCGGTAATGCCTTTTTTCTTTTTCTCGGGATCGGTGACGGCAAAAACAATGTAAATATCAGCAACGCCGCCGTTTGTGATAAACACTTTGGAACCATTTAACACATAGTCATCGCCGATTCGTTCAGCAGTTGTTTTCATGCTGCCGGCGTCAGAGCCAGACCCTGCTTCGGTCAAAGCGAATGCGCCGATTTTCTCTCCGAGGGCCAGCTGTGTTAAGTACTCTGTCTTCTGCTCCTCCGTCCCAAAGGCAAACAGCGGCCAGCTGCAAAGAGAGATATGGGCGGAAAGCGTCACACCGGTGGAGGCGCACACTTTTGACAGCTCCTCCACCGCGATGATGTAGGCCAAATAGTCACTTCCGATTCCGCCGTAATCTTCAGGCCACGGAATTCCCGTCAGCCCCAGATTTGCCATTTCCCGAAACAGCTCGCGATCGAAGCGTTCTTGTTCGTCCCGTTCTGCTGCTGTCGGGGCCACCTCATGCTTCGCAAAATCGCGCACCAATTTTCTTATCATCTCATGTTCTTCTGATAATGAAAAATTCATTGCTTCTCCCCCATTTTCAGATCAGCGCCTAAAACGGATTGAGCCAGAAGCTCGACGACGTCGTACGTTTTGACTTGGTCTTCGGCTTCCTTCGCCTTTGTGCCGTCCCCAAGCATTGTGAGACAATACGGACAGCCAGAACTGATCACCGATGGGTTGACTGCGAGCGCTTGCTCTGTCCTGGCGACGTTAATCCTGTTGCCTGTTTCTTCCTCCATCCACATTAATCCCCCGCCAGCTCCGCAGCACATGCCGGTTTCCCGGTTTCTCTCCATTTCAACAAGCTGCACGCCCGGAATAGCTTTCAAAATCTCTCTCGGCGGATCATAGACTTCATTGTACCGGCCCAAATAGCACGAATCATGGAAGGTAATCGTCTCTTGAAGCGGGTGCTGCGGCTTTAATTTTCCGTTTTTCACAAGCTCGGCCAGCACTTCTGTATGATGATAAACCTCGCCTTCAAATCCGAAATCCGGATATTCGTTTTTAAATAAATTGTATGCATGGGGATCGATCGTAACGATTTTTTTGACATCATTTTTTTCAAATTCAGAAATATTCTTCTCAGCCAGCTCTTGGAACAAAAATTCATTTCCGAGGCGGCGCGGCGTGTCTCCTGAATTTTTTTCTTTATTGCCGAGGATCGCGAAGGACACGCCCGCGTGATTGAGCAGCTTGGCAAAGGAAATTGCGATTTTCTGGCTTCTGTTGTCGTAAGACCCCATGGAGCCTACCCAGAAAAGGTACTCAAATTCTTTTCCTTCTTTTTTCATTTCTTTTACAGTCGGAATCTCAGCATCCGGCGCCTCGTCACGCCAATTTTCACGTTCCTTGCGGTTGAGTCCCCACGGATTCCCCTGCCGCTCAATACTTGTCATTGCGCGCTGGGCGTCACTGTCCATTTTTCCTTCTGTCAGTACGAGGTAGCGGCGGAGGTCGATGATTTTATCCACGTGCTCATTCATGACCGGGCATTGATCCTCACAGTTTCGGCAAGTGGTGCATGCCCAAATTTCTTCCTCTGTGATGACGTCGCCGATCAAGCTTGGATTGTAATCAAGCGCCGCTGCGGCTTCCTGCGATCCGCTGCCCGCTGACGCCGCAGCCAGCTGATTGCCTCTCGTATGCCGAAACGCTGCTGCGGGCACCCATGGGGAGCGCGAGGTGACGGCAGCGCCTTTTTCCGTGAGATGGTCTCTGAGACGCAAAATCAAGTCCATCGGAGAAAGCATTTTTCCGGTGCCTGTTGCAGGACACATATTGGTACAGCGGCCGCACTCGACACACGCGTATAGATCAAGCAGCTGAGACTGTCTGAAATCCTCAATTTTTCCCGCTCCGTAGCTTTCTTTCGTTTCGTCGGTAAAATCAATTTTTTCAAGTTTTCCGGCAGATTCCATTCGATTGAAAAAGACATTTGCCGGGCCGGCGATTAAATGGGCATGCTTTGACTGAGGCACGTACACTAAAAAGCTAAGCAGGAACAGGAGATGGATCCACCATGCGATATAGAAAATCACCGCCGCGCCTGTTTTCCCGACACCGCTAAGCATAAACGCAATACCTGAGGCAATTGGCTCGCTCCAAGAAAGCCCATGCTCATGCCAAATCAGATTCATCCCGTTCCCAAGCAGAACGGTCAGCATTAATCCTCCGATAAAAATGAGAACGAGTCCGGCTTTGAAACCGCGTTTCAGCCTCACGAGCTTTTCGATATAACGTCTGTAGAATGCCCACCCAACAGCAATTAAAATGAGAAACGTAACAATTTCCTGCAAAAAGGTGAAGGCGGGATAGACAGGGCCAAGCGGCAGATTCCGATCGGGAGCCAGTCCTTTGATGATAAAGTCAATAGCTCCAAACTGAACCAATATAAATCCGTAGAAAAACATGACGTGAATGATTCCGCTTTTCTTGTCCTTGAGCAGTTTTTTCTGTCCGAATACATTCACCCATATGGCGTGAAGCCGTTCCTTGAACCGTTGATCAAATTGTTCTTTCTGGCCGAGCTTGATATAGGCCAGTCTCGTTTTGACCAAGTACACAAACAAATAGACAGCGTAAGCGGTTACAATCAGAAATAATAATGCATTTGCGATGAGAAAGCCGCTCATTCCAATTCCCCCTTTTTACTGATAAAGACCGCGATCCCCTACCCCCGAATCTGTATAAGATTATCTTTATGATAAATAATGAATGAGTGTTCAGTCAATAATTAAATTCCTGCTGTTCGGGCACACTACCTTTACTACGGAAAGGAGTGCCGGTATGAAGGTATTTATCGTGATTATGATCATTGTCGTTATTTTCTTTGCCTTGATTCTGCTTGATATCTTCATGGGCCGTGCCGGATACAGAAAAAAGGCGTACGAGCCTGTTTTTTCAAAAAAGAAGAGTGACATCGAATTGATCCACTGCGGCGCTGATCTCGTTGAGCGGATGATGAATGATATTCGCCAGGCCGCCTCTTCTGTTCACATGATGTTTTTTATTATGAAAAATGATGAGGTCAGCCACAATATGTATACCTTGCTGAAAACAAAAGCCCAAGCTGGCGTCTCCGTTTATTTGCTTCTGGATTGGGCTGGCTGCCGGGCAATTAAAAAAACGGCGCTGCAGACGATGAAAAATGCCGGCGTCCATGTCCATGTGATGAATCGTCCCCGTTTTCCTTTTTTCTTTTTTCATATGCAAAAACGGAATCACCGGAAGATTACAGTGATAGACGGAAAAATTGGTTATATCGGCGGGTTTAACATCGCCGAAGAATATCTTGGAAAGAAGGCGAAGTTCGGCAATTGGGAGGATTATCATCTGCGCATGATGGGAGAAGGCGTACATGATCTTCAAACGCTTTTTGCTTCTGATCTAAAACGAAATACCGGAATCCAACTGGGTTCGGATGTTTGGCCAAAGCTTCAGCAAGGGACTATTTCTCACAAGATATATGCGACCGACGGTTATTCCCTTGAAAACAAATACTTGGCCAATATTGCCCAAGCGAAGAATCGCCTTACGGTTTGCACGCCTTATTACATTCCATCAAAGCCGCTTCAAGAGGCCCTCATTAACGCAAGAAAAAACGGCGTATCCGTGAGAATCATTGTACCGATGAAATCAGACCATCCGCTGGTACGAGAAGCGGCTTTTACGTATTATTCGGAGCTCTTGGATGCCGGCTGTCTTATTTATCGTTATTATCAAGGGTTTTATCATGTAAAAGCCCTCATCATAGACGACCATCTCAGCATTATCGGAACAGCCAACTTCGATAAACGAAGCATGTTTTTAAATGAAGAGGTGAATGTCGAAATTGATGACGAAGCGTTTACAAGTGAAGTCTATGCCACGATTGAGGAGGATATGAAAAAGTCGGAGCGGCTGACGATGGAGGATTTCAGCAAGCGCACATTCAGGCAGCGCCCGGCGGAATGGCTCGGCAGGGCATTATCTTATTTCTTATAAAGGAGAGTTCCTATGATTTTCAGATTCGGGTTCGTTTCAAATGCGATGAGCCTTTGGGATGCGTCTCCCGCTAAAACATTGACATTCGCGCGTTATTCAAAGCTTTCAAAGACTGAAAGAAAAGAAGCGCTTCTGACTGTGACAAAAGCCAATTTGCGCAATACGATGAGAACCCTTCACTATATCATCGGCCACGGCATTCCTTTGTATCGTTTTTCCAGTTCGATTGTGCCGCTGGCTACGCATCCCGACGTGATGTGGGATTTTGTAACACCGTTTCAAAAAGAGTTTCGGGAGATTGGAGAGCTTGTTAAAACCCATCAACTGCGAACAAGCTTTCATCCTAATCAATTCACTCTGTTTACGAGCCCGAAGGAATCCCTCACCAAAAATGCGGTAACCGATATGGCGTATCACTACCGCATGCTTGAGGCCATGGGCATTGCTGATCGCTCCGTTATCAACATTCATATTGGCGGCGCTTACGGAAATAAAGACACCACCATTGCACAATTTCATCAAAATATAAAACAGCTGCCGCAGGAGATCAAAGAGCGGATGACACTTGAAAATGATGATAAAACATATACAACGGAAGAAACGCTTCAGGTCTGTGAGCAGGAGGATGTTCCGTTTGTCTTTGACTTTCATCATTTTTACGCCAATCCAGACGATCACGCCGACCTGAATGAAGCACTGCCCCGCATGATCAAAACGTGGGAGCGGATCGGCCTTCAGCCAAAGGTTCACTTGTCTTCCCCAAAATCGGAGCAAGCGATACGCAGCCATGCCGATTATGTTGACGCCAACTTTTTGCTGCCGCTGTTGGAACGCTTTAGGCAATGGGGAACGAATATTGATTTCATGATTGAAGCAAAGCAGAAAGACAAGGCGCTTCTCCGCTTGATGGATGAATTAAGCTCCATCCGCGGTGTCAAACGCATCGGAGGCGGTGCGCTGCAATGGAAATCATAAATGTGCAAAAATAGGTTTACGACTTGTCAACTTTGGGAACTTAGGCTATATAAGACAACAATCGATGGAGGAGAAAGATCATGAAAAATATCAAGTCTCTGAAAGTAGCCGCACAGGCCTTTACTTTAAGAAATTTGATTCATCTTTATAAAATGTGCCATTCCGGAAGCCACGAGGTTTATATTTATTCAAAGAAAACGATGTGCAAAATCAAAAGCTTAATTGAGCTTGAAACGTTCCGCATGGCTCATAATGAAAAGGAATATTTGATCGTAGTTGAAGGAACAAAAGCATCACAGCTCATTGAAAAATTCCAAAATTTCATCGAGCCTGCTGAGAGAGAAGCGCTCTAACTTACATACAAAAAAGGATAGACATCTGTCTATCCTTTTTCTTATGCTCTTACATAATGGAGCTGAACCGCTTGTCCAAATTGTTTTGTCCCTTTTAACCGCAGTTTTGTTTCATTTGTTAGTTCGTGAAACAGCGGGATGCCGCTTCCTAAAACGACGGGAATAACAGTGATGATGAATTCGTCGATGGCATCTTCTTTCATAAAGTCATTCACAAGCTCTGCCCCGCCAGCTATCCAGATGTTTGAGCCTTTTTCCTGTTTCAAACGGGCAGTGAAGGCCCTGGCTCCCTCATTGATAAACGTCACATGTTCATCTTGATAACTGTCGGGCGATCCTGTAAAAACATAGCAGGTTTTATCCTGATACGGGAAAACCGGTGTTAGCACTTTAACGTGCTCATATGTGCTCCGCCCTAGAATGACTGTATCAACAGTCTGATAAAAATCACTGTAGCCGTTGTCACCTTCACCTTCAAATTCATCCAGCCAATCGATGCTTCCATCTTCTTTTGCGATCATCCCGTCCAATGAAACAGCAATGTACAGCACAGTTTTTCTTTCCATGTTCTCCTCCTATCAATGCACCATTTGCCCGAATTGCGCTTGATGCAGCCTGCTGTATAGGCCTCCGGCTTCGATCAGGTCTTGATGACGGCCTTGTTCTTCAATACCGTTGTTTGTGACGACTACAATTCTGTCCGCGTCTTTGATCGTCGCCAGCCTGTGGGCGATGACAAGCGTCGTACGCCCCTCAGACAACTCTTGAAGCGCCTTTTGGATCGCCGCTTCCGTTTCTGTATCAAGGGCTGAGGTGGCTTCGTCGAGAATCAAGATCGACGGATTTTTCAAGAACATCCTTGCAATTGACAGACGCTGTTTTTGCCCGCCGGAAAGCTTCACGCCGCGTTCGCCAATCATAGTATCCAACCCATCGGGCATGTTATGGACGAGCTCTTCCAGATGCGCCTGCTTCACAGCTTGCCAAATGTCTTCTTCTGATGCGCCTAATCGGCCGTAGGCGATATTTTCTCTAAGCGTGCCCGAGAATAAGAAAACGTCCTGCTGCACGACGCCAATCTGCCCGCGCAACGAAGAAAGCGTCATGTCTTTTATACTGATGCCGTCAATCGTAATGTCGCCCTCCGATGCTTCATAAAAACGCGGAAGCAGACTGCAAAGCGTTGATTTCCCCGCACCTGACGGACCGACGAACGCCACCGTTTCCCCGGCTTGAATGGATAGGTTGATGTCATTGAGGACATTGTGATGGCCATCATAGCCAAACGAAACATGTTTATAGCGGATATTGCCCTTCAGGCCGGAAACATCTCTCGCATCAGGTGAATCCTGAATGTCCGGCTCTGTCTCCATGAGCTCCATATAGCTTTTGAAACCCGCGATCCCCCTCGGATACATTTCGATAATGGCATTAATTTTGTCAATAGGCCTGAACAGCACATTTGTCAGGAGCACAAACGCCACGAATTCCCCGTACGATAAGGAGCCGCGAATGACAAACCACGTCCCGCACAAAAGGACAAACAGCGTGACAAACCGGGTCAGCATATAGCTGATTGAACCGTTTTTCGCCATGATTTTGTAGGAAGAAAGCTTTGTGGCACGAAAACGCTGGTTATTGACGGCGAAACGTTCTTTTTCAAACGCTTCATTTCCGAACGCCTGCACAAGCCGGATGCCGCCGATGTTATTTTCTACACGCGCGCTGAAGTCTCCGATATCCTTGTTCAGCGTGGTGAATGCTTTGGTCATTTTTTTGTTGAAATAAAGCGCTAGCCAAATGACGATCGGCATAATGATAAACGTTAATAAAGCAAGCTGCCAGTTAATAAACAGCATCACTCCGAACGCCCCTAGAATGGTCATGACCGCAATGAATAAGTCTTCCGGACCGTGATGGGCGACTTCACCGATATACATTAAATCGTTCGTGAGCTTCGACATCAGCGTTCCCGTCTTGTTGTTGTCGTAAAATTTGAACGAGAGCTTTTGCAAATGGTCAAAAAGCGACTTTCTCATATCAGTCTCAATATTGATACCAAGCATGTGTCCCCAGTAGGTCACGATATACTGAAGAGCCGAGCTGAGCGCGTACACCGCAAATAACCCGATTGAGGTCGCGATGATCAGCCCCCAGTCCCTGCCCGGCAGCAAGGTATCAATAAAATAATTGACGATCAAAGGAAAACTCAGCTCCATTAAACCTCCCGCGATCGCTGAGAAAAAGTCGAGAAAGAACAACGTTTTATATGGTTTATAATATGAAAAAAATTGCCGCAGCACCCTATCTTCCCCCAATGTATAAATAACTGATAATATTTCTCAATTATACTATACACGGGCTGTTTTGAAAGATCAGATTTCTTTTTTCTTACAGAACACCTGAAAACAGGCGGGCAAATGACTCTTTTGTCCGGTCAGCCACGCCTCTTTTATAAAAGCCGACAGGGCTGAGCTTTTCACTTTCCTGCATATCCTCTTCAAAATGGGCCTCAAGGGTTCGGATCGCTTCGGCATCCGTGAAGAACACATTCACTTCAAAGTTGAGCTGAAAGCTGCGCATGTCCATATTCGCGGTGCCGACGGAGGCGAGATCACCATCAATGATCATGACTTTTTGATGCATGAAGCCTTTTTGGTAGGAGTACACTTCAATGCCCTCAAGAAGCAGCTCCGGGAAATAGGACCTCGACGCGTATTGGGTCAAAAAGCTGTCGTTCTTCTCCGGCACCATAACCCTTACCTCTACCCCCTTTGTCGCCGCTGCTTTTAGCGCCGTGCGAATGGATTCATTGGGGACAAAATAGGGCGTGGCGATCCATATTGATTTCTGCGCTGAAGAAATCATTTCATAATAAAGGTCGCTCATGCTTTCCTTCATGTCAGGGCCTGTCGCGACAATTTGATAAATGCCTCCTCCTTCCACGGGAACCGGGGTATTGTACTCCTCTTGATCAATTAGCACTTCATTGGAGACGTATTCCCAATCCAGCATAAAGATAGCGTGGAGCGTTTGCACAATTTCCCCCTCAAGCCGCAGGTGTGTATCTCTCCAAAATCCGATGTGCGGATCTCTGCTGATATATTCCTTCCCAACATTTAATCCGCCCACAAAACCGGTTTTCCCATCGATGATCACGATTTTCCGGTGATTTCTGAAATTCAGCTTCTGGTTGAAAAACCCGTATTTCAGCGGAGAAAACGGGACGATGTCCACCCCCGCTTGTTTCATTCTCATAATATCTCTTCTTGCCAGCTTCATGCTTCCTGCCGCATCGTATAAAAACCTCACCTCGACACCCTGGCGCGCTTTCTCCATCATAATGTCCATCATGCCGCGTCCGAGCATGTCTGATTTAAACATGTAGTATTCAATATGTATGTAAGATTCCGCTTTTCTCATTGCTTTGAAAATGTCCGGGAAGGTTTCTTCGCCGTTTTTCAGCACTTTGATGTTGCTTTTCGTATTGATATTCATATGGGCAGCCCTGATGGAATATGTAAAGAACCTCTCTTGATTGTCCTTCAGCCCTGTCACTTCGGGCGTTTCCTCCTTGTCAAACAGCTTCCTGAGCTTTTCCCTGTTGTACATTCGTTTTGTCTTAAACAGCTTTCCCTTTACATAAAGCTGTCCCGAAAACAGATAAAACACGTAGCCGGCGATTGGAAAAAAGACAAGAATATGGATCCATAGCAGCGTGTGCTGCGAGGTGCGGTTTTCAAGAATTAATGAATAGATACTGAACAAAATAATGCTTATATAGCAAAGCAATCCTCCGTAAAACTCAAGCCTGGAAACCGGAAAAAACC
Organism: Bacillus sp. FSL R5-0523; assembly: GCF_037975295.1. NCBI lineage: Bacteria > Bacillati > Bacillota > Bacilli > Caryophanales > Bacillaceae > Bacillus > Bacillus sp. FSL R5-0523. The sequence goes on from NZ_CP150251.1 coordinate 3,673,168, forward strand.
AAATGACATATGCCCCGATGAGCATCATATATAAAAAGAAAAATTCCAGTCTCCTTTTCAGCATCCTGATTCTCTCCAATCTGATTCAATTACCTCTGTATTACCTCTTTTTTCTAATCGATAAACCTTGTAAGTAAATAACCTCTCCGCCGAAGGAGGAGAGGTTTAGAAAAAACTAACTGTCAAGAAATTCATCCGCATCGTTTCTGCAGAAATAAAGCAAGACTATTGGCAACGCCGAGTGAAGCCTGATGCTACAACATGAGCGGCAGGCCGAACCCGCTGAGCACTCCGGCAAGCGCCGAAAAAGAGGCGGTGCTGTGACTGCAAATACGGTGGATAGAGTGAATTTGATACCCATTCTGATGGGCGAAAATATATAAAACGAGATATTGATCAGAAAGATATAAGGAGTTAGTCAGACTGAGTTATAATCTGCTGTTCCTCCGGTTTAAAATGAGTAAAATCCGTTTTATTCTTGATGTTATTTCCAAATATAAACACAACAGGATTCCCGGCCGCCCAGCCATTACCTTGGCAGTAAATATCTTATGTTTTCATCAAGATAAAAAAATCCCCCTCTTGCAAGGGGGATTTTCACGAGCGTTTCCGATATACAACATAGCTGCGGGTCAGATACTTGAGCGGCAGGCTGAACACGTGAACCAATCTCGTAAACGGCCACAGGATAAAAACGACGTATCCTATCACAATATGAAACTTAAACCATAGCGGGACACTCTCCATCAAAGAGGGGTCAGGCCGGAACAAAGCGATTTCCCTGAACCACGGTCCGACTGTTGTCCGGTAATCGAAGCCTTTCGAATCAATGTTGAGAAACGTGGCCGCAACGCCTGATAGCATCATGAACAGCAGCAGGAGGAGCGTAAGGATATCGGATGGCGAGCTCGTTTTGCGGATTCTTTTGTCAAACAGCCTTCTGTACGTCAGGATGACAAGTCCGGTACATGCCGCAATGCCCGCCGGCAAGCCAGCGCCAATCGCCATTTTGTGATACATATGCTCTGAAATGCCAAGGGAAGCATACACGCCTTCCGGGATCAGAATCCCCATGACATGCCCGCCGACAACGCACAGCAGTCCCCAGTGAAAAAGTGTGCTGCCCGCCGCAAGTTTTTTCTTTTCTAACAGCTCGCTTGATTTCGCCGTCCAGCCAAATTGGTCATGCTGGTAGCGGTAAATATGGCCGCCGATAAAGATTGTCAATACAATGTATGGCATAATACCCCAGAGGATCTGCCCGCTCATGCCTGAACAGCCCCTTCAACGCTTTCACGTACGCCGATGTTTTCAAGCGCGGCCAGCAGCACGTGCAGCAGTTCAGCGTATATACTGTCATTTTTTTCGAGACGGGATGCCAGCTCCTTCACATTGGACAGATATTTCTCAAACACGCTTCTCGCTGCTTCAATTTCTGCAGCCGCAGCAAATTCCAGCATCAGCGGCAGATAATCAGGCAGCTCTTTCTCTGTCGGCAGGAAACCGGATTGCTCGTATGTGTTTTTTAAATGCAGCAATTCAATGCCGCGTTCCCTTTGCTCGCCCGAGTTAAAGTAGGTGACATACATATTTGTTTTTTTCCCAAAGTCGAACGTATAGACATAGTGTTCAATCAGCGCTTCCGGTGAAAAGCTGACTGACGTCTCGAAAAAGTGCAGCAGCTTCTCCCGGATTTGCAGGTTGCTGATTTCATGGATAAGAGCCTTCCAATCAGGAATCTCAGCTCTCCACTCTTCATCCGGATAAGAGAGAAGAGAGGAAAGAGCGGAGAACGTAATTTGCCGGTCTGTGGTGTTCATCTTGTTACACCTCATTTATCAAAAGTTAGAAACAGGAGCCGGGGCCGCCTGAAAATGATAAGCCGCAGCTCCCTTGTTCAGCATATAAATCTGAAACTTCTTCTCGATGACTGCTCGGGATCACAAAGCGGTCATCATATTTGGCAATCGCCAGCAGCCGATACATATCTTCAATTTGCTGTTCTGTTAAGCCGACACTGGAGATCAGTTCCGGGTCGATTGATTTATTCGTCTGGATCGCTCTCATATACTGGCGCATGACAGACATTTTCTTTAACGTTGACCGAATATGATCCGTATCACCGGCCGTTAACAGCTGCGCCAAATAGTCTATCGGTATTCTCATTTGGTCGATAGCCGGAAAAATATCTTCCGCGGATTGCCGGCTGCCTTTTCCTTCAAAGAGATTCATAATCGGACTGAGCGGCGGAATGTACCACACCATTGGCAGCGTGCGGTACTCAGGATGAAGCGGCAGCGCAATCTTCCAGTCAATGATCATTTTATAGATCGGCGATTGCTGCGCAGCCTCTATCCATTCAGCCGGAATGCCTTGTTCTTTTGCCAGTTTGGCAACCTCAGGATCATTTGGATCAAGAAAAACGTCCAATTGGGAATGGTAGAGATCCTTTTCATTTTCAACAGATGCCGCTTCCTCCACTTTGTCCGCGTCATACAGCATGACGCCGAGGTAGCGGATTCTGCCAACACACGTCTCAGAGCAGATGGTTGGCAGTCCCGCCTCCAAACGCGGAAAGCAGAGTGTGCATTTTTCCGCTTTGTTCGTTTGCCAGTTAAAATAGACCTTTTTATAAGGACAGGATGAGACGCAATATCTCCATGAACGGCATGCGTTTTGATCCACAAGCACAATGCCATCCTCCTCGCGTTTATACATGGCGCCGGATGGACAGGAGGAAACGCACGCCGGGTTGATGCAGTGCTCGCAAATACGGGGCAAATACATCATAAAGACCTCATCGAATTCTGTTTTGATCGATTCTTCCATCTTTTGTACGTTGGGATCTTCAAGTCCCGTTATGTGGCCGCCCGCGAGATCATCCTCCCAGTTCGGTCCCCATTCGATATTCATGAAATCCCCCGTTAAGGACGATTTCGGGCGTGCTACCGGCTGGTGTTTTTTCTGCGGGCTGTTCGTTAATGTTTCATAATCATAGTTCCAGGGCTCATAGTAATCATCAATCGACGGCTGATTCGGATTATAGAAAAGGCCTGCAAGCCGATTGGTTTTCGAGCCCGATTTCAGCTCGAGCTTTCCTTTTTTCAATGTCCAGCCGCCTTTATATTTGTCCTGGTCCTCCCATTGCTTCGGGTAGCCGATGCCCGGCTTTGTTTCTACATTATTGAAGTACATATATTCCGCACCGGAACGGTTTGTCCACGTGTTTTTGCAGGTGACGCTGCACGTGTGGCAGCCGATGCATTTATCCAAGTTCATGACCATACCGATTTGCGCTTTAATCTTCAAGCCAATCGACCTCCTTCAGCTTGCGGATGACGACGTTCAGGTCGCGCTGATTCCCCGTTGGACCGTAATAATTAAAGCCGTAGCTGAGCTGGGCGTAGCCACCGATCATCTGTGTCGGCTTGACGTGAATCCTTGTCGGGCTGTTATGGGTGCCTCCTCGGTTATTCGTTAGCTTTGTGCCTGGCACGTTGATGTGGCGGTCCTGGGCATGGTGCATAAACGCCATTCCTTTAGGAATCCGATGAGACAAAACCGCTCTTGCGACGACAACGCCGTTTCGGTTGAAGCATTCAATCCAATCGTTGTCTTTGATATCCGTATCCTCTGCATCATCTTTATTCATCCATACGGTCGGTCCGCCGCGGAACAGCGTCAGCATCGGCAGGGAATCAAAATACATGCTGTGGACAGACCATTTATTATGCGGCGTCAAATAATTAAGGACGATTTCTTTTCCCTCTTGATCAGGCCGCTTGCTCAGAAACGGGCGATGCTGGAGGATCGGTTTGAATGTCGCCATCGTTTCACCGAATTCCATCATCAGTTCATGATCGACATAATAGGATTGTCTGCCTGTCAGCGTCCGCCACGGAATTAATTTTTCAACATTCGTCGTAAACGGCGAATACCTGCGCCCTCCTTTTTCAGAGCCGGAAAACGCTGGAGACGTGATCACCGTTTTCGGCTGGGCTGTAATTTGTTCGAACGTAAAGCATTCTTCCTCGCGTTCTTCCGCCAGGTCTTTCAGCTTCAGGTTCGTGATGTTTTCAAGTGATTCCCATGCTTTGACGGCGATTTTCCCATTCGAAGTGGATGATAGGGTTAAAATCGCTTCTGCAGCCTGCTTTGCTTCACTTATATTCGGACATCCCTTTGCGACACTGTCCGAGGTGATTTCTCCCAATCTCTGTTTGAGTGATTCATATTCATCGGCTATTGACCAGCTCATCCCTTTTGTTCCGCTCGGCTTTAAAGCAACGTTCGGACCAAGTGCAGTCATTTTATGAAAAATGTGTTTGTAATCCCGTTCAACGACTTGGATGTTCGGCATCGTTTTTCCCGGAATGGCTTCACATTCGCCCTTGCTCCAGTCATTGATTTTGCCGAATGGCTGGGCCAATTCCTGCATGGTGTCGTGGAGGAGCGGCGTCGCAACCACTTCTTTCACCGGCTCCATATCGACTTCTTCTGCCAGATCGGAAACGGCTTTTGACAGCGCCTTGAAAATATCCCAGTCTGACTTCGATTCCCACGGAGCCGAGATCGCAGGAGCAAATGGATGAATGAACGGATGCATATCTGTGCTGCTGAGATCGTGTTTTTCATACCATGTCGCCGCCGGCAGCACGATATCGGAATACAGCGCCGTACCGGCCATTCGGAAGTCAAGATTGATTAACAAGTCGAGCTTTCCTTCCGGCGCCTGCTCCCGCCATTTGATTTCTTCAGGGCGGATGCTGTCGCTATCGTCATTCATTAAACCGTTCGTCGTCCCCAGCAAATGCTTGAGAAAATATTCATGCCCTTTTCCTGAGCTTGAGATCAGATTTGCGCGCCATACGAAAAGATTTCTTGGGAAATTCACTTCATTATCAGGATCTTCAATCGCGAATTTCAGTTTTTTCTCTTGGAGCTGTGAGGCCACGTACGCACCTACGTCTTCGGGTGTTACGGCCCCTGCTTTTTCAGCTTCTTTATACAGATCGATGCCATTTTGATTGAAAGTCGGGTAAGACGGAAGCCATCCCAGCCGCGCGGCCAGCACATTGTAATCAGCGTGGTGCTTGTAGCGGGATGACGCAGCAATCGGCGATGCCAAATCACTGATCGGCTGGTCCTCATAACGCCACTGATCTGTCGCAAAGTAGAAAAATGAGGTGCCGTTTTGCAGCTTGGGCACGCCTTCCCAGTCCTTTGCAGTTGCAATCGTCTGCCACCCTTCAGCAGGTCGGAGCTTTTCCTGCCCCACGTAATGGGCCCAGCCTCCGCCGTTTACGCCTTGGGCGCCTACAAGTAAAACAAGATTTAACACCGCTCGGTAGATCGTGTCGGAGTTGAACCAGTGGTTAATGCCGGCCCCTACGATAATCATGGACCGGCCGTCTGTATCGATCGCATTTTGGGCAAACTCTCTGGCAATCTTAACGACAGCTTCTTTTTTGATTCCTGTCATTTGTTCCTGCCAGGCAGGCGTAAACGGCTCAGGATCATCATAGGAGACAGCCGATCGTTTACCGATACCCCGGTTCACGCCGTAGTTAGCCAGTATCAAGTCAAACACGGTCGTGATGTACGTTTCTTCACCGTTCAGGTTCATTTTTTTAATAGGAAGATCCCGCTCGAGCACTTTGTTTCCGTCATTTGAAAAATACGGGATGCGCACCGTGCCAATTTCGTCCTCTATTCCCAGCACAGAGAGACGGGGTTCAATCGGTTCCCCGGTTTCTTCATCAATCATGTGCAGGTTCCATTTCTGCTGCCCGTCCCAGCGCGAGCCCATTGTCCCTTGGGGTATGGCAAATGAACTTGTCTGTTCATCCCAAACCGCAGGCTTCCACTGATCATGCTTTGTCTGCCGCCCGATGTCCTTCGCATGCAGAAACCGTCCCGCTGTGTATACGCCGTTTTCTTTTGACAGGGTGACGAGAAATGGAAAATCAGTGTATTGCTTCGCGTACTCAATAAAACGTTCAGTTTCTTGGTTCACGTAAAATTCCTGCAAAATGACGTGACCCATCGCCATCGCAAGTGCCCCGTCAGTCCCTTGGCGAATACTCAGCCAGTCATCCGCGAACTTTGAGGATTCCGCAAAATCCGGACTGATCGAAATGACCTTAGCGCCTTTATAGCGGGCCTCCGCCAAAAAATGCGCGTCAGGCGTTCTCGTTAACGGAACGTTGGAGCCCCATGTGATAATATAGCCGGAATTGTACCAATCACTGCTTTCCGGAACGTCCGTCTGGTCACCCCAAATTTGCGGAGATGCCGGAGGAAGATCCGCATACCAGTCATAAAAACTGAGCATAGGGCCTCCGATTAACGACATAAACCGGGAGCCTGATGCATGGCTGATCATGGACATGGCCGGAATCGGAGAAAAACCGACGTTTCGGTCAGGCCCGTATTTCATCACTGTATACAGCAGAGAGGCTGAAATCAGCTTCAGCACCTCCGGCCATTCAGCGCGCACAAACCCGCCTTTCCCTCTCGCCTGTTTATAGGACTTCGCTTTTTCAGGGTTTTCGACGATCGATTTCCAGGCTTCCAATGGATTTTGATGTTCTTGCAGTGCCTCCCGCCATAAATTGATCAGTACACCGCGCACGTATGGATATTTCACACGGAGCGGGCTGTAGATATACCATGAAAAACTGGCCCCCCGCGGGCAGCCTCTCGGTTCAAAATCAGGCATATCCGGGCCTGTTGATGGATAATTCAAATTTTGCCCTTCCCACGTGACAATTCCGTTTTTGACATAAATATTCCAGCTGCAAGACCCTGTACAGTTAACGCCGTGGGTGGAGCGAACGACTTTGTCGTACTGCCATCTGTTTCTGTATACATTCTCCCAATCGCGATCTTCGCGGGTGGTTTGGCTATGTTTATTTGAATGGTGTTCGATAGGAGAGAAATAATTCAATCTCCTAAACAACGGACTCATTTTCTTTTTCTTCATGAGAGTTCACTCCTTCCGAGTCAGGTGATGCTAAGTTCACTATAAACAGAGACAGCGTGTTTCCTTGTGAACTATGTCACACACTCTGCTTTTTTCACAAAATGTTCACACAAAGGAGAAGGAAGGCTGCGTTCAGGCAGGACGCTTGGGTCATTAGCTGCCTTCCATTCAAAGATCAAAAAAACCGGCTCTATTTAAGAACCGGGCTCAGCGTTTTCATCCTGTGATGTATGCAGATACCGCAAAAATAATTGATAGGAACAAAAAACATTTTGCTGAAGCATAGCCAAAAAGTTCATTTGCAGCTGCGGATGATAAGACATCATTTTCTTAAATATGTAATATGGGATGTTGAGAATCAGAATGTCTGAAGTGGCATTGACTGAGATAAAGGGCGATAAATAAAGCCCGCCTTTTTCATCAATCGGAAACACATCGCCTTTTTCCCACAGCGCAACGGTTTTCGACCCTTCAGGGAGCCTGCTGTCCATGAAACGGACACTGCCTTTTAATACAATATAAACAGATTGAGAATGAAGAAAAGATGGAGACTGATCACATGAGCCGCGGATAAACGTGCCGTTTTTCAGCAAAGTTTCGACAATGGATAGAGGCACTTCATTAAACATAGGAAGTTGTTTCAGAAATAATAAATAGTCACACTGATTCATAGGAAAACCTCCTGTGCTAAGGATAGCTTTAGTGTAGCTCGACTGAGCCTGTACAGCAGTGATGTATTTCACAGCCTGTATGATGAATGTCACTTATCAGGAGGGTGACTGCATTTATAATGAAAGAAAAAAGGAGGATTTCGATGAAGGCGCTGATTCCGAAGCAGCACGGCGCGTGGGCGATGCTGCTGATCCCATATTTACTCGGCATGGTCAAGGGAGGCCCCGTTATTTGGCATATTCCGCTCTTCCTAGGCTGGCTTTTCCTATACTTAGCGGTTTATCCCGTTACGCTTGCCTTAAAAAAGAAACAAAGCAAACCATATCAAAAGTGGATGTGTTATTACGGTTTTCCCGCCTGCTGCTTTTTGATGATCTCGGTCTTTCATAAACCGCCTCTCATCTGGGTGGGCGTTTCTTTACTGCCGCTGTTTCTCATACATATGTATTTTGCCCGCAGAAAAAACGAACGAGCCCTATTGAATGATGTTGCAGGTGTCTTGTTCTTTTGTTCGGGCGGGTTTGCGAGCTGCTGGCTGGGGATGGGAACCCTCGACGGCTGGGCTTGGTTTATTCTCTTGCAGTCTGCTTTATTTTTTATCGGGAGTTCCTTTTATGTAAAATCGGTGATTCGTGAAAGAAAAAACAGGACATTTGCATACTGGTCATGGGGATATCACCTGCTGCTCCCCTTTTTATCCGCTCTTTTCGGAGCAGGATGGGCGTTTCTCGCTTTTATCCCGAGCAGCTTGCGGGCATGGTTTTTTCATGGAAGGGATTGGCCCGTAAAAACGATTGGCATTCTTGAAATCTTGAATGCCTGCTTCTTTCTTGCCGTCATGTGCCTGTTTATGACAAGGTAAAAAAAACAAGGACACCGCTGTCCTTGTTTTTTTCAGTCAATATTGCAAATCTCCAGCGGGCAATTTTCACACTCAATCTCACATCGTAAATAGTCCCGCTTGTGCAAAATAATTTTTCCGGATTCGTCTATCGAAATAACCCCTTTTTTGCGGAGATCTCCCAGCATACGGTTGATGCTTTCCCGTGCAGCCGCGCAAAACTTTGCCAAATCCTGATTTGTCAGGACAATGTTAATCAGAATGCCGTCGCTTCGCTCCACACCGTAGCTGTTTGATAAGCGGATAAGGGTGGAATAGAGCGCCCCCTTTTTGCCATGAAGAAGCAGATCCCTGATTTTGGACTGAATCTTCCGGAGGTGCGTGCTCATCCATTTCATGAACTCAAATGTCAAAGCGCCGTTTTGGATTAATTCTTTTTCCAGCTTATTTTTATTAATGACGAGCACCTCGCCATCCTCTAGCACTTTTGCACTGAGCATATACCTTGGTTCTTCAGTGAAAAGTGTTAATTCTCCGACGATATCATGCTTTTGGCAGATTCTAAGCGTCAGGTCTTTTCCGTCAGATGTCAGCTTGCCGATTTCAATGAGTCCTGATTGAATCAGATAAAGCTCTTCTGCATCCATTCCTTCCCGAAACAAATACGTGTGTTTTTCCATTTTTCTTTTCGTGCTGATCGATTCCAGCAATTCATGCAGATCGCTGGAAATAAGATCACTATCAGATGGTCGAACAGAGAGAAAATTCATGAGCTCACCTCGAAGAAAGTCACGTTGTGTGTTTATTGTAACGTGAATTGATTTGTACCCATCGAGAAAAAACTAACAATCTTGTGAATGCCCCAGTGTTAGTTGATGCTCTGGCTGTTTCTCTCCGTGTGTGTTTTCATTCTTTCCTGCCAATACATCCATATGACAAGGACAAAACTGGCTAACGCCACCTCTGAAAGCGCCATAAACCCGATCGCGTACTGGCCTGTTGCCTGAAATACACTCGCCAATATGAGCGGAGGAAAAAAGCCGCCTAATCCGCCCATGGCAGACACAATCCCATTGGCAATCCCCGCTTGCTTGGAAAAATAGAAAGGCACCAGTTTAAAAACAGTCCCGTTCCCTATGCCTGAGCAGACGGCCACGGTTAATGATCCAAACGTATAAAGCCCGATTGTCGGCGAGAACGATAGGATAATGCCTGATAATGTAAGCCCGGCAAAAACAAACATCAAGATGCGGAGCGGGCTCATTTTATCAGCCAGGAATCCGCCCGCAGGCCTGAGCAGCGTAGAAACCGCAATAAAGCCAGCCGTCCGCAAGCCGGCATCTGCAGGATTCAGCCCAAAATGCTCCACCAGAAAGTTCGGCAGATAGATAGTGAAGGCGACAAAGGCACCGAACGTAATAAAATAAAACAGGCTCAGAAACCATAGCACATGATTTCGGTAAACGGCTTTGATTTGAGTCTTAACAGAAACATTGACCTTCTTCTCATGCCTGTCGCCGAACAAAACGTGCAGTAAGGCAAAGACAGCCAGCAAAACCAGATACATCTGCACGGTTGATTTCCACCCGACGGCTTGAGCGATAACCGGCGCTGCAAATGTCGTAACGGCTGTCCCGATATTTCCTGCACCGTAAATCCCATTGACGACACCGTGCTTTTCTTTCGGATAATATTTCGGGAGGGAGGTCACCCCAATGGAAAACACCGCTCCCCCGATCCCTAAGAAAAAGCCGCCTGCGATTAAATCAAACAGAGAGTCCGCGATACTGATCCAAAATACAGGAAATAAAAGCAGGATGAAGCTGACCATAAACATGAGCCGCGCGCCAAACCTGTTCGTTAAATACCCTAAAGGAATGCGGAGAAGCGACCCGAGGATAACGGGAATCGCCGTCACCAAAGAAATCTCGCCCTTGCTTAAATGAATATCTAATGTGATTTGGGAAATGAGTGATGAAATCAGCACCCAAACCATAAACCCTGCCACCAAGCTTAATGACTGTAACGATAATTGAATGTGTTGACGGTTGATCATTTGGCTTGCCCCTTTCAATGATTCAATAATCAGTCTTATCATACAAAAACTCGGCAAACAGGATTGTGAATTACATCACACGTTTTTCTCATAAAAAAAGGACAAAGCCCGAAGACTTTGTCCTTTTGATCGTGATTACATTTTTTCCGGAGCCGATACGCCGATCAGCTGAAGCGCATTGTTCAGCGTAATTTGCGTTGCCTTCATTAAAGCCAGGCGCGCGCGGCTCTTCTCTTCATTTTCAGGGTCGATGACTTTCTCTGCGTTGTAGAAGCTGTGCAGAGCAGAAGCCAGATCATAAATATAGTTTGTGACACGGTGCGGAATTCGTTTTTCCGCTGCTTCCGCCACTGCCTCTGGGAAGCCGCCGATCGTTTTCAGCAGATCGTATTCTTTTTCTGATTGAATATGGCTGAAATCAAGATCTGCCGCCGGTTTAAGTCCCTGCTCTTCCCCTTGGCGAAGCATGCTGCAAATACGGGCATGCGCGTATTGTGCATAATACACAGGGTTTTCGTTAGATGTTGATACAGCAAGATCTAAGTCAAAATCCATATGGGTGTCCGCACTTCGCATTGCAAAGAAGTAACGAACGGCATCCAAGCCGACTTCTTCAATCAGGTCACGCATCGTTACGGCTTTACCGGTCCGTTTGCTCATTTTCATTTTCTCGCCGTTTTTGTAAAGGTGAACGAGCTGAATGATTTCTACTTCAAGCGTTCCTTTTTCATAGCCCAGTGCTTCGATTGCCGCTTTCATACGCGGGATGTAGCCGTGGTGATCGGCGCCCCAAACATTGATCAGCTTATCAAAGCCGCGGTCAAGCTTGTCCTTATGGTACGCGATATCAGGAAGCAGGTACGTGTACGTGCCGTCCTTCTTGATCAATACGCGGTCTTTATCATCGCCGAACGTCGTGGAACGGAACCAAGTCGCGCCGTCTTCTTCATAGACATGGCCTTTTTCGCGGAGCGCTTCAAGCGCCGTGTCGATTTTTCCATTTTGGTACAGTGAAGTTTCGGAATACCACACATCAAACGGCACACGGAAGTTTTCCAAGTCCTTGCGAAGCTTGTCCAGCTCGTATTTCAGGCCGTATTCACGGAAAAACGCGAGGCGTTCACTTTCCTCTTCGTTAACGAAACGGTCACCGTATTCCTCAGCGAGACGCTTTCCGATCGCAATGATATCCTCGCCGCGGTAGCCATCCTCCGGCATCGGTTTTTCCAATCCGAGCGCTTCAAAGTAACGGACTTCAACAGAAAGCGCCAGATTGTTGATTTGGTTTCCCGCATCGTTAATGTAGTATTCGCGGCTTACATCGTAACCCGCTTTTGAAAGCACGTTGCACAAGGAATCGCCGACAGCCGCCCCGCGCGCATGCCCGAGGTGAAGGTCTCCCGTCGGATTCGCTGATACGAATTCTACCTGAACTCGTTCACCGTTTCCGATGTTCGTTTCCCCATATGCTTCCCCTGCTTCCAGTACAGACGGAATCAGCTTTGTTAAATATTGATTGTTCATATAGAAATTGATAAAACCCGGGCCGGCGATATCCAGTTTTTCAATCGAAGCCTTTCCTTTATCAAAATGAGCGACAATCTCTTCAGCGATTTGACGCGGCGCTTTTTTTGCCACTCTTGCCAGCTGCATCGCCATATTCGTTGAGTAGTCGCCGTGTGTTTTATCTTTCGGTGTTTCTAAAACAACATTGGGAATCTGGCTTTCTTCAGCCAGTCCCGCTTTCAGAACGGCCGCTTTGATTTCTTCTTTCAGCACGTCCTTCATTTGTTCCGCAATGTTCATGCGTGAGTTCCTCCCTCATACGTGATCGTCATATTATGTAAATGCTCCTGCTCGTCTCCGACATGCATGTCATATGCGATGCTGATACGGCCTTTTTCTTCATCGAGATCAGATTGAATCGATTTTGTGCTTGTTTTCAGCTCAAGCTCACCAAATGACATTTTATATTTAGCAATTGTGGAAGCTCCCGTTACGAAACGCTGATTCATTTTGACAGCGCCTGACCTCATGACCAGGACTTCGCCTTCGCTTACTTTCACAATCGTTTTGACTTTGCCTAAGTCGTGTTCTTCATAATAAGATAGATACACTTTATTTTGTTTTACATAGTAAAATCCGGTGGTGCGGAATTCGATGACTTCTTGGTTTCCGTCATCCTCGATCACAGACTTCACATGGAGTGTTATCGGTGTCTCTTGCTTCATTCTGACACGTCCTTTTCATCATTCCACTTTGACTTGAATAGTATAATCATTCGGTTTGTAAACTTCAACTGCTTCTATCTTACCATCATTGCTCATCAGATTTGAAGATAAACCTCATAAAAAGCATTTCCTTATATAGAAGAGAAAATCATATCACTAATTACCTTTAGGAAATGTTACATTTTTCCGAAATCTATCATTTCCTTTTCACATTTTTTTCAAATTATATGTATTGAATTAATAATTTGATAGTTTTAAGATAAAAGTACAACATAGATCTGCTAGAAAAACAAAAAAAGGGAGGATTCAATTATGAAAAAAGCTGTTATTGTAGAAAACAAAGGTTGTGCAACATGCTCGATCGGAGCCGCTTGTCTAGTGGACGGTCCTATCCCTGATTTTGAAATTGCCGGTGCAACAGGTCTATTCGGTCTATGGGGGTAAGGATCTCCCAAAAGGGCATAGTCATTCTACTATGCCCTTTTTAAGTAAATTACAATTTTTAACTAAAATCTACCTCTTGGATATACATACACAACCGTTTTTCATTTGAATCATATGTATAGGGGATGGTATTTTGTTTATAGAGCAGATGTTTCCATTTATTAATGAAAGTGTAAGAGTTCACCAGCTTCCTGAGGGCGGCGTGTTAGAAATCGACTACTTGCGCGATAATGTCACCATTTCTGACTTTGAGTATTTGGATCTCAACAAAACGGCTTACGAGCTCTGCATGCGCATGGATGGCCAAAAAACAGCTGAGCAGATTTTAGCTGAGCAATGTGCAGTGTATGATGAATCACCGGAAGACCATAAAGATTGGTATTACGACATGCTCAACATGCTCCAGAACAAGCAGGTTATTCAGCTTGGAAACCGGGCCAGCCGCCATACAATCACCACGAGCGGAAGCAATGAATTTCCGATGCCCCTGCACGCCACCTTTGAACTGACGCACCGCTGTAATTTGAAATGCGCCCACTGTTATTTGGAAAGCTCACCTGAAGCGCTCGGCACCGTGTCGATTGAGCAATTCAAAAAAACGGCTGATATGCTGTTTGATAACGGTGTATTGACATGCGAAATCACAGGCGGAGAAATTTTTGTCCATCCAAACGCCAATGAGATTCTTGACTATGTGTGTAAAAAGTTCAAAAAAGTCGCTGTCTTAACAAACGGAACACTCATGCGAAAAGAGAGTTTGGAGCTTTTGAAGGCTTACAAGCAAAAAATCATCGTCGGCATTTCTCTTGATAGTGTCAATTCCGAGGTCCATGACTCCTTTAGAGGGAGAAAAGGCTCTTTTGCCCAAACTTGTAAAACGATAAAATTGTTGAGTGACCACGGTATATTTGTCAGAGTCGCCATGTCTGTCTTCGAAAAAAACATGTGGGAAATCCACGATATGGCCCAAAAGGTTCGGGATCTCGGGGCGAAGGCGTTCTCTTACAATTGGGTTGATGATTTCGGAAGAGGCAGAGATATTGTCCATCCAACGAAAGACGCCGAGCAGCACCGCAAGTTTATGGAATACGAGCAAAATGTGATTGATGAGTTTAAAGATCTGATTCCGATTATTCCCTATGAGAGAAAACGCGCGGCAAATTGCGGCGCTGGCTGGAAGTCCATTGTGATCAGCCCGTTCGGCGAAGTACGTCCTTGCGCCCTCTTTCCAAAGGAATTTTCATTGGGAAATATTTTTCATGATTCCTATGAAAGCATCTTTAACTCCCCTCTCGTCCATAAACTGTGGCAAGCGCAAGCACCACGGTTCAGCGAACATTGCATGAAAGACAAATGCCCGTTCAGCGGCTATTGCGGAGGCTGTTACTTAAAAGGGCTGAACTCTAACAAATATCACCGAAAAAACATTTGCTCTTGGGCGAAAAATGAACAATTAGAAGACGTGGTCCAGCTTATTTAGGAGGGAAACGATTTGTCACCAGCACAAAGAAGAATTTTACTGTATATCCTTTCATTTATCTTTGTCATCGGCGCAGTCGTCTATTTTGTCAAAAGCGATTATCTGTTTACGCTGATTTTCATTGCCATTGCCATTCTGTTCGGGATGCGCGCGCGGAAGGCTGACTCGCGATGAGCATTTTGGATATACACGATGTATCCGTTTGGTATGAACGGGACAACGTCATCTTAGAACAAGTGGATTTACATTTAGAAAAAGGCGCCGTTTACGGGTTGCTTGGGGTAAACGGCGCCGGAAAAACGACACTGATTAATACGCTGACAGGCGTGAACCGCAATTTCAGCGGGCGCTTTACACTGTGCGGAATTGAAGCGGAGGCCGGCATGCCGCAGAAAACATCAGATCAGCTGAAGACTCACCGTTACTTCGCCGCCGATTACCCGCTGCTATTTACAGAAATTACGGCGAAGGACTATGTGTCTTTCGTCCATTCGCTTTATCAAAAGGATTTTTCAGAGCAGCAGTTTGCCAGTTTGGCCGAGGCCTTTCATTTTTCGAAATACATCAACAGGAGAATTTCGGAGCTGTCCTTGGGGAACAGGCAAAAGGTTGTATTGATGACAGGCTTATTGCTGCGCGCTCCCCTGTTTATTTTGGATGAGCCGCTCGTCGGTTTGGATGTGGAATCGATAGAGGTCTTTTATCAGAAAATGCGTGAGTACTGTGAAGCAGGCGGGACCATTTTGTTTTCTTCTCATCTGCTCGATGTCGTGCAAAGATTTTGTGATTATGCGGCTATTCTTCACAACAAACAGATCCAAAAGGTCATTCCGATTGGAGAGGAGACCGATCTGCGGCGGGAATTTTTTGAGGTGATCGGCCATGAATAACATAATCCCTATCATGTCTTTGCTGTTCAAACAGCTTTACAGCCGGCAAGGGAAAAAGGACGCCATCCGCATTGCCGCAGGCCTTGTCATTCTGGCCGTGTTTGAAATTGGGCTGATCCGCCAGGCCGGCATTGATGAATCGGTGTTGCGCAAAACGTATATCATACTCGCGCTTCTCTTAATGAACGCATATATGGTGTTTCTTTCTGTGACATCTCAATGGAAGGAATCTTATATGAAACTGAGCTGCCTGCTGCCGATTTCTTCACGGAGCTTTTGGCTCGCCCAGAGTGTCGTTTTGTTTGTCGATACCTGTTTGAGAAGAACTTTATTCTTTTTTATTTTACCGCTGTTCTTATTTGGAAACGGAACGCTGTCAGGGGCGCAAACATTGTTTTGGCTCGGCAGGTTTTCGTTTTTTACCGTTTACTCCATTATTTTCGGAGTTGTGCTAAGCAACCACTTCGTCAAAAAGAAGAACTTGATGTTTCTGCTGCATGCGGCGATATTCGCCTGTGTATGTCTCAGCGCCGCTTTGATGCCGGCCGCCACGCTTTCGCTTTGCGCGGTGCATATGCTGTGGGCGGTGATCTTTGACTTTCCTGTTTTTCTGCAGACGCCTCCGCAGCAGAGCAAGATGCATTCATTTATGCGGCGATCTGAATTTTCGTTTTACAAAAGAGAATGGAACCGATTTATCTCTTCTAAAGCGATGCTGTTAAATTACGCGGTGATGGCGGCGTTCAGCGGATTCTTTTCGTTCCAGATGATGAACACCGGCATCTTCAATCAGCAAGCGATTTATATCGTGATTTCCGCGCTTTTGCTCATCTGCTCGCCGATCGCCCTTTTGTACTCGATTGAAAAAAATGACCGGATGCTGCTCATCACGCTTCCGATCAAGCGGAAAACGATGTTTTGGGCGAAATATCGCTTTTATTCAGGCCTATTGGCAGGCGGATTTCTCCTTGTCGTGATGATTGTGGGTTTCATCAGCGGCCGTCCGATTTCAGTTCTCACTTTTTTGCAGTGCATTGAGTTGCTGCTGGCGGGAGCTTTTATCAGGTTAACTGCGGATGAAAAAAGGCCCTCCTTCAGCTGGCAGACGGAGCAGCAGCTATGGAGCGGTTTCTCAAAATATCGGTCTTATCTGTTTTGTCTTCCCCTATTCTTAGCCACATTAGCCGGCACCGCTGTATCCTTGGCGGTCATTCCGATAGCCGGTCTGGTCATAGTCTATTACCTGCAAAAACAGGATGGTGGTTTCTTTGATACAAGCAAAAGAGAACGGCTTGGAAGTTAACCTGCTGAAGACTCATCAATTTTCAACTATATCAATCGCCGCGAGCTTTCTGAAACCGATCGAAAGCGCGGCGGAACCTGAGGAAGAAACAATTTATTTTTACGGCGCCGCCGCGTACCTGAAGGAGCAAATCATTGACGCTTTCGGTTGTGCTGCCGGCAGCCGTTTCATGTACTCAGCGAATCTCTTTTTTGATCAGCAGCTGAAAACCTGCGGGACCCGTTTGATTCACCCATTATATAACGGGAATCTTCATGTTGACGCCCTGATGAAAACTTTTGCAGACTTGTCTTTCCCTTCTTCTCTATCATTCGAAGCAGTTGAAAAGGCCAGGAATGAGCTGCTGCTGAGAATCGAAAAGAAATTCGCTGATCCCTTCTCCTACTCGGCGGCTCGCTTGGCTGAGGAGGTCTTCGGAAACCCGATGTACGGCACAGGCATGTTTGGCCGGAAAGACAGGATAAAGGCGATTCATCCTAAACGGTTTCTCGACGCAACGGACTTTATCGTTGATTTAGTATCCCAGCAAAAACAGCTGAACATATTGGGACAAGTACAAGCATGTGATGTTCGGGGACATGCCCCGCAAACGTCCGCTGTAACGTCCGGAAGAATACCCGTAAACCGGCATGTTTTTGAAACAGAGACTCGCAGCGCTGCAGGTCCTTCCGTCTTGACACTCGGATTTGACTGCGGAGAGATGAAAGATGCCAGCGATTATATCAAAATACAGCTAATAGACGGATTACTGGGAAAGTACGGCCATTCCGCTTTATTCAAGCACTTCAGAGAGAAGGATCTGGCAGTCTATCACGTTATCACCCGTTACGATGTCATGAACAATTTGCTGCTTGTTTCAATATGTACAGATCAGCTTCATGAGAAAGACATTCCCCCGCGCGTTTTGGAAGCTGTCTCAGCTTTTCATACAGATGAGCGGGAACTAGAACAGGCAAAGCAGTTTTTACGCAATGAATTGCTGCTGCAATTCGATTCTCCCGAAGGTCTATTGGCCTATATGGGGATCCTGCGCCGCTTCTCCTGCACGAAAGAAGCCTTGCTGGATGGCATCTCAGCGGTTACATGCCGTGATGTATTGCAATTCATAGCGACCATCAATTATATCGGAGCTCATGTAGTAAGGGGATGAAGAGATGGAAAAGAAAGCCTTTTTTCAACAGCTGGATGAACGAACCGATATCAGATACACAGACAGCGGACTAAAAATATTCAGATTGAAATTCCCCCGCGCCCACCTGCGGCTGTGCAATGTAAAAATCGATTTTGGAAGCCGGGATGTATGTATACGGGCAGAATCCGGTGATACACTGCTTCCGTATGGCACAGCGCATTTTTTAGAGCATCTTCTCTTCTGGCATAACGGCCGCAATCTGTACAGTGATTTTTTTGCGCATGGCGCGCTTTTAAACGCATTCACTACCTACACCGATACCAATTTCATGTTTACCTCATTACCGGATCGGCTCACACAAACGATCCCCATCCTGCTTGATGCTTTATGGAACCACTCATTTGACAAGAAGATTGTCGCTCAGGAAAAAGCTGTGATTACAAGCGAAATTCAAACAGCACACCTTAACCATCAGCTCTCATATCATTATCAGCTGATCAGCATGCTTTCTCCCTCCTCACCAGCTGCCGTTTTCCCCGCAGGCAGAATCGAAGATATTGAGGCGCTGGACATCAATGATTTACAAAAAGCCTATAAGGCTGCCTACCAAGCCCATCGGATGACGCTGTTTTTGATTGGGGGCTCAGAAAATACAGAAACGCTTTTGCCTCCTCACCTCCAGCTGGAAAAGCGTCCGGATTATCATGCTGAAAGAAAAATCATTCCGGCAAGCCCTCCAGCCCTCTCACAAAAAATGGTGCTGGGTGATGAGGAGCGGATGGAAGATACCTGGACCGGATTACAGATCGGCGCACTTCCCGGGCAAAACGATCTGTTGTCGATAAAGCTTTATTGGGATATCGCGTCTCGTATTCTATTTCAATTCGATTCACCGTTTTTTCAAGAGATTCAGCAAACGTACCATCTGGAAATCGATCGCTTGTCAGCCGAGACTTATATATATGAGGATGGCGGTTTCTTGATCCTTCACAGTCAAGGGGCCCATTCTTCAGCTTATATCGATGTGGCTTCATACTATGTCACACAGAAGAAAGAACAGGTTGCCGCCTGGCTTCAATACGGCAAGGACTCTTTGACAGACGCGATCATTTATGACAGCGATTATGTGCGTAAATGCTTCGAGTGGGCAGCCGAGTGTGACAGGTGCGATTGCTCGTTTCTTGACATGTACCACATCATTCAAGATATGGATGCGCAGGTTTTCTTGTCTCTCATTGATGCAATTACATCTTCTAACAAAGCGATCATTCACGTTTCTCAGAAAGAGGCGATCAGACAATGAAAAAAAACACTGTCTTTACCCTTTTATTGCTGCTTATAGGTATGGCGGCTTATTCCTTCGGCTGGGTTCAGGCCTTTGCCGAAGCCGCCGCCCAATATGTACAGATGATCAACAATGATGCTGTGCGGCTCGGACTGCTGGCTTGTACCGCTGCCCTCCTGATGCTGCCTGCTTTTCTCTATCTTCATTATGTCACCCAATCTGTGAAAAACATGACAGCAGCTTTTCAGAAACTCACACAGTCTCATCAAAGCTGCTGTGACTTTCAGCAACACAACTTGTGCAGCCGATATGCAGAAGACGTCAAATCGCTGCGTGACAGCTATAAAAACGTCCGCCAAACATACGTGATGGCTGCCGTGTTGTGCCAAGTCATCATATTCGGCTGCATGTTCGAAATCGTTAAAGCCGTCCCTTTCCGCCTTCACACGCCCCCTGCCCTTTCAATGGGACTTGCGATGCTACTGATCCTGTATTTATTGTTTTGCATGCGAACGTATTTGCGGCAGCTTTTCCGGCACGGCAGCCTGTTCAGAAAAGTGTTTGCGGGAGTGCTGGCAGCAGCCGGGATTTGGTGGATGCTCAGTTTCTCTATAAGTGAACTGCTGTTTCTGATTATCCTGGCTGCCATCCAGCAAATCGGATCATTTATTTATAAACGATTCTCTTATCGCAGCACCGCTTCTCTTGATCTATAAAATAGCTACATCGCAATCGCAGACGGACCCGCGCCAACCGGAATCACCGTCACGGCTGTATAATCACTTGTGCGGTACACGGTCACAGCATTGTCGTTGGGCTGTGCCGCATAAATATACTGTTTGTCCGGCGTTACGGCGAGGTCAAAAGCGCCGGGGAGAGACACGTTTGCAATGATCCTCTGTCTGGCCGTATTAACTACATATAAGTTATTAATGAGAAACGGTTCACTATATGGCTCTAGAAAATAAGCTCTAGTACTATCGAGAGAAAATACAATCGTTCTCAGCGTTTCAAATAAACGGCTGAAGTCCCCTCCCCTGCTTAATGGTGACAAACTAATCTCCGTTACACCTTTCGGCCACAGCTCACCATTCAACACGTACGCAAAATTTCCAGCGTAAGGAGTTGCAATTAAACTGGGAAATTCAAATGAATCTATGATACTTTCTGCCAACTGCCCAGTATTTACATCATATTTATCAACCGACCAACTGCTTCCATTAGCGGTATAGACATACTGTCCATTCGGATCAAGAGCAAAGTCTAAAGCGCCGGGTATCGGAATGACATCAATGACCGATTGAGAGGCCGTGTTAATCACATATATAGATCCGGCGGCCATCACGTACGCGAACTCATCTGTTGGATCAAATTCAATCTTTCTTGGCCCTCCTCCAACAGTGATAGTATTTATGATGGTTAATGTTTTATTATCAATCACTGAGACAAGGTTGGTATTTCCATGGAGGACATACGTGAATGCTTTATCGAAAGTAACGCCTAGATTAGTTGGCACAGCAGAAAACGGGATTGTTTTTACAACAGTGTTTAAATCTGCATCAATGACCGAAACCGTGCTGTCTCCAGTATTGGCAGTAAACACATACGATTGAGGGTCTGGCGATGGCGGTAAAACAAGTGTCCCGGCCACCGTAAGCGGACTGCCGTAGAAAGGCGGTACAATGAGCAGATCTTCCACTGTTATTTGACTGAAATCAGGACAGCGGCCAGACTGTGCTGCATAATAAACAACTTGATCAATCTCTTCAGTATGAATCACAGAAACCGCCCCATTGCCTTGTCCATATTGATTTCGCACAGGCGACACACTGACAAGAAGCGTAATGGTCCCTTGTACTCTCACAGCATATCGAACACCGATATCTTCTGGTTCCGGCCCAGTCTGGATTAAGCAAGGCTCACTGATACAGGACAAATTGTCTGTACTCCATGTAACAGCCGCTGACGCTTCGGCCGAATCAACCTTGAAGCCCTCAGGGATATCTATCGGCACTTGAAACGGCGCTTCCCGGCTAATTTCCTCATCACAAAAACAGAAACAATTTTCCTGTAAAGCAGAAAGATCATTCTTTTTCATGATTTCACGTCCTTTTAGAAATGCACAACATGCAGCGGTTAAATCGCAATGGCACCCGGTGAAACCCCAAGAGATATCACAGTTTCCTCAGAATAATCATCTGTGTTGTAAACAATGATGCTCTGCTCTATAAAACGAGTTGCATACAGAAAATCGCCATTCGGGGTAAACGCATAGTCTGTTGCTGATTGCGGAAGATTTCCAATTACACCTGCTCCATTCGGACTGACAGAATATAAATTGCCAGTGAAGCTGTCATGTAAATACACCTCTGATCCACTCGTAAACATTACATATAGCCCGTCAGGCTCCAGCTCTTGGGTATCCCTGATCGTAAACGTATTTAAATCAATAACCGTCAAATAATTGAATAAGAATTCTTGTTCTAATACATACGCATACCGCTCCGTAGAATCTGTTTCTATGGATGATACGATAAGCTCTCGTTCAATCGTTCCTAAGACTTCACCGGTAGATAAGTCCACTTTTTGCACTAACCCAAAATTAAGAACATAGGCGAACAACCCATTGGGGTCAATTGCAATATCAAAACCTTCTACAGGAATAGACCTCTCAACAGTCAACGTATCAATTCCAATCACATAAATGGCAGTACCGGTGAAAACATAAGCAAACTCATGATTAGGGATAAATCTAATCAATCGAGGCGGCTGATCCAGCAATATAGTTGCTGTCACTGTTAATGTGTCATAATCGATGACAGAAATCACATTATTGTTGGGATGTAAGACAAACACAGCGCTTTTATCTGGCGTAATTTCAATACCTGCCGGATTGTACGGAAGAGCAATCGTTGTCACAACAGTATGGGTGTTTGTATCAATCACAGAAACTGATTGATCATTTGGATTCGCTGTAAACGCGTAGACGGGTTCCGGCTCCGGTACAAGCACAATCGTCCCCGTCACCGATAAAGGACTGCCGTAAAACGGCGGAACAACAACAAGGTTCTCAATCGTGATGTCACTGATATCCGGGCAATCATCCGGTTCATCGGAATAATAGACGACTTGATCGATTTCTGCATTGTGAATGACGGAAACAGCCCCGTCCCCTTGTCCATATTGATTTCGCACAGGTGAGACACTGACGAGTAGCGTAACGGTTCCCTGCAGGCGCACTGCAAATTGAACACCGACCTCATCAGGCTCTGGCCCCGTTTGAATTAAGCAACGGTCACTGACACAAGAAAGGCTGTCTGCATTCCACGTCACGTTTGCAACAGCTTCAGCCGGATCAACGACAAACCCTTCAGGTAATTCAATCGGTGCTTGAAACATGGCTTCTCGTCTTGCTTCTCCCTCACAAAAACATAAGCACTCTTCTTGTTCTGCTCCTGCTTTTTCTTTAAAGGAAAGCTTATTTTTTCTCATTCCTTCACTTCCTTTTCAGACATACACTGCTCACGCAGATATAACAGAATATGGAAGTTGAATCTGTTTGCTTGTACAAATTGCCGAGGGTAAACGCTTCTTTTTGAAAATATATCTCCAAACATGCGGTGTAACGAAAGAAAAAATTGCGGTTTTTTTGCGCTTCTCACAAGAATGTTGATGATAAAATATGACATATATAGAATTATGAAGGGAGGGATTTGCAAACGTGACAGGTGTCATATCTTCTTCTTCCATCGGAGAAAAGATTAACGAATGGTATATGTACATACGCCGATTCAGCATACCCGATGCAGAATATTTGCGACGAGAAATTAAGCAAGAGCTGGATCACATGGAAGAAGATCAAGACCTTCATTTGTACTATTCACTGATGGAGTTTCGGCACAACCTGATGCTTGAGTACCTTGAACCGTTAGAAAAAATGAGGATTGAGGAACAGCCGAGACTGTCTGATCTGCTGCTTGAGATTGATAAAAAACAGGCTCGTTTAACTGGTCTGCTTGAGTACTATTTTAATTTCTTCAGGGGCATGTATGAGCTGGATCAGCGGGAATATCTGTCGGCTATTAAATTTTTCAAAAAGGCCGAAAGCAAGCTGATATTCGTTAAGGATCGGATAGAGAAAGCTGAGTTTTTCTTTAAGATGTCTGAATCTTATTACTATATGAAACAAACGTATTTTTCAATGGACTATGCACGGCTAGCATATGAAATATACAAAGAAAATGAAGCTTATAATATAAGATTGCTGCAGTGTCATTCTTTATTTGCCACCAATTTTTTAGATTTAAAACAGTATGAGGATGCCGTCTCACATTTTCAAAAAGCTTATTCTATGGCAGAAGCTGAAAAGCAGCCCCAATTAATGGGAAGAACTTTGTACAATATCGGGCTTTGTAAAAACAGCCAAAGCCAATATGAGGATGCCATACCTTATTTCAAAAGAGCAATAGCTGTTTTTGAAGAATCAAATATTCTTCCTTCCTTACCTCAAGCGTATTTTTTAATTACACAGATCCATTATAAATTAGGAAAAATGGATAAAGCTCATGAATATCATAGTAAGGGAATGGCTTATTCACAAAAGGCCGGAGATGTAATATATTTATCAGAGTTTGAATTTTTGAAATCTTTATACTTATCAGGCCCGGATGAAGAAGCAATTCAAGGATTTTTTGATTTTCTCGAAAGTAAAATGTTGTATGCTGATCTTGAAGATTTCGCTATTGATGTGGCAAAATATTATCATGAACGTAAAAATTTTCAAAAAGCTTCTGCTTATTTTTTGAAGGTGGAACAAGTAAGGCAACTTATTCAAGGAGGAGTGAGTTTGTATGAAATTGAAGTCTAAACTATTACTCTCTTGTCTGGCTCTAAGCACTGTGTTCGTGGCAACAACTATTGCAAATGCACCTACACACCAAATTGAAGTTGCACAACGAGGAATGATCTAATGAATACAACCGGTTTTCACCGGTTGTTTTTTTGTTAAATACACAATCGGGACAAAAGTTTTATTTTTTGAATCTCTAAATATTATTACTAACTAATTTAAATTGGTTACCTAACCCACAAACATAGGAAACAAGATAATTTTTATTATATAAAAATAAAAATATGTTTACTTTTCCTTTTTTTTGAACTAATATATATATGACTTAAGTTCAGTATCACTTCAATTGAAGTTTAAAAATGGAGGATTTATTTTGAAAGTTCAATTCAAAAAAAGGATTAGTTTACTCATCATCATGTTTGGGATCGCAGTTTCCTCACTGGGTGTTACACAGGCGGTTCATGCAAAAGCAAATACGAGCGATTCAAGGGTGCATTTTACTTTCAGATGGTACAGCCCTTACGACTATACAACTGCTCGAAGAAAACAAAATAGAAGCTACATGTATATGCATCTCCTAAAGAAAGATGATGGAGGTAAATTTAATGTATGGGCAGAGGCAGATAAAAACGTTCACTCTGGCGGGCGCGACTGGCACAATGTATCCGGTGGTGGAACTCACGAAGGAACAGTACACCCGGGTCATACATACTTATTTTCCAACACTGCTGTTGAAGATTACGGGAGAAATGTACCCGTAAGGTTTGGCGGTTACAGCCGCAGCAGTGATTCTTTCCCAACTGATTGGAGTCCTGACAGCGTAAAACCTAAGGGAAATTATACAATCTATTAATAGCTTTTCTAAAACAAAGCGATCTTACATTAAACATGTAAGATCGCTTTTTAAGGTAAAAATAATATCCACTCTTCAAGATTGTTTATTAAAATAAAACTATCCAAAACTCACACAGAGTTTTAATAAAAAAAACAGGAGCCTCGCACATGATTTCGTTCTTTTTAAAGCGTTTATTGAAAAATAAAGAGATTTATTTTTCTTTATTCATTAGTATCGTTCTTATGATCGTCAGTTATCTAGGTATACTCTTCTTTCATCAGAAGATCAATCTTCCTTATGAAATCCATAACTCACCGTTTTTGTCGAATATTGCAGAAGGAAATACAACCTCAGCTCAGACTGTCTGGATTCTCATTCTTCCGTTATTAGCATCACTTCCAATGTCCGGTATGTACCGTGAAGATAAAAATACTGGATTTTTTATGAATGTTATAACGAAAACAACTAAAAAGAAATACTTTACAGTATTATTTGGATTGAATGTTGTGATTTCTTTTTTGGTTATTTTTTTACCATTATTATTAAACCTTTACTTGCTGATGATGACATATCCTTCAGTAAATCCGGACGGAATCGTCAATTATATGGACCCAATCGTTTTGGGCGGAACTGATTTAGCAAACCTTTATTATGAAAACTCGCTGATTTATACTCTCATTTTATTTATACTAAATGGTTTGTACGGTGCCATTCTCTCTTCCATTGGATTAGCTTTATCATTTTTTATTAAAAAGAAATATTTTGTTTATATCATACCTTTCTTAATTAATTTGATAGGCTTTACTTTACTCAACAACCATTACAATCCAATGAAATATATTGTTAACGATGGAGGGTTTTTGAGTGTAGATAAGTTTATTTATTTGAACCTTAGCGTGTTCATTGTAACTACTTTACTTTATATGTGGGGAAAAAAACGCCGTGTTTTATTATAATACTCTAAAATCAACATTAAGAATGAAGTGGCCGGGTATCACCGTCGCATTACTGCTACAGTTAATTGCTGTTTATTTCTTTTTTCATCAAGAAAATGGTAGTGATGATAGTTTTGTACTGGAAAATATTTTTTCCTATTGGCATCTCGTTTCTATTTTATGCCCTGCTGCCGTTGTATTTTCTGTTTTGATCTCATCCGATTACTTTTCAATTTATACTGTAATCCGAGTAAACAATGCACCTTATCTAACAATGATATACCTTTTAAAAACACTTTTATTTTCAGCAGTATACGGGATTATCATTATGGGTGAATTATATACTTTATGTATATTCAATGATACGGGACTATTGTATGTGACCCCGATATCTTTCATCACTCATGTCTTTGCATTTATTTTCATTTGTTATGTTGTTTCATTTATTTTACTGTATTTGAATCAAATCATTGTAGTTTTTCTATTCATTCTTTTATTTTTGATTGATTACCTTGCATGTAATGGTATGCTCTTTTTAAATGGTTTTGTGCTGGAATTAAGTGATTCGGCTGAATTATTATTGATTAGATTAGGGATTATGTTGTCATTATTCGGGATTTCTATAGAATCTATAAAGCGACGCAATTATTTACAGCAGGTTGAGGAGAAAGGAGCAAACTGATTGTCTTTTATGAATATGCTGAAACGTGATATTGTCATGCGTTTCAATGAAAGTAAGATTACATACTTTGTCATTAGCTTAGCTGTTGCCCTCCTTCTTTTATGCTTCCTCTGGAATAGCAATAAGACGGGACAGCTAGAACATCAAAGTTTTTCCGACAGCCTGACCACACTATTTCATTCGATGAATTTCTTTGATCTACATATCTTATATACACAGCATAGATTATCTATCCCTCTACAATGGATTAGTTTTCAAGTGCTGCCTTTGTTGATTGTGGGTAATTTTATGTTTAGTGACATTCAAATTTCTGGAGCTTATATCCTTCCAAAACTCCCCAAAAAAGGAGTATATATATTCAGCAAACTTCTGTCACTGTTTGTTCTGATTGTATCTATTTGGTGCGTATGGCTTTTTATATACATTATGTTATTTACCTCATTTAATGGCTTTACAGCAGAACTGAACAGCAAGGTAATATTATTTATGTTAATTCAAATCTTAGTTTCGTTTATGTATGCAGTTTTGCTAGAAACTTTAACTTTCATGATATCTTTTATATCTGCATTTATTATTATTGTTGCTTATATTGTAATATCTATTTTTTTTCACAGCTCTTTATTCATCGCTTCATTTGCTATGGCTGGAAAGTGGGCTTTTATTGATTATTCGCGCATGAACATTAACTACTCAGATGGTCGTTTTTTTCATGCCTCTGACTTTTTATTAATTGCACTTATTTTCTGTGCAGCTTGTACTTTTATCAGCCTAGTTTTTATTAAAAAAACAGATATTTTAGGAGAGTAATTATGACGTCTTATATCGAGTGTAAAAATATAGTAAAAAAATTAAAGGGAAATCATGTATTAGATGATATCAGTTTTTCAATTAAAGAAAACGAATTTGTCGTGTTAAGAGGCCATAATGGATCTGGAAAGACAATGATTTTAAGAGCGATCGCCGGACTGCTAACATTAACAAAAGGCGAAGTTTATGTTAACGGCCTCGTGATCGGAAAAGATATTGACTTCTCTGAACATACAGGTCTGTTAATTGAATACCCGAGCTTCATCCCTGTCTATTCGGGATTTCAAAATCTGAAATTCCTTGCTTCTATCAAGAAAAAAGTATCTGATGAAGAAATCAAAGAAGTAATAAGAAAAGTTGGGTTAGACCCCGAAGATAAGCGTAAAGTCAAACGCTATTCTTTAGGGATGAAGCAACGCTTAGGAATTGCTCAAGCAATAATGGAAAAACCCAAATTACTTCTTTTAGATGAACCGACAAATGCCTTAGACAAAAAAGGGATTAATCTTATACTGGATATCCTAAAAACCGAAAAAGAAAATGGCACAACGATTGTAGTGGCTAGTCATGATGATACACTATGTGAAAATAGTGTTGTCGACAGAATTATTGATATTAGTGAAGGTAAACTGGAGGATACAGATGAATAAACGTTGGATTTTCTTTATTGTTTTATTAATAATAGTAACTTTCAGCTGTGTTCGTTTCTATACAGTAAATGCCCAAAATGATAAATATACTCCAAAAAATATTAATATTGCCGCAAACCAAACGATCGATACAGGAAAAGGAATAAAATTTCATATTTTAAAACCATTAAAGCCGGTCAAGTCATTTGATAAAGATACAAATTCCATAAAATATATATACATTTTGCCTTTTAATGCTGAAAATACTTCTAATCATAAAATTACTCTAGAGGATCTTTCACCGGACGGAAAAAACTTTTTATTTTTTGGTCAGTATCAATATAATAAACAATTGATGCCTTATAATTATGATTTGCCGGATAAGTATCAATTCAATACAGAGATTCCACCAGGGAAAACAGTACTAGGATATGTAGGATTAAGTTTGTATCCCGACGAAAAAGTAAATTATAAAAATTTCAATCCTGAATCATCAAAAGTATCTGCTTATTATACTGTAATAGACGACGAATCTAATAAAAGAATTTCTTATAAAATGACTTTAAATAATTAAAAGATAAAAAAGGGCCTGGATGTAATTCAGACCCTTTTTTATTAAAAACTATTTCACAAACCCAAGCAGCATTTCACGGATGATTTTGCTGGCTGTGTTTGCCGTTTGCTCTGAGTGGTCATACACCGGTGCGACTTCCACTAAATCAGCGCCCTTTACGTTTACCTTTGAACGCGCAATTTCATGGACGGATGCAAGCAGTTCTTTAGACGTGATGCCGCCGGCGTCAACCGTTCCTGTACCCGGTGCGTGTGCAGGGTCTAATACGTCAATGTCAATTGTGACATAAACCGGACGGCCCGCCAGCTTCGGAAGCACCTCTTTCAGCGGTTCAAGCACTTCAAATTTTGAGATGTGCATGCCGTTTTCCTTCGCCCATTCAAACTCTTCTTTCATGCCGGAACGGATTCCGAATGAATACACATTGTGCGGTCCGATCAATTCTGCCGCCTTACGGATCGGCGTGGAGTGAGAAAGCGGTTCTCCCTCATAATCAACACGAAGATCTGTATGTGCGTCAAAATGGATAATCGCAAGGTCTGGGTATTTCTTGTACATCGCTTTAATGACAGGCCATGACACGAGGTGCTCCCCGCCCATACCCATTGGGAACTTCCCTTTTTCTAAAATGCTGTCCACGTACTCTTCAATCATATCCAGGCTTCGCTGCGGATTTCCGAACGGCAGCGGAATGTCGCCGGCGTCAAAGAAGTTCAAGTCAGCCAGATCGCGGTCTAAATATGGGCTGTATTCCTCAAGGCCGATTGACACCTCACGGATTCTGCTTGGACCAAAGCGTGAGCCCGGGCGATAGCTGACTGTCCAGTCCATCGGCATGCCGTAAAGAATGGCGTCCGCCTCTTCCCACTCGGGACGGCTCGCGATAAATACTTTTCCTGAATAAGCTTCATCAAATCTCATCTATAATACCCTCGCTTTCCTGTAAAAAAGCGCAAGATTCGCTCCTGCGCCATACCTTCATTATTTAATCAGGTCACTCACAAATTTCGGCAGAACAAACGCCGCTTTATGAATATCTTTTGTGTAATATTTCGTCTCAATATCGAAGAAACGGCTGTCTTCCACTGCAAGCGGATCATATTTCTTTGAACCAATTGTAAATGTCCACAAACCGCTTGGATATGTCGGAATGTTCGCCGTATAAAGCTTCGTAATCGGGAAGATTTCCTTCACGTCGCGCTGTACATTTGTGATTAATTCCGGTGTAAACCATGGGTTGTCCGTCTGCGCGACAAAAATGCCGTCTTCTTTCAGCGCTTTTGCGATTCCTGCGTAGAATCCTTTTGTAAACAGGTTTACAGCCGGTCCGACTGGTTCAGTTGAATCTACCATGATGACGTCGTATTGATTTTCAGATTTTGCAATGTGCATAAATCCGTCATCTACCTGCACGTCAACGCGCGGATCATCCAGTTTGCCTGCGATAGAAGGAAGGAACTTTTTAGAGTATTCGATCACCTTGCCGTCAATATCTACAAGTGTCGCTTTTTTCACGCTTGGGTGCTTCAGGATTTCTCTGATAACGCCGCCGTCACCGCCGCCGACTACAAGAACGTGCTCCGGATTTGGGTGCGTAAATAATGGCACATGCGCCACCATTTCGTGATAAACGAATTCGTCTTTTTCAGATGTCATCACCATGCCGTCCAAAAACAGCATGTTGCCGAACTCTTCTGTTTCCACCATTTCTAAATGCTGAAACTCCGTTTGTTCTGTATGTAACGTCTTGTTAACCTTCATCGTAATGCCAAAGTTTTTCGTCTGCTTCTCTGTGTACCAAAGTTCGCTCAATTGTCATCTCCCTTTCGAGGCTGTATTCATTTATTGTAAGCGTCTTATCAGCTTTTATTCTCGGTTGAAATCTCATTTTCACCTAAGGAAAAAGTATAGAGGATGGCGGGGAAAAAGTAAAGATGCGTCCTGTTCTGCGATGTTTAAAAACGATCTTTTTTTCTCATAATAGTAGAAACATAAAAAAAGGGGGAACCCGTTGTGGATGCAATGACAAATAAACGGCTGAGACTGACGCTGAAAACCGTTCGCGCCTTTATCTTTTTAGGGGCTTTTGCGGCCTTGGCGGCAGCTGCCGTGTTTATGACTGTCATTTTGATAGCCAAATACCAGGGCGCTCCCTCGGTGCAAGTGCCGCAATCCACGATTTTGTATGCGAGTGACGGCTCAAAGCTCGGGGAAACGAACTACGGCGAAAAGCGCTATTGGGTCCCCTTAAAGGACATGAATCCGACGATCGTAAAAGCGACAGTGGCGATTGAAGACCAGAATTTCTACGATCATCACGGCTTTGATTATAAACGCATGGCCGGCGCGGCACTTGCTGACCTCAAAGCATTTGCCAAGGTTCAGGGTGCAAGCACCATCACCCAGCAATATGCGAGAAACTTATACCTTGAACACGACAAAACGTGGAAACGGAAATGGAATGAGGCGTTCTACACGATCCGTCTGGAACAAAACTATTCTAAGGACGAGATATTAGAAGGCTATTTAAATACGATTTACTACGGACACGGCGCCTACGGCATTGAAGCAGCTTCCCGCCTGTATTTCGGCAAGCATGCCAAAAACCTGACGGATGCGGAGGCGGCGCTTTTGGCAGGAATCCCGAAAGGCCCTTCCGGCTATTCACCGTATGTCAATGAGACGAAGGCCAAGGAACGCCAGAAAACGATTGTGCGGATGATGGAAAAGCAGCAGATGATCAGCCAAAAGAAAGCGGATGAATTGATCATGGAACCTCTTTCCTATCAGCCTTTGAATAAACAAGTTTCCAAGAGAAAGGCTCCTTACTTCTATGACAATGCGATGAGAGAGCTGGAAAAAAAGCTCGGCATGACACGGGAGCAAATTGAAACGAGCGGGTTAAACGTCTATACAACGGTAGATAAACGGATGCAGCGCATCGCCGAGGAGACCATTACCGAAACGGTTAACGCGGGATCTGACATTCAAGTCGGGTTTTCAGCCATTGATCCCCGCACCGGAAACGTTCTCGCCCTTGTCGGCGGCAGGGATTATCAAAAAAGCCCGTTTGACCGGACGACACAGGCGAAGCGCCAGCCTGCTTCGACGATCAAGCCGTTGCTGTACTATAAAGCGATTCAGAGCGGATTTACGCCAGTCACTTTGATGAAAAGCGAAGAAACCGAGTTTCAAATTGATGCAAAGGGAGAAACCTATTCTCCAAGCAACTATAACGGATACTATGCCAACAAGCCGATTACGCTTCTGCAGGCGCTGGCGCTTTCCGACAATATTTACGCTGTGAAAACGCATCTTTTTCTCGGCACGAACAAACTTGTAAAGACGGCAAAGGAATTCGGCATTACCGCCCATCTTCAAGCACTGCCGTCCCTGGCACTCGGCACCGAACCCGTGCATCCGATTGAGATGGTCAACGCCTATGCCATGCTCGCAAATGGCGGAAAGAAAATCGAACCGACTTTTATTTCGCGAGTAACGGACGCAGCCGGCCACGTGCTGTACGAAAACCCGAATCAGCATAAACAGGTGCTTGATGAAAAAGCCGCTTTTGTCACAGCGAGTATGATGACAGGCATGTTTGATACCGATTTAAATGGATATACGTCGGTTACGGGGCGAACGATAGCCAACCGCCTGACAAGAACGTATGCCGGAAAATCAGGAACCACCAGCGCAGACAGCTGGATGATCGGCTTCAATCCGAAGCTGGCCGCCGGTGTTTGGACCGGCTATGACAAAAACAGCACCATCGACTCGGTCGAAGAAAAAAGCTATGCTAAAACCATTTGGGCGGACTTCATGGAGGACGCGCTCAAAGGCGAACCAGAAACCGCGTTCAAGCCGCCAAAAGGCGTAACCGGTGTGTACATTGATCCGGAAACAGGCTACTCATCAGGTCCCGGCTGCGCCGCTAAGCATTACACATATTTTGTGAAAGGGACAGAACCCGCAAACGTGTGCTACGGGGCAGAACCCGCAAAACAAACAAAAGACCGGCTTCCATCCAAAGAAAAGCCCGCTTCCGAGAAAAAGTGGTGGGACAAATGGCTGGGGCGACATCATTGAAAATAACCCGGCTCCTCGGAGGCCGGGTTATTCGTATGGTTCCTTCATAATCGATGGAAGAATGTTAGACAATCGAGCTGAACAATCAGTTTTGGGATAAAGTGGTGAATTTCTCATTTCTTCGGCGCTGGCTTTCATCTCCCAGTCGCCGACTCATATCCCCCTAAAAATGAAAAACCCCGAGTCTTGTTTCGGCTCGGGATTTTCCATGTCCTATTTCTGTATCACCAGTTTACTCAATGTTTACGAAAAATATCTCAAATACTTTAAAAGTTCACAGAAAATTCATAAATTAATTATTTTCCGGAAGCAGGCTCGTTTTTAACTCATCTGAGGAACGATCCCATAGGCCCTGATCATGCTTTTTCAGAAATTCGCCTAGTACACGCTTCGAGCTGTCGTCCATTTTATCAACGATGATTTTCCGTTTCATGGATTTATCCATCAAATTCACATGCTCAGGCAGCGACTTGTAGCCTCTTCTGATGCTTCTGTCGACCGTCATTTCACAGGCTGTCACACCAGCGTAATAAGGCCCCTCTTCTTTTCTGTCAATCGTTACCCACACAAGCCAGTATGGTTTTCCGTTCGGCACTTCTTCTTTATTCGGGAGAAATTTAATTCCTTTTTCAACGGTGCTGCGGGCATGCATGGCGCCGATGTCTACGAACGCTTCTTTTTCTTCTACATCAACGAATACGGGAGAAATGTTATCAAGGCTGAGTGCCCCTACGCCAAAACCGCCGTGTCCGTCTGTCGGATCACTTTTGATAATATTAAACCCGATTGATTTTTTCTTTTTTTCTTCCATGAAGTTCTACCTCCTACAAAAGCGGTTGAAATATCGCTGAAAACAGCTTTAAAATCGAATCTCTTCCTGCATTGAGCATCGGCCACAGCACGTAAGATCCTAGCGGTGTCACAAACAGCACCAAAAATACGATAAAGCCGTAGCTCTCCGCCTGCGTCATTTTGGCACGCACGCCCGGCGGAACGAGATCTTCTATAATTCGATAGCCATCGAGCGGAGGAAGCGGCAGCAGATTAAATAAAAACAAGACAAGATTCAGCTGTATCCAAATAGAAAAAAACTGATCCAGCCCCGTGCTGAACGCCGCAAGCATTTCCATTCCGTACGCATGCATCAACACTAACAAAAAGAAACCAATAAACGCAAGAATCAGGTTACTGACGGGCCCGGCTATAGATACGAGCACACCGGCAAGCCGAGGCTTCTTAAAGAAGCGGCGATTCACGGGAATGGGGCGCGCCCACCCGAAGCCGGCCACCAAAATCAAAATGGTTCCGAACGGATCAAGGTGTTTAATGGGATTCAGCGTCAGTCTTCCTTGTTTTTTCGCCGTATCGTCACCGAATTTGTATGCGACATAAGCGTGGGCAAGCTCGTGCATCGTAAACGACACAATTAGCGTGATGACGAGGTATGGCATTAAAGATAACGGATAATATAAAAAACGGTCCAAGTGAGATATCCCTCTTTCTCAAAATGCAAGAATTTACTTTATTCAGTATACTATAAGAAGCCTCTTTTTCTAAAGAGAGGAAACGAGATAAAGGAGGATTCAGCACCTATGCCATACGTAACTGTCAAAATGCTCGAAGGCCGTACAGACGAGCAAAAACGCAATCTTGTCGAGAAAGTAACAGAAGCCGTAAAGGAAACAACCGGTGCTTCTGAAGAAAAAATTGTTGTCTTTATAGAAGAAATGAGAAAAGACCATTATGCCGTCGCAGGCAAACGCCTGAGCGATATGGAATAATCTCTATAAAGCCGGCGCTTCGCGCACCGGCTTTTATTATCCCTATTGAGCCAGCTTCGCAATAATCGCCAAGAACGTCTCTTTCTCTTCGGCTGTTAAACGTTCAAACATGCCGTCAATCAGCTGCTGGCGGTTTTCGATCATTTGTTCAGCCGCTTCCCGGCCCGATTCAGAAAGCGTAATCCATACAGTGCGGCGGTCATTGTTATTTCTGGATCTCTCAATAAACCCTTCCTGCTCTAAATGATTCAGGGCTGTGGTCGTGGCAGAGGGAGACAGTGTAACCTCCTTCAAAATATCCTTTATGGTGCAGCTCCCATGTCTGTATATGATCCGCAGAATAAATCCTCTTACATTATTCACGTGTTTCGGAACGGTGGCTTCATCTAATTGCTTCGTGCTTTTCAAATATTTTGTAAGTGCGTGATCCAGCAAATTTGCTTCCAGTTTGTCATGGTCCATGTCAATTTCCCCATTTCGAGATGCATTCATAACATACGAACGATATGATTTACTTATTATTTTACTGATTCCGAATAGGGAAAGTCAAAAAAGCAAAATGTGAATTCACAGCTTTTATCCTACATGCCTCGATTTTCCACCTGTTTCACAAGCTTATCTTTGAATGTCTGAAAAGGAACATGTTCATTCTGCTGATGTCCGAATCGGCGGACGTTTACCGCATTCTCCTGCTCCTCATGATCTCCAAGCACCAGCACGTACGGGATTTTCTGCACCTGCGATTCTCTGATTTTATAGCCCAGCTTCTCATTGCGCTCATCAATGCCGGCTCTTATCCCCACCTGCTTCAGCTCCGCCTGCACTTTTCTGCAATAGTCTAAGTGAACGTGCGAAACCGGTATGATTTGAACCTGGAGCGGTGCGAGCCAGACTGGAAAAGCCCCGCCGTAATGCTCGATCAAAATGCCGAAGAAACGGTCGATTGAGCCGAAAACCGCTCTGTGGATGACAACGGGACGAACCTTCTCATTGAGTTCGTTGATATATGTTAAATCAAATTTTTCCGGCATTTGAAAATCAAGCTGAATTGTTGCGCATTGGTGGCTCCGTTTCAAGGCATCTTTTATGTGGAAATCAATTTTCGGCCCGTAAAATGCCCCATCGCCTTCATTGATCTCATAAGAGAGGCCAAGCTCCTCAAGGACGCGTGCTAAGGCACGTTCCGACGCTTCCCAAAGGCTGTCATCGCCTAATGAATCCTCCGGGCGAGTCGAAAGCTCAACAGAATACTCGAAACCAAATGTCCGATATACCTCATCAATCAGCCGAATCGCTTCTTTGATCTCACTCTCAATCTGATCCTCCCGAACGAAAATATGGGCGTCATCCTGACAGAACGTCCGAACGCGAAGCATTCCGTTTAAAGCGCCGCTGTATTCATGGCGGTGCACCTGTCCGAATTCCGCCATGCGAATCGGCAGATCCCGATAAGAATACAGGCTGTTTTTAAAGATGAGCATGTGGCCGGGGCAATTCATCGGCTTCATTGCGAATCTTGTATCATCCACTTCTGAAAAGTACATATTGTCGCGATAATGGTCCCAATGGCCTGACTGCTCCCATAACCGCTGATTCATCATAAACGGCGTACGCACCTCATCGTAGCCGGCATTTGTTTGCAGCTCACGCGAGAAGCGCTCCAGCTCATTGCGGACAATCTGCCCTTTCGGCAAATAAAACGGCATCCCCGGCGCTTCTTCAGAAAACATAAACAGCCCTAACTGTTTGCCGAGCTTGCGATGGTCTCGTTTTGCCGCTTCTTCCAGCATATGCAGGTGCGCATCCAAATCTTTTTTCTTTTGAAACGCAACCCCGTACACCCGCTGCAGGACTTCATTTTTACTGTCTCCGCGCCAATAAGCGCCTGATACTCTTGTCAGTTTGAACGCCTTGATCATCCCTGTAGAAGGAAGATGCGGCCCGCGGCACAGGTCAACGAATTCCCCTTGCTGGTACAGTGTGATATCCTCCCCGCGCGGAATATCCTTTAAAATCTCAAGCTTGAGCCGCTCGTCTTTTTGTGCAAACAGCTCTTCAGCTTCTTCGTAAGAAACCTCTATACGTTTGATTTCAAGGTTCTCATTTATTATGTTTTTCATTTCTTTTTCGATGGCCTCTAAGTCTCCTGATGCCAAGCTTTTCCCCAGCTTCATGTCATAGTAGAAGCCGTCTAAAATCACAGGCCCTACCCCCAATGACACTTCGCCGTACAGCCGTTTTACTGCTTGGGCCAGCACGTGCGCTGTTGTGTGGCGAAGCACCTGCAAGCCTTCTTGTGAATCGAGTGTGACAATCGAAAGCTCAGCATCCTCCTCCAGCTTGAAACTGAGATCAACAAGCTTGCCGTTGACCTGACCTGCGGCCGCCTTCTTTTGCAGACTGGAACTGATAGAACCAGCCGCTTCTTTGATTGTGATGCCTTTCGGATATTCCTGGATCTGTCCGTCCGGAAGCTGAATGTGTACATGTTTACTCATTTTAGAACACTCCTTATTCATTGTTGTATATAAAAAAACACACCCGTCCCGCAGATAGGGACGAGTGTGTGATTAACCCGTGGTTCCACCCAAGTTCCCGACAAATACTATGTTGTCGGCTCGGTGCTGTAACGCAGCATAGACGGCATTGGATACTTCAGTTCCCCAATGCTGCTCCAAGGCGGTAAATGATATTCCTAAGCTGGGAAGCTCTCACCTTTTCTTCCCTCTCTGAAAACCGTAACTATCATTCATGTCCTTTTCATCGCATATATTCTATTCATAAAAAAACACACCCGTCCCGCAGATAGGGACGAGTGTGTGATTAACCCGTGGTTCCACCCAAGTTCCCGACAAACGCGATGTTGTCGGCTCGGTGCTGTAACGCAGCATAGACGGCATTGGATACTTCAGTTCCCCAATGCTGCTCCAAGGCGGTAAATGATACTCCTAAGCTGGGAAGCTCTCACCTTTCCTTCCCTCTCTGAAAACCGTAACTATCATTCATGTCCTTTTCATCGCATTTATGTAGTTCATATAAAAAAACACACCCATCCCTCTAAAAGGGACGAATGTGTTGATCATCCGTGGTTCCACCCAAATTCCCGATCAATTACACATGGTGATCGGCTTAAAGATGCTGTAACGCAGCATGACGGTATCAGATACTTGTTTTCCCCGATACGGCTCAAAGGCGGTAAGCTGCTTTCCCTGCGTTAGGAAGATCTCAGCTGTCCTTCCCTCTCTGGAAACCGTAAAAAGCATCTCGTGTCCTTATCAGTGCCTGTTGTTTCAATAATTTTTTATATCTTACTATATATTCCCACAAAGCGCAATCAGTGATTTACATTTTTTTCTGACGCGGCAGTCCCGTTATGGGCAGCCAGAAACAGCCATACAAGCAATGCTGCGAGGCTGTATGCCGCTCCCATCATCAAAAACGTAAACCCGGCACCGGCATACCAAGTGGCGGACAGATGAATGATCACCCCGGTTATCGCTACGCCGACCAAGGCTCCGATTTGCCGGTTTGCATTTAACGCCGCACCGGCGATATTCGCATGTCTTTGCCCGGCAGCCTGCATGATCACAGTTGTCATGGCAGGAACTGTAATACCGGTACAGAGGTTCATAACAGACATCAACACCGCCAGCTGCCAATAAGGAAAATCCGGAGAAATCAGCACAAACAACAGCAATGCAATGATACAGCTGACCGCCATTGATACAAACATAAGCTGCCCAGCTTCAAATCGATTCGCCAGACGGGCAAACAGCAGATTGCCGATCACGAAGACCGCCATCATCGGCAGCAGCTCCACTCCAGCCATAAAGGAACTTGCCCCTCCTGCTTCCTGCAAAAAAAGGCTGAGCATAAACATGCCGCCAAAAAGGGCGAAATTCAGCAAAAACCCGATAAATTGGGCAGCTGAGAAGCGGCCGTTTTTGTATAAGGACGCCGGCAGGATGGGTGCTTTTGCAGAAATTTCCCGCAGCAAAAACAGCACAAATGCCAAAATCGCTGCAGTAAATGCTACAAGAATCACTGGCGAGCGCCAGCCCGCTGAAGGCCCCTGTATCAATGCATAGGAAAGAAACCCGAGAGCCATCATGCCAAGCAGATGCCCGATGATGTTCACGCGGCTGCTTTTTCCCGGAACGCGGCTGAGGATTCGGTAAGCTGAGATGAGCGCAGCAGCCCCTATTGGCACATTGATCAGAAAAATACTCTGCCAGCCCGCCAACTGTACCAGCACGCCCCCGATAAAGGGCCCAAGGCCTGAAGCGGCGGAAACAAGCGCGGCCCACAGCCCAAACATTCTCGCCCGCACCCGCTCATCAGGGTAAGAGGCAGCCAAAAGGCTGAGTGAGCTTGGCATAAACAAAGCTGCCCCAATTCCCTGTATGAGACGTCCGGCAATCAGCATCTGCCCATTTATAGATGCAGCGCATAGACAGGAGGCCAGAACAAAAACGGCTAGACCCAAGATATAGATCGTCTTCGAGCCGAAACGGTCAGCCAAGGCTCCGCCCGCCAGCAGAAGCGACGCAAAAGTAAGAATGTACCCGTCCACAACCCACGTTACACCTGAAAGTGACATTGAAAGAGTGTTTTTCATATCAGCCATCGCCACATTCACAACGGTCACATCAAGAGTTGCCATAAGGAAACCAAGTGCGAGCACGATCAGCACGGATATGCCTGTTGATGATTCAGAAGATTTTTGCAGATGCCCGCTGTGCTTCATTGCAATTGCCCCTTCAATTGCTCGTTTACCCACTCATCTATTTTTTCAAGATCATACAATTCCCCGACTCTGTCCATGACATGCTGCAAGGACTCTTCTCTCATAAGATTAGCCCATTTATCCTCAATTTCCCCCATGACTGTCTCCAGCACACAGTGACTTTCACCCTCGAATACAGATTGCAGCAGGCCTTTCCCCTGATACATCGAACCTCTGCCTTCGACCGCTTGATAAACATCATAAAGCGTAATGTCAGCCAAAGGCTTCGTCAGGGTAAAACCGCCCTTCGTCCCTGGTAAGGATTCTGCCAAACCGGCTTGAACCAATGTTCTCATCAGCTTCTTCAAGTAAGACGGAGACACGCGCAATCGCTGGCTTATAGCCTCTGACGTCAAAGAAGCCTGTACAGGCAGCCGTGACAGTAACAGCAGCACAGAAACCGCCTGCTCCATTCCTGATTTCATTTTCATCCTATTCACTCCTGATTCATTATGGATAACTATTATCCATAATGAATCTCTTAGCAGCTTTTGTCAATAAAAAAAGCAAAAGAAACGGATCATTTCTTTTGCTTGGTATGGTTAACAAATCTGCTTCAGTTCCTCTATGTATTGAAGCGCTTCGTCATATTCTTCATTTGTATATTTTTGCTTGCTTTTGATGGTAAAGACTTTTTCTTTCTTTTCCTCATCCTCAAGCCCGTCAAAGTAAAGGATCGTGGAAACCAGCTCTAAAAACCGTGATGAACGGCTGTTTACACTGTCGATATAGCCTTTCATATCCGGCATGTCCAGATCAGCATGGTCTAAAAATGCGGAGCCTGTCTCAGTCAGCGAATACCGGTATTGAAAGTAGCCGCCCTTTTTTTCCTTCACCTCATGCAGAAATCCAAGGTTGCACAGCTCTTCAATCTGGAGCGTCAGTTCCTCTGAATATGGTCCGTAAAAGTGAAAATCATATTTCTCATAGAAAGGAAACTGCATTTTCTTGGCGATATAAATCATTTTCTGCAGCTTCTTTCGCCCGATGATTTCTCCAGAATCCGAGAACACCTTCATCAGTTTTGCATGTTCTTTCAACAAATTCCCGACATCTCCTTTTTCCTTCTTTCCAATTTCTATGTCAGTCCCAGCAGCTGCCGGATTTTCATTTTCGCTTCCGGATGTTTAGAGCCGTCACAAATCAAGTCCTTTGGATAGTACAGCTTGTGGTCCGTCCGCCGTTTACCTGAGATGGATTCCACAATAGCCGACTGTCTGGACAGCTCTTTAATTTGGCCGTTTTGCGTCAAGAGATGGATCGGCAGACGCTCCTCTTCCTCTCCCGGCCGGTAAAAATCGTATGGCAGATCTGATGAAGAATCAACGACCAAATAATAGCTCGGATCGATCCCCGCCTCTTTGAACAATGAAGTCAGCTCAAAATAAGCCGACATTTCTTCATTAGGATTGAATTCAACGTATTGGAACAGCTGGCGGTTAATGAATCTGCGGCACAAGTCGGATAAAATCGCGTCTTCTTCATCCTCCCAGGCCTGGAAGTAATACAAAATAATAGATTCATCCAGCTTTACATAATCCTCCAGTGTCAATTTCCCTTCAAAAATAGAATAGAAATGAACCGGAGCGTGAGTGAAGACATAGCCTTCATCGTGCAGCTGCTTCGCCCTGTGAAGAATCTTCGTTAAAATGACCTCTGCACTTCTGG
The DNA here is from genome assembly GCF_037975295.1 of Bacillus sp. FSL R5-0523. NCBI lineage: Bacteria > Bacillati > Bacillota > Bacilli > Caryophanales > Bacillaceae > Bacillus > Bacillus sp. FSL R5-0523. The sequence goes on from NZ_CP150251.1 coordinate 3,714,122, forward strand.
TCACAGGATGGAAGTAGACCTGCCAGTACATTTGGTAACGGCTCATGATATAGTCTTCGACAGCGTGCATTCCGCTTTCTTTAATGACGATCTGATCCTCGCGCGGCCGCATCACCCGAAGAATCCGCTCCATATCAAAATGGCCGTAGCTGACGCCCGTATAATATGCGTCGCGCTGGAGGTAATCCATGCGGTCTGCGTCAATCTGACTCGAAATCAGGCTAACCACTTGCTTGTTTTTATATGTTTTGGCAATGACTTCAGCAACATCCTGAGGGAAACCCGGGCTCACCTTTTTGAGCACCTGATTAACCTCCGTGTCTCCCAAAATGATACCTCTTGTAAAATCCTCGTGGTCAAGGTGAAAGACCTTTTCAAATGAATGCGAGAACGGCCCGTGCCCGAGGTCATGAAGCAGCGCCGCGGCCAAACAGAGTTCGCGCTCACTGTCATCCCATTCAGGGCGGCCTTTAAAGACGTCATCAACCATTCTTCTGACAATTTCATAGACACCGAGAGAATGGTTGAACCGGCTGTGCTCAGCCCCATGGAACGTCAAATAGGTCGTTCCGAGCTGCTTAATTCTGCGGAGACGCTGAAATTCACGGGTTCCGATTAAATCCCATATCAGCTTGTCCCGAACATGAACATAGCGGTGCACCGGATCTTTAAACACTTTTTCTTCTGATAATTTTCCATTTGGATACGCCATCGTCATTCCCTCTTTTTTTTAGCCGTGTTTCTATTATATCGACTCTATTCTTTGAAAACATCCTTGAATTTGCCCGGCGATTTGTTCCATCTTCATGAAAAACACATCTTGTGAAGCAAAAAAGCCTGACCTGAGGGCCGAGGCTAAGAAAAAATATGTTTTTACTTTTTTATTTTCTTTTTTACTTTGTCAATCAGCTCATCCTCTGTCGGAGCTGACAGCGGGCGATTGTTCACAAAAGCAAATGATTTTTTCCGTCCGGGCCCGCAATAAGATTGGCATCCTACCTCAACCTTTGCGTCCGGGTCCACTTCTTTCAAACGCGGCAGCAATGTTTTGATATTAGTGGCTTGGCAATCATCACACACTCGAAATTCATTAGCCATGACGTACGCTTCCCTTCATTTCTATGTTCATCTATGTGAATAACCTAAAATCACGTTTCAAAAAAAAATCACATCACTCTTCATTTTACAAGGATTCGACTGTTCCTGCAAGCCGCTCCATCCTTCGTATCTCCTATTCTTTCAGCCAATTTGTATAAATATTTTCCAACCTGGACATTCTAATACCATGAAAAGAAAAATGGGAGTTGAGATAAATGACAAAACAGCGACAAGACGCTTGGTCAGAGGAAAACGATCTGCTTTTAGCCGAAACAGTGCTTCGGCATGTGAGGGAGGGCAGCACTCAGCTGAACGCCTTTGAAGAAGTCGGCGATAAATTAAACCGGACATCCGCAGCCTGCGGATTCAGATGGAACGCAGTGGTCCGCCATCAATATGAAAAAGCGCTTCAGCTTGCGAAGAAACAACGAAAACAGCGGATGAGAGCGCTCGGAAACGGGCAGCCCGCGAAAAAAAGATTATTATATCAGCCTCCTGCCGTTGATCCTGAAATCATTCAAGAAACCGCTGCAGAAGAGCCGGTTAAAACGGAAACACCATCTGTCGAAAATGAGCAACCTTTAATGTCTGGCGAACATATGCCTTTTGTTGATGAAAGCTTTAAGGAAGAGTTAGCTAGTCTATCACACTTATTGTCTCCTCAAACGCCTGCAGCTGCGCCTGAGATGACGATGAATGAAGTGATCCGCTTCCTGCAGAATTACGAAGGCAATAACGAGCAATCATCAGCATTAAAAATGGAAAACGAGCGTTTAAAGAAAGAAAATCAGGAATTGCAAAACAAAACAGAGCAGCTAGAGGCAGAAGTTCAAAAGCTTGAAAAAGACCAAAAAACGATCCAAGAAGATTATGAAACCTTGGTGAAAATTATGAACAGAGCCAGAAAGCTAGTTTTATTTGAAGAAGATGAACATGCCTCTCCGTCCTTCAAAATGGACCGGAACGGCAATTTAGAAAAATTAGCGGAATGACATAGAAAAATCCCAAAACGGGCAGCTGTTTTGGGATTTTCGCCATGTACAAAATCCCCTTTTCTATTGAGAAAAGAGAATTTCCTCATTTTGCAGCCGGATCAGCTATTCTTGTAAAATGAGGCCAAGCTTATGTGAATCTATTAAGACATGTGAGCTGTCTCGGCCGTTTTTTGTTTCCGAGGCGCAGCAGAAATGACCAAAAGCCCCAGCATCATAAGCGCAATGCCCAGCCACGAGGAAGGCGAAAGCATTTCCCCTATGAAAAACACGCCAAGCAATGAAGCCGTCAGCGGTTCAGCTAAAGACAGCGTGACCGCCGCCGAGGCCGGAACCCCGGTAAGCCCTTTCGCAAACAAAAAGTATGCGGCACATGTTGCAATTAACCCGATGTAAAGGCTTGTTCCCAGTCCTCTAGGGGTCCATATCCACGAGATATCTGACTGCCATAATAGCGGCGTCAGCAAGATGGCGCTGAGCATGAATACAACGGCAGAAGTCGCTCGCGGAGGCTGGGTTTTCATCATCGCTTTACTGATGAGCGTATAGCCCGCAAAAGAAGCACCCGCTCCAAGCGCCATGAGAACACCAGCCACATCAATCCGAACATTGGAACTGTCGGAAAACAGAAGCCAGCAACCCGCTAAAGCCAGCACAGTCGCAATCCACCAGGAGTTTCGCGGGCGTTTCTTCAATACGGCCCACTCGAGGGTCCCGGCAATGATAGGCGCACTGCCGATGGCAATCACAGTTCCCACTGCAATTCCCGTTTCTTTAACCGCTGTGAAAAACAGCGGCTGGTAACACGCCATACAAATAGCGGCTAAAAATACGAGCGGCCATGACCAATTTTTCACGTGAAGCCCCCGGGTGATCCAAACCGCAAGCAGCATGGCGCTCCCTCCTATTAATAACCTGAACGCTCCAAATGCCAGCGGTGTGGCGCTTTCTGGAGCCAACGCCTGAACGGTTCCCGTAGTTCCCCAGAAAAAAGCCGCGATCAGCACAAACAAGCTGTGAAAATTCCCCTTCATCTGCCTCTCCCCTTTATATATGGATGCTGTTGTCATTTTATCGTTTTTCTTTTTGTCGTGGTTATCTTTATGTAAGAAGGATTTATCTGAAAATAAGATTATTGGGGTAAAATGCCGCTTGTGATAAAAAATGCATGCCGGCATATACAGCCGGCATGCGAAGAACGTTCACCCAAATACCTTTGCATTCCGCTCAGCCATCCGGGCGAGGTTTTTCTCAAATTCCATTTCCTCATCAATGGACAGTCCGGCAGAGTAAAGATGAGTGCTTAACGCTTTTAATTCCGTCAATAAAGCGAACATTAAGTCTTTTACGGAGATGTCTATTTGCAGAAGCTCACTTAAGGACGCCATCGTTTCCGGACGTATTTCCGGATAGACGCCTTTTTTATCGTTTTGTTTGTCTTTCAGCGCCGCTTGATAGAATCGTCTGATCAAGTCGGCCCTTTCACTGCCGCTCTTATCCGCACAGAGATAAATTTGAACAGCGACTCCGCCGCGAACGCGTCTCTGAGAGATGCCGGCGAACTTTTTGCCATTTATACTGAGGTCATAGCTGCCGGGACAATAAGACCCTTCAATTTCATAGGCTTCGATCTTTGCGTTGTACGGTCTCAGCATTCGTCTCATCAGCTCGACCATCGCTTCATATCCTTTGTCTATATCGATGCCTTTCTTTTCGTCCTCGAATATAAGAGAGATATTTAAAACACCGTCATCCAATACGACGGCAAGACCTCCGGAGTTGCGTACGATCACACGGTATCCTTCACTCTCCAGCAAGGAGATGCCATCCTGCAAAAACGGGAGGCGTGTATCCTGTATTCCAAGGACAATTGTATCGTGGTGCACCCATGAGCGCGCTGTCGCCGGCGACACGCCTTTTCCGACGGACATGCACAGCGTATCATCCATTGCGAAGGATTGCTTCGCATCAAATAAAGGGCCGAGACTGGATTGGTCAATGACTCTCCATTTCGGCTGCATCAGTAAATCAATCGGTTGGTTTGCCATCTATGTAAAACCCTTTCATGTTAGGCTTATTGAACGAAAACTATTATATCATTTCAGCAGCTGTGATTGATAATTGCTTTTCAGCATCGTAATAAAAATTTCTTTATTTTTTGTATTCTCCATGAGAGGAGAATGAATGTAAGACAGCTTGCGCTTTAACGAGAAATCTTTAATATGCAGAATTGAGATTTCGCGGTGGATCAAATCCTTATGCAGTACGCTTCTGGATAGAACCGAAAGTCCCATGCCGTTAATCACCGCTTCCTTTACACCTTGATTGCTGCTGATGGTGAACATTGATTTCGGCCGAAGTCCATTTGAACTGAGTACATGATCAAGATATTCTCTCGTCCCGGAGCCTTTCTCTCTTGTCACCCACGCTTCGTTCTGCAAATCGCTGATCGAAATCTCTTTCCGCCCGGCCAGCGGATGCTGATTTGGAGCGGCAATGCACATTTCATCCTCCATGAACGGTTCAATTTCCAGCTCATTCTCGTTTGTATGTCCTTCAATCAGCCCGATATCAGCCTGAAGCATCCGCACACGCTCGCTTACCTCCTCTGTATTGCCAATCATGACATCTAGATTCAGCTCTGGATACAGCTTTTGCAGCTGGGCCAATAGCGGCGGAAGAATATACTCACCGATTGTAAAGCTTGCAGCTATTTTCAATTCGCCCTTCACATAGTGATGATGCGCATAGATTTCAGCCTTGGCTTGTTCGTAGAGAAACACCATTTGCTTTGCTCTTTGATATAAAATGTCTCCTGTCGGCGTTGTCGTAAAGTGTTTTGGCGACCTGTTCAGAAGAGCCGTTTGAAATTCTTTCTCAAGATTTTTGATATGCAGACTGACGCTGGGCTGGGAGATCATCAGCTTTTCTGCCGCTTTTGTGAAGTTTTTTTCTTCTACCACCGCTATAAACGTTTTCAGCACGTCGTAATACAAAAACCCCACCCCTGTCATTAATGAAATATATGGTTATGATTAGTTTTCTTTATTGTACTCATATCATCCATCTTGGTAAAGAAGGCTATACGGAAGCGCAAAAAAGGCAGCCCTCGGTCGAGAGCTGCCATCGTCTTCATTTTTATTACAGTGCTTGCGCCGCTGTAATTAATGCGAGATTGTAAACATCTTCAGCGTTACATCCTCTTGAAAGGTCGTTTACAGGCATATTTAAACCTTGCAGGATTGGTCCTACCGCTTCAAAGTTGCCCAAACGCTGAGCGATTTTATAGCCGATGTTTCCTGCTTCAAGGCTTGGGAATACGAATACGTTAGCGTCCCCTTTGATTTCGGAATCCGGCGCTTTTTTCTCAGCTACAGATGGAACAAATGCAGCATCAAATTGGAATTCGCCGTCAAGTGTCAGTTCAGGCGCTTTTTCTTTCGCGATTTTCACTGCATCCGCTACTTTTTCTGTTTCATCAGATTTTGCTGAGCCTTTTGTAGAGAAGCTGAGCATTGCCACGCGAGGCTCAATGTCGAACATTTTTGCCGTATTGGCACTTTCGATCGCAATCTCGGCAAGATCTTGGCTGTCAGGCGCAATGTTGATCGCGCAATCTGCGAATACGTATTGCTCTTCTCCGCGAGCCATGATGAAGACGCCGGAAGTCTTTTTCACGCCTTCTTTTGTTTTGATGATTTGAAGAGCCGGGCGGACAGTGTCGGCTGTTGAATGAGCCGCTCCGCTTACAAGTCCTTGTGCAAGGCCTTTGTACACCAGCATTGTACCGAAGTAGTTCTCATCTAATAATGCTTTACGGGCCTGTTCTTCTGTCGCTTTGCCTTTGCGGCGTTCTACGAATGCTTGTACAAGGTCTTCCATGCCTTCATATGTATGAGGATCATAAATCTTAACGCCGTCCAGCGTAAGGTTCAATTCTTTTGCTTTTGCTTGGATCTCATTTTCATTGCCGATCACAATCGGATTCAGCACTTTGTTTCCTGCAAGCTTGCTGACCGCTTCTAAAATACGCTCGTCTAAGCCTTCAGGAAATACAATTTTAACGTCTTTTCCAGCTACTTTTTCTTGCACTGTTGAAAATAAATCTGCCACAATAAAACCTCCTCAAAAAGTTACAAAAACGCTTTCTTTTACTAGCATACTCTTCTTCCAATCAAATTCAAACAGCCAACTTTCATTATAGCGCTTTCATAAAAAAATCTTATTTTTCTAACTAATTTAAGTGACTCAATCTTCCTTTATAGGTTCTTCTATTTTGATGGAGTTATACAGAAGGGATGTTCAAGGTTTCTCCACAGTAGAATCGGATAAACTATGGTATAGTGAAGGCAATCATGAAAAGATAATGGGAGTGAAGATAAATGAGTGAACAGCAAATGACGAATGAAGCGGCAAAAACGCTTGACGGCTGGTATGCGCTTCATGATTTCCGCACAATGGATTGGGCTTCCTGGAAGCTTCTGTCCAGTGATGAGCGCCAATCTATCATACATGAATTCACCGGGTTGCTTGAAAAATGGGGCGCAGCCCAAAAAGAAGGAAAAGGATCGCAAACTCTTTACAGCATCGTCGGCCAAAAAGCTGATTTTATGCTGATGATCCTTCGTCCTACAATGGAAGAATTAAATCAAATTGAGCTTGAATTCAACAAATCAAGACTTGCTGAGTTCACCATTCCGGCATACTCCTACGTATCAGTGGTAGAGCTGAGCAACTACTTGGCAAGCGGTGACGGCGATCCTTATGAAAATCCGCATGTGCGCGCTCGCCTTTACCCTGAACTGCCGGAATCAAAATATGTATGCTTCTATCCAATGGATAAAAGAAGATCCGGCAATGACAACTGGTATATGCTTTCAATGGAGGAACGCAGAAACTTGATGAGAAGCCACGGTTTAATCGGCCGCAGCTATGCGGGCAAAGTCAAACAGATCATCACCGGCTCTGTCGGCTTTGACGATTACGAGTGGGGCGTTACATTATTCAGCGATGATGTCCTTCAATTCAAGAAGCTTGTGTATGAAATGCGTTTTGACGAAGTCAGCGCTCGCTATGGCGAATTTGGTTCATTCTTTGTCGGCAATCACCTTTCGCTTGATACACTTCCTCAATTCCTATATGTATAATATCCTCTCCCGCCCTACCCGGCGGGAGTTTTTCAATCTGCCTTTATCAGAATTTAAATAAAATTTGCTATTTTCTTCGTTTTTTCTTACGATGTAGATAATAATCCAATTTTTTCAAAGGGGTGCAGTTATTTGTCAAAACGAACCGCATTTGTTATGGGAGCCAGTCAAGGGATCGGGAAAGCAATCGCTCTGAAATTAGCAGACCAGCATTTTTCCCTCGTCATTAATTCGCGAAATTTGGATAATATTGAATCTGTCAAAGAAGACATTTTGGCCAAGCATCCTGAGGCGAGCGTCATTGTCCTTGCGGGGGATATGTCTGACCGGCATACGAGAGCGGCCATTTTTCAGGAAATCGAATCTCAATGCGGACGGCTTGATGTTCTGATTAATAATATCCCGGGCGGCGCGCCTGACACATTTGATAACTGCAATATAGAGGATATGACGGCCACGTTCACTCAAAAGACCGTTGCCTATATTGACGCAATCAAGCGTGCTTCCTCACTGATGAAACAAAACGAGTTTGGCAGAATCATCAACATTGTCGGAAATCTGTGGAAAGAACCCGGCGCCAACATGTTCACAAACAGTATGATGAATGCTGCTTTAATTAACGCCAGTAAAAATATTTCCACCCAGCTTGCTCCTCACAACATTACTGTCAACTGTCTGAATCCCGGTTTTATCGCTACAGACCGTTATCATCAATTTGTGGAAAATGTGATGAAAAAGAACAGCATATCCAAACAGAAAGCAGAGGAACAGATTGCTTCCGGGATTCCGATGAAACGGGTCGGATCAGCCGAAGAAACCGCAGCGCTCGCCGCGTTTCTTGCCTCTGAGGAAGCCTCCTACATCACGGGGCAGCAAATTTCCGCTGACGGCGGCAGCATGAAAAGCATATAAAAACATCCCGCTTTTTAGCGGGATGTTTCTTGTAATGACCCGAACGGCAGGTTCAGCTTTTGAATCCGCGTGACAAATTCCCGCAGATCCTCCTGCTTCGACACCATTGAGATTCTGACATGCCTTTTTCCGTTGCTTCCAAAAATTTCGCCCGGTGTGACTACGACATGGGCATTCTCCAGCAAGTAATCGGAAAATTGGTGAGATGTCTCAAACGTATTCGGAATTTCAGCCCATACGTAAAAGGTTCCTTTTGGCTTTTCCATCTTCCAGCCCAGTTCCTTTTCGCAAAGCGCCGTAAAAAAGTCAATTCGTTCCTTATAAATTCGTTTCAACGATTCCGTATGCTCCGGATCTCCAGAAAGCGCCGCACTCGCTGCCTGCTGCAGCCCGCCGAACATGCCGACAAATACATGGTCCTGAAATTCATTGACGGCCTGAATGATCTTTTCGTTCCCAACCGCAAACGCCATTCTCCAGCCGGCCATGTTAAATGTTTTCGAAAATGAATAAAGCTCTGCTCCGACAATTTTGGCATCCTCTGCCTCAAGAAAGCTGGCCGGTTTTTGATCGAATTCAAACGCTCCGTATGCAAAATCATGAATCAAATGGATATGATGCTCTTTTGCAAAAGCAGCAGCTCTTGCATAAAAAGCCGCATCAGCCACAGCTCCAGTGGGGTTGTTCGGATAGTTTAAAAACATAAGCTTCGCTTTATCCAGCACGGCTGGATCAATCTTTTCAAAATCCGGCAGATAGCCATTTTCTTCATACAGCGGCATTTCGTAAAGCTCAGCTCGCGCCATCGTAATCCCTGATAAATATTCAGGGTAGCCTGGATTCGGGACTAAAGCGATGTCTCCCGGATTGAGCAGGCATTGTGTCAGCACATACAAACCGGCTTTCCCGCCTCCGAAAAGCGCGACCTCCGTTTCAGGATTGATTGTCACGCCGTATTCTCTTTTATAGAAAGCAGCGATTGCTTCCTTCAAAAAAGGATAGCCCCTGAAAGGGCCGTATCCATGAAACGAAGGATTCAAAGACGCCTCCCGCAAAGCCTCCACAATATGCGGCGGAGTGGGAAGGTCAGGGTTCCCCTGTCCGAGATTAATGATATGGGCCCCCGTTTTTTCCAATTCCTTTACCTTTTGAAAAACGAGAGAAAACTCCTGCCTTGGAAGTGTCTTGATGACATCGGACGGTGTTATTTCCATCTAAAAGACTCCTTTTTGCTCCGTTTTGTTATCCCGTTCCAAAAATGATTTGTTGACGAGCTTCGTATGCAGAAACAAACCGCATACGATCACGACAATCAGCCCCATAATGACCGAAGCGCTTAGGACGTTAATGAACATTGAACCAATAGAAATGCATAATCCGATAGACGCTTCGGCCACTGAAAAAATGCGCCCTTGAATCTGGTTTGCCGCATTTTCCTGAACCTTCACTTTTGCAAGCACTTCCCCGTATTCCATCGCGATGAAAAAGAGGATCGCCGCGATGACAGAAACAGCGAAAATCGGCGTGAATAAAAACAGCGCCAGTGAGACAATGGATAAAACGGTAAAGTACGTAAGGCCTCTATTGTTGTTAAAGCCCCATTTGCTGACAAGCGCCGCTCCGATAAAGCCGCCGAAGCCGATGCAGAACGTGAGAATAAAGTTGCCGATTTCCCCGTCACCCAGAAAGCGGCTGACAATCGGAAAATAGCTGTACACAACTCCCCACAGCAAAGCCATTGTAATCATCGTAAACATGGCGTTTAATACGAACGCATTGGTTTTGATTTCCTTGAGTCCTTCCTTAAAAGACTGAAAGGCCTCTTTAATGTTTTCAGATTGAATCGGCACAAATTTCAGCTTGATACGGCTGATAAAAAATGCCGAAACCAGGTATGTCACACCGTTAAAGGCAACAGCCAGCTCTACAGATCCGCCTAACAGAAAGAGCCCTCCGGCAGCCGCCCCGACGATAATGGAGATGGTTGTCGCTTTTGCAAATAACGTGTTGATGCTTTTAATATCTGATTCCAAGGACGACATGACAGCGAGACGGGCGGGATTAAAAAACACGCCGCTTCCATAAGAAATAAACAGCAGGGCCAGAAAAATCAGCGGATACTCGCCTTTTGGAAGAAATGTGAGCCCCAAAAAGATGATGCCTCTGATGATATCCGTCCACAGCATGATCTTAATTCTGTCTAACCGGTCGACCAGTACCCCCAAAAACGGCTGAAACACCATCGGAATGCTTCTGACCACGATGACCCCGGACGTCACCCAATAATCGTGATAATATGTAGACAAAATGAGCAGGGCAGGGAGAACACAATAGTCTCCCATGAACGATAGCGCCTGCCCGTAAAGCAAGTATTTAGAGTTGGGTTTCAGCTGTTTCATACTGGCAGCACATACTTTGCCGTCAGCTTCGCATGCTGCTGAATTTGTCTGATTGATTCAGCCACATCCTGTGAATTACTGCCTTTCAGTTCAAATGCAGCAATGGAATTGAAAGCTTCAAACAATGTCAAATCAACTGAAGTGCCTGGTGCTGCGGCCGAAAAAGAAACGATTTCAGTATCCCCTTTTAAAAGTCCGTCCGGAATATCGATTGCCTCAATGACCAAATCCTCAGCAGTTTCTGGAATCTGGCCATTTTGTTTGAAATGCTGCGGGTACAAATGGCAGTCGGCGACATAGTAAGGCTCTTGATCCAATAATCCGTCAGGCAGATCGGCGTCTTTTCCGAAACAGAGGACATCTAATAATAATTGCGCCATATCAAGGCCGAAAACCTTTTTAATGTTAGGGATCATATTCCAGCCGGCAAATCTGGCTGCTGATTCTATTAAACCCGGTTCTCTGTTTTTCATTAGCTTGATCTCTGTATGTGTTGCGCAATTTTGCAGGCCAAGCCCTTCATTTGCCTTTTTGGCAGCTTCGACAATTTTCTTTTTTGCCTCTTCATCCAGAATGGACGGCGTAATGTGGGATGTCTCTGTAAACCCGATTTGCGGCGTTTTATCATGAATGGCGATCGGGAAATACTCACCGTCAGCCATGATGCCTTCTATACTGATATAGTCGGAGTACCCTTCTGTTTGATACCAGTCTCCGTACTCACCCTGTAAAAATTCTTCAGCGATAAACGGCGCTTCAAACGTAACCGCCTTTGGCACGTTAATTGATTTCAGATAGTCATTGACTCTGTTAAATTCATCTTCTGCCGTCTCAGTGTCCGTAATCAGCGTTACACCGATTGAACTCGCTAAGTATGTAGGCTTTAAGATAAGAGGTGTGCCGATCTCTTCAAGAGCAGCACGGAAATCTTCGAGAGTTGTGACTCGTTTGTTTTTGATCGATTTGACTCCGGCCTTATTAAAAGCGTCCCTCATTTTATTTTTATCTCTGGCATTTTCGGCTGCCTGCACGCCGGCACCTCTCAAGCCCAGACGTTCACAGGCTTTCGCCATCGGAGCAATGAATAATTCATTGTTTGTTGTGATGGCATCCGCCCCGAACATTTCGGCAACCTTGACGATTTGCTCGACGACCTCTTCCTCAGGCTTGTTATGATCCTCATGCGCCCAATAAATGGAGTCAGGATGCTCAAAATCAGCTAAACTCTTAAAATAGTCTTTATCTTTTATGACCGCGACCGAGTATTTTTCAATCAATGCTGCATGGGAGGCTGTAATTGCAAAAGGTCTTGGAATAAAGCTGACCAGGTTATATTTTTCAGCAGCGCTTTTATAAAACATGTGCGGCGGGCAGCCTCCAAGATCAGCGATGACCAATACTGTTTTTCTCTCCATATGTAAAACACTCCTTCTCTATTGTGCGGTGTATCCTCCGTCTGCGGTGATGGCGCTTCCGGTCATATAGCTTGATAAATCCGAGGCTAAAAACAGCATCACGTTTGCGATTTCTTCAGGTTTCCCAAGCCTCAGCAGCGGATTTACCTTCGCCTTTTCTTTTTTGATCTCTTCAAGTGTGCCTTCGTTATTTTCAAGGAATGATTTTTCATTCAGCGGTGTGTCGATGATCCCCGGGCATACGCAGTTCACGCGAATGTGATGCTTCGCATAATCAACGGCCATTGATTTAGTCAGCTGCAAAACCCCGCCTTTGCTGGCGTTATAGGCAGGAATATCAGGCCATGCCACGAGTCCGCCGACAGAGCACGTATTAATGATGTTGCCCTTGCCGGCGGCCAGCATATGCTTGAGTGCATGTTTGCTCATTAAAAACATGCCGGTCAAATTGACTTGCAGCACCTTGTTCCAATCGCTGAGCTCCATCTCGTGAATGGGCGCCACGATTTCGATGCCTGCATTATTAATCAAGACATCGAGTCCGCCAAATGTATGAACCGCCGATTCAACTGCGTGCTGGCAGGCAGCTTCGTCTGTGATGTCCGTTTGCACAAAGTGCAACCTGTCATTATTTTCTTTTCGTACCATTGCTTCTCCCTGCGCTTCATCAATATCCGCCACAACCACATTGGCCTGCTGGCCCAAAAAAGCCTGAACCGCAGCATAACCAATGCCTGATGCGCCTCCTGTTATGAGGACGGTTTTATCGGTGAGGTTCATGATCATTCATCCGCCTTCATTTTTTTTGCTTTTGCTCTGTTGTAGCGCGGCGGGAAGAAGATATTAATCGATTTTGATTCTTTTTCCGAACGGTTGATGGCACCGTGATCTTCACGAGGCTCACAGAAATAGGCTGTGCCGAATTTCATCTCGACTGTGCAGCCTTCGACCGTCATGTCATAGCCGCCGCCGATGCAGATGCCGATTTGTTCATTCCGATGTTTATGGAAAGGCATTTCTCCGCCATTTCCAGGGATTTTGGCAAGCATAATTTCTACCCAATCCTCAACAAAGAACGTGACTTCCATGCCCGGCAGCAGGTCTCTTGTTTTGAAAATATCCAAAAAGTAGTCCTCAGGACTTGTATATGTTTCATCAGCTTTCAGCCGCTTGATATCAATAGCAATCACTTCTTGGTCTGTGTCGTTTCTTGCCCCGTGAGGCACATGCGGCGGCGCGATATAGGCAGATTCCAAGGCTGTCATTTTTCTTGTCACATCTCCGACAGTCATCATCAGCTCGCCAGAAACGACCATGCCGATTTGGACCTCCTTATGCTGATGGGGTTCAACATTGGTATGCGGCGGGACGTAAGACATTAATACTTCAGTATCCCCTCGTACGGTTGAATACTGCCTCACTCCGTTTTCCCATTCAATTAATTTCGGTGTCGGGAAATAAAGCTCCTGCATATCTTCTTTAGTTTTCATCATCAACGTCTCCTTTTCCAAATAATGACCAGCTCATTGGAATACTTTTGAATGTTTTTACAAAGGTTAGCCCGTACTTTTGCCGTGCGAGCTCATTAGTTAAGGCAATGTCATACAAGCCTTCTTTTACTTTTCTTGCGGCTTGACTGGTTGAATTGACTAGTTTGAAACGAACATCTTTGCGGGTAAAATATTTGATTAAATTAATAGGTGAAGGATGTGAAACAATAACAGATGTATCAAGCATATCGTCTCTGAATTCAAAATCAGGACGAACAGCCAGGCCGTACATCGGTGTGTCGCACCTGAAGATCTGCAATAGCTGCAAATCCGGCCTCATGTAGAAATGCTTAATGCCATCGTAAGCATGTGGGACGATGGTATATTCCAGTGGGCTTTGGAGCGTCCTTTCGATGCATGATTCAAAAGTATCATGCAAGGACAATTTACTGTTCAGCCCTTGTAGAAGAGTAAAATTGGAAATGAAATGCTTTGCTGCGTACTCACTGCTTGTCCCCTCAGGGCCGAGCGTGTTGACTGTAATGAGTTTGGATAGTGAATCAGTTCTTTTTTTTGTCTGAATGCTATTATCCAATATAATCATGAGCACCAACCAATCTTTTAAAATTTTAAGTAAATTTTATCCAGCGGAAATTGAACTGTCAATGTTTTTTGAAAATATTGATAATTATTCCCATACAAACAAAAAAACCCTTTAAAAAGGGTTTTTAATTATAGGAATTTAGAAACTTTGTTTATTGAGATAAGGACTGATCGGCCTTCTGCTCAAGTTTGCCGTACTTTTTATATGCGAATACACTGAGCACAAATCCGAGGACTGTGATGGCGGCGCAAATCAATCCGACAGCTGCATAGCCGTATGCTACATATACGGGTCCCATTAAAGCAGAACCTAATGTCACGGCCAGATTCGAGGCGAGGCTGTAAAACACCATGACTTTTCCGCGATGACGCTCTGAGCAGTCACTCAAAATGGTGCTGAGCAGCGTCACCGTCAAACTTTGCATTAATCCCCAAATAAATAGGCTGGCGATTAACAGAAACATAGACGCCGGCGCATATGGTAAACACGCCAGCAGAACGCTGATGACCCCCAACGCAATCAAAAGGGAGCGCATTTTTCCGATGCGGTCGGCTATCTTTCCTGTAATCACACTCATGGAAAACCCGATTCCATAAATCATGATAAATAAGCCCGCAGCTGTGTTTCCTCCGGTAAAAACGTCCTGAAGATAGGTGCCTAAAAAGGAATACATACCGTAAAATCCAATCATATTACAAAAGGTTATCGTGATATAAACAGGTACACGCGGAACTTTCAGCGCATCCCGGAATGTTCCTGCCGGCTCTTCTTTTTCTTCCTCGCCGCTTGTTTGATGCTGGGCATGACGGCGCATTTCAAGGAGAATCAGCAGGACGACGAAAACGCCCATCAAGGCGAAAATCCAAAACGTCCATCTCCAATGCAGGACTCCGCCGATAAATGATCCGAGCGGCACTCCGAAAATCAGCGCCAGCGACCAGCTTGAAACGATCAGTCCCATCACCTTGCCCCGGTATGTATAAGGAACACGATCACCGACAACTGCGTAAGCGGTCGGAACAAACGCACCCGCAGCCAATCCCGAAAGCGCCCGGCCTAAAAAGAAGAAAAAAATATTTTGAGCCAAAGCGCATATCACCGTTCCTATGATAAAGATTATAAGCCCGGCCAATAAACTCAGTTCTCTGGAGTATTTATCGCCTAATGGAACCAAAAGCGGCGCACCGATAAAAATCATAATGCCGTAAATACTGATAGATAATGCAAGGACACTGACATCTGAGCTGAAGGCTTTTGCTAAATCCGGCAGCAGCGGTGAGATCACAAGCTCTTCAGATCCGGCTGCAAATACCCCCATCGTTAAAGCCAATGCCAACAATAACGGAAAATGATGTTTTGTTTTGATGTCATTGTTTTGATTGCTGTTCATTCTTTCTCAAACACCTCTTCCATAATCTTCTTATCATAAAGTTGTATTATAGTTTAGCATTGTTTTTTCTCTATTTACAATTCGAACGAAATATTTATAAGTTTTATTATTTTCATTTAAATCCCATTATATATTTCTATATTTCATTCTAAAAATACATGAGGATGTAACGCGTAAAAAAAGCTCCCCGGCCTCCCGGAGAGCTTTTTCTATTGCGCCTCTGTCTGCTTTTTTTCAATCGGTTCATGATTTATACGCTTTTTGATGCTTAGATGATAGTATGCATAGCAGAAAATAATGATCGGCACACCGCAGTACAAGCCAATTCTTTGATCCGGAATGAAAATAAGGCTGACCAACACGCAGCCATATAAACAAAATCCGAGAATCGGGACTAGCGGATAAAGCGGCGTTCTGAACTCCAGATCATTCACATTTCCGCCTTCAGCAAGGAAACGTCTGCGAAAGAAAAATTGCGACGCACAAATGGACATCCACGCGACAACTGTCACCATGCCCGAGATTGAGATACACCATAAATACACTGTTTCTGCGGCCATGACACTGGTCAGCAGCGAACAGCCTGAAATGCCTAACGTAATCAGCAGGGCATTCATCGGCACGCCTTTTTTTGTCAGTCTGGTGAGAAAGGAGGGACCCATTTGATTTGATGAAAGTGACCACATCATGCGCGACGCCGCATACAATCCCGAATTAGCAACAGATAAAATGGCCGTTAAGATGACAAAGTTCATGATATCTGCCGAAAATGGGATGCCGATTTGATCGAGTACCGCTACAAACGGGCTTTCAATCACCCCCGCCGTTTTGTACGGAAGGATGGCAACCAAGACGAACATAGCGAGCACAAAGAAAAACAGCGTGCGCCAAATGACATTTCGAATGGACTTTGGCAGTGTTTTTTCCGGGCTTTCACTTTCCCCTGCCGCAATGCCGACAAGCTCCGTTCCCTGGAACGAGAAGTTCACCATGACCAGCGTAAACATAACGGCCAGCACCCCATTAGGGAAAAGTCCCCTGTCAGTCATAAAGTTAGACAAAAAGGGTGTCTCCTGTCCGCCTTTAAAGTCAATCAAGCCAAACACAGCGGCTCCGCCAATCACGATAAATAAGATGATCGCCGCCACTTTGATGCTTGAAAACCAAAATTCCATTTCTGCAAAGCTTCTGACAGAGAGCGCATTAATCAAAAAGATGACGATGCCGAACACGAGGCACCATATCCAGATCGGAACGGAGGGCAGCCACCTTTGCATCAAAATGCCTGCTGACGTCAGCTCTAACCCCACTGTATTCGCCCAGCTGAACCAATACAGCCAGCCAATCATAAAGCCTGTCGACGGTCCCAGAAATTTAGTGGCGTAGGCCTGAAACGATCCAGCCACCGGCATGGCAACAGCCAATTCTCCTAAACAAAGCATGACGAGATACATTAAAAATCCGCCGATGATATACGCGGCAATGGCGCCGAGCGGTCCCGCCTGGCTAATGGTAAAGCCAGAGCCTAGAAACAGCCCAGTGCCAATCACCCCTCCCAAAGCAATCATAAACAAATGCCTGCTTTTCATGCTGCGCTGCAATTCATTTTTATGATTCTGCATCATCCTTCCCCCTTTGGTTCTTTTGCCGTGATGGTCATCCGGTAGCTCTGCAAAAGGTGAACGGTGGTTTGCTGTATGAGGAGAGGCAATACATGAAATGTGTACGGTTTATAGACTCGTTCTGTCCATTTATGGCCGTCTTTTCCGTACACACCCATATTAATGGATGGAATATTCAGCTTGCGTATGTCTTTGAACGGAATGGTCCCAATCATATTCCACCCAGGAAAGTTCCTGATAAAAGAATCAATTTCGCCATCGGTTTCGTGCAGTGATAAAAAACTGCCGTCTGCCAAGTAGGGGAAAAACTTTTTGAAGACAAATGTTTCGCCTGTCGATTCAGCGGTTTTGTCAGCCGCTTCTTTAATCACATGCTGCAAAAGCTGATCTCTTGCGCTATCTTCTTTCAAATAGTTATGCGGCAGGTAAGGAGGTGCGTAAAATAGAATGACTTTTGCGCCTTGATCGGGGTCAAGCTTTTGAAGCTCTTCGATTGCCTGAAAGCATCTCATGCGAAGTTCAAGGTGCTCGTTGGCTTTGAATGTCTGCTCGATACACTGCTCGGGATCTATCCCCCGGTTTCTCAGCTTTTCTAAGTATTGCTCCAGGCTATACACTTGAATGTCCCATGATAAATGTTTCTTTGGCAGGTTGGCTCTTTTTACATATTCTTCATAATAATCTGATAATTTTTGTTCTGTCTCTCGGCATGCTTCCTCAGTGACTTCAATAAGCAAATCCATCATTTCTTTTGCTGTTCTTTCATAAATAAAACAATTGAAATACAAGCTGGTGCTGACAGCCGTTTGCACATTATAGGATTCCTTGTTATCACGCTGATACAAACAGGATGGTGGCAGAACCAACTCCCCTTCAACCTTTTCTGCCAGATGGATGTTATTGTGGAGACGGCTTGTGATTTCAGATGAAATGAAATTTGGGTCAATTCCTGCCAGTGTATCGCCAACATGGACTTCACGCCCGTAAATGTAAAAGCAAGGCAGCAGTTTTCCCGCGGCTCCGGTATAGATATATCTTGTCTGATCACCATCGTAAAGCGGGGTAATAAAATCCGTATTAATAGCAGCCAAATAGTGAAGCTGTTTTTCTTTTTTTAGCCGGTTCAGCTCTGAAATGCTGGCGAGAATGCCCGAATGCTGGCTCTCCTCATCGGGATTGGCCATAAACAATACATTTCCCGGCAACGTCTCAAGGTTCTCCGAAAAATGCAGGAGATTGGCTAAATGCACGGCGATGCCGCTTTGCATATCGACAGATCCTCTTCCGAACATCCAATCGCCTGATTCGGCATCCCGCTGAACATCCTGATCGAACTCATAGCGGCTGAAATACTCGGCCAATTTCTCACAATCAAAAGCGATATCCTTTAAAGGGCCGAAATCTTCAATTCCAACTGTATCCAGATGGGCATGGTAAATGACTGTATTACGGCTTTCTCCATGTCCTTTAATAAACGCAAAAATATTTTTGCGATTGTATGGGTCATTAGGAATGGCCTGTTCCCACACATGACTGGGGTTTTCCTGAAAATATGGATAGCTCGTGATCACTTCTTTGATGAAATCTGCTTTTGTCCCTTCTCCAACGGTGCCGTTCACGCTGCTGAGGCTGACCAGAGATGCTGTCAGCGCCTCCACTCTTTCAGCCGGATTCATGTGACTGATTTTTGTATACTGCATAAATTGTCCTCCTGATCAAAAAGTTGAAATCGTGCGATCCGCTAAAGAATCGCACGATTTTATTTCTCTCAAATCAAAAAGCTTCGGACGTTGTTTTGGCTTGCATATGAAGAATTAAGTAATCGGGACCGCCTGCTTTTGAGTCTGTTCCTGACATATTAAAACCGCCGAACGGCTGATAGCCGACAATTGCTCCGGTACATCCTCTGTTAAAATATAGGTTTCCGACAAGGAAATCCTCGCGCGCCCGTTCAATGTGCGCACGGTTTTTCGTCAGAAGCGCACCTGTTAATCCGTATTCCGTGTTATTGGCAATCTCCAGCATATGATCGAAATCACGCGCTTTGCAAATCGCAACAACCGGGCCGAAAATTTCTTCCTGCATCAAGCGGGCGTTTTCATCAACATCTGCAAAGATCGTCGGCTGAATAAAATAGCCTTTTGAATCATCGCCTTCTCCACCGGCCAATAGCTTGCCTTCAGATTTGCCTATTTCAATGTATTTCATCACTTTGTTGTAGGATGCTTCATGAATCACGGGACCCATATACGTATCAGGATCTTCTGGATTGCCGACAGTCAGCGTTTTGGTCAGCGCCACAGCTTTTTCCACCACTTCATCATACACATCCTGATGAATGACCGCGCGGGAGCCCGCAGAACACTTCTGTCCTGAATATCCAAATGCTGAGTACACGATAGAGGATGCAGCAAGGTCAAGATCAGCGTCCTTGTCGACAAGCACTGTGTCTTTTCCGCCCATTTCTGCAATTACCCGTTTGAGCCATTTTTGGCCCGGCTGCACTTTGGCAGCTCGCTCATAAATCCGGCAGCCGACTGCACGGGAACCTGTAAATGAGACAAACCGTGTCTTCGGATGCTCAACTAAGAAATCACCGATCTCCGCTCCATCTCCCGGAATGTAATTCAGAACGCCGTTTGGCAGACCCGCTTCCTCCATGACCTCGACAAATTTTGCTGCCACTACCGGGGCTGCGTCAGCCGGTTTTAAGAGAATCGTATTTCCTGTCACAATGGCTGCCGCCGCTGTTCCCGCCATAATCGCGAGCGGGAAGTTAAATGGAGAAATGACGATGCCGACGCCAAGCGCTTCATAATGATATTGATTGAACTCGCCTGCACGGCTCTTCACCGGAGCCCCTTCCTTGAGCTTTAACATTTGTCGCGCATAGAACTCTAAAAAGTCTATCGCTTCAGCCGTGTCCGCATCTGCTTCCTTCCACGGTTTTCCCGCTTCCTTCACAAGATAGCTTGAAAATTCATGCTTTCTTCTGCGCAAAATAGCCGCTGCCTTAAAGAGGATATTCGCGCGGTGCTCCGGTCTTTGTTTTTTCCAGGAATCAAATGCCTGCAATGCGGCTTGCATCGCTTTTTCAGCAAGCTCTTGATCCGCTGTAGACGCGTACCCAATGATCTCTTCTTTATTTGCCGGGTTAATGGAAATGATTTTGCGGTCCGTTTCAATTTTTTCTCCATTTATGACAAGCGGATAATGCTTGCCGAGCTGAGTGTTTACAAAGGCCAATGACTCCCCAAATGCAGTTTTATTCTTTGCTTCCGTAAAATCGGTAAATGGTTCGTGCGCGTATGTGACTGTCATATGTAGTCCCCCTCGTGTTATGAAATATATATTCGCATATGAATAAAAATGCAAGAATCATGCCATTTTCTTGTCTTTTGCTGAAAAAACTTGTTGAAGCGAACAGAAATTTGTCTAACAGGTGATCATCTTTCACTATTTCCGATCTTGAACGCAAATTTATTTTGCGATTTTTGCTCTTTAGGCAAAAACAAATGCAAAATTATTTTGCGGAGGCTTCTCAAATTAGACCCATCCGCGGAATCGCGATGCTTCTGCCGATTTTCTGATGCCTGTCATGTAAGCCGCCAAACGCATATCCACTTTATGCGTTGCCGCTGTCTGATAAATTGTTTCGAACGAGCTGACCATGACGCTTCTCAGTTTTTCTGCAACCTCTTCTTCCGACCAATAATATCCTTGGTTGTTTTGCACCCATTCAAAATAAGAAACCGTGACGCCGCCGGCACTCGCCAGGATATCCGGCACAAGCAGCACGCCTCTTTCATTCAGGATCTTAGTGGCATCAATGGTTGTCGGGCCGTTCGCCGCTTCGACAACAATTGACGCCTGAATGTTATGTGCGTTTTTGGCTGTGATTTGATTGGAGATCGCGGCAGGCACTAAAATATCGCAATCCTTTTCAAGCAGCTCCTCATTTGTGATGACGTCAGTAAATAAGTTGGTGACCATACCGAAGCTATCCCGTTTATCGAGCAAATAAGGGATATCAAGGCCGTCTGGGTTGTAGAGCCCGCCATTGGCATCAGAAATCCCGATCACCTTCGCGCCCGCATCGTGCATGAATTTGGCCAGGAAGCTACCCGCGTTTCCAAAGCCCTGTATGATGATGCGCGCGTTTTGCAGCTTAATCCCTTTTTTCTTCACCGCCTCTTCAATACAAATCGTGACGCCCTGTGCCGTCGCCGTTTCCCGTCCTTGCGATCCTCCCAAAACAAGCGGTTTACCTGTAATAAAGCCCGGAGAATCGAATTCTCGCAGTCGGCTGTACTCATCCATCATCCACGCCATAATCTGCGAATTGGTGTATACATCTGGAGCTGGAATATCCTTTGTCGGACCGACGATCTGGCTGATAGCACGGACATACCCCCTGCTCAGCCTTTCCAGTTCTCCAAATGACATTGTCCGCGGATCACAAATAATACCGCCCTTCCCGCCGCCGTAAGGAAGATTGGCAATCCCGCATTTGAGTGTCATCCAAATGGATAATGCCTTTACTTCCTCTTCATTAACTTCTGGATGGAAGCGAACGCCCCCCTTTGTCGGACCGACAGCATCATTGTGCTGTGACCGGTAGCCTGTGAACACTTTGACGCTCCCATTGTCCATTTTGACCGGAATGCGGACAGTGAGCATTCTCTGCGGCTCTTTCATGAGTTCATACATATCTCCCGGATAACCCAGCTTCCGAAGGGCTTCCTTAATGATTGTTTGGGTAGACAGAAATAAGTTAAGAGCTTCTTTTTCTTCATCTTTCGAGACTTGCTTTGCTGACATCTTTTTCACCTCATTGTTTTTTTGACCGGCTGTAATGTAAGCGCTTTAAAAAGTCAGCCCGCCAATTCCTTTCTGCATTGGATTCACCCTTATCATCATGCAAGATCCGTACCAGCTTTTTTAATCAACAAAAAAGAGACTGAAAACATCTCAGTCTCTGATTAAAAATCTATTTATTAACGAGGGTCAATCACAAGCTGCGTTTCAGCATTTAAACTACCGATTCCCAAACCGTTTACTACATCGCCTTTAATCGTGTAAGTGCCTGCGCGCGGAAGGGTTTTGCGCACCATGACGAGGTCAAATTCGGATGCGCCTAACAAATCAAGTGTAAGCGGGAGTCTGACTGTTTTTCCATCGTTTAAAATCTGTGTTTCTTTCAGTGTTCTTCCATTCACTGAATCTCTTGTCGTAGCATGAAACCCGTCAGGAAATTGAAATTCTACCGCTCCGAGAGAAAGCACCGCATTTGGTTTATATGTCACTTCAATATCAGAAGTGGTCCACTCTTTCGTGCTGTTAATTGTTTTTGCCTCGATTGATGCAGACTGTGCATGAGCTTGGCCCGAAGGAAGTAAGATTGATAGTAAGACAGCTGAACTGATGAATAATGAAGATACGAATGAAGTTCTTTTTAACATGACATTTCCCCCTATTTGATTGTTGAAATTTGGCCAGAGCGTCCTCTGCAGAAAAAGCGCTTTTTCGTAATTCGCGAATTACCAGTTTCTTTTTCTTAAAAATTAATCTATCATCATTTTCCATGGAAGTAAATGCTTTTTAAGGAATATTAACACTTGGAATTCAATGAGAATTCCTTCCTGTTTATACAAGGTTCAAATGGACGATTTCTCTCTCTTTTTCTAGTAACATCCGCCTGACATTTCCTATCTTTTATCCTATTTTAAAAAAGGACAAAAAAAAGTCGAAGATGCCTCTGCTCTTCGATTGATCACGTTCCTATTTTTATCTGAATTCAGTGTTCCAGTTAAAACCGATCGTCTCATCATTCCACGGAATTCTTTTTTCATCAGGCTGATCCAGGTTATACGACATGGTGGTAAAATAGATAATTGTCAGCGGCGTCTCTCCCAGCACTCTGTATCCGTGAGCCACCCCTTTTGGGATTAATAACAGCATCGGGTTGTCTTCGCCCATATAATAGACGTCCGTTTCTCCTTTTGTCTTTGAATCCTCTCGAAGATCGTATAGGACAACCTGAGCGTGGCCGGTTGGGAAGAACCAGAGATCATCCTGCTTCTCATGATAATGAAATGCCTTAATCACACCCGGATAGCTTTTCGACCAAGAGGCCTGCCCAAAATGCTCAAGGAGATTCTCATCGTCCCGGACCAGCTCAGCAAAAAAGCCTCTGTCATCGCTATGCTTCGTCAATTTTTTTACCTTGACTCCATCAATCACACGCACTGCTCCTTTCCTGCAAATACTCCCGTAACGCTTCCCGCCAGTGGCGGGGACGGATGCCGGCTTCTTCAATGGCCCGATGGCTCAGCACAGAGTAAGCCGGACGGGGCGTTTTGTTCCCGTATTCCTCTGTCGTTACAGGCAAAATGGCTGTTTCCAGCCCGCTTTCTTCCATAATTGCCGTCGCAAACTCATACCAGCTGCATATGCCTGAATTGCTGACATGATAGATGCCCGGCGGATGGCTGAACAGCTTGATGACCGCTTCTGCTAAATCCTTCGTATAAGTCGGCGAACCAATTTGATCGCTGACAACCCGAAGCTCTTGTTTCGTTTCAGCAAGCTTCAGCATGGTTTCAACGAAATTACTGCCGCCATGTCCGTACACCCACGATGTTCTGATGATCGTGCTGTCTTTTGTCGTTAATCGTATCAGTTCTTCTCCGAGCCTTTTGCTTTTTCCATAAATGGTTTTCGGATCGAGGGGATCGTCTTCCCTATATGGCTGGGTTCCTTTCCCATTGAATACATAGTCCGTGCTGATATGAACATAGTGAGCTCCGATGCGGGTTGACTCAAGCGCTGTATAATAAGCGCCGATTCCGTTAATCAAGTACGCTTTATCAAGCTCTTTCTCGCATTGATCAACCGACGTAAACGCGGCGCTATTGACCACGATATCCGGCTGATAATGGCCAAACGAATGCCGTACTGAGCGCTGGTCAGCAATGTTCATCATCTTCTTTGTTAACGCAATGACCTCATATCCGGCTTGCTTCAGCTGGCGGCATAGTTCCAAGCCAAGCTGTCCTCCCGCCCCAGTCACCAATACCTTTGTCAATCAGATCACCTTCTCATCGGTCATTGTCTGTATACCACTGAATCGTACGCGCAATGCCTTCTTCAAACGTCACTTCCTGCCGCCAGCCCAGTTCGTTTTTCAGCTTTGATGCATTGATCGCATAGCGCCGGTCATGCCCTTTTCGGTCTTCCACGTGGGCGAACAATTCCTCACAGCCCAGATGCTTCAAAATGACACTCGCCAGCTCTTTATTCGTGCGTTCATTTCCGCCGCCGATGTTATACACCTCTCCGTCGGTCCCCTTTTCTAAAATCAGCTTGATCGCGCGGCAATGATCCTCCGCAAACAGCCAGTCTCGGATCTGGAGTCCATCGCCATACAGCGGAACAGGCAGGCCCTGCTTCGCATGACGGATAATCGTCGGAATCATTTTTTCGCTGTGCTGATAAGGGCCGTAATTGTTGCTGCATCGTGTAATGATGGCCGGAAGCTTGTGGGTTTTCACATAAGACAACACGAGCAAATCAGAGCTTGCTTTGCTGGCTGAGTATGGGTTATTAGGAGAAAGCGGCGTCGTTTCTGTAAACGCGGGATCATCCGCTTTTAAATCCCCGTATACCTCATCTGTTGAGATATGAATCAGCTTCTTGGCTTTTCCTTTCAAGACCGCTTCCGCCAATCGGTATGTCCCAATGACATTTGTGGTGATAAACGGCTCTGCTTGGGAAATGCTTCTGTCCACATGCGATTCTGCTGCGAAGTGAATGACGCCATCGTAGGTCTCATCAAACGCCCGGTCGATATCCTCCTGAACGCTGATGTCCCCTTTTACAAAGCGAAAACGGCTGTTTTGCTGTAATTTTTCCATTTCCTCCGGGTGGCTGGCGTATGTCAGTTTATCTAAAACGGTAATGCGCGCATCCGTTTCCCTCAGCATGAGCTTTGTAAACGTGAGCCCGATGAAGCCGGCCCCGCCTGTAATTAAATATGATTTTGCCATCACTTTTCGTCCTGTCCTTTCCGTAAATCCTGGTGTACAAGCTGGGAAGCGAGATAAAGCGATTCGTGAGTTCCGGCATCTACCCACCAGCCTGATAACACATCATACGTAAGCTGGCTGTTTTCGATGTATAGATTATTCACATCGGTGATTTCCAGCTCGCCGCGCTTTGATGGTGATATTTGTTCAATATATGAAAACACCTCTGCATCATACATATAAATGCCGGTAACACAAAGGTTGGTCGGTGGCTGTTCGGGCTTTTCGATGATGGAACGAATCCGCTTGTTTTTCTCATCAATCTCAGCAATCCCGAAACGTTCCGGGTCATCAACTTCTTTCAGAAGCACTTTTGCTCCTTTCCCCTGCTGTTCAAAGTGTTCTGTATAAGGCTTTAATGAATCTTCAAAAATATTATCACCTAATAATAAAATGAAAGACTCTTTTTTCGTAAAGCGCTTTGCATAAGACAGCCCATCCGAAATGCCCGATGCTGCCGGCTGTACTTGATAAGTGATAGTAACGCCAAGCTCTTCCCCGTTTCCAAGCAGTTTATAAAATTGCGGCATATGCTCTTTTTGACTGATGAGTAAAATGTCTTTTATTCCGGCTTCCTCCAGCTTCATAATCGACCAGTATATCATCGGATACGGGCCTACAGGAAGCAAATGCTTGTTGACGGCTTTCGTTAAGGGCATAAGGCGTGAGCCGTTTCCTCCGGCTAAAATAACACCTTTCACATTAACACTTCCTTACATGCATTTTTATATCTCTTGTTCATATAAATCTTGAAGAATAGCTGTTACCCGCTTGATGCCTTTGCCATCCACGAGCGGCCTTCCTCCCTTGTGCAAAGAAAGGCGAAGAGGATAGCTGCTCATAATGCGCGACATCTGATAGATGAGTGTTTCATCCGGTACAAGCTCACCCAAACCAAGATCAAGAGCGGCGCCTTGGTCAGCAAATGTTTTGGCTGTTGCCGTTTGATGCTCAACCTGAGAAAGAACAAGGCACGGCACGCCGATGCAAATGGCTTCATATAGAGAGATGCCGCCGGCGACAATGGCTGCGTCCGCTTGTTTCATCAAACCTGCCATATCATTTGTCTGTTCGGTCATCTTGTACTGCGGCTTCTTTTCGATCCGCCTTCGGACTGCCTCTTGATGCGGTGAAGCGCTCCCCATCACAAACATTATGTTTTTGTCTTTTATGTCGGGGACTTGATCAGCGGCAGCCAGCACTTTAAAAATAAGCTGCTTCGGATCACTTCCTCCTAATGCAACAAGGATATTGCGGCAGTCTTTCTTAAGTGTGTAATCCTCTCTTGCGGCCTGAAAGGTGGGGTGAAGAATAAGATAGTCCGGACCTTCATAGATGCGTGTGTTTCCCTGAACGTACACCCTGCTTCTGATGTCACCGTAAATTCCGTTAATGACTGCGTCACTATATTGAATCGATTTACCATTTTTCTCTTCAAAAAGAACAATTTTCGCATCTGTCTCCGTCTTTATTTTCTTTAACAGCTCTGCAGGCGCGCCTAGAATATCAAACAAAAGCAAATCAAGCTTCTTGCTTTTTATTTCCCGGAGAATAAATTCGTGCTGCTGCAGCTCCGGCTTTACGATGACCTGCCAATGCTCTTCATGAAGAAACGCTTCAGAATCCTGATTCGTATAAAACGTAATCAAGCATCGCTGTTTGAGCCCCTCCGCAAGTCTCTTCATCCGGACAACATGGCCCATTCCCTTTTCATAGCCGCCGTCTGCGAAGATCCCAACATGCATGGCTATTCAGCCTCTCGTTCGATTGCCGCATCGGGGTTCCGGTTCAGAAGGGTGATAAGCTCTGAGGCGGATACATCGGGGCACTCGCCTGCTTTTTGATAGAGAGCCTTTATCGATTCATAGTCTTCCTTTGTATCAATGGTCAGCCGATATTGAGGGGCGCGAAATCGTTCCGGCGCCTCTAAAAACTGCACACGATAAAGAGCTGGATGATTCCTTATATATAACGTGACATGCTCCTGATATTGATCCTCCAAAGCCTGAATACGGCTGATGTCAATTAACAGGTTGGCGTTTACCACTTCGCCGCAAATCCCTAATGGGGCATTCAGGATATACGTATAATCCGAGCCTTGATCAAAATGCGCCTGAATCATTACATCGAGCAGCTCTGGATCGACAAACGGATTATCACCCGTTAACCGGATGATGACTGACGGTTTAACAGCTTCTATGACCTTCACAAACCTATCGAGGACACATTCTTCGCTCCCGCGGAAAACACGAAAGCCTTGTTTGATACAGTGCGCCTCTAATATGTCGTCAGTTTCTTTGTCAGACGTGGCGATGACAAGATTATCCCGATCCTTTTGGTAAAACGCGCTTTGCCGGACACGGTGAACGAGAATATCAAGTAAACGATTCGATCCGAGCGGCCGAAGCACTTTTCCCGGAAGCCTTGTTGAACCCATTCTTGCCTGAATGATAAAGAGAATATCATTCATGAAACGGGCTGTCCTTCAGTAAAATGTCATCCCAGACAATGCCTGTGTCGGCCGGAATGTCTCTTACAGCCCGAACACCGCTGGTCAGCAGTTCAAAAAATCTCGGGTGCAGCCCCTGCGGCTTTTGTCCGGGCCGAAGCACTGCGATATTGTCTTCACTAAAGGCTTCACCTTTTTGGATCGGAGCTGTTGTAAAAATGCCTCTGTATGCAAAATTTCTGATTTCTCCTTCGATGGCGGTTGTTGTTTTGTATGAACTGCCAAGCAGTTTTTCAGAGACTGGCTTTGTGATCCCCTGTTTCAGCTCAGCTTCCGTTTTCCTGATGCCATCGACCATTTCTTTCAATTCATCCGGATTTAATGCAAACGAGTGGTCGGCACCCGGCAGATTTTTATCGATCGTAAAATGCTTTTCTATCAGTTTTGCTCCGAGCCGAACCGCGGCACACGGCGCTTCTGTCGGATGCTCGCTATGATCGGAGAAGCCGATTACCGCCTCAGGAAAAGCGGCGGCAAGCATCGGTATGACGCTGAGGTTGCTGTACTCCGGCGGTGCAGGGTATTTCGCCACACAATGCATTATGGCAATTTGATTGTTTCCCTCTGCCCTAATGGTGCGCCAAGCTTCGTGAACATCAGAGATTTCAGCTCCGGCTGTCGAGAAAATCATCGGCCTGTTCAGCCGGGCGACATATTTGAGCAGCGGGAGATGGTTAATTTCATAGGATGCGATTTTAAAAGCGCTCGGCGAGGTAGACTGAAGCAGATCAGCTGACCCCTCGTCACATACCGTACTTAAAAAGATCACCTGCTTTTCGCGGCAGTAATCCAATAGCGGTAAAATCCACTCAGCAGGCATTTCCATAGATTGAACCAAAGAAAAAATAGAGACGTCCTTGCCCGCTGCCGTCTTGTACAAACCAGGATCTTTCTGGTACATCCTATCAGCTTGGAACATTTGAAATTTCACGGCATCCGCTCCCGCTTCCGCCGCGGCGTCTATCAGCGCAAAAGCCTGATCAAGCTTCCCGTCATGATTAATCCCCGCCTCAGCAATAATAAAAACAGGAGCGTCTTTGCCTACATTTTTATTCGCGATCTGAAACGCTGCCATTATTTCGCCTCCTTGCCCGGCCAAATATGATAATAGTAATACGATTGTTCAGCGGTGAAGCCCATTCGTTCATAAAGGCGGATCGCCCTTACATTGTGAAGCTGCGTCCCCGCTGTTACCGTTCTATGCTTCTGGGTCTCCGGTTGTTCTATGAGATTCGCCAATAAATGAAACGCAATACGTTTCCCTTCAAATCCCGGCTTTACAGCCATCAAATCGAGAATGCATTCATCATCTCTTGATAAGCCCTGAAGATAGCCGATGACCTCGCCATTGTGTTTAGCGACAATATTGACCGCCGCCCTTCCATTCAGATTGTTTCGTGTCCACTCCTGAAATATTTTGTTTGCTGCATCGCGGCTGAGATGAGGATCCTGAAAATATCTGCTTTTTGTAAACGAGTCTCGGGCCAGCTCACATATCGCTTCTGTGTCTCCGGGCTCAGGCGGGCCCAGTTCAAAAAATGGCGGTGTTTTGTCATAAAAAGACGGAGGCATCGCCAGCTTCAGCAAACTCCCGACAAAGTAAGAGGATGGCTGCTGTTGTATCACATGCGCGGCTCCGATATCTTCAGCCGGAACACGGACAAAGATAAAATCCGTTTCATCCATTTGGCGTACAGTATAAAAAGCTTCAAACAGCCTCTTTAGCTGCCCGGTACTATTTGCTGCAAGAAGTTTGACGTTCATGACTTTCTTCTGAAGCACCTTGCTTTCCCACAAAGAATCTTCGTAAAGCAATACGCCTTGGAGCCTGCTGTTTTCAAAAAGGCCGAGGGAAAATTGATACGGAACACCCAGTGTAAGCTTTCTGCTTTGGAGAAATTCCTCAATCAACTCTTTGGAGACATTTTCTTTTACCGTATACACTTAATCAGCCCCTTTTACGATATCCCGCACAGCTTCAATGACATCATCTACATCGTCGTCAGACATTGATGGATAGAGCGGGAGAGAAAGGGTTCGTTTATAGTAATTCATGGCATTCGGAAAGTCCGCTTCCTTATATCCAAATTGCTTTTGATAATACGGATGAATGTGTACTGGAATAAAATGAACGCTAGTGCCGATATTGTATTCATCCTTTAAAGCCGTAATCATTTCGCTGCGCGTAACCCCGGCCTTTTTTTCATCAACTTGCAGAACATATAGATGCCAGGCGTGCCTGCCGTCATCATGGACAAACGGCGTGATCAGCCCAGGAATCTGCTGAAAAGCGGTTTGATAGCGGCCGGCAATCTCTTCTCTCCGTTTCTGCATATCATCCAGCCGTTTCAGCTGATGAAGTCCGAGGGCCGCCTGCAAATCAAACATATTCATCTTATAGCCGGGCGATTCAACTTCATAGTACCAGCTGCCATTTGAAGAATAACGGTTCCATGCGGCTTTACTCATGCCGTGAAGGCTTAGCACCCGGATCTTATCGGCAAGCTCCTCATCATCAGTCGTCAGCATGCCGCCTTCCCCTGTCGCGAGGTTTTTGGTGGCGTAAAAGCTGAATGCCGTTGCATCCCCGATAGAACCGATCATTCTTTGCTTATAAGTCGTATATACCGCATGTGCCGCATCCTCCAGCACGAATAAACCATGATTTTGGGCAATAGCCAATATTGCATCCATATCGCAGGACTGCCCGCCAAAGTGGACGGGCACAACTGCTTTCGTTCGCGGTGTGACGGCCGCCTCAAGCTTTACCGGGTCAATATTGAGCGTGTTTTCGTCAATATCCGCAAACACAGGCGTCGCTCCCGTATGAATAATTGTATTGGCAGTCGAGCTGAACGTAAGCGGAGAGGTAATGACCTCGTCCCCGGGCCCGATCCCTTTTGCTTTCAAAGCCAAAAATAAAGCTGCGGTACATGAATTCACCGCCACGGCGTGCTTCGCCCCGACAAACGCGGCAAACTCTTTTTCAAACTGCTGAACCTTCGGGCCTTTAGAGAGCCATCCCGATTCAAGCGTTTCTGTAACCTCCTGAATTTCTTCCTTACCGATTAACGGCAATGAGTAAGGGAGAAAATGATTTCTCTTTTGCACCATTTCTTTGCGCTCCTATCATTTTATTCAGTATCTTCCCGCCTGTAATCAACCCCTGTTTTGGCTTTCAGTTCCACAAATAAAGCATTTGTTGATTCTGCCACCGGATAATTAGCCGCTATGAATGCCAGGCGCGCCTCTTCTGCTTTTTGATGCACGTCGGGACTTCGAAGAACCTCAACCAAGGTCTGCGCCAGTTCATCCGGCTGGTCAAACATAAAATCGCCAAGAGACTCATAATACGGATACGAGCGATTTCCGGACGATTTTCCGATCAGCACAGGCTTTTGAAACAGCATGGCTTCAAGACCGACTGTCGAGGTTTGCGTCACTGCGGCATCAACATACGGCAGCAAATCATAAAGCTCCAGCTCCTTTTTGATGACTCTGCATGCTTTATGTTTTTTCGCCGCCTCGTGATACAGATCAAGCTTGTTTTTTCCGATTTCCCACGGGTGGGGTTTGATAATGATCTGCAGCTGCTTCTGATCAGAAAGCCCCTGCAGCACACCGGAATAAAAGTCTTCTGAAAAGGGCTGAGTGGCAATGAGCACAATTTTTTTAGTCGGCTGAAAAGCAAGTTTTCGATAGAATATGGACATATCCATAGGCGTTCTGTTAAAAATCTGATCGAAGCGGGGATGTCCCGTTACGAGAATCTGCTCGGGTTTACAGCCTTTTCGTATGAACCACTCTGCTTCATACGCACCAAAAACAGCTTGATAGGTTGTAAAAACAGGAATGAAGGCTTCATCTCCCATCAATGCGCCATGCTGAAGACAAATGCTGACGGCCCCTTTTCTTTGACACATGAGAGCGAGCACCCTGCTGTAAATGTCTTCTGCCGTTCCGACAATAACAGCTGAAATCTTTTCCTGTTCAAACAGCGCATCAACTGTATCAATGGCCTCTATAAATAAAGGAATATCTTTGAAAAGCCGGTCGCGAAACGCTTGATCACCAAATGCCGGGTGATCATCATATGGGGCGAGAAGCGAACAGGCTGTTTCGAGATACTGCTTCGAATCGCCTTTTTGGCATGAATCCGCAATCTCCCGCTTGCTAATGACAGGCAGATCACAATAATGCGGCAAACTCCATCTGGCCAAAACAGCCGTTTTTTCAGGATCAAATTGATAGTAATTTTCGTTTGAAAAACGCAGGTAATCAAAGTGCAAAATGACTTTCCCTTTAACAGGTTTGACATTTGTTTTAACGATGTTTTGGATTCTTTCTTCAAAAAACGGCTGAATCTGTCCCTCATCGATATGCTGATCCACCGATCCGAATAATTCCGGTTCTTCTTCCATCATCACCCTCAGCTCAGGGCTGATGTATTGATAAAAATTACTGATAAGCCCAAGCGGAATCCCTTTGTAGCGAAGTTTGTCAAAAAGCTCCACGTACTTCCGGTACAGCACCCAATAATTGCTTAAATAGGCCGACAAGCTCTCACCCCATTCCAAGCTTTTTTAATGATTCACGCAGTTCTCGGCAATTTCGCTGCGGAGGAAGGTTCCTGACAAATTCATTTTTTTCTGATTCAAACAGCTGAAAGTGAATCGATTGGTCGGTAATATAATTCAGGTCCAGCTCCTCATCCAGTGGGTAAAACGGATAAAAATGATTGACTCTCCAAAAGAACCGCGCATCTCCTATACGGTAAAACGCCGGGCTTTCATCCCAATAGGAGCCAAACTTCTCCTTTACCTTCTCAAGCACCGAATACCTGTGCATCACCGAGCAATGATCAATTGCGCACGGCGCGTTCCATGTCACTTGAGCGGCAGGCCTGACCGTTTCTTTTACAATGTCGCGATTCTCGTTTAAATGATAGGTTTTGGAGGCTGAGTAAATCACAGCCTTCTCAGGATGGGTATCGAGCTCCCGCACCATTTTCAGGAGGCGGTCCGGCATATAGATGTTGTCATCCGTCGCATAGGTGATATATTCACCCTCCGCCATCTCAATCGCCTGATTGATCAGTGCAGCGTATCTCGTTTTTTCTGTTCTTTCCTTCACTCCAGATACATCGCTTTGATAAAAACGCACTCGGTTATCATTCAAAAAAGGACGGATTACATTCAGCGTCTCTTCATTGGAGTTGTCATCCATAATAAACAATTCAAAATCTGAAAACGTTTGTGAGAGTATGCTAGAAATGGACTTTGCCACATAATCGCTTTTGTTATAGCTCGTCATAATGACTGATACTTTCGGCAAATCCTACACCTCCTTCTTGGAACTTCACACCTGAAACTATCGTTATCTTATGTTGCTTACGCTCAAGTTGCGCTAGGGATACAAACCAATATGCGAAAAGTTTGTGTATGTCTATGAAAAACAGCGGCTGCCCAGAGTGAAATCTGATCGGTCCGCTGTTCTTTTTCAGCATAATCCAAGCATCAGCCTCATAAGGTGAAAGAGATAAAAATCGCACCAGCGACTAAGATCGTTTTCCATCGGAGGTGAGTCATCGCGGAGCGTTCACCTATACATCCAGAACATGTTTTGAATGGTTTTCATAAAAAGGAGGAACGATATGAAACCGAAAAAAAATCAATATCAGCAAATGCAGGGATTTGATAATATGCAGGGGTATCAGCCTCAGTTTGGCGCCAACCCGTACCCGCAGCAAGGCCAAGGCTCACAAATGCAGCCAATGGGGATGCAGCCAATGATGCCAATGCAGCAGGGACAGCAAGGACAACAAGGACAGCAGGGATTTGGATTCCCGGGCCAGCAGCAGGGCGGCGGTTTTCAAATTCCATCGGGGCCTACACCGTCAGGACCGGGCCAAAGCGTTCCCGGCATGCTGCCTGTTGAGGAATCTTACATCGAGAATATTTTGCGCCTGAATCGGGGAAAAACGGCCACCATTTATATGACATTTGAAAACAGCAAGGAATGGGGCTCGAAGATTTTTCGCGGCGTCATCGAAGCTGCGGGCCGGGATCACATTATTATCAGCGACCCGAAATCAGGAACACGCTATCTGCTCCTGACAATCTACCTCGATTACATTACATTTGATGAAGAAATTGCTTATACGTATCCATATTCCATGGCGTCCTATTCGCCAAGATAAGAAAAAAGCCAATCACTCATATGATGAGGATTGGCTTTTTTGTTTATAGATATTTGACGGCTGCGACAACGATCATAATCCAAGAAATAATAAACGCCACACCGCCGAGCGGGGTGATCGCTCCAAGAATGGAGATTTGCGTCACACTTAGAATATATAAGCTTCCGGAAAACAGAACAATTCCCGCAAACATCAGCCAGCCGGCTGTCGTGACACTGCCTATGCCGGATAATTTATCAGCCAGAAACGCGACAACGAAAAGCCCAAGGGCGTGATAAATATGATACTGCACGCCTGTGTGCCAAACCTGAAGATATTTATCAGGTATTTTCCCTTCTAATCCGTGAGCGCCGAATGCTCCGAGTCCCACGGCAAGCAGGGCGTTAATGGCCCCTAATATGATAAAAACTTTCATCTATCTCTCCCGCCTTTTCGTTAAACTCATATCATTTATCTTATCGCACCTGCTCCAAAATTCAATGTTTGTTCTCCGTTGACACGAGATTGTCGGATTTTCTCCTGCGCCAAAGCTGGAACTGGTCAGCTGCTATTGCAGCAAGCGTCCCTAATACGAGCCCGTTGCTTAATAGAGAAATAAATACCGGATGCAATCCCTTTAACGCAGTTTCAGGAACAAACATGATACCGACCCCTGTCAGCAGCGAGATGCCGATGATAGACCTCACCCTTTTTGATTCTTCTTTCTCATATGAATCAAATTCGGCAAAGGCCAGACCGCCCATTGCGGAGAACACAACAAAATTCACCGCAAATCCAACGGGTGACGGCAGGCTCGCAAACGTATTCATAAAAAACGGGATCACGCTGATCACGATAACCAGAATACTGCCGAGCATAAACGGTTTTTTAGAAGGCATTTTGGTCGTTTCAATAAAACCTGCAGCTCCCGAAATCGGAACAGGCGCAATAGCTCCCGTCAAACCGCTAAGCAGATGGCTGAATGAAGCGGCAAAACCGGCATGGCGTTCATGATGCTTTCCATCAGGCTGTTTGCTGAATTTTTTCACGGCGATGTCCACGACCTTCATGCTCGCCAGCATATTCACGATCAGCAAGATGGTAATAAAAATAGAAGTGATGATCAGGCCACTGTTAAATAACGGTGTCCCAAAAGGAAACAGGGAAGGCAGCTGAAACAGCCGGTCCGGCATTTCAATCGGCTTTGCCGCTCCGGCAGCCGCAA
Source organism: Bacillus sp. FSL R5-0523 (assembly GCF_037975295.1). Classification (NCBI taxonomy): domain Bacteria; kingdom Bacillati; phylum Bacillota; class Bacilli; order Caryophanales; family Bacillaceae; genus Bacillus; species Bacillus sp. FSL R5-0523. The sequence goes on from NZ_CP150251.1 coordinate 3,749,190, forward strand.
ACAGCACCCATCCGCCGAACAAGGCTAATAAAATAGAATATTGCTTAAAAAACATGATGTTCGAATTTGTCATTATAAAGGCGGCAGCGATCACAACAAGCGCCAGGCCAAATACAAGACCGTCCACCCCGTCCTGTCGATAACCGATTCCGAGAATTCCTTTTATAATGGGCTGACTCAGCTGCATGACAAGAAGCAATAAATAGACGCCCGTTACAACCGGAGTAAACAATTTTGCAAGTCTGTCAATGACCTTGAAAACACTTAACAAAAAGAAACATACAGCGCTTACAAGAAGAGCTCCCTGCAAACCCCGCAGTGTGTCTCCATATGTCGCAAACACAGTTCCCGTCAGCCCTGCGTAGATCGTATACACTCCCCACCACAAGCCGGCTGGGCTTTCATTGATCGGCAGTCTGTGGCCTTTCAAACACTGAATGACGGCGGCAATCCCCAGTACAAAAAAAGTGCTTTGAATCAATCTCGCAGAATCTGAGTGATTCAAATGGAACGACTGGGCAACCGCCACCGGAACAACTATCGCCGCAGCAATAATAAACGCTGTCCATTGCAGCGCGCCAAGAATCAATTTCACGTAAGCTCAACCTCTCTCTTTAAAAATCAAATAAAGACTCTCCGTTTCCATCCTCTTCCTGCTTCTCTTTTTCTTGCTTTCGATATTTGTTTAATCCCGCGCTCCCCATCATTTTTTCCATCATCAGCTGGTCTGTCGATGGCGGCGCGGCAGGACTTGGCGTAACGCTCGGCTGTATGCGGGGCGCGCTCACGTTCTCCGGCTGATCAAGCACGACATCACACAGAGAACGGACAACCGCTACATAACGCTTCAGCTCCTCATCCCGTTCAGCTGTTTTTGCTTTTTTCAGCTCCTCTTCCATCTTTTGAATTAATGCAGATATATGAATGTTCATGAAGCACCCTCCAAAAAAATAAATGTTGTCTTCCTGCATTTTATCAAATTCCTGCTGTAAACGCAGATATGAGTTTGTTATTTTTTCTGACAAACCTTGCGCGATTGACAAGCAGAAGAGATTTTTCACATAATAAATCACCATACCTTACAAAAAGGAGAAACGGAATGAACAGCATCCCCTCTATCATCAGCAAGCATAAAGCCTATTTTGCGGCGGGACATACGAGACCGCTTGAATCGAGACTGAACATTTTGCGAAAGCTGAAACAAGCCGTCAGAACTCATGAAGCCGATCTCATAGCCGCTCTCTACCAGGATCTCCACAAATCCGAGCAAGAAGCATACTCAACAGAAATCGGAATCGTCTTGGAGGAAATCAGCTTTGTCATGAAACGGCTGAGAAAATGGTCCAAGCCGAAACGAGTCAAAACGCCGCTGACTCATCTAGGCTCCAAAAGCATCATCATTTCTGAGCCGTATGGAACCGTTTTGGTGATTGCGCCTTGGAATTATCCCTTACAGCTGGCGCTTTCTCCGTTGATTGGAGCCATTGCGGCGGGGAACACGGTCGTTCTCAAGCCATCAGAATATACGCCGGCTGTTTCTGCTATTCTTTCCAAACTCATCAGCAGCGTTTTTCCGACCGATTATGTTGCTATGGCAGAAGGCGGGCCCGACGTCAGCACAGCATTATTACAGCAGCCCTTTGACTACATTTTCTTTACAGGCAGTGTAGCTGTAGGAAAAATCGTCATGGAGGCCGCCGCCAAACAATTAATTCCCGTAACCTTGGAGCTCGGCGGCAAAAGCCCCTGCATCGTCCATAAAGATGCTGACATTCAGCTTGCCGCCAAACGCATCGTCTTCGGGAAATTTACAAATGCGGGACAAACCTGCATCGCACCGGATTATTTATTTGTCCACGAGGACATCAAAACGAAGCTGGCAGAAGAAATGAAGCGTGCGATCAGAGAATTTTACGGCCCTCAGCCGGAACGGAATCCACAGTACGGCAAAATCGTCAGTGAGCGCCACTATCAGCGGCTGCTCAGCTTTCTGAATGACGGCATCCCACTCACAGGCGGACAATCTGATCCCAATCATCACAAAATTGCGCCGACCATTCTCGAACAAGTGAGAGATGACTCTCCAGTGATGCAGGAGGAGATTTTCGGGCCGATTCTTCCGCTCTTTACATACCGCGATATCGGGAAAGTCATTGAGAAAGTCCAATCGCGCCCAAAGCCGCTCGCCCTGTATCTCTTCACCACAAACAAAGAAACTGAGCGCGCTGTTTTAGGAAATCTGTCGTTTGGCGGGGGCTGTGTCAATGATACGTTAATGCATGTGGCGACGCCGTATTTGCCATTCGGCGGCGTTGGGGAAAGCGGCATCGGCAGCTATCACGGGTTTGACAGTTTTAACACATTTACGCACAAAAAAAGCGTCGTCAAGCAAACGAACCGCTTCGACTTCGCATTTCGTTATCCTTCCTCCAAAAACGGGCTGCGAATGATTCGAAAAATACTCAAATAAAAAAGCGCAGATCACCTGCGCTTTTTACAAATCCTTAATACACCAATCAATCGGCGCCTCTCCCATTTTCTCCAAATAGGCATTCGCCCGGGAAAACGGTCTGCTCCCGAAAAATCCGTTTCTCGCCGAAAACGGGCTGGGATGCGTCGATTCAATGATAAAATGCTTGGACGTGTCGATCCGTTCTTTTTTCATTTGAGCATGCCGTCCCCACAAAATAAAGATAACCGGCCGCTCTCTTTCACTCAGCACGTCAATAATTCGGTCCGTCAGTCGCTCCCAGCCTTTTCCCTTATGGGAATTCGCCTGTCCGCGCCTTACTGTCAGCACAGTATTCAGCAAAAGAACGCCTTGCTTTGCCCAGCTCACAAGCGACCCGTGATTCGGGATGCTGCACCCGATGTCCTGCTGCAGCTCAAGAAAAATATTTTTTAACGAAGGCGGCTGCTTTACACCGGGCTTGACAGAGAAGCTTAAACCTTGAGCCTGTCCCGGCCCGTGATACGGATCTTGGCCGAGAATGACGACCTTGACATCATCGTATGAGGTATAATGCAGCGCATTGAAAATATCCCGGCTGTCCGGATAAATCGTTTGCTCCGCGTATTCCCGCTTCAGCATTTCTCTGAGCTCTTGATAATACGGTTTCTCAAACTCTTCCTTTAGCTGATTCCACCAGCTGTCTTGTAAAAGCTGTTTCAAGATTCAGGCCCCCTTACGAACGATGAAGTCTGGAATAGACAGGCTCGCCATCCCAAACCATTTCACTTTTTGCTTCCCGCCTCTTCATCTCAGGCTCTTCAAGCAGGACGGCAAAGTTTTTCGTCGGCAGCTCCCCGAGTCCGTGCTTTTCACTTAAACGATCCAAATATTGCTTCCGCTTGGCGCCAAGGTCCGCAGACTGATTGTCTCCCGCGTCACTGAAGGCATAAATCACACTGGCGCAAGGGACACGCTTCACCCGGTAATCCTTGGCCACACGTAAATAAAAATCCCAATCCCAGTAATTGTGCACATCAGCATCGAAATACCCGATTTCATCATGCAGAAAACGTCTGTACATGCTGCCCGACGGCACGTATGTAGAAAACACTCTCATATCCTCATAGTCAGCGGTATAAGCAAACAATTTCCGTGACACTGGATACCTTGTTCCGTTTTTCTCTTCAAACGAAACTATTTCCGCATCAGAATGAACGAAGTCTGCCGTTTCTATTTCCTTTGCCATTTTCTCGATATGCCCTGGCGTAAAGAAATCATCGTCATCACACAGCATAATGCAATCCCCAGACGCCTCTTTTACACCGGCATTTCTCGCAGCCACATGCCCCGAGTTCTTTTCTAAATTGATGACAGCAATCGGCAGCTCCGGATACAGTGCTTTGACCGGCACGACCGATTCCCCGGCATCATTCACAATAATAATTTCATACGGCTTCAAGGTCTGGCGGGAAATCGACTCCAAAAGCTCACACAAAGCCGGAATCCGATTATGGGTCACAATTACGATAGAAATCTTCATGATGCTCTCCTTCTCATTTTCATAGTCATGTACTATTAAAACATATATTGAACAGGAGATCAGTGGGAATATCCTACTGAAACGGCATACTACAATGATAGAAACAGCAAAGTGGCTCCGATCAGAAGCACCATGATCAGCATCAGATCTCCAAAGACATGTAAGAGATCTTTCAGGCGGACGCCATTCGGAAGGATAAGACGCCACAGCTTAGATTGATAGACCGGCAGCAGCACCAGTGCATAAGAAAGACACAAAAATGTAAAAGCCGGCGGAACAAAAGCACAGCCTGTATCGTCCCAATTCATCATGATGTCTTTCATACTAGATCCATCCAATAAAAACAAAGATATCATGAGGGCCAGCACCACAAAGGACCCCAATTGAACCTCAAACAGGCGCATTTTCTGGTTATATGCAAATCGGACCGCCCAAAACCAGACATAAGCATATGAACATAACAGCGTAAGAATGGCACCTGCTGTAAAGACGACATCAGGCAGCCAATCAAGCAGAAAAACAAAAGGCAAGCTGGCTGCCATAGCCAAGAGCATGCAGCCGCCAGTAAACAAAAATACTGCTCCATGAGCTACAAAACCATATAAACAAGAGCTAATCCTCACGACATACACCCCCTTTACATAGAATTTCTATGTATATACCTAAAAAATCAGGCAAGCTGACGCCTGCCAATATAACAGCCCATTCGGCCAAATAACGGAAATAACAGCGTTGCAAAAGCACAAGTTCCAACAAACCAAGGTGTCAACAAGGATTGAAACAGCGCAGCAGGAATTACATTGAATAGAAAAACAAGCATAAAAATGACGTTTGGCACCATTGAGATCAGAATCGTATGTAGAACAAGCTTTTCTCCGCGTTTTCCAAACTCCTTCACCCCTTGATACCCAATCAGCACCCAGTAGATCATATATGCAGCTAAGATCAGCCAAACAGAAACAGAAATGCCTTTCCATACTGCTTGAACAAACGGTGATTCAAGCCATACATGCATTATTGTAATCGCAATGCCGACAGCGAATAGGGCACTGTTACAGAAAAGATGAAACATCAAAAACGCACGGAACGTTACTGGCTGTATTTTCTTAAACGAAGAAACAATGTCAGTTGGTGTTCCAAACGCCTGCAATAAAGTCTGCATAGCTTCCTCCTCACTCTTTCCTTCCTGAAAAGAGCAAAACAGATGATGTTCAATATGGCTCTCAATCTCTTCTATCATTGCCTCGTCTTCAGGAAGCCCTTTAAGCCCGCTTTTGATTTTGGATACATATGTTTCTTTATCCATTTTGTCCGCTCCACTTCAGTATTCGGTCCATCATGGCTGAAAATACGCTCCATTCCTTCGTGCGTTCCGCCAGCACTTCTTTGCCTTCGTCTGTAATCCGGTAATATTTGCGGTCCGGTCCTTTCTCCTGCTTCTCCCAGTAGGAAGAAATATACCCTTGGCGTTCAAGCTTGTGAAGAGAAGGATACAAGGTCCCTTCTTTCATCTGCAGTTCATTTCCGCTGCGGCTTCCCATTTCTTTTACAAGCTCATAGCCGTACATCGGCCGCTCGTTCAGAAGCGTCAATATCAATATAACCGTGCTTCCCTTAACCAGCTCACGATTTAACATCTCAAAACCCCTACCTAGTTTTCTTATGTAGCATTTTACGAAAGCCCGTTGAGATTGTCAAATGATTCCTATAGATCTTCTATATTGTGATACAGAGAAAATCTAACTATAATGAAAGACAAAACATGATGGAGGTTCAAGACATGTCTATGCATAAAGCACTCACCATTGCCGGCTCAGATTCCAGCGGCGGTGCTGGGATTCAAGCTGATTTAAAAACATTTCAAGAAAAAAACGTATACGGGATGACCGCCTTAACGGTGATCGTTGCGATGGACCCAAACAACAGCTGGGACCATCAGGTATTCCCGATTGATACTGATACAATCCGCGCCCAGCTTGCAACAATTACGGACGGCATCGGTGTTGACGCCATGAAAACAGGAATGCTGCCAACCGTTGATATTATCGAGCTTGCGGCAAAAACGATCAAAGAAAAACAATTAAAAAATGTGGTAATTGACCCGGTTATGGTTTGCAAAGGTGCTAATGAAGTCCTTTATCCGGAGCACGCCCAAGCCCTGCGTGAGCAATTGGCTCCGCTAGCCACTGTCATTACGCCAAACTTGTTTGAAGCCAGCCAGCTCAGCGGCATGGATGAACTAAAAACAGTTGACGATATGATCGAAGCCGCGAAAAAAATTCACGCACTCGGCGCTCAATATGTCGTCATTACAGGCGGAGGCAAACTCAAACACGAGAAAGCCGTTGATGTTCTCTATGACGGAGAAACAGCGGAAGTCCTTGAAAGCGATATGATCGATACGCCTTATACACATGGCGCAGGCTGTACATTCTCAGCAGCCGTGACAGCGGAGCTTGCCAAAGGTGCGGAAGTCAAAGAAGCCATTTACGCAGCGAAAGAATTCATCACAGCGGCCATTAAAGAATCCTTCCCGCTAAACCAGTATGTTGGTCCTACGAAGCATTCTGCACTGCGCCTGAATCAACAATCATAAAAAAAGGGGCTGCCTTACAGAGAGGCAGCCCTTTTTAAATCACCGAAGACTTTTCACAGAAAAAACTGCCGATCCCATCGGCAGCCTGTTTATTTGATTTTTAAATTGTTTGCAGATTTCCTCAAAAATGTTTCTATCGACTGAACAAAAAGTGCATATTCCTTCATTTGTTCATATGCCCGCGTGAGAATTTCCGCCGTTTCACTGTGCGGCGTTGTTCCGCCAAGCATTTTTTTCAGCTGAAGCAGCACATCCTTATATTCTTCCCGCTTATCTTCAACTTGGTTAGCAGCCTTTTCCAAACATTCCGGTGTTATCTTCTGTTCATGTATATTCAAGAAAACAACTCCTTTTACAGAAAAAAATAGTAGGTTATCGTTGAAGAATAGCACAGATGGCTCAGATTTCACATAAGAAAATAGAAGGATTTTCTACATAAGTGTCCAAATTCCGACATTCATTTCAGATTTCCCGGTCGCACTGGCTGTTACTTCATGATTTCCCGGGAAAGGAAAATATCTTGCACTAAAGACCTCTTCTCCGTTATTTATAAAGATTTCCATAGATGACGCGTCGAGAAACATGTGTACGGTATGCAAATCCTTGATGCGGCAATGTCTCGCTTCTGTTCTTTTTCCGTCAAAGCTCTTTCGTTCCAGCGTAACAATCCCCTCGTCTTTATGGAAGGAAAACGTAGCCGTTCCGCGGATACTGATTGAAAAGCCAGACTCCGTATGAATGTCTTCCAGCAGAATCTCAGTTCTTTCAGGTTTTTCCACCGGAAGCGCACCAGATGATCCATGCATGTTGATGTGTATTTTTTTCTCATTTCTGCGCATGGCTTTTAGCTCAGGCAGCGGCTGCTGAATCAGCTTCTGGCCTGAAAGCGTCAGCTGTCTCGGCAGCGTCATGCAGTGAATCCAGTGGCAGTCAATGGTCGGATGGGACCCTTCATCCTGATCAGGCACCGCCATCCATGCAAACAAAATCCGCCTTCCCTGATCGTCTTCAAGTGTTTGCGGCGCGTAAAAATCAAAACCTTGATCAAGCTCCGTAAATTCACCATGCTTCAGTTCAGGCTTGCTATAATCGAGACGGCCGACAAAATAACCTGATTGATATACGTTCTGATAACGGAAACCGTCAGCCTCAAGCCCTTGAGGCGAAACAATCAGCACGTCCGATCCTTGAAGGGAAAACAAATCAGGGCATTCCCACATGTATCCAAAATCGTCCAGCCCGTTGAAGCCCGCGCCGGTTATCGGGCCAAGAAATCTCCACTCACTCAGGTTATCAGAAGCAAACAATACAGCCTGCCCTTTCAAATTCTCTGTTTGCGCACCAATCACCATATACCATGTGCCTTCATGCTCCCATACCTTCGGATCGCGAAAATGCGCCGTATATCCTTCCGGAAGGCGGGCGACAACACCCTTTTTCTCAAAGGACAGCCCGTCGTCAGAAACAGCAAGGCATTGATACGTTTCCCGATTTCCATCCTGATCCCTGACATTTCCTGTGTAAAACAGATAGAGCCGATCGTCTTTCGTGACAGCGCTGCCCGAGTAGCAGCCGTTTTTATCAAACCAATCACTCGGAGCCAGCGCAATCTCTTCCCGCTTCCAATTCACAACATCCTGTGTCGTATAATGCCCCCAAAATTTCGCGCCGTGCCCCGTCTGAAAAGGCTGCCACTGAAAGAATACATGATAGGTGCCCTTCCAATAAATCACGCCATTCGGGTCATTCAGCAGCCCAACCGGCGGCATGATGTGAAAATGCTGGCGATGCGGATCGCTGTCAGCGATAGGCTCTTTTTTCTCCACCTCTTCATAAGCCCGGCGACGAAGCTCCTGATCATGTGCTGTCATTTTTTCCTCTCCTCATCCTCATTAATCTTCATGACAAATGCTGCAATGAACGCTGACACTGCCGCAATCGCCATGCCAATCAGATAGTGAATCAAGTTGCTAAAGCCAAACGGAGCCGCAATGGCGATCATCGGAATTCCCGTTAACCCGTAAGCGTTTGCAGCTACATGTGTAAAGACGACATATGCCCCACCCAATGCGCCTCCGATCATCGCAGCGATAAACGGTTTTCGGTAGCGAAGATTGACTCCGAATATGACGGGCTCAGTAATGCCGAGAAAAGCGGAAAATGCTGCCGGAAGCGCGATTTCTTTTGTCTTTGCTTTTTTGGCCATAAAGAAGACGGCAAGGCCGGCCCCACCCTGTGCGACATTCGCCATTGACCAGATCGGCAGCAAGTAGTTTTTGCCTATATCTGCAATAAGCCCAGCCTCAATCGCATGGAAGCTGTGATGAACGCCTGTCAGCACGATGAGTGAATACGTGCCCCCGAAAATCAAACCTGCCACAAAACCGGCATGGTCATACACATAAGTTAAAGCAACCGTAATGCCGGAGCCAAGCGCTCTGCCCAGAGGGCCAATCGCGATAAAAGCAACAAACCCGGTGACAATTACAGTAACAAAAGGTGTAACAAGCAAGTCTACCGCATGCGGAACCACTTTTCTTGTCCATTTCTCTACCTTGCTCATTACATAAACCGCCAGCAGAACAGGGATGACAGTTCCCTGATAGCCTAGAAGCGCGATATCAAATCCGAAAAGATGCATATAATCAGGTGTCGCTTCAGCCAAACCCCATGGATTCAAAAGGTTTGGATGAATCATGATTCCCCCGATGACCGCTCCCAAGTATGGATTGCTGCCAAACTCCTTTGAAGCGCTTACTCCGATTAGAATCGGCAAGAAAATGAATGCTGCACTTGAAAACATATCAAGCAGCTGAAAAACTGCAGAATCCTTGCTCATCCAATGAAACGCATTGATCATACCCAGCAATCCCATTAACAGGCCGCTGGCCACAATAGCCGGGATAATTGGGACAAAAATATTAGAAAGCGTTTTCGCAAATCTCGCAGCGGGATTCAGCTTTTCTTTTGCCGCATCCTGATGATTGACGTGTTCTTCACGCTCGATATCAGCTTCTTTAGAAAAGGCATCGAATACTTTATTCACAAGGCCTGTTCCGAAAATGATCTGGTACTGGCCAGAGCTGCTGAAAGCCCCTTTAACGCCATCAAGCTCTTCTACTTGTGCTTGATCTATCTTTGATTCATCTTTCATCACTAAACGCAGTCTTGTTGCACAATGAGCCGCGCTGATAATATTTTCTTTCCCTCCGAGAAGCTCAATGAGGCGTTTTGCAGTCTCTTTGTAATCCATCTATTTCTCCCCCTTTTATTTAAACAAAAAAGACCTAAAATTCGCCAACGAATAAAGGACACAGCGATCCTTTTTCATTTACGCAAATTTTAGGTCTTGCCTGCTTTACCAGTCACAATCCCGCTTATTCAGATTAAGAATACGCTTTCATCATAAATCATGACAGCGTTTTCGTCAACTATTTTTTTAGTTAAATAGTTTGATAAAACATGTAGACAAAAATTCGTAAAAATTATTTGTGAAACACTTCACAATATCGTGCTATACTATGCTCAATCATGAAAGAAAGCAGGAAAAGACAATGGAAACTCAAGCATTGCAAAAGGTTGAACAGTATGCTTTGAAAAAACAAAACATATTCGCTTCAAGCAAAATCCGTTATGTGCTTCGGTCCATTTTGGCCAGTATGTTTATTGGTTTTGGCATTACAGCCGCAAGTAAAACAGGCAGCTATTTCTTTATGGCTGATTCTCCGTTTGCCTTTCCGGCAGCTGCTGTCACTTTCGGGGCCGCTATTCTGATGATTGCTTACGGAGGCGGAGATTTATTTACCGGCAACACCTTTTATTTCACCTATACCGCGCTCCGGAAAAAACTCAGCTGGCGCGACACCCTGTACTTGTGGATGTCAAGCTATGCCGGCAATTTAATCGGCGCCATTCTGTTTGCCATCCTGATCAGCGCGACGGGACTTTTTGAGGAGCCTTCTGTTCATTCCTTTTTGATTCATTTGGCAGAGCACAAAATGGAGCCGCCGGCTTCCGAATTGTTTTTCAGAGGAATGCTGTGCAATTGGCTTGTGTGCCTCGCCTTTTTCATTCCAATGTCTCTCAAAGGGGAAGGAGCAAAGCTTTTTACCATGATGCTTTTCGTTTTCTGCTTCTTTATTTCCGGCTTTGAACACAGCATTGCCAATATGTGCACATTCGCCATCTCGCTTTTGATTGAGCACCCTGATACAGTGACACTGATGGGAGCAGTCAGAAACTTAATCCCCGTTACGCTAGGCAATCTGACCGCGGGAATAGTTATGATGGGCTGGATGTACTACACACTGAATCCTGATCAATAAAAAAACTTCCAGAGATCACTCCCTGCAAGTCAAAGCGGTTATTCCGAGAGATCTTGAAGACGCTGGACATGCAGCGTGATATAGCCGGCCTCGGATTCCGGCAAATGTAATTGATATTCATTTTTCAAAAACTCCGCCAGCTCCAGCGCACATTGATAGGCGAATGAATACTTTTTTTGGATGAAATAAAGCATCTCCTCGTCCATACGATGGAGCGCTTCATTTGATTCCAACCGGCTGACCGCGTATCGCAAATGCGTGACAAGGCGTTGATAGGAAATGCTGTTTTCATCCACCTTTCGATTAAAGTATTGTTCTATTTTCTCTATCATTTCTTTGGTCATGGTCGTATGCTTCAGCGCTGAATACATGCTCTCCGCATCCATCTTCGCCGTATGGATGTGAAGGGCAATATAACCCGCTTCATCTTCAGGCAGAGACACGCCCAATGTCTCTTTTACATGTCCGATCGCCCACAGGCCGATCTCATATTCTTTTTTATAGAGCGCCTTTATCTCATGCAGCAATTTATTCTGCACAAGCAGCCCATTTTGAATCCTTTCGATCGCAAAGGACAAATGGTCGGAAAGCGCGATATGAATGTGATCGCTCAGCGGCGCCGCGAGCTCTCCTTCCGCATAGCTGATGATATCCTCAGCTATTTCTATATGCTCCTCCGGCAGTGTTTGCAGGATTTGTTTGAACTTTTCATTCTCCTCGCGCACGACAAAGATCTTTTCCACTTTATTCATAGGGATGAGATCATTTTTCTTTTTTTGAAAAGCGATTCCCGGTCCCATCACGATTTTTTCCTGATCATCCTCTTTTATTAAAGCCGCATTGTTGTTTAATACTTTATAGATTTTCAAGAGGTTATCTCTCCCGCCAATTTGCTTTTGACTGGGATTTTACCTCCTTTTGACCGCCATGTAAAGATGCGGGCCCGCTCTCTCCTGCTTTGGCGATTCCTTGAAGGCTTGCAAACATCTTCTTTTATAAAGCGCGGCGGCTTTCGCTTTCTGCTTTTCTTCCTCATTCACAGCCATCCGCCACTCATAAAACGAAACGAGTCCTGCGGCCTGCACAGCCGCCTTTCTTTGGTATGTACGCTGAGCCGAATAGACCGCGGCAGCCGCAGTTTTTCTGTCCGGCGTCACCCAATTCATCAAAAAGACCATCCACACCCGTAAAGATACAAGCAAACGTTTCATAGAAAAACATCCCTCCGCTTCTTTTTGGCAGGCAGCCTTTTTAGCAGCCCGTTTTCTCAGCCGCAGCCCGCAAGAAAAGACGGCCGATTTCTTTTCTCGCAAACTAGCGGCTCTAGCAAAACTCATGACTCTATGATAGACCGTGGAAAGAGAATTCTTTGTCACAATATGAGTGAAAAAACCAACTAGTTTTTAGAAGTTTTGTTGAAAGCTGAAAGAATTGAAATGAAAATTGGAGAACCGCTTTGAAAACTTTATACACAAGTTATCCCAAAGATAAGAACAACTTAATCACAAGAGATATCCACATGTCCACAAACTCTATCTATATTTTGTATACGAACGTATATTCCTAACTATATATATACACAGGTTTATTCACTTATACACAGGGTTCTGTGTATAACTCCTTCGTTATACACAAACAAAATCCAATAAATGGTCCAAATGACACAAGGATTTTTTTGAATTTTCAAGAAATATATACTAGACCTTTCACATTTTTTCTAAATACAAAGGGGGAAACACATTGAAAAAGGGGATCATTCGCTTTCTGCTTGTAAGTTTCGTCTTATTTTTTGCGTTATCCACAGGTATTACGGGCGTCCAGGCAGCTCCGGCTTCTTCAAAAACGTCGGCTGATCTGGAAAAAGCCGAGGTATTCGGTGATATCGACATGACGACAAGCAAAAAAACAACCGTTATAGTGGAATTAAAAGAAAAATCCTTGGCAGAAGCGAAGGAAGCGGGAGAAAGCCAATCGAAAAGCAAGCTGAAAACCGCTCGCACCAAAGCAAAAAATAAAGCAATCAAAGCGGTGAAAAACGGAAAAGTAAACCGGGAATATGAGCAGGTATTCTCAGGCTTCTCTATGAAGCTTCCAGCTAATGAGATTCCAAAACTTCTCGCGGTAAAAGACGTTAAGGCAGTGTACCCGAACGTCACATATAAAACAGACAACATAAAGGATAAAGACGTCACAATCTCCGAAGACGCCGTATCTCCGCAAATGGATGACAGTGCGCCTTATATCGGAGCAAACGATGCATGGGATTTAGGCTACACAGGAAAAGGCATTAAGGTGGCGATTATTGACACTGGGGTTGAATACAATCACCCAGATCTGAAGAAAAACTTTGGACAATATAAAGGATACGATTTTGTGGACAATGATTACGATCCAAAAGAAACACCAACAGGCGATCCGAGGGGCGGAGCGACTGACCACGGCACACACGTAGCCGGAACTGTGGCTGCAAACGGAACAATTAAAGGCGTAGCGCCTGATGCCACACTTCTTGCTTATCGTGTGTTAGGGCCTGGCGGAAGCGGCACAACGGAAAACGTCATCGCGGGCGTGGAACGTGCAGTGCAGGACGGGGCAGATGTGATGAACCTGTCTCTCGGAAACTCTTTAAACAACCCGGACTGGGCGACAAGCACAGCGCTTGACTGGGCCATGTCAGAAGGCGTTGTCGCTGTTACCTCAAACGGCAACAGCGGACCGAACGGCTGGACAGTCGGATCGCCGGGCACATCAAGAGAAGCGATTTCTGTCGGTGCGACTCAGCTGCCGCTCAATGAATACGCCGTCACATTCGGCTCCTACTCTTCAGCAAAAGTGATGGGCTATAACAAAGAGGACGACGTCAAAGCGCTCAATAACAAAGAAGTTGAGCTTGTCGAAGCGGGAATCGGCGAAGAAAAGGATTTTGAAGGGAAAGACCTGACAGGCAAAGTCGCCGTTGTCAAACGAGGCAGCATTGCATTTGTGGATAAAGCGGATAACGCTAAAAAAGCCGGTGCAATCGGCATGGTTGTGTATAACAACCTCTCTGGAGAAATTGAAGCCAATGTGCCAGGCATGTCTGTCCCAACGATTAAGCTTTCATTAGAAGACGGCGAAAAACTCGTCAGCGCCCTGAAAGCTGGTGAGACAAAAACAACATTCAAGTTGACGGTCTCAAAAGCGCTCGGTGAACAAGTCGCTGATTTCTCATCACGCGGCCCTGTTATGGATACGTGGATGATTAAGCCTGATATTTCCGCGCCAGGGGTCAATATCGTGAGCACGATCCCAACACACGATCCTGACCATCCATACGGCTACGGATCAAAACAAGGAACAAGCATGGCATCGCCTCATATTGCCGGAGCGGTTGCCGTTATTAAACAAGCCAAACCAAAGTGGAGCGTTGAACAGATTAAAGCCGCCATCATGAATACCGCTGTCACTTTAAAGGATAGCGATGGGGAAGTATATCCGCATAACGCTCAAGGCGCAGGCAGCGCAAGAATCATGAACGCAATCAAAGCCGATTCGCTCGTCTCACCTGGAAGCTATTCATACGGCACGTTCTTGAAGGAAAACGGAAACGAAACAAAAAATGAAACGTTTACGATTGAAAATCAATCTTCCATTAGAAAGTCATACACACTTGAATACTCATTTAATGGCAGCGGCATTTCCACATCCGGCACAAGCCGTGTTGTGATTCCGGCACATCAAACCGGGAAAGCCACTGCAAAAGTAAAGGTCAATACGAAGAAAACAAAAGCTGGCACCTATGAAGGAACAGTTATCGTCAGAGAAGGCGGAAAAACGGTCGCTAAGGTACCTACATTGCTGATTGTGAAAGAGCCCGATTATCCGAGAGTCACATCTGTCTCTGTCAGCGAAGGGTCTGTACAAGGTACCTATCAAATTGAAACCTACCTTCCTGCGGGAGCGGAAGAGCTGGCGTTCCTCGTCTATGACAGCAACCTTGATTTCGCAGGCCAAGCCGGCATTTATAAAAACCAAGATAAAGGTTACCAGTACTTTGACTGGGACGGCACGATTAATGGCGGAACCAAACTTCCGGCCGGAGAGTATTACTTGCTCGCATATGCCGCGAACAAAGGCAAGTCAAGCCAGGTTTTGACCGAAGAACCTTTCACTGTTGAATAAGAAAAAGCCCTGCCGAATCGGCAGGGCTTTTTAAAGATCAGTCAGCAAACGCCTCGTGCAATAAGCGATACGATCGGAGCTTGTCTTCAAAATGATGTGTAATGGTCACCACCATGATTTCCTCTGTTTCATACGCTTTACTCAAAGCTAGCAGCTGCTCCTTAACCTGTTCTTTCGTACCAACAATCATTCGATTTCGATTATCAGCAATTCGTCTCTGTTCATAAGGAGAATACGTATTTTTCCGAACAGCTTCATACGAAGGAACTCCCTCTAAAGGAATACCCTGCTCTCCCGCCAAAAGTGTAAAATCAAGCACAGCCCCAAGCTCCTCTGCCTTCTCCTCCGTGTCAGCACAAAGAACAAAAACAGCAACTGCCGCTCGAGGCGTCTCTCCTAACACAGACGGTTTGAATCGTCTCTTATACTGTCTGACAGTACCCTCTCCGCCCTCTCCATTGATAAAATGGGCAAACATATAGCCAGCGCCAGATTCCGCGGCGAGCAGCGCGCTTTCTCCAGATGAGCCGAGCAGCCACACATCGGGAGCCGTTGAAATATGCGGCGCAGCCGTCAGATTCGGAAAACGGTGTTTATCATCCGCCAAATCATGCAAATACATGGTCAGCTCCTTGATTTGCTGCGGATACTGATCAGCATTGCGCTTACCGCCGTCATTCAGCGCCCATGATGCAATCGGCATTCCCCCCGGTGCTCTGCCAAGCCCCAGGTCAATTCTTCCTGGTGTCAGCCCCTCCAGAACACGAAAGTTTTCAGCTACTTTATAAGCACTGTAATGCGGCAGCATGACTCCTCCTGATCCAACACGGATTCGCTTTGTTTTCGCCGCTATATGACTGATTAGCACCTCAGGACTGGACCCTGCCAGCCGTTTTGAAAAGTGATGCTCAGAAACCCAAAATCTCTTATATCCAAGGTCCTCAGCAGCTTGGGCAAGCGCAACGGTTTGCTGTAAGGCCGTTTCTGCATTGCTGCCCTCTGATACTGGAGATTGATCTAATATACTTAATGAAACCATCCCTACCACCTCATCCTCATCGTATCACTGATCCCCTATTTTTTCTCCAAAGCCGCTCACACTGCTTATCAGTGTCCCCTATCATTCGCCATTTATTTGTGAAAGCATGTCCCTATTTGTCGGAATATGTTACACGTGAAACATAAAAACCCCTCCAGACGGAGAGGTTTGCTTTAGTTTTTATTAAAGCCCTTTTCTTTCACGTAGTCATTTAAATACGTACGCGGCTTTTGCTTCATAAAGTTCAGTATTTGATCGGACCACGTTTCTTCCCGCTGCCCGTTTGTTCTTTCTCTATAGTAATCAGAAATGGTTTTGTCATACGTATTCATAGTATGACGGAAATCGTCTGTGTTCACATTATACGTATTCTCATGATAAACGGCCTGCTTTGGCAATCTCGGTTTTTTGCCGGAAAGGTTCGCAGGATGGCCTACTGCCAGTCCGAAAAGGGGGAGCACATGGTCAGGCGTTTGCAGCACCTCTGTCACCTTGTCCAGTTCATTCCGAATGCCGCCGATATAGCAAATGCCAAGCCCCATGGATTCAGCGGCAATGCTCATATTTTGCGCTGCCAGCGCCGCATCAATCAAGCTAACCATAAACATTTCTGTATTCTCGAGCAGCTCAGAAATATGTTCACCTTTTTCCTCAGCCAGTTGTTGATGGCGGTACAAATCCGCACAAAATACAAAAAAGTGTCCGTTCTTCTCAACGTAAGGCTGATTCCCAGCAAGCACGGACAGCTCGCGTTTTTTCTCAGGATCAGAAACCCCGATAATCGAATATGCCTGCACATAGCTGGATGTAGACGCAGCCTGCGCACTTTTCACTAATGTATCAATTTCTTCAGCTGTCAAAAGCTGATCAGTAAAAGACCGGATTGACCGATGATTCAAAATGGTTTCGATTGTGTTATTCATCACAAGAACCTCCTTATCACTTTTTATCATATCCGAAAAAAAGTGATCTCAAAAGTGAAATGCTCTGCACAAAAAAAGACAGCCTCTGAAAAGGCTGTCTGCATATTAAGAATTAAAAAGATAACTTCTGTATTTCGTCAGCTGCACACTTGCATTATATACAATCCCAAATCCGATTAACGTGGAAAGTGTCGAGCTTCCCCCATAGCTGACAAACAGCAGCGGAATCCCGGTAACAGGCATAATGCCGATGTTCATTCCGATATTCTGGAATGTGTGGATGACAATTAACGCCGTATAGCCAACGCAAAAGAAAGAAGCGAAACGGTTAAACGGATGTATTTTGTCTATCAGAACGACAAGCCTGTAGATTAAAAAGAAGAACATGATGACAACAATTGCACAGCCTATAAAGCCAAATGACTCACCTATTATAGAAAAGATAAAGTCGGTCGTACTCTCTGGAACATAAACCTTCAAATTAGAAATACCATTACCTAAAATACCACCAGATCCTATTGCCATGATGGCCTGGTCAACTTGCCAGCTGTCATTTGAATCTTCCTGTGTCTCATTTGAAGCAGACACCCAAGAAGTGACCCGCTTAATTTGATAGTCCTGTATTCCAACTGATTTAGCAACGTCAGGAAAGTTTATCATTACTAATAAAATTAATGAAATGAGTAAGATACCTGAACCAGCTATGATCGCAATCAATTTCCAATTTATCCCTGACATAAAAACCATTACAAGAACGATAAACATACAAATTCCCGCAGTCCCAGCATCCTGCATCAGGATAAGACCTACAGGAATAACTGCGACACCCGCAATCTTTAATAACAAGTGGATATCATCCCTAAGCGTCCGAACTCCTTTAGGATTTGCTTTTCCAATAACTGAAGCAAGCATCATAATCAAACCAACCTTCATAAACTCTGACGGCTGTATTGTTATTCTACCGATCCTAAACCAACTTTTTGCCCCTTTAATAACAGGTGCAATAGACTCGGGACTGATTTTAAGAATAATCAAAGATAAAATACCAATGATAAAAATATATAAACTTAACTTTTCAAGCTGTTCTAAATCAAAGTACAAAAGAACTGTAATGGCAACAGCCCCCAAAAGATAAAACACAATTTGCTGAATCCAATCCGTGTTCCCATACTGCCCAAACTGACCGGCAGCATAAATTGATACTACGCTTATAATAAAAAACACACCAAATATAAAAATCAAATCCCCCTGATAAAAGGGGCTTTGCTGTTTCTTATATCGACTCATTCTATCCCGCCTTACATTTTCATCGGAAAATCACTAATGTTTATTATACATGAACCACGTTCAAGATGACACGTGAAGCTCGCTTCCTTTTATGTTTTTTCAGCACTTGCGGCGCTTTTTCAGCTACACGAAATATGACGTATCATAAACCGAAATGTTTCGATTGACACAAAACTTTTCAAATGAAAAAAACGCCATACCAAAAGAATTTGTTAAAAAACGAATGCGATAATGTGTTTATGTTCCCAAATAATGTGATACCTCATATAGAAACAGCTAAAAATTCAGAGCCCCATGCCCATACATTCTCCTAGCACATTAAACAAAAAAAATAAGACGATAGATCCAGTCCATTTCTGCAAAAACACGTATCAATTTCTGGAAAACATGGTATAATAATTGTAACAGAATGTTCAAAAAACAATCACAAAACAGACACAACTCAGTTCCTCTATTTCATTTTTGAAAACGTTATCACAAAATGAAAGGAGACGGGTATGATGGACATGTTTTTTGCTTACTTATTGGTTGCCAGCGCAACGCCTCTCTTTATTTGGCTTGATAACAAAAAAGTCGCACTCTCAGCTATTCCGCCAATCATTTTAATGTGGGTATTCTTCTTCTTTTACGCAACAGAAAGCCTTTCTCCACTTGGACACACTCTCATGATTATTTTGTTCGCCGTTAACGTCATTGTCGCTCATATCGCCGCATTTATCATTTACGGCCTTCCGTATCTTCGCAGAAAGCGAAGCAGCTGAAGACAGCAAAAAACCCTCTTCCAATGAAGAGGGTTTTTGTATTATTCGTTGTGGCCTGAGTGCTCTGAGTGTTTAGCGCCTCCAGGAGGATTTCCGTCCATATGGTCACCATGGTGATAGTGAGCCGCGAAAATCCAGATGGATCCAAGTACGATAACGATCGCGCCAAAGAATCCGAACAGCGTGTTTCCGACTTGGATCGTGCCGTTTTCGCTCTCTGTCATATGCATGAACATGAGAAGCTGCAGCGCCGCCTGAATGAAGGCGAAGCCGAAGATAATCCAAAGTTTTGCTGATGAGCTCAGGTCAGTATACACTGCAACCCATAGAGCCAGCAGGGTCAAAACGATAGACAGGATAAAACCTACAATGTGTTTCCATGGAAAGTGACTGTGTTCAGCAGATTTGTTTGCCATTTTACAGACCCCCCAATCCCATGAGATAGACACCTGTAAAGATGAAAATCCATACAACATCTAAGAAGTGCCAGTACAAGCTTGAGATAAAGATTTTAGATGAAGTTTGCGGAGTTAAGCCGCGTTTCTTCAACTGAATCAGAATTCCTGTGATCCAGAAAATCCCGATTGTTACGTGAGTTCCGTGAGTTCCAAGTAAAACAAAGAATCCAGACCAGAACGCACTTGTACTGAGAGCCGCTCCTTCATGTACATAGTGAACAAACTCGTTGATCTCGCATCCGACGAAGCCGGCACCGAGAAGAAGAGTGATAATTGTCCAAATGACTACGCCTTTTAAACTTCCGCGGCGCATTTCATGAACAGCGATCCCGCAGGTAAAGCTGCTGATCAGCAGCAAGAACGTCATAATCATTACCAGATTGACTTCAAATAGTTCGTCTGGCAAGACACCTCCAGCTGTTCTGTTTTTAAGAACGAAGAAGGTTGCAAATAGTGTTGAGAACAACACAATTTCTGCCCCTAAAAAGATCCAAAACCCGAGAATATTAAGTCTGCCGGTTTCAGATTGATATTCCATAGGCGCGTTAGAATTGCCGTGTTCTGCATGTTCCATAACTCACGCCTCCTTATTCGGAAATCTTTCTTTCCGTCTCTTTTATTTCATCAACACTAATGTAGTAGCCGTTGTCGTATTCGAATGAACGCAGAACCATGCAGAGCAGGACTCCGATCAATCCGACTACGCCCATCCAGTACCATTCAAAGACAAGTCCAAAGCCAGCGAGACCGAAGGCAACAGACATAAAGAACGGTCTGCCTGAGTTGCTTGGCATATGGATTTTCTTGAATTTGCTTTCAGGGTATAATTCAGTTTTTTCTTCTTTCATATGCAGGAATGCATCTTGAGATTTGACTTCAGGAAGCACCGCAAAGTTGTAATGCGGCGGAATCGCAGAAGAAGTCGCCCAATCAAGCGTACGCCCCACACCCCATGAATCTCCGCTGATTTCACGAGTAGAGTAACGGAAGCTGTAGTAGATGTTATAGCAAAGGATTAAGAATCCTACACCCATCATGAAAGCTCCGACTGTTGAGATAAAGTTCAATGTTGTCCAGCCGTCGTTCGGTCCGTATGTGTAAATACGGCGAGGCATGCCTTGAAGCCCCAAGAAATATTGCGGGAAGAAACAAATATTGAACCCGATCATAAAGATCCAGAAGAACCATTTTCCGATTCTTTCGTTCAGCTTGTGGCCGAACATTTTTGGATACCAGAAAATAAATCCGGCGAAACAAGCAAATACAGTACCCGCGATCAGCACATAGTGGAAGTGAGATACAAGGAAGTACGTATTATGGTATTGATAATCCGCTGCTGCCATCGCAAGCATAACCCCTGTAACCCCGCCGATAACGAAGTTAGGAATGAACGCAAGCGCCCACAGCATAGGTGTTGTAAAGCTGATTCGGCCTTTATACATTGTAAAGAGCCAGTTAAAGATTTTAACCCCGGTTGGGATTGAGATTGCCATTGTCGTAATTGAGAAGAATGAGTTAACGGACGCACTGTTCCCCATTGTGAAGAAGTGGTGAGTCCAAACTAAGAAACTCAATACAGAGATGGCGATAATAGAACCAACCATCGCTTTGTAACCAAACAATTGTTTTCTTGCAAAGCTTGAGATGATTTCTGAGAAAATACCAAACGCCGGAAGAATAACGATATATACTTCAGGATGTCCCCAAATCCAGAACAAGTTAGCCCAAAGCATCGGCATACCGCCTGCTTCCAATGTGAAAAAGTGAGCGCCGAACAAACGATCAAATGATAAAAGTGCTAATGCTACTGTAAGTACAGGGAACGCAAACACGATAATAACCATTGTGATCAGTGTTGTCCATGTGAACATCGGCATACGCATTAATGTCATGCCTTTTGTTCTCATTTTTAAGATTGTTACCATAAAGTTGATCCCTGTCATCAGGGTACCGATACCGGCAATCTGAAGTCCGAGGAGGTAGTAGTTCTCACCCGGCCCAGGGCTCATGTCGTTACTTGCAAGCGGCATATAACTCGTCCAGCCTGCGTTCGGAGAACCTCCGATAACGAAAGAAATATTGAAAAGCATCGCCCCTACAAAGAACGTCCAGAAGCTCAGGTTGTTCAAGTAAGGGAATGCAACGTCGCGGGCACCGATTTGAAGAGGCACAACAACGTTGATAAGACCGATTAAGAACGGCATCGCCATGAAGATGATCATGATTGTACCGTGAGTTGTAAAAATTTCATTATAGTGGTTTGAGTCTAAAAAACTGTTATTCGGAAGCGCTAGCTGGGCACGCATCATCAGACCGTCGACACCGCCGCGGAATAACATAATTACAGCAGATATAATATACATGATTCCGAGTTTTTTATGGTCAACAGTAGTTATCCATTCAGACCACAGCCATTTCCACTTTTTAAAGTAAGTCAGTACAAAAATAATGGCAATGGTTGAAAGCGCAATGGAAACTTGTGCGCCCAGAATTAATGGGTCACCAGTTACGAAAAATTCG
Organism: Bacillus sp. FSL R5-0523; assembly: GCF_037975295.1. Classification (NCBI taxonomy): domain Bacteria; kingdom Bacillati; phylum Bacillota; class Bacilli; order Caryophanales; family Bacillaceae; genus Bacillus; species Bacillus sp. FSL R5-0523. The sequence goes on from NZ_CP150251.1 coordinate 3,771,252, forward strand.
TCCCATTTGAATTTCATGCAGGCTTCCTCCTTTCCTGATCAATATCATTCTTCTGTATCATCAGACTTCTTAAATTCGTTTTTCTTTACGTTTTCAAACGGATCTGTTTTAGAGTGCGGTGAAACGGCTTGATAGCCAAGGCGTTTGCGCGCCTCCATCGCGTACTCAGCGTCTTGTCCGTGATCAACGTATTTCAAGTGAGTAGAAGAGAACGTTAATTCGTCCACATTTTCAGGAAGCATCAATTCATCATACTTCTCTTTTGTCAGCTTAGGAGCCTCGTTCTGAGTCTTTTTCACCCAGCTGTTAAAGTCTTTTTCTGTGACTGCATTCACATCAAACTCTTGGTCTGCAAAATGTTCACCTGTGAAGTTCGCGTTGCGGCCTTCGTAAGTACCCACTTTGTCAGCCTGTAAGTATTGATCCATCAGCATTCCTGCCATCGCATATTTTTGCCCTCCAAGCTGAGGAATCCATAGCGAAGCCATTGAATCTGCAGATGAGATTTTGAACAAGATCGGGCGGTCGACAGGAATGTTTAAGTAGTTGACCGTTTCAATATCCTGTTCAGGGTAGCTGAATACCCATTTCCAGTCTACCGAAGTAGCATAAACAACAAGAGGCTCTTTGTCTTTTGTTGCTTCAGGAGCTTTTTCTAACGAATATATCGTCTGTACTGTTGGCACAGAAAGTGCAATGACGATTAAAATTGGGATCACTGTCCAGACTACTTCTAAAAACGTGTTACCGTGAATTTCTGGGTTATAAGATCCATTATCTTTGCCTTTACGGTCGCGGTATTTTACTAAAATAATGGTAAATAGAACAAAGACGACCCCGACGATAAACAGCATAAATCCGATAGATAACAGGATTAAATCACTTTGCTGTTCAGCTACAGGTCCTTTCGGATCTAGTACTGAAGCATTGCTGCATCCCCCAAGGACGAAAACCACAGTTAACAGCGCTAATACAAGCAACGGTTTTAATGCTCTGAACAAGAAGATCACCATCCTTCCTATTGATGTAATAAATCTGAAGTGCATACTTCCTCAAAATCTTTTCTCTACTTTGTTATGCTATCAAAAACTTCACTTATTAGCTTTATTTTTTTATAAACTTCATCCCATTTTCGCTTAAATGTCATAAAATCGACAAAAATTGCTCCAACTTTATTCACATCTATCGCTTAAGATGAAAAGTTTCTAGTTATTTCCGCATATAAAGTAAAGAAAGATGATGAAGAACTAATTCTGACAAATTAAGGTTTACCACAATAAAAAACTTAGGTCAATCAAAAATTTCATTTTGTTAAACTTTCTAGATAGGAATTATTTTTTCCTTGTCTAGCATCTTTTCACACGGTTACCATTTTAACGCATAAAATATTGAAAGAAAAGGCGCAATGAAGAGCCAATATGCTCTGAATTGTCCGTATTTTTTTATGAGAGCATCCAGTTGTTTATCTTATACAAAAAAGAGGAATGATATAAGCAAATAAATAAAAAATAGGATGTGTTGCATGATGAGTTTTCTTATTTCACTTATCGTCGCTATTATTATCGGATGGCTTGGAAGCCTGTTTGTAAAAGGAGATATGCCCGGAGGAATTATCGGGTCTATGATCGCAGGTCTTATAGGCGCCTGGATCGGACACGGGCTGCTTGGAACATGGGGGCCGCACCTAGCCGGATTTGCCATTATTCCAGCGGTAATCGGCGCAGCCATTGTTGTCTTTCTAGTAAGCCTGTTAACCAGAAAAAGAGGATAAAAGCAGCAGCACCCGAAGCGTCAGCGCTTTGGGTGTTTGTTTTGCCATAAAAATCGAAAAAGCCTCAACCCTAGCGGTTGAGGCTTTTGACAGGTTTGACGCCCAACTGGTCGATGAACCTTCTGAAGGCCTGTTTTCCTTCCGTTGTCTGTTTAAACACACCGGCGTGTTCAAGGATGCGCGCGAATACATGTCCCAGCTCTTCTTTTATGACTAGATCTACGTTCTCTTTTGTTATGGTTCTTTTTTCCATCATTCGAAGAGCCCATTCACTATGCTTTGCCGTGAGCGGATTTTGTTCTAAAGCTGTTTTCGGATTAGCAGAACATAGCGCCGCTGCCGTTTCTTTCATTTCCTCCTGTAAGCGGCCAGGCAATATCGCCAATCCCATGACCTCAATCAGGCCGATATTTTCTTTTTTAATATGGTGGACTTCTTGATGAGGATGAAATATTCCTAATGGATGCTCCTCATCCGTCCGGTTGTTCCTCAGTACGATATCGAGTTCGTACAAGTCTCCCCTGCGCCGCGCAATCGGTGTGACCGTATTATGGGGCGTATCGCCTGTATAGGCGGCAATGCCGGCTTTTTCATCGGAATACGTCTGCCACGTGCGGAAGATAAGGTCAGCAGCTTCGGCGACATGACCCGGTTCGTCTCCTTGGAGCCTGAGCACAGACATCGGCCACTTCACTAAGCCCAGCGACACGCCGGGATAATCGTTTAATTCATAAACGTCTTCCGCTTCTGCACGTGCCATTGGAAAATCATGCGCGCCGCCTTGGAAATGATCATGGCTTAGGATGCTGCCGCCGACAATCGGCAGATCCGCGTTTGAACCGATAAAATAATGCGGATATTGGCCAAGAAATGACAGCAGCCTTTCAAATGTTTTTTTGCTGATCTCCATCGGTTCATGTTCACCTTTTAAGACAATGCAGTGCTCCGGATAATAGACATATGGCGAGAATTGCAGGAACCATTGTTCGTCCTCAAGGATGACCGGAATGATTCTGTGATTTTGCCGGGCTGGATGATTCACGTTTCCCTCGAAGCCGACATTTTCTTTACACAGCAAACACATCGGATAATTTGTCTGTTCCTGCTCTTTTGCAGCCGCAATCGCTTTCGGGTCCTTTTCAGGCTTTGATAGGTTAATGGTCATTTCCAGCTCGCCATATTCGGTCGGCACCGTCCAATGAACATTTTTGGCTATTCTGTCAGTCCGTATATAATAGACATCCTCTGAATATTGATAGAATTCCTTTGTCGCCTGTTTTGGGCCGTATAATGCTTTTGTCTCTTCAAATTTGCGAATGACCTCGGACGGGGCAGGCACAAAACAGCCCATCAGCTTTGCGCTGAGCAGGTCACGGTACGTATCTGTATCCGTTTCCATTCGGCCGGTTTCCGCAGCCCATTTATAGATGGGAGCGAGCAAGTCCGGCAGGCTTTGTGACTGCTTGATGCTGGTGCTGGAGATCGGCTCGGGATGTGTGATGCCCAGCGCTTCATAAAGACGGTTTCTCGTATATTCCCGATCCCAGATCGAAATCAATTTTCGTTCCAGGCCATACTCAAGCAGCTGTTCCAGATGTTCAATAATACTCATATGTCACTCCCCCTTTAGTTCTCTCGCTCCCTCTCCGATATCCGCGACATAAAAGTCCGCTCGGAGCCCTGTTTTTTCTTGATATCTGTCTCCAACCTTCTGAATAAAATCATCAACGAACTCATCTTTTACAATGCTGATGGTGCAGCCGCCAAAGCCTGCTCCCGTCATTCTTGATCCAATTACACCTTCGTGATCCCATGCCGCAAACACAAGCTCATCAAGTTCAGGGCATGTTACTTCATAGTCATCCTTCAATGAAAGGTGGGATTCCTTCATTAACTGCCCGATTTCATCTATATTGTTCTCTTTGAACATATGGGCCGTCTTAATAGCACGATGATTTTCGTATACAGCGTGCTTTGCCCGGCGTCTGTTCGTTTCATTTTGGATCAGGCTGGAATGCGCATCGAAATCAGAAGGCTTGATGTCGCCCAGTGCGGCAATATCGAGGCCTTTTTTCAGATCAAGCAATGCATCATTGCATTCTTGGCGTCTCGTATTATAGCTTGAGTCAGCCAATGTCCTTTTTTTGTTCGTGTTCGCGATGACCAGCGCGAGGCCTGAGACATTGAGTTTGCTATATTCATAGTCAAGCGTGTCACAGTTCAGCAGCATCGCATGATGTTTTTTACCCATTCCAATTGCAAATTGGTCCATAATTCCGCAATTGACGCCGATAAACTGGTTTTCCGCATGCTGAGCCATTTTCACAAGCTCAAGCGCATCTACTTCAGGATGAAAATAGCTTTGGAGCACAACCCCCATCAGCAGTTCAATAGAAGCGGAAGACGACAGCCCCGCCCCGTTTGGAATATTCCCTGAAAATACAATGTCAAAGCCATGGGGAACTGCATATCCCCTCTTTTGAAATTCATAAATAACGCCTTTTGGGTAGTTCGCCCAGTCGTCTTCTTTTTGATAGCGAATGTCGTCAAGGCTGCATTCCTTGATCCCCGCGTCTTTAAAGTTGTCTGAATACATCCGGACAACCCCGTCTTTTCTTTCTGCAACAGCAGCATATGTACCCATTGTCAGCGCACACGGAAAGACATGCCCGCCGTTATAGTCTGTATGTTCTCCAATCAGATTCACTCTTCCAGGTGCGAAAAAAAACCGTAACCCCTCTTTTTCTCCGAATACACTTGCAAATATCCCCTTTAGCTCTTCCCGCATGTGCAATCACCTTTCTGGTTTTTATTTTTTATTCCCCTTATTTCTCCATAGAAAACGGCAGATCATATGCTGCTGTCCTCTGTCATACCCCTTCTTCTTTTGTTTTTTTAAAGACGAGCCATTTGCTCGCAACATAGTTGACGACAACAATGACCGCGTTGTCGAGTATTTTGGCCAAGGTTTCATTTGTATTGAACTGGCCGACAAGAATGATCATCATGCCTAAATCTATGCCGAGAGACAGGACCCGAACGCTGAAAAAAGCAGTGAGCTCTTTCAGCAGGCTCTGCAGATCATGTGTTTTTTGCTGAAACACATATAATTTATTTGTTATGTAAGCAAACAGCACGGACAAAATCCAAGCGGCGACAGTGGCGGCTTTGTAATCCACATTCATGATCTCTACCAATATATAAAAGCTGGCGATATTCACAATGGTTGTGAAAACCCCCATAATGATATACATAATTATTTCTCTATACTTCACTGATGTTCCTCGCTTTCTGAAAAACTTTTCAAAATTCTTGGCGTCTCGTGCTCTCTGTCTAAAGTGAAAAATATCGAGAGTGCGTCTAAAAAGCTGCGGAAGGTGGCTGGCTGGCCCAATACATATGATTGTTTGATGATTCCGTCGAGGACTGCACATATTATTTTAGCCGTATATTCCGGATCAATACAGGCGTCAATCAGCTTTCTCTCCTTCAGCCACTTAATATATAACACATTTTCTTCCACCCACAGTTCGTACAGCCGGACATAGGCCTTGCATTTCTTTAAGACTTTATACGTCGGCATGTTCATGGCAAACGAGGTGATGTCCCACGACGGCTTATTTATGTAATAGGAATAAAGCAGTTCTGCAGCGTGTTTTGCAGCCTCGTCCAATGTCAGCGATTTCACTGACTCCCGCTCCATTTGATCAAGATACCCTATAATGATCTTTTTTTTCATCTGACGTTTTTCGAGAAGATACAGCAGAAAATCGTCCTTGCTGACAAAATGAACATAAAATGCCCCTTTGCTGTACCCGGCGGCTCTGCTGATATCTTCTACAGAAACCGGATCATACGCTCGGTCAATCAACAAATTCACGCCAGCGTCTATAAAACTTTCAAATGTTGCTTCTCTTTTAATTTGAAATTTGTTTTTTTTCATATTTTTCTCCTGGCGGTAATGATTACCCTTATCTTACACCGGATCAATCTTTAGCGGTATTTATTTCTTTGAACGGTTATGCTATTCGGTTTCCCAGGGGTCATTTTTAATAGGCTAAATGATTTATTTTCATTTACATACTATCCAGTCAGTATTTAATTGTTTATTATTATAAATAAGGTCCATTGGTTATATTAGTCATTTTTTTAGGGAATAGGTAGGTGGTTTTTCCTTCAGTTTGTGAACACCGAGCAACTATGTGTGAAATTTGTTGTACTCGCCTCATCATCGCGCTGGCTTGTCTTTTATTGCCCGCATGTTGCAGGAAAACATTTTATACAATTGGAGGTTACTATGAAAACTCATGTTAAAAAAGATTTGGACAAAGGTTGGCATATGTTAATTCAAGAAGCTAGATCCATTGGATTAGGCATTCATGATGTGAGGCAGTTTTTAGAATCTGAGACAGCATCGAGAAAGAAAAACCACAAAAAAACCGTCCGGCAAGACTAGTCCGAACAGGCGGATCTATTTACCTCTGGCTTTTCTATCACCTGATCTGAGTTTTCACCATATCCTCTATTCAAAAGCAAATCGCTGCGCTGAGCTTGAGGACAAACGGTGTGTCAGCTAACTACGACAGACAGCCGGTGATGCGATCACCTCTTGGCACATGCATTGTCATAAAGAGGTGATGCGAACATGATAACCGTGCTCTGGTAAACAGCAGCTTTGCTGAGAACAAGCTGCATTCGGTGAGGTTTTGAAAGCAAACTCGTTTATACACGGCCGAGCTTGAAAACCTTCGCCTGTCTTTAGACCACTGTGTTCACCTCTTCACGACTTCCTTCTTTTTTCATCCTCCAGATATTGTTCAACGCATAAATCGGACTTTCAGTACATACCTATTGGTGTACCTTTTTGCTTACGTTTAGCGAATAAAAGGAGGAAAGCCATGTACAAAGCTGATTATAAACAGATTGCTGCAACGCCGTCTTTTCAAGCTTTTTTAAAGCAGAAACGCGCTTTTATTGTTCCTTCTGCGATTTTCTTTTTTGTCTTTTATTTTTCACTCCCTGTTTTGACATCTTATTTCACCTTTTTGAATGCACCGGCCATTGGAGCTGTTTCATGGGCTTGGCTGTTCGCCATCGCCCAATTCGCTATGACCTGGATACTGAGTACTGTGTATTCCCGGAGAGCTGCTCATTTCGATCGGTATGTAAGCGCTTTAAAAGAGGATCTGAAGGGTGAACAGACATGAATATGACTGCTTTTTTATTATTTTTGGCGATTGTTGGCTTGACGCTTATTATCACGTATTTTGCCGCGAAGCGGACGAAAACGACGAGTGAGTTTTATACGGCGGGCGGCGGGCTCACCGGCGTTCAGAATGGACTGGCAATTGCCGGTGACTACATGTCTGCCGCCTCGTTTCTCGGGATTGCCGGAATGATTGCGTTATATGGATTTGATGGCTTCTTTTACAGCATCGGTTTTCTGGTGACTTATCTTGTTGTCTTGTACATCGTGGCGGAGCCGCTTCGGAATCTTGGAAAGTACACGATGGCAGACATGATTGCCGCTCGCTTTAAAGAAAAGAAAATCCGCGGTGTCGCGGCTCTCAATACCATTGCCATCTCTACTTTTTATATGATCGCCCAGCTCGTGGGGGCGGGCGCGCTGATCAAACTGCTTCTAGGGCTGGATTATACCGCGGCTGTCCTCATCGTCGGAGTGCTGATGACCATTTATGTCGTGTTTGGCGGCATGATCGCGACAAGCTGGGTTCAAATTATTAAAGCCGTTTTGCTGATGGCCGGCACACTCGTGATTTCGATTATCGTGTTTTCGAAATTCGGCTTTAGCCTTAATACCATGTTTGAACAGATGAAAACGGCTACTCCGCTTGGCGCTGATTTTATGAATCCCGGAAATAAATACAAGGTGCCGCTTGAGACCTTGTCGTTAAACTTGGCACTCGTGCTGGGAACCGCCGGGCTTCCGCATATATTGATCCGGTTTTATACCGTTAAGGATGCCAAGACGGCCCGTACATCCGTTGTGTCAGCGACATGGATTATCGGTGTGTTTTATATTATGACGGTGTTTCTCGGCTTTGGTGCCGCAGCATTTGTCGGTATTGACGCGATTACAGCGGCTGATCAAGCGGGAAATATGGCGGCTCCGCTTTTAGCAAAAGCGCTCGGAGGAGACTTTCTGTTCGCGTTTGTATCAGCCATCGCCTTTGCCACCATTTTGGCTGTCGTGACAGGGTTGGTGCTGTCTGCCGCCTCAGCATTTGCCCATGATATTTACAGCCAGATCATCAGAAAGGGAGAAGCAACTGAAAAAGAACAGATGAAAGCGGCCAGATGGGCTTCTGTCGCTGTGTCAGTACTCTCGATTCTCCTTGCGATTTTTGCACAATCCTTAAATGTGGCGTTCCTTGTTGCACTCGCGTTTGCAGTAGCCGCCAGCGCAAACCTTCCGCTGATTGTGTTTACAGTCTTTTGGAAACGATTCAATGCCTCAGGCGCTTTATGGGGCAGCCTGACAGGCCTGATCAGCGCGCTTGTGCTGGTATCGATGAGCCCTAGTGTGTGGGACCCGGCCGGAGGTGCTATTTTTACCGGTGATCCGCTCATTCCGCTGTCTAATCCAGGAATTATTTCCATCCCGCTCGGCTTTCTCGGCGCGTGGCTCGGAACGGTGCTGTCGTCTGATAAAACAATTGATGAAGATACGTTTGCAGAAATTCAGGTGAAGGCGCATACTGGCGTCCATATGGAACAGGAATAAAAAAAGCTCTCTTTATAGAGAGCTTTTTCCTTACTTTTTCTTCTGCTCGTCAGAAATCGCTTTTTCAAATACATCCTTGCCGGCAGCACCCGGAATTACAGTGTCGCCGATAATAAAGGTTGGAACGGCTGTGATGTCAGCCTCTTCATAGGCGTGCTTCAAGGCTTGGCGCTGCACGTCCTGATATGTTCTTGTTTCCAGTGCTGATTTGAATGATGCACCGTCTAATCCCACTTCCTCAGCGAGCTTCGTCAAGATGTCAATATCGCCAATATTTTGGCCCTCCTGGAAAAACGCCTGAAAGACACGGGTATTATATTCATGTCCTTTATTGTATTCCTTCGCAAAATGGAAGCCTTCAAACGCGAGGTCTGTATACGGATGGGGCGAGACGTTTGGAAAATTGATCTCGACTCCTAATTTCTCCGCCATTGGCTGAATTGATGTCTGCCACATGTACTGTTTGGAAGGATCATTGACCGGATCAAGCTGAGGAGATGGGCTTGGGCGCAGTTCAAACGGCATCCACTCGACTTCAACATCCTTTCCTTTTATCGCTTCTTCAAAAGCGGCTTTTCCAACGAAACAAAATGGGCAGACGTAATCTGAATAAACTTTAATGTGTACTGTCATGATAATCTCCTTTCGTATAAATTGATTTTAAACTGTAACAATCAAAGTTACAACTGTTTTTTAAATAAAGAAGCCGATTTAGGCTTCTTTTATGATCCCAGCAAACGCTGGGCAATATATTCTCCTTTTTTGCAGCCGCCTGGGCATGCATATAAAGCAGAGCCGATTGTTTGTGTATATTCGTTTAACGCATCCTTTGCTGAAAGAGCCTTCAGCATCGGGATAAACTGATTGTCGGGATTTTTTTGAAAACTGATAAACAGAAGACCTGCATCCATATAGCCGGTTTTCGGATCAAGTCCTTCTGTGTAAGAGAAAGCTCTTCGCAAAATTTGTTTTCCAGTAGATTTCGCTAGACTGACGTGTGAATTAGACGGAATTTGATTCAGCTTCACGGGATCTGTTTCCTTTTTCTGCCCAAAAGGCGCCCCTGAGCTTTTTCTGCGGCCGAAGGTATCCTCTTGGTCCTTAAGGGAAGAGCGGTCCCATATCTCAAGGAACATTTTGATTTTCCGAAAAGCCATATAGGTGCCGCCCGTCATCCAGTCAGGCTCACCGGACTGAATCCACACGATCGAGTTCATCAAGCTGTCATCCTCCGTGCTCTGGTTGCCTGTTCCATCTTTGAACCCGAAGAGGTTGCGCGGTGTTTCACCATTTTTTCCTCCGCTTAAAAAGCCTTTGTTCACAAAACGGACCTCACAAGTGCCGACCGCTTGATTTAGCAGGTTACGCAGCGCGTGAAACGCCACTTGCTCATCGTCTGCACATACTTGAATGCAGATGTCCCCGCCTCCCTGCTTTTCATCCAGGTTGTCATTGGGCATCGCTGGAAGAGCGGCTAGGTGCTTCGGTTTTTTGCTTTTCAGTCCGAAGCGGTCCTTTCCGTCTTTTTCAAAGAAGCCAGACCCGAATCCGAATGTGACCGTTAAGTTGGAAGGGGATAAATCAGCAGACTCACCTGTATCCTGCGGCGGCAGATACTGATTTCTCTGCTCCGCTGACATTTTCTTGCCAGACGTCAGCATCTGTGTGAGACTTGTCCAGTTTCTAAATAATGTAATGATGTCGCTTTTCTCTTTTGCTGTTACATCCAATGCAGCAAAATAGACATACGTTTGATGGGCAGTTGTGATTCCGGCCTGATGCTTTCCGTAAAACGGAACAACCTGATCATCCTCTTTTTCATCCTTTTTCGATGGCTTAGCCGCGGTCTGAACAAGCGGAGCGAGTCCGCCGAGTCCGCTGGCACCGATCGCAACGGCTGCCCCCGCCATTGCTCCCCATTTTAAAATGTCCCGTCTGTGAATTTGTTCTGGCTTTTTTTGTTCATCGCTCATGATGTTACAAAACTCCTTTTATAGCACATTCGCAATCTTCGACATGGTTTCAGAAAGAGTCGTCAGCTTAGTGCTCAGCTCTCTGATTTGCTTTTCACTTAATTTATCATAAGACGTATAGGACTGATCATTTGTTTTGTATTTTGCCATTAAAACTTCAAATTCGCTGAACTCCGTATCCAGTTTTTCCGTCAAGTCGGAGTGATCTTTTACAAGCGCGCTTTTCACTGTTTGATAAACGGCTTCGGAGCCTTCCACATTTGCCATAAGGTCGACTAAATCGATTCGTGAGTAGCGCTCTTCTTCTCCCGTGATTTTCGAAATCCCGGCTTCGTTCAGAAGCTCCATCGCGCCTGCTACAATTTGTTCAGGTGTTAATTTCAGTGATTGAATTGAACCGTCGAGCTCTTTTACATCCTTGAGAAGCTGGTCAGCTGTTGCCTTTTCCCCGGAAATATCTTGATCCTTCCAAATGGCCTTCTCAAGCTTATGGAAGCCTGTCCATTTGTCTCCTTCTTCAACATCGTTTTCTCGAGCATCAATTTTCGGGTCAAGATCTCCAAGGCTTTCAGCGATCGGTTCGATACGCTCGTAATAAACACGCGCTTTCGCATATAACGTTTTAGATTTTTCGATATCGCCGGATTTCACAGCACCCGTAAATGCTTCAGTCGCTTTGACAAGCTGGTCACTCTGCTCTTTGACATAGCCTTTATACTCATCCGCTGCTTTTGCCAGCTGATCGCTAGCCTTTTTGCCGCTCTTCTTCGCTTCTGTCAGGTCTTCTAAGGACGCTTTCAATGACTCGGATTCTGTCTTGATTTTTGCTGTATCCGGTTTGTCTTTTTGCGCTTCTGTGTAGATTGGCTGAAGATGTTTTTCGATTTCTGTATATTCGAATGGATAGTCGCTGCGAATGTCGTTTTCAAAGGAAAGCCAGTAGCTGTTTAACTCTTTCCCCTTCTTTTCAATCTCTTTTTGGTCTCCTTTTTCCGCTGAGTCATTCAGCTTGGAAATGATGGTTTCCATTTTATTTACGGATGCGGTGATTTCTTTAGTGACCCCGCTTTTTTCAGATGAAGCTTTTTCTTTGGTTGAAGATGTGTCGTTGGCTCCGCAGCCTGCGCACAGCGCAAGGATGCATCCGGCTGATACAGCGATTTTTGTGAAATTCATTTTGTCAGTTCCTTTCTGTTTGTAAAATGTTTTGCCGCTTCTGAAACAAGCGCAATCAGTAAAAAGAGTAAAATCAACATTTGCGGAATCGTGCTGTACACAGACGGATAAATTCCTAGCACCGATACAGACGGCAGCCAGCTTTCTGCATCAGACGGAAGAATGCCCGCCAGCTGAAGGCTGTGAACGCCGGTTCCGAGAAATTTCACGCACATATACAGGACAACCGCCATTGATAGAAGAAAAAACGGCTTCAATGGAATACGCATTCCGAGCTTGATCATCAGAACACCGACGATGACGAGAACGATAAGCCCTGCGGCAGTTCCGCCGATCAGTTCAGTGAGCGGGAGCTTCCCGACAAGCCCGATGAAAAAGATGACCGTTTCGAGACCTTCTCTTACAACTGCCAGAAATGCAATGAGCGCAAAGGAAAGCAGGCTTCGTTTTTTTAGTGCCTGTGACTTCTGGATATTGATTTTTTCTCTCCATTTATCCATTGAGGCGTTTCTGTGCAGCCACACCCCGACATACAAAAGCATGACAGCAGACAGTACGCCGGTAACGCCGCCAAGCAAGAAATTGTTTTCTCCGAATACACTGGAGGAGAACAGAACCGTGACACCGATGCCGGCTGCTAAGGAAACAGCCATGCCGGCGGACGCCCCGCCCCAGATCCATGCCGAGGAGCGCGTGACCCGTGCTTTTTTTGTCATGGTTAATAGCGCTCCGATGACAAGGAGGGCCTCCATTCCTTCACGAATCGGGATCAGCGCCGCATCCCACCAGCTGTAGCTGCTTGAAGCGATCGGCTCGAGCAATTGAATCATTTCGTCAATTTGCTTTGATACCTTTTCAGGATGGCTGCCGATCTCCGCCTTCATCAGCGCCAGATTTTCCTCCGATGTCGTATAGGCTTCTTTCGATTGGGACACGACGTCTCCCTCAACAGCGAGCCAGGATGTAACTAAATTGTCGATTGCGGATGACGCTTCATCCAATTGTTTTTTTTCTATTAACTGTTTTGTGTCTTTCAAGCTTTGTATATAGGCTGTTAAGGACGCCCTTGATTGACCTGAGGATGTCTTTTTCAGCACGACAGCCTGCTGATAGGTTTCTAAATGAGACGCAAGCTCTTCAAGCTGTGTTTTGAGCTTGCCTGCGTCTTTATTGATAAAAGAAAGAGAAATCATCGCGATATTCGCGTCCATTTCACTGTGAGAAGAAAGGTTTTCTTTCTTAATAGAAGGTTCTTCTTTTTTCCACTTTGTCTTAAAGGTTTCAAACGTTTGCTGTGCCAAGTCTATATCTCCGTCTTGTACGGATTTGATCATTTGCTTGTTTAATTGAATTAATGCAGCGATCGGATCATCTTCCGCTTGTGCCGCAGAACCGAAAACCATCAACAAGCTGAATAAAATAAGTGCCAGCCCCCGAGCCATCATGTTCCTCCTATAACTGAAAATGATTATCATTGTATAACATAATCATAGCCAGTTCCTGTCCTTTGTCAATTAAAATTTGAAGGTCTGAAAACCTTGATGTAAAGCAAAAAAAGCTGTCCTTTTACAGAACAGCTTTTTGAAGAAAGATGAACGATTATCTTCCTGTTTTATACGTTTGAATTTCCTCCCGAAACTTGCGTGCAGCACTCTCAGGATCCTCCGCCTGACTGATGGCGCTGATCATACTGACGCCATCGGCCCCCGCTTGGATAACAGGTGCGGCATTATCTATTGTGATGCCGCCGATGCCGACAATTGGAATGCTGATGCCTTGGCGGCGGACTGCTTCAATAAGAGATACCCCTTGTACCGCTCTCGTATCTTTTTTCGTTTCAGTCGGATAGATCGGCCCAAGCCCGACATAATCCGCTCCGTCTTCTTCGGCTTGCTTCACCTCAGACATCGTATGGGCGGAAACGCCGAGAATCATTTCACCTATGGCAGCTCTTACCTCTTTCGCGTTTGCGTCTTCCTGGCCGATGTGGATACCGTCAGCTCTCAGCTTCAGAGCCAATTCCACATCATCATTGACAATGAACGGAACACCAGCTTCACGGCAGGCTGCCTGCGCTTTTTCAGCAAATTCAATCCGAGCCTCTCCTGTCAGCGCATCCCCGCCTTTTTCACGGAACTGGTACAGGGTGGCACCGCCTTTTAACGCTTTTTGTACAACTGTAACAGGGTCGGCTTTCGTATTGTTTGACCCCATAATGAAGTAAACAGATAATAACTCTTTCATCATTTCCCGAGAAATACGAGTCATGAGACAGTCACCCTTTCTATAGTCGCCCTTTCTTGGACGTCTTGTTCAGTAACAGTTGAAAGCTTGTTCAGCAATTCAACCTGAAAGCTTCCAGGGCCTTGGCCAGCCGTCTGCTGTGCGGCAAGCTGAGCGGCGACCCCATACGAAGAAATAGCCGCAATAGCAGCAAACAATGGATTTTCTTCCACAGCGCAAAACGCACCGACGATGGAAGTCAGCAGGCAACCGGCGCCTGTCACTTTTGTCAGCAGCTTGTGGCCGTTATGAAGGGTGTATACATGTGACGTGTCGGCTATGACATCAACTTCACCAGTTATCGCAATGACCGTGTTTAGCTTTTGTGCCGCCTGCTGAGCCAGCCGGATGATGTCGCCTCCGCCTTCACCCGCATCAACACCTTTGATCAGCCAATCGGTCACGCCGACGGTATGGGCAATTTCCGCCGCATTTCCTCTGATTGCAGCAAGGCGTACCTCACGAATGATGTCACGTGCCGATTCAGTGCGGAACGGTGTTGCTCCGGCACCGACAGGATCAAGAATGACGGGAACGCCATGTTCATTAGCTGATTTCCCCGCGATGATCATCGCTTCGACTGACTCCTTGCTCAGCGTTCCGATATTTAAAACGAGTGCACCCGCAATCTTCGCCATATCGGCGACCTCTTCTTTTGCGTATGCCATAACGGGCGATGCGCCGAGCGCGAGCAGGCCGTTTGCTGTGAAATTCGTTACGACATTGTTGGTTATGCTATGCACCAGTGGGCTATACTGGCGGACAGCCGTAAGACATTTTGCTGCTGATTGTGCATCCATGTTTGCATCATCCTTTACTATCTTTTTTCGGGTCCCATAAATACGATTTCGTATGTTCGAGCCAAGCTCTGGCGGCAAACGACAAGTACCGGTCCTTTCTCCAAATAATGGCGAGGTGCCAAGGGATGACCGGATCGACAAGCGGAATGACTTTCACTTTTTCCGGGTCAAGGCCGCGGCAGATCCGTTCCGGCAAAAGCCCGATCCCAAGGTTTGCTGATACCATCTCACTGATAAAATCCCATTGTGATGTTTCATAAATGATATGGGGCCGGAACCCAGCCTTGATACATTCCGTCATAATTCGGTTGTGCAGGACAAAATCCTCTCTGAAGAAAATAAAAGGCTCGTCCTTCAACTCACGCAGCTGACATTCTTTCTCATCAGCCAGCCGGTGGGAAGGGTGAACGACAAGCATTAAGGTTTCTTTTACGATTGTAAACGAATGAAAGATATCTTCGTTTGCGGGAAGGACCACAACGCCGATATCAAGAGAGCCGTCCCCGACACCTTCTTGGACTTTTATAGAACCGTCTTCGACTAGCTGAAAGGTGACATTCGGATAGTTTTCACGGAAATCGCCGAGCACTCTCGGGAAAAACCCCGATCCGATCATCGGCGGCAGTCCAATCCGTACGTGCCCTTTCTTGACTTCCATAATATCATTTAATTCTGACGTCAGGTTTTGAAATGATTTAATGATTTCCTGCGCCTGCACATACATGCTATGGCCGGCATCAGTCAGTTCTACCTGCCTTCCGTTTCGGTAAAACAGTTCAATTCCGAGCTCTTCTTCTAAATTTTTGATCATTTTTGATATCGTCGGCTGAGAAACATAAAGGGATTGGGAAGCCTTCGTAAAACTTTTTAAACGGGCGACTTCCAAGAAATATGTTAAATGGCGGATATCCATGTGCTTCACCCTTTCTATAGACAAAAGGAATACTTCTTATTCTTAATATATATTTTACCTATAGCGAGACCTTATGTACAATAAGTATATAAGGGAGGCATCAATATGAAAAAACTGTTGCTAACCGTTATTCAAATCGCTCTGTTATTTATATTTGCTCGGCTGATTAATTGGGTGACAGCCCTTCTTCATATAAATATTCCCGGCAGTATAATAGGGATTGTGATTCTTTTCACATTATTGCACTTTAACATTATCAAGCTTGAATGGATCGAGCTTGGTGCAGCGTGGCTTCTCGGGGAGCTGCTTTTATTTTTTATCCCGTCTGCCGTCGGAGTGATTGAATACGGAGACATTATGTCGAAATTTGGTGTCAGCATTCTGCTTGTTGTCATCATCAGCACGTTTGTCGTGATGGTGTCTACAGGAACGCTTACACAACTCATTGCAAAGAGAAAGGAGAAAAAGCATACGTGTTCATCGGAATTGTAAGTTTGTTTTTAACGGTTTTGGTGTATTTAGGAGCAAAAAAGGTATATCAACGCTTTCCGCGTGTTTATACGTCGCCGCTATTGGTGACGCCCGCTGTGTTAGTCGGTCTGCTGCTGCTGGTGAATGTCCCGTACGAGTCCTATAATCTCGGCGGCGGATTGCTGACCGATATGCTACAGCCGGCCACCGTGGCATTCGCGATCCCGCTATATAAATATTTCCCTGTTTTAAAGAAATACGCAGTGGAAATTATTTTGAATGTGGCCGTCGGTTCATGCATCGCGATTATTTCTACCGCTCTTATTGCGAAATGGCTTCACCTCGGCACCGGCTTAATTGACAGCCTCGTCCCAAGATCAGTGACAACGCCGATCGCGATGAACGTATCTGAAATGATCGGCGGTATGCCTGCCGTCACAGCCGTGTTTGTGATTTTAACCGCTTTGCTCGGCACAGTGATCGGCCCGATGGTCATCCGTTATTTCCGCATTGATAACGAAATTGCGCGGGGCGTGCTGCTCGGCACAAGCGCACACGGAGCGGGAACGTCTAAAGCATTTGAGCTCAGCTCTGTGTCCGGTACGATTTCCAGTGTGTCGATGATCTTAGCTGCGATTATGACGCTTTGCGCGGCGCCGTTTTTACTTTCATTTATGTAAAAAACTGTCCTCTCGAGGACAGTTTTTTTTATGTGCTTCCCCTTATTGAAAAGCTGGCGAATTCCAATATAATGTATTTGTGGATACCAAAGGAGGCACCCTGATGCACAACTTGCAGGTGAGGCGGCATTACGCCGCGTTAAAAGGATTTTATTTGTTTGCTTTTCTCGGTACGGGCAGCATAATTCCCTTACTCAGTATGTATTTAACGAAGGAACAGCATTTAAGCGGATCACAGGTCGGCTTGATCATGTCGCTGGGCCCGATTGTGATGATTTTCTTTCAGCCGTTTTGGGGCATGCTGAGCGACTATACGCAAAAAACGAAAGGCCTGCTGGCGGTTTGCACATCAATCACAGGCATCATTGGATTAGCCTATATTGCATTTGACAGTTTCCCTCTGTTTATTTTGATTGCGGCCTGTTTTGCAGCCTTTCAAAGCACGATTATTCCACTTTCGGACAGCATTTCACTAAGGTACACACAAGAAACAAACGGCAACTACGGCGGAATCCGCCTGTTTGGTTCTCTCGGCTTCGGTGTCGCGGTGTTTGCCATGGGACAGGTGACGAACCAGCTGTACCCCATTCACGTAATCTTTATCTTTGGCTGTGCCTTTCTATGCATTGCTGCCATATTGGCTTCACAAATGCCCGGCCAGCAGAAAACAACAACAAAGGTCAATATCCGCAAAGGATTCCGGGAGCTTATCAGCAACAAAACTTTCCTCATCTTTATGATCATCACCTTTACGACATTTGCTCCAAACTTAGCGAACAATACGTATTTCAGTCTTTTTCTGGACAAAAGCGGCGCGTCACTTTCCGCTATCGGCATTTTATTTTTCATTGGTGTCATTTCAGAAATTCCATTTATGCGATTTGCCCAAACATTTATAGATAAAATGGGGCTGCTCAACGTCATTATGCTGTCAGGCGGAGTCTCATTATTCAGGTGGGCACTCTATTTCACGGCGCCTTCATTATGGATCATTTATGCGACAGTCTTTCTTCAGGGAGTGGCCATCGGTTTATTTATCCCGGCGGCGCTTCAATATGTGAAAAAGATTACCCCAAGACACGTTGAAGCGACGGCACTGACCATGTACGCCGCCATTGGCAACGGGTTCGGCAACTGGTTCTGCACATTTGCAGGCGGGTACATTTTTGACTACGTGTCGATCTTCGCAGTCTACTTGCTTTTTGGCATTCTGAGCATAGCAGGCTTTGGCCTGACATTATATTTAATGAAGGCTGAAAAAAACAAACATACACTTCATCAGCCGGCTGTTACTTTTAAACAATAATGACTATAATGAACAAAAGAAAGGATGTGCGTTATGAACGGGCAAGAGCGAAACAGCATTTCGAAAGGGTTGCAGGTTGATATTGTATTGAAAGAAGATCAAAAAACAGGAAAACTGACGAGAGGGACAGTGAAGGATATTTTGACGAAATCAAACTTTCATCCGCATGGCATTAAGGTCCGTCTTGAAGATGGCCGCATCGGCCGCGTCCAGCAGATCATTTCTACATAAAAAAAAGCTGCCCCTGAACAGGGCAGCTTTTTCATTATTTTTTCTGCAGAAGGACCACTTTCAGGTAGTTGCCTTCCGGAAATGCCGAAATCGTTTTGAAATCCTCCGGCAGCGTAAATTCCTCAATGATGGTGTAGCGTTCGTTTGTTTCTTTAAATGCGGCATCGATAAAGCCTTTGAATTTCTTCATGCCAAAGGCGCTGCTGTTTGTAGAGGCAACAATGACACCCTTATCAGCAGTGATGGCGATCGTTTCCTTCAGCAGGTTTTTATAATCCTTGGCCGCGCTGAAGGTGCGTTTTTTTGTGCGCGCAAAGGAAGGCGGATCGAGAATAATCAGATCAAAGCGCAAATCCTTTTTTGCAGCATATGAAAAATAGTTAAAAACGTCCATCACTTTAATGTCGTGCGCTTCGTAATCCAGCTTGTTCACGCTGAATTGCTCGATCGTTTTGGCCAGGCTTCGATTTGCCACGTCGACGCTTGTTGTTTTCTCTGCTCCGCCAAGCGCCGCTGCCACGGAGAATGCACCCGTATAAGAAAACGTATTTAAAACTGTTTTCCCTTTTGCATAGCGGTCTCTGATCGCCTTGCGCACATGTCTCTGATCCAAAAAGATGCCCGTCATGGCGCCTTCATTCAGATCCACCGCGTATTGAATGCCATTCTCTTGGATGATGATCGGGAACTCGCCCCTTCTCCCTTTCACGAAGTCATCATCTTCAACGTATTGTCCAGCCGTGTCGAAGCGTTTCTTCTCGTAAATCGCTTTATAATCAAGATCCATCTCATCCAATGCGGAAATCAGCATGTCTTTAAAGGTGTAAATTCCCTTGCTGTACCATTGAATCAGCAGGTAGCCGTCATAATAGTCGATGGTGACGCCGCCGACACCGTCACCCTCACCGTTGAACAGGCGGAAAGCTGTTGTATCTTGAGCCTCAAATAGTTTGGCGCGCGCTTGGGCCGCTTTTGTTAATTTGGTGAGAAAAAATGCCTGGTCAACCTGTTCATGTTTATTGCGGGTAAGCGTCCAGCCGACCCCTTTGTTTTGCAGGCCATAATAGCCCCGCGCGAGAAACTCTCCGCTCTCAGACACGATATCAACGAGGTCTCCTTCTTTCATGTGCCCCGCACTCCCTGCGAGAGCTTCTTTTTCAATAAGGGGATAGCCTTTTTTGATTTTGGCAGCGTGTGCTTTTTTTAGGGTGAGTAGCTTCATATATGTCGTCCTCTTTCCGTTTGCTTTCTCTTATCGTACCACAAAACGCCAAGATGTCTGCATTGACAGAAAGGAAAGGTTTTTCTACGATAGACAAAAAGAGTTACGAGGAGGAGCAGCATGGCAAAACGAATTGACCATACAGGCATCATGGTAAGAGATATCAACGCGTCCATCACATTTTATGCAGAGGTACTCGGCATGAAATTGAAGGATCGCATCACTCACACGAACGGTGTAATCGAGCTTGCATTTCTTGGCTTTGAAGACGGCCCGGAAACAGAAATTGAACTGATTCAAGGCTACAGCAGCGAGCTTCCCGCTGAAGGAAAAGTGCACCACATTGCCCTGCTGACTGATGACATCGCGGCTGAATATACAAAAGCGGAAAAAATGAACGCGAAATTTATCGACGAGGAGATCACAACACTTCCAAACGGATACCGTTATTTCTATATCGAAGGTCCTGACGGTGAGTGGATTGAGTTCTTTCAGCGATAAAAATAAAGAACGTACATTTGTGATGTACGTTTAGATTGTTGATAAAATCATAAAATGGTTTTCATTTTATGATTTTGTCATCTATTCAGCGTGATTGAAAACCCTTGAAGTCTAGGAAGGACGAGCATCGGAGCACAGCGAATGTTCTAATTCGTGAGCACCGACGCGCAGGCCTGACAACGAATGCGAGGGTTTGTCGACACGCTGAACGTACATTTTGTGATGTACGTTCTTTTTTATCTATACCAACTGATATACGTCGACTCATCGCAAACCATCGCTTCCCAGCCCATACGCTGAACCAGGTCATTGATGTTTTTATCTTTTGCTAAAAAGACATTAATGAATGAGTCATATACACTCATAAACACAAAGTCCATTTTCTCATCAGTCAAAACGAGCTCTGCTGCGGCTTCATCAAGAACCGTCCGCAAGTTGGCCTCAGTTATGTCCAAAACGCCGCGATTTTCCACAATCGGTTCTGCGTAATAAAACCGATTGGATCCGTTCGCACCTAACACCTTTACCAAACTCGGAATATGAAAATTTGAAATATGATCCTCGCTGGGATAATAGAGGTCTCCATTTATGTTTTCATGTAACACCTCAGCCAAATCCTCTCTCGCGAACTCGTCCCTTAAAGCGCCTATCGACGTCATTAAAGCCAGCGCCAGCTCAGCATGTGTTTGAAAGCCGCAAGAAGACATAACCTTCTTCCAGGAAACAGCCTTGCCTTTTCCTCTTATTTCATCATCGTTTGGATAAATATGCTCATAATCATGTTTTCTTTTTGCTTTCTCCCATCCTTCAGGCATTTGGATAAAAGGAGAAAGGATAAGAGCGGCAGATGAGTATTCAACTGGTACTTGTTGTAAGATCGGTGATTCGTCATCTAACCATATATAATCTAGCATGCGCACCTCCTTTACATATTCTAACATTCCCTTTCAATTGAAAGAAGATGATCAGCCCTATGACAGGCTGATCATCTATCACATCACATTTTTATCCCCCAGATTCAACCGCACTCTCTTCCCGCCATTTTTGATGATCCCATATTCTGAAAAACGGATAGTAGATGGCACAGGTGATCAGCAGATTCACCAGCTGCATAACGGCTCCCGACACCTTTCCGCCTGTCGCCAGGTAACCTGATATGAGTGGCGGCATCGTCCATGGCACCGCGATTCCGGCCGGTCTTGCCACCAGCCCGGTGCTCATGCCGATATAAGTCGCGGTAATCGTGAGGAGCGGTGCGATGATAAATGGGACAATAAGGAGCGGATTCATGACAATCGGCATGCCGAAAATGATCGGCTCGTTGATATTAAATAGCGCAGGGCCGATTCCTAATCGTCCAAGCTGCTTCATTTGTTTGCTCCGGGAGCGCACAAGCATCGTCAACACAAGCGCCAGCGTCGCCCCGCTCCCGCCGACATTGATCCAAATTTGAAAGAACTGAGTCGTAAAAATACTCGGCAGCGCCTCGCCCGCTTGGAAGGCAAGACGGTTGGCATCCATCGCGCCATACCAAATCGGCGCCATGATTCCGCCAATGATGGAAGCCCCGTGAATCCCGCACGACCAAAGCAGCATCTGCACAAATTCAGCGATCAGGCTTCCGCCGAGACTGCCGCCAAGGATGGAAAGCGGTGTGCCAAGCAGGTCTCCTACGACATTGTGCAGACTCTGAAAAGGTGTCATTTCAATCAGAAGGCGCGCCAGCCACACAAGAAACACAATGATAAAGCCGGGAATCAGCGCGACAAACGATTTGCTTACCGCAGGCGGCACACCGTCTGGCATTTTGAAGACGATATTTTTTTGAATAATGTACCGATAGATTTCGGTTGAAAACAAGGCGATCAGCATGGCGACAAATAAGCCCTTGCTGCCGAGCAGCGTGATCGGGATTCCGCCCCCTACCATGATGGACTCCGTTGAGCCATGCGGTGTAAACGGCACCTCAAACGGCGTTGCCAGCAGAAATGCGGCAATTGAAATCGCTCCGGCAGAAAGGGCATCGACACCATAGCTTTCTGCCAGCCGATAGGCGATCCCAAAAGCGGCAATCATCGCCATAATATCAAACGATGCGTTAACAGGATATCCGAGCTTATCAGCCCACTCGTTCCCAAACACACTCGCCATGAAATCAGCATACCCCGGAATCGGCAGGCTCGTTAAAATCAAGAAGACAGACCCGATAATAATCAGCGGCATGGTCAGGATAATTCCGTCACGCAAAGCGCTGAGATGCCGCTGCCCGGCAATTTTCCCGGCGACAGGCATTATTTTTTCCTCCATCACCCGAGTGAATGTGCTCATCTTAAAAGCCCCCTTTTCTCATTGCTTTGTGAACAACCTCCGCAATGTTTTCTTTATCTTATTTTGAAAACGCTTACAAATTCATTTGGAAAATTTCCTCTTCATGCGGAAAAAATCTGTATTTTGCTAAACAACCCTGCCCATGAAAAATTTTTTCCTTCTTACTATTAATCTCCTTTTTTTCTCCGATATATATATCAAACATCATAGAGTAAGGAGATGAATCATGAAAAACATGTCTTGCAAACTTGTTGTATCAGTCACTCTGTTTTTCAGTTTTCTCGCCATAGGCCCTCTCGCTCATGCGCAAAACAGCAGCGAGAAAGAGGTCATTGTGGTTTATAAAAACAAGGCCGGAAAGGAAACCATCCTGGACAGCGATGCTGATGTTGAAAAGCAGTATAAGCATCTTCCCGCAGTAGCGGTCACAGCAGATCAGGAGACAGTAAAAGAATTAAAGCAGGATCCTGATATTTTGTATGTAGAAAACAACGTATCATTTACCGCAGCAGACAGCACGGATTTCAAAGTGCTGGCAGACGGCACTGACACCTCTGACAACTTTGAGCAATGGAACCTTGAGCCCATTCAGGTGAAGCAGGCTTGGAAGGCAGGACTGACAGGAAAGAATATCAAAATTGCCGTCATTGACAGCGGGATCTCCCCCCACGATGACCTGTCGATTGCCGGCGGGTATTCAGCTGTCAGTTATACCTCTTCTTACAAAGATGATAACGGCCACGGAACACATGTCGCAGGGATTATCGGAGCCAAGCATAACGGCTACGGAATTGACGGCATCGCACCGGAAGCACAAATATACGCGGTTAAAGCGCTTGATCAGAACGGCTCGGGGGATCTTCAAAGTCTTCTCCAAGGAATTGACTGGTCGATCGCAAACGGGATGGACATCGTCAATATGAGCCTTGGCACGACGTCAGACAGCAAAATCCTTCATGACGCCGTGAACAAAGCATATGAACAAGGCGTTCTGCTTGTTGCCGCAAGCGGTAACGACGGAAACGGCAAGCCAGTGAATTATCCGGCGGCATACAGCAGTGTCGTTGCGGTTTCAGCAACAAACGAAAAGAATCAGCTTGCCTCCTTTTCAACAACTGGAGATGAAGTTGAATTTTCAGCACCGGGGACAAACATCACAAGCACTTACTTAAACCAGTATTATGCAACAGGAAGCGGAACATCCCAAGCGACACCGCACGCCGCAGCCATGTTTGCCTTGTTAAAACAGCGTGATCCTGCCGAGACAAACGTCCAGCTTCGCGAGGAAATGCGGAAAAACATCGTTGATCTTGGTACCGCAGGCCGCGATCAGCAATTTGGCTACGGCTTAATCCAATATAAAGCACAGGCAACAGATTCAGCGTACGCGGCAGCAGAGCAAGCTGTGAAAAAAGCGGAACAAACAAAAGCACAAACCGATATCAACAAAGCGCGAGAACTCGTTAGCCAGCTGCCGGGCTCCGACGCCAAAACTGCCCTGCAAAAAAGACTGGATAAAGTACAGTCATACAGAAATGTAAAAGATGCGAAAGACAAAGTCGCAAAGGCAGAAAAATATAAAACACAGCAAACCGTTGCTACAGCACAAACTGCCATCAACAAGCTGCCGAACGGAACAGACAAAAAGAACCTTCAAAAACGCTTAGACCAAGTAAAACGCTACATCGCGTCAAAGCAAGCGAAAGACAAAGTTGCGAAAGCGGAAAAAAGCAAAAAGAAAACAGATGTGGACAGCGCACAATCAGCAATTGGCAAGCTGCCTGCAAGTTCAGAAAAAACGTCCCTGCAGAAACGCCTTAACAAAGTGAAGAGCACCAATTTGAAGACGGCACAGCAATCCGTATCTGCGGCTGAAAAGAAATCAACTGATGCAAATGCGGCAAAAGCACAATCAGCCGTCAATCAGCTTCAAGCAGGCAAGGACAAAACGGCATTGCAAAAACGGTTAGACAAAGTGAAGAAAAAGGTGGCGGCGGCTGAAGCAAAAAAAGTCGAAACTGCCAAGGCAAAAGTGAAGAAAGCGGAAAAAGACAAAACAAAGAAATCGAAGACATCCGCTCAGTCTGCAGTGAATCAATTAAAAGCATCCAATGAAAAAACAAAGCTGCAAAAACGGCTGAACGCCGTCAAACCGAAAAAATAACCAAAAACCTTTAAGACTTGCATTCCAGGTCTTAAAGGTTTTTTACATTCTAAGAACATCGCACACAACCTTTTTCCCATCCATTACACAGGCTTTTCATACTATTGCTATAGAGCCATGAACAGCATAAAATGAACGTTATTACAGTTATCACCACATATGGCGGGATTGTGACTGGGCAGGCAGGCAAGACCCAATGATGCAAAGGGAGTATTAGTGCCTAAAAAGCAGGGCATTTTAACTCTTCTTTTCGTGTTGGACTCATAACGGCGCCTTGGACAACCCCTATTCTCATGCTCCGTCGTCGACGCGGGCATTTTTGTCATTTTCAGCCGGTATTTCTCACTTTTTTCATTTTGATTGTCAACTTTTCATTTGATACGATGAACAAGCCGACTTTTCTTCAGCAAAGGAGGTTTTGATTGCTTGCATAAAGAGATTGCAAAAGAATTACTGTTGCTCGCAGGAGGAAAAAACAATATTATCAGCATCAGCCATTGTACGACCCGTCTTCGTTTTGATGTAAAGGACGAGACGAAAATTGATATACATGCCATTGAGAACCTGCAAGGTGTGCAGGGCACCTTTTTCCGCTATGGGCTTTTCCAGATTATCTTCGGAGCAGGCGTCGTCAACAAAATATATAAAGAAGTCGTTCATGTATGGGAGACCGCGCCTTCTGAAGAGCCTGTCCACCAGAAAAAAGCCAGCCGGAAGCTGAACCCTGCCGCAGCTTTTGCGAAAACACTGTCCGATATTTTTGTGCCGATTATTCCGGCAATAACAGCAAGCGGCCTGCTCATGGGGCTGATCGGCATGATTAAGGTGTTTCATTGGTTCGCTGCCGGCAGCCCATGGATTAAAATGCTCGACCTCGTGTCCAGCACAGCCTTTATTTTACTGCCGATTTTAGTCGGCTTCAGTGCTGCACGGCAATTTGGCAGCAACCCATACCTAGGGGCAGTGATTGCAGGGCTTTTGACGCATCCTGATTTGCTGGACCCGTCTATGCTCGGCAGCAAAACCCCGTCTTCTTTAGATATATGGGGGCTTCATATCCCGATGATGGGCTATCAGGGTTCCATGATACCGATTCTTCTCTCTGTTTTTGTCATGAGCAAAATTGAGAAGCTATTAAAATCGATTGTGCCGAAGTCGCTTGATGTCGTGATCATTCCCTTTATCACGGTCATGGTGACAGGGTGCCTCGCGCTGATTGTGATGAATCCCGCCGCGTCCATCATCGGCCAGATCATGACACAATCGATCGTCTATATCTATGATCACGCCGGCATTGCCGCCGGAGCGCTTTTCGGCGGCATCTACTCCACCATCGTCCTATCTGGATTGCATCATAGCTTTTATGCAATTGAGGCAACGCTGCTTGCTAATCCGCATGTCGGTGTCAACTTTTTAGTGCCGATATGGTCGATGGCGAATGTGGCCCAAGGCGGAGCGGGGCTTGCGGTATTCCTCAAAACGAAACAATCAAGCCTGAAGAAAATTGCGCTCCCCGCTTCTCTGACCGCGTTTTTAGGCATTGTTGAGCCGATTGTATTCGGGGTAAATCTCAAATTGATCCGTCCCTTTATCGGAGCAGCCATCGGCGGTGCTATTGGCGGAGCATACGTGGTTGCGGTACAAGTTGTGGCAAATTCCTACGGACTGACAGGCATTCCGATGATTTCAATTGTGCTGCCGTTTGGCGCCGCGAATTTTGTTCATTATATGATCGGTTTCTTGATCGCAGCCGTCTCTGCTTTTATAGCTACATTGTTTCTCGGGTTTAAAGAAGAGACAGAATAACTGGATTTATTCGTTTTCATTCATAAAACGGGGGATGAAAGGACAAAAAAGCTATGAAAATTAAAAGAATCTTAAATCATAATGCTATCGTCGTAAAGGATCAAAATGAAGAGAAGATTCTCTTGGGTGCAGGAATTGCGTTTAACAAAAAGAAGAATGATATTGTCGATCCGTCAAAAATAGAAAAAACCTTTATCAGAAAAGATACACCTGACTATAAGCAGTTCGAAGAGATTTTAGAAACATTGCCTGAAGACCACATTCAGATTTCTGAGCAAATTATCTCTCATGCCGAAAAAGAGCTGAACATCAAAATCAACGAGCGCATTCATGTCGCTTTTTCAGACCATCTTTCTTTTGCGATTGAACGCCTGAGCAATGGGATGGTTATCAAAAATCCGCTGCTGAATGAAATCAAAGTCCTTTATCCAAAGGAGTTCCAGATCGGCTTATGGGCCAGAACACTGATTAAAGATAAACTGGGGATTCTGATTCCTGATGATGAAATCGGCAATATCGCCATGCATATCCACACAGCAAGAAACAATGCCGGCGATATGACACAAACGCTTGATATTACAACAATGATCCGTGATATTATCGAGATTATCGAAATTCAACTGTCTATTAATATCGTTGAAGATACCATCTCTTATGAACGGCTCGTGACCCATCTCCGCTTTGCCATTCAGCATATCAAAGCAGGCGAATCCATTTACGAGCTGGACGCAGAAATGATCGACATCATTAAAGAGAAGTTTAAGGATGCCTTCCTGTGTGCCCTAAGCATCGGCACCTTTGTGAAGAAGGAATACGGCTTTGAGTTTCCTGAAAAAGAATTGTGCTACATCGCCATGCATATTCAGCGGTTCTACCAACGGTCAGTCGCACGCTGAGGCAAATAAAAAACGCTTTTGATCATCTCAAAAGCGTTTTTTTTATCTGATTTATTGGTTGATCGCCGGATTCCGAATCGTATTCCACTTCGTATAGGACATGTAATGGAAATACTCATCGCGATACGGATGTTTCGTATTGGAGTTCCAAGGCTTTTCTCCGCCGCAGAAGTGCACGATTGCCGGGTTTTCTCTCGTTTCATTATATTGCTTCCGCCCTAACAGAGTCGGTGGGGTTTTCAGCTTTAACATGATATAGGTTTGAGCGTTCCAGCGCGGATGAAGTTCATACCACTGATCATACAAGATCGCATTCAGTGCATCTTGGTCATGCAGCACAAGAAAGTCTTCGTCTGGGTGTTCATTGATAAAGTTGATGACTTTTTCTGTGATGTTTTGCTTTCTCCAGGAGTCAAAATCAATAATCATGATGCCTGAGTTAAAATACTTCCCTGTATCAGTGACGTTCATTTCTTTCAGGCGTTCATGTTGCCCCGCATCCTCAACAGCGGCTACGGTGTATGGCGCAATGTCTAAGTCCCATAGCTTAGAAATATCCTCTAGGACAAGCGCATCACAATCGATGTAAATCATTCGTTTGATGCTTTCATCCTTAATTAAGTCGGGAATCGAAATGCGGTAATACGCGGCTTTTGTAATATGGCTGCTCTCTACCGCATGTTCATACATGTTGGTATCCACTTCTAAAAACTCAATCGGCACTCCGAATTTCAAAGTGGTTTCTTCCAGTCTTTTTTTGTTATCAGGCTTAATTCCGCCATCAATGACGTATAATTTTGCCTCTCTCTCCTGATCCATGTTAGTCAATAAAGAAACGAACATCCCACCTAAATGACGAGCATAATTATCATCTGCGCATGATACGATATGCATGATTTCATCTTTCCTCAATGGTATTCATCTCCCTTTTTGTTGTACAAGTTACATACCCTTTTTCAAAAAAATAAACACGTTCTCCGACATTTTTTTAAACAGAATGTGTGATACAACAAAAAAGGTGTCATTTTTTGAAGATGCGATAAAGCCAATAAAGAATGAAAAAGCTTGCGATTGTGATGGCTTCAGCCGAGACGATATACCACGGCCATGGCCCGAGAACATCTAAGAGAGAGGATCCGCCCGGTTTTTTCGTCAAATACATATAATTCGCGCCAAGCCAGCGATCAATCAGAAAAATACAGACGCCGTACACATTAACAAGCAGGACTGTCACCCATAATGAGCGCTGGCCCATTCTGTAGGTGCCAATCACAGCGATCAGCAGACAGGATAAAAACACAGATCCGTGAGAAATAAAAAAGAGGATATATCGGATATGAGGAAATGAAAACATACCGAGGTCAGGAGTGGCAAGAGCCTGAATCGAACTGCCGATGCCGACAAAAAACAAAAATACAAACAGCTTTCTGCTTTTTGTCACTAACATAATAGCTGACAAATACACCGACAGGTCACTAAGCTGGAGAGGCAATGAAGTGCGCACCGACCACCTGCCCGTGGCGACCATCCATATTTGATAGCCGATTTGCGAACCAAGTAAAAGAAACACAAACAGAGAACGCAAAAACCGGCGGGCCCTCGGCTGCTTGACCTCATCTTTGAACAAAAACAACAGAATGGCCAAAAGGGCGATAATCGCTAACGTCACTACATGCTCTGTCGAAAACAGATGAAACGGATCATGCTTATAGACGGATTGAACATATTTTTGCAAAACTGCACCCCCGTTTGCGGTTTTTTGTTTATTTTGGCGTTGTTTGGGCTTTTTTTATTCAACCGATATATGGGCTTGAAGTTCACATCAGACTCTGTTACAATTCGTTTCATAGCTAATGATTCTGATAATTTAAGGCAGGCCTAAAAAATGGAACGTTCACATCAACATCAGCAGCTTCGGAAGGAAGAACACGATACACTTTCTAAGCTCAAACAAATGCCCGTCGAGTCACTCAACCTAGAAGCCATTTCGATCGCTACGAATCTGTATCGGTCTGCACAAAGGCTCCGTGTCAAAATGGAGACTGAGGTTCTTTCTTCCTATAACCTTTCTTGGACCGCTTTCTCCATTCTTTATGATCTATGGGTATGGGGAGCGCTCGAAACGAGAAAAATCGCTGAGCTGTCAGGGATATCTACAGCTACAGCAAGCAACGTGATCAAAACGCTCGAAAAAAAGAGTTTTTGCCGTAAAAGCATCGACACAAGAGATCGGCGACTCGTGTTTGTCTCAATCACCGATTCCGGCAAACAAGCGATCGAAGAACTCTACCCGGAGTTTCACAAAGGGGAAACAGAGCTCATTGCGGGAATGACGAAGGACGAACAGAAAATATTGACAGGGCTGCTTAGAAAGGTAGCTGACAATCTTCATACAACATAAGCTTTAACGGGAATCCAGTAGCGGTTTGTCTCCCTGTTTCAGAGAGCCGGCGGAAGGTGCGAGCCGGCACACAGCAAACGTGAATTACCTCCCCGAGCTTTCTTTGTGAACCTTAAAAGTAGCAAAGAACGGGAAACCGTTATTCGAATGAGCGGAAGACGATGTCTTCAACCAGGGTGGTACCGCGTGCATTGAGCCACGTCCCTTATCGGGATGGGCTCTTTTTGTGTTTGTAAAAAGGAGGAAGAATGATGAAAACATTTGAGCAGCTCACAGCAGCACAGCAAAAAGAGGTAGAAAGACAGCTACAGCTATACATGACAGGCGCCCACGAAGTCATACCGCCGGAGGAATTAAAGGCAAAGCTCGTGAAATCAATTTCCACGGGCACGCCGCTTAAAATTAAGCTCGGATTAGATCCGTCTGCACCGGATGTACATTTGGGCCATACGGTTGTGTTAAATAAGCTTTGCCAATTTCAAGAAAACGGCCACATTGTCCAGCTGTTAATTGGGGATTTCACAGGAAAAATCGGGGATCCGACCGGAAAATCGGCAGCCAGAAAGCAACTGACTGATGAAGAAGTTCAGCACAATGCCAAAACCTACTTTGAGCAATTCGGAAAAGTGCTTGATCCAGAAAAAGTCGAGCTTCACTATAACTCAAAATGGCTGAAAACATTGAATCTGGAAGATGTCATTGAATTAGCAGGGAAAATAACGGTATCCCGCCTGATGGAGCGCGACGACTTTGAAGAACGCATCGCCATGCAAAAACCAATCTCACTGCATGAATTCTTTTACCCATTGATGCAGGGATATGATTCTGTCGTTCTCGAAAGTGATATTGAATTAGGCGGAACGGATCAGCATTTCAATGTCCTCATGGGACGGCATTTCCAAGAACGATACAACAAAGAAAAACAAGTCGTCATCCTGATGCCGCTCTTGGAAGGCTTGGATGGCGTCGAGAAAATGTCGAAGTCGAAACACAACTACATTGGCATTAACGAACATCCAAACGACATGTACGGAAAAACGATGTCACTGCCCGACAGCCTGATGAAAAAATACATCCATTTGGCTACAGACTTAGAGCTTGAAGAGAAAAAACAGCTCGTGAAAGACTTAGAAACCGGCGCCGTTCATCCGCGTGATGCCAAAATGCTTTTAGCCAAAACAATCGTCCGAATGTATCACGGAGAGAAAGCAGCAGAAGCTGCCGAACACTCGTTTAAAACAGTCTTTCAGGAAAACAGCCTGCCGGAAGATATACCGGCCGTAAACTGGAAAGGCGAAAAAACGATAGCGATGATTGATCTGCTCGTCAAGCTGGAACTCCTCTCTTCGAAGAGCGAGGCGCGCCGCATGATTCAAAACGGCGGTGTCCGCATCGACGGAGAGAAAATAACAGATGTTCACGCCAAAGCAGAGATAAGAGAGAATATGATCATCCAAGTCGGCAAACGCAAGTTTTTAAAGCTCCAATAGTTTGATATTCCGAAACGCTTATGCCCCTTCATTCATAAGCGTTTTTTTGCAGGTATAAAGCACTGTCTTTTCAAAAACGCTCTCCATCTTGCAGGAAACTCCTTTAGCATCCCGAAATATTCCCCAACCATACATTTAGGGGAGGTTTATTTTTGATGAAAAAGCTTTTGACTGTCATGACGATGGCTGTTTTAACTGCCGGCACACTGCTCTTGCCGGCACAGAGTGTCACCCCTGCCGCGCACGCTGTACAAATATCAAATAGCGAGCGCGAGCTTCCATTCAAAGCAAAGCATGCGTACTCTACCATTTCTCAGCTAAGTGAAGCAATCGGCCCCAGAATAGCCGGAACTGCATCTGAAAAAAAGAGTGCCCTATTGATCGCCTCATCCTTGAGAAAATTAAAGCTTGATGTGAAGGTTCAACGATTCAACATTCCTGACCGACTTGAGGGAACACTGTCTTCAGCAGGACGCGATATTCTTCTCCAAGCGGCGTCCGGTTCAGCTCCGACTGAAGAACAAGGGCTGACGGCCCCGCTTTACAATGCGGGATTGGGCTATCAAAAGGACTTTACCGCTGACGCCAAGGGCAAAATCGCCTTAATTTCCAGAGGAGACCTGACTTATTACGAGAAAGCCAAAAATGCCGAAGCCGCCGGAGCGAAAGCTGTCATCATTTATAACAACAAAGAAAGCCTCGTGCCTATGACGCCAAACCTGTCGGGAAATAAAGTCGGCATTCCGGTCGTCGGCATTAAGAAAGAAGACGGCGAAGCACTTACCCAGCAAAAAGAAGCCACCTTAAAACTAAAAGCATTCACAAACCAAACCTCTCAGAACATCATCGGAATTAAAAAACCAAAGAACATCAAACATCCAGACATTGTGTACGTGACGGCCCATTACGACAGTGTTCCTTTTTCACCCGGAGCAAATGACAACGGCTCAGGAACCTCTGTTATGCTGGAGATGGCGCGTGTCTTAAAAAGCGTTCCATCTGATAAAGAAATCCGCTTTATCGCTTTCGGCGCCGAAGAGCTCGGCCTGCTCGGCTCCTCTCACTATGTAGATCATCTATCGGAAAAAGAGCTGAAACGAAGCGAAGTGAACTTCAACTTAGATATGGTAGGCACAAGCTGGGAAAAAGCGTCTGAGCTGTATGTCAACACATTGGATGGCCAATCTAACTATGTTTGGGAATCCAGCCGTACGGCTGCTGAAAAAATTGGGTTTGACAGCCTGTCTCTGACACAGGGAGGATCATCTGATCATGTGCCATTCCACGAAGCCGGCATTGATTCCGCCAACTTTATTTGGGGAGACCCGGAAACAGAAGAAGTTGAGCCGTGGTATCATACCCCTGAAGACTCGATCGAACATATCAGCAAAGAACGCCTCCAGCAAGCAGGCGATCTTGTGACAGCCGCAGTCTATGAGGCTGTGAAAAAAGAGAAGAAACCGAAAACCATTAAGAAACAAATGAAGACGAAAGCATCTGACATTTTTGAAGATATCAAATAAAAAAAGACGGCACTTGGGTGCCGTCTTTTCTAATCCACTTCTTTCTTAATCCCCAGCATTTTCTCATCTAGGTAATGGGCAATCTCCGCGGCTTCTTTCAGCTCATCTGTTAATTGCTTAGGAACGTCATTGTTCAATTTATAATAAATTTTATGTTCAAGGCTCGCCCAGAAATCCATCGCGATTGTCCGGATTTGAATTTCTGCTTTGACGTATTCCACACGGTTCGTTAAATTCACAGGCATCTCAATGATTAAATGCAGGCTTCGATAGCCATTCGGTTTGGGTGTCTGGATATAATCCTTTACCTTTACGATTCTCAAATCTTCATGCTGCTTCAACACATTCACGACATTATAAATGTCAGAAATAAAGGAACAGATGATGCGCACGCCGGCAATGTCGTGAATATGCTCCTTCATTTCCTTCGTCGTAATCTCACAGCCCTTTCTCATTAACTTATTCACGATGCTTTCAAAGCTTTTGACACGGGATTTTGTATGTTCAATCGGGTTGTGTCCGTGAATGAGGTTATATTCCTGGCTGATAATTGAAAACTTTGTATCAAGCGCATCTAGCGCAAATTTATAAACTAATAATTCATTTTTCCAATCTTCCATTACTGTTTTTAAATCGTCCATATGTGTTACAGATAAATCCATGTTCGTCATCTCCTTTAACGGAACTTTATCCGCTGTCCATGTACTAGACGTCCCTGTCTGCTGCAAGGTTCTATGAATTTTTTTACAAAATGCGGTCGATTGTAACAAAAAAAGACCGCACGAAACTGATATTATCCCCTCTAAGTAGACAGTGTAAAAAGCCCGCTTTTCAAAAGTGGCTGTTACACTATACGTGGAGGGGATTTTTTATGGCGAGAAAAGGGCAACACTTTCAAAACTATACGAAAGAATTTAAGATGAAAGCTGTCAAAATGTACGAGGAAGGAAACAAAAGCTATAACACGTTAGCTGAAGAATTAGGGCTTCGAAGTTCAACCCAGCTCAAAAATTGGGTGAAAACATATCGGGAAGGCAAGTCTTTTGATGATCAAAGGGGAAAAGATACAAAGTCAGACAATCCTTTTATTGGACGCCCTAAAACAACGTTTAAAAGTGTTGAGGAAGAACGAGATTATTTAAAGGCACAGGTCGAATACCTAAAAAAGCGCTATCCAAATCTGCATGGGGAGGACGGATTTTGAAGGCAGCACGATTTGAAGCTGTTCACGAATTGAAGGACCGTTATCCGATTACGTGGCTGGTATGTATCGCCAAAGTGTCACGGTCAGGGTACTATAAATGGCGCAAGGCTCAAAGGTTTCGAATGGCAAGGCAACAGAGAGATCAGATCATAAAAGAGCACATCATGGCGATTCATCATTCACGCCCTTTCTATGGCTATCCTCGGATTACTGTCGCTTTAAAGAAAGAAGGTTTCTGCGTCAACCATAAGCGTGTTTACAGATTGATGAGAGAGATGAACATCCACTCGATTATTCGAAAAAAGCGTCGTTATTTTGGAAGAAAGGCATCGGTTGTCCTGCCAAACCGGCTTAACCGAGAATTTCAAACCAATCAGCCTAATCAGTTATATGTAACCGATATTACCTATATTGCTTGCGGACAACGATTCTATTATCTTTCTGCAGTACAAGATCTTTACAACAATGAGGTTGTCGCATGGAAACTGTCAAAGCGAAATGATCTTGAACTGGTGATGAAAACAGTGGAAAGTTTAACAACTCAACGGGATGTCCAAGGGGCCATTCTCCACTCTGATCAAGGATTCCAATACACAACAAAAGCATATCAAAAGCGACTTGAAACCGTTGGTTTGAAGGGCAGCCATTCCCGTAAGGGAAACTGCCTGGATAACGCCTGTATCGAATCATTTTTCTCGCACCTCAAAACAGAGAATACATACTTTTCTTCATGCCAAACTGAAAAAGAGCTCCACAAAAGCATTAAAGATTACATCCAGTTCTATAATCACGAACGATTCCAGAAAAAATTAAACCAGTGTGCTCCGGTAGAATACCGTAACACACTGGTTGCTTAGGCTTTTTATGGCTGTCTACTTGACAGGGGTAAGACCAAACGAGCGGTCTTTTTTATTATCGGAAGTAGCTGATCAATAATCCGATCGAGAGCAGGAATCCGAAAAATGTATTTGTTTGGGCTGTTGATTTCATTGCGACAATCATATTCATCGGCATTTCTTTTTGGACGAAGCCCTTCACTGCCTGAACCGGCTTAGGCACGCTTAAAAAGACGACAAACAGCCATGGGCTTGCGGCACCGGTAATAACCAAGCCGACAACCCAGATATAAGCGACGGCAAACGACGCAGCTAACAGAGTAACAGCTCCCTTATGCCCCATCAAAATCGCCAATGTTTTGCGTCCGCCTTTTTTGTCCTCTTCAATATCACGAATGTTGTTCGACAGGTTAATCGCGCCGACAAGAATCGCAATCGGGATGGAAATCAAAATGCTTTGCGTGTTGATCATATCTGTCTGAATGAAAAACGAAATCAGCACAAACACCGAACCCATGCAAATGCCTGAGAATAATTCACCGAACGGCGTGTACGCAATCGGCAGCGGCCCGCCTGTATACAGGTAGCCGATCGCCATGCCGACAAGGCCGATCAGCGCAAGCCACCAGCTGCTGCTTGCACAAATATAGACACCGAGCAAAATGGCAATCCCGTATGAGGCCAGAGCTAATTGCAAAATCGTTTTAGGCTTCATTCCGTGGCGTACAATGGCCCCTCCGATTCCGACTGATTCTGCTGTATCTAACCCGCGTTTAAAATCATAGTATTCATTAAATAAGTTCGTCGCGATCTGGATCCATAGGCAAGAAAACAGCATAGCCAAAAACAGCAGCAGATCAACCTTCACATAAAACATCGCCAAAACGGTTCCGAGCAGCACAGGCACAAACGATGCGGTTAACGTATGAGGACGGGTTAACTGCCAAAGGATCTGCCCCATGCTTTCTTTTTGCGGCGCTGTCTGACCCTCACCCTTATTTGTTTGGTTCATCTTCCTCTTCCTTTCTATTAAAAGGCTTACTTTTTTTCAGCCGGCAGCTTAATAAAAAACTCCTTTTGCTTCCTTATCTATCATAATGACTTCTCCCTTATTTCACAAGATACCGCAAGAAGGCGTTTTCTTTCTTATTATACGCTTCTCGCCCTGATTTCATTAGGTTTCTGCTTTCACTTGAACGAACAGGTACAGAAAAATTTTTTTAAGTACATTACACTTTTTAAAAGTTAAAAAGATCTTTTGACTCCAGCTATCTTTTCCTTTATTATGAATCAGCTCGAAACATTCCATTCTTGCCCTTGCAGGTATAAAGATTCATTTTCAAAAACATACGCCGATATATTAATTTGAGGGAGATTAGGGAAAAAATGAAACTTTTTGAGCATCTGATCGTCAAATAATCATGTGATTGTCGAAAAAACGGGAAGGGAATTTTTGATATGCTGCAATTAATGAAACAGCTGTATGAAAAACCCGCTGTCAAGTGGACATGTCATAC
Source organism: Bacillus sp. FSL R5-0523 (assembly GCF_037975295.1). Taxonomy (NCBI): domain Bacteria; kingdom Bacillati; phylum Bacillota; class Bacilli; order Caryophanales; family Bacillaceae; genus Bacillus; species Bacillus sp. FSL R5-0523. The sequence goes on from NZ_CP150251.1 coordinate 3,807,489, forward strand.
AGGCTTTTATTTGATGATACTGCTTGTTTTGTTTTTTATGTATGGTTTTCACACCGCGAATACCGGTTCATATATTTATAACGATTTCTAATTGGAGAGAGAATAACTATGAAACTTTTACATGCTATTCAAACACATGCGGAAACTTATCCGCAAACCGATGCCTTCCGCTCTCAAGGCCAGTCGCTCACGTATCAGGAATTATGGGAGCAGTCTGACCGCGCGGCTGCCGCGATCCAAAAACGCATTTCTGGGGAAAAGAAATCTCCTATCCTTGTGTACGGCCACATGGAGCCGCACATGATCGTTTCCTTCTTGGGAAGTGTCAAAGCGGGACATCCTTATATTCCGGTTGACCTTTCTATTCCGTCCGAACGGATTGCGAAAATTATCGAAAGCTCTGGAGCAGAATTGCTAATCCATGCAGCAGGACTCTCAATTGATGCAGTCGGCCAGCAGATTCAGACAGTTTCTGCGGAAGAACTGCTGGAAAACGAAGGCGGCACTGTCAGCCAAGATCAATGGGTCAAAGAACACGAAACGTTTTATATCATTTACACTTCCGGAAGCACAGGAAATCCGAAAGGCGTGCAGATTTCCGCTGCGAATCTTCAAAGCTTCACAGACTGGATTTGTGCAGACTTTCCAGTCAGCGGAGGAAAAATATTTTTAAACCAAGCACCGTTCTCATTTGATTTGTCTGTCATGGACCTATATCCGTGCCTTCAATCAGGCGGGACTTTACATTGCGTGACAAAGGATGCTGTGAACAAGCCGAAAGTCTTATTTGAAGAGCTGAAGAAGTCCGGACTGAATGTGTGGACATCAACACCTTCCTTTGTGCAAATGTGCCTGATGGATCCGGGTTTTTCACAGGATCTGCTGCCTCATGCGGACACATTTATGTTTTGCGGAGAGGTTCTTCCGGTTTCTGTGGCAAAAGCGCTGCTTGAGCGTTTTCCGAAAGCAAAGATTTTTAATACGTACGGCCCGACTGAAGCGACAGTGGCTGTCACATCGGTTGAAATTACGGATGACGTCATCAGCCGCAGCGAATCGCTTCCAGTGGGCTTCGCCAAACCAGATATGAACATTTTCATTATGGATGAAGAGGGACAGCCGCTTCCTGAGGGAGAAAAAGGAGAAATCGTCATTGCAGGGCCGAGTGTAAGCCGAGGCTACCTTGGTGAGCCAGAGCTGACAGAAAAAGCGTTTTTCTCTCATGAAGGCCAGTGGGCATACCGAACTGGCGATGCCGGCTTTATTCAAGACGGTCAGATTTTCTGCCAAGGACGTTTGGATTTTCAGATTAAACTTCACGGCTATCGAATGGAGCTGGAAGAAATCGAGTTCCATGTCAGACAGTCACAGTACGTTCGCTCTGCTGTCGTGATTCCTTATCAGCCAAACGGAACAGTTGAGTACCTGATCGCTGCTATTGTGCCTGAGGAGCATGGGTTCGAGAAGGAATTCCAGCTGACAAGCGCTATTAAAAAAGAGCTTGCCGCTTCCCTTCCGGCATATATGATCCCGAGAAAATTTATCTATCAGGATCACATTCAAATGACGGCTAATGGCAAAATTGACCGAAAACGCATTGGCGAAGAGGTTCTTGTATGACGCCTTACAGCTCGTTTTTATTCTTTATACTGCTTGGCATTCTTCTTCTGCCGACGATCATTCTCGGCTTAAACGGAAAAAGATTTCAAGCATACAACATGTTCATATCTATCATTATATTGGCTTTAATTTTTTCGCACGACTTACACGGGGTCATCGCGCTGTGCCTGTTTACAATATGGCAGGTGCTCCTGATCAGCGGCTATCTGGCATACCGGCAGAAAGCGAACAGCGGCTTTGTCTTTTGCGGGGCTGTTATCGCGTCGATTCTGCCTTTATTTCTGTCAAAAATATGGCCGTTTCTGTCGCACCCGCAGCCGCATCATGCGCCGCATAACCTGATCAGCTTTTTAGGGATTTCATATTTAACCTTTAAAGGCGTTCAGCTGATTATGGAAGCAAGAGACGGACTGCTGAAAGAACAGCTGCCATTGCACCGCCTGCTGTATTTCATCCTGTTTTTCCCGACGATTTCCTCCGGCCCGATCGACAGATACCGCCGGTTCGTCAAGGATGAACAGAAGGCTTGGACGAAAGAAGAATACGCCGACCTGCTGTATACGGGAATCCATAAAATCTTCATCGGTTTCCTGTATAAATTTATTATCGGCTACGCGATCAATACGTACTTCATCATGAATCTTCCCGCAATCACGCACAATAAGATTCTTGGGAACCTGCTGTACATGTACGGCTACAGCATGTATTTATTCTTTGATTTCGCCGGCTACACGATGTTTGCCGTCGGGGTCAGCTACATTATGGGCATTAAATCACCAGAAAACTTTAATAAACCGTTTATCAGTAAAAATATTAAAGATTTCTGGAATCGCTGGCATATGTCTCTGTCATTTTGGTTCAGAGATTATGTGTTTATGAGATTCGTATTTTGGATGACTAAGAAAAAGTGGATCAAAAACCGTATGGCCGTCTCAAACATCGGATATTTCCTGCTGTTTATGCTGATGGGGGTTTGGCACGGGCTCGCGCCGCAATATATCATTTACGGCCTCTATCACGCCGTTCTGATGACGTGTTACAACTTTTTCGAGAAGTGGAATAAGAAATATAAATGGCTGCCATCCAACCGCTGGACAACCATTCTGGCGATTGTGATCACATTCCATTTCGTTTGCTTCGGGTTTTACATTTTCTCAGGAAAACCATTTCATCACCACCATTAAAGGAGATTAGAAAGCTATGGATTTTAAACAAGAGGTATTAGACGTTTTAGCAGAGGTTTGCCAGGATGACATCGTAAAGGAAAATCCTGATATTGAAATTTTTGAAGAAGGTTTGCTTGATTCTTTTGGAACAGTAGAATTGCTGCTTGCGATTGAAAACCGTTTTGATATTTTAGTGCCGATCACTGAATTTGACCGGGACGTTTGGAATACACCTAACAACATTGTAAATCAGCTGTCTGAGTTGAAATAATGAAAAAGCGTTTTTTCGGTCCAATTATTTTGGCGTTTATTCTATTCGCAGGCGCCATCGCAATTCCATCTTCATGGCTGACAGGCTTCATCACCGATAAGCGTGTGAAAGAGTCAGCAACAGCCTTGAATCCGAGTATGTTTCAAGGGCTATATTTACAAGATCAGATGCTCAAAGATCCGACATATCTTCCGATTTACGGGTCTTCTGAGCTTTCTCGGCTGGACGAGTTCCACCCATCTAATTATTTTCAGGTAAACAATGAGGGATTCACGCCATACCTTGTCGGCAAAGGCGGATCCCAGTCATTGATTCATTCTTTAAACTTCGCTGCCCATATGGATCAGCTGAAGGGCAAAAAAATCGTATTCATCGTGTCTCCGCAATGGTTTATTAAGCGCGGGTCTGATGAACAGCATTTCGCGCCGAACTATTCTGCGCTGCAAGGGCTTGATTTGGCATTTAACGATCAGATCGACCCTGAAATTAAAAAGAAAATGATGAAACGCATGCTGCGCTTCAAGGCTGTGCAAAACGATGCCATTCTTTCTGAGCTGTACAAAGCAATAGTAAACGGCCAGACGTGGAAAGTGAACGCGCTGAAGCCGGCGGCGAAAGTGTATTACAGCATGCTGGAAAAGAAAGATCTGTATTATTCAACGACAGAATCATCCGGGCCAAAGCGTTATATCTCGCAGTCAGTAAAGGATAAGTCATGGTCTGAATTGAATAAACTGGCGGATCAATCAGGCAAACGCCACTCCGGGTCTAACGATTTTCACATCGACAACCCTGTCTATAAAAAGCTGAAGCCGAAAGTGCCTAAGCTGAAAGGGAAAAACAAAGGAAGATCGTATGCGGTGTCACCGGAATATGGCGACTTTGAAATGATGCTCGATATCCTGAAGGATGCGGGCGCAGAGCCTATGTTTGTCACCATTCCGGTTAACGGGAAATGGTACGATTACACGGGCTTCCCGAAAAAAGGACGCACTGACTATTACAAAAAGGTAAATAAACAAATCAGAGCGAAGGGCTTCCAGGTTGCTGATTTCTCAGGGCATGAATATGACCCGTATTTCATGAAAGACACCATCCACATCGGCTGGAAAGGCTGGGTGTATGTCGATAAAGCAATTGACGAATTTTATAAAACCGGAAAAGTCACTTCATCCTGAGCATCTCATAGGACGCGGCTGCATATTTCCTGCTAAGATTTGAAATAGTAAAGGAATCACAGCCAACTTAATTAAGAGGTGTTACATCCAATGAAGATGACAGGCAATACGGTTTTAATCACAGGGGGTTCTGCTGGCATCGGGCTTGAACTTGCCAAGCGCCTGCTGGAGCTCGGCAATGAAGTTATCATTTGCGGACGCAGCGAAGCGCGTCTTGCAGAAGCGAAGCAGCAGCTCCCAAACATCCATACAAAGCAATGTGATGTTGCAGACCGTTCGCAGCGGGAAGCATTGTATGAATGGGCTTTAAAGGAATATCCGAACTTGAATGTTCTCGTCAACAACGCCGGCATTCAAAAGGAAATTGACTTTAAAAAAGGGACAGAGGAGCTTTTTGTGGACGGTGATGAAATTGAACTTAATTTCCAAGCGCCTGTCCATTTATCCGCCCTTTTCACACCTCATTTGATGAAGCAGCCCGAGGCGGCAATCGTTCAGGTCACATCCGGGCTTGCGTTTAACCCGTTAGCTGTTTATCCGGTGTACTGCGCAACAAAAGCGGCACTTCACTCGTTCTCGCTTACGCTCAGACACCAGCTCCGCGACACGAGCGTGGAAGTGATTGAAATGGCACCGCCTATGGTGGACACGGGCTTAAACCAAAAATCACGCGATAAACAAGGCCTGACGTACCGGGGCATTTCATCTGAAGAATATGTTCAATATTTCTTGGACGGCTTGAAGGAAGGCAAACAGGAGATTACAAATGAACGTGTTGAAGGTCTTCGGGATGCCACTCGCGCCGATTATGACAGGTTATTCGAGCATATGAACACGCAGGAGAATTAATTTCTCCTGCTTTTTTCATATGAATTTCTTACAAATTTGAGCAAACCTATTGCGATTATTTGTTGAAGGTATACAATAGAATATAATTATTTTCAAATAAGTTTGATAATATAAACAATTTAACAGCAGGGAGATTGACCATGACTAAACAAACGATTCGCGTTGAATTGACATCAACAAAAAAACCGAAACCAGACCCAAATCAGCTTTCGTTCGGAAGAGTGTTTACAGACCACATGTTTGTAATGGACTATGCGGCAGATAAAGGTTGGTACGATCCAAGAATCATTCCTTATCAACCCTTATCAATGGATCCGGCCGCAATGGTCTATCACTACGGCCAAACCGTGTTTGAAGGGTTAAAGGCTTACGTGTCAGAGGATGACCATGTTCTGCTTTTCAGACCGGAAAAAAATATGGAACGCCTGAATCAATCAAACGACCGCCTTTGCATCCCGCAAATTGATGAAGAACAGGTTCTTGAAGGCTTAAAGCAGCTTGTCGCAATTGATAAAGACTGGATTCCAAATGCGGAGGGCACGTCCCTTTACATCCGTCCGTTCATCATCGCAACCGAGCCTTTCCTTGGTGTTGCGGCATCTCATACGTATAAGCTCTTGATCATTCTTTCTCCGGTCGGCTCTTATTACAAAGAAGGCATTAAGCCGGTCAAAATCGCTGTTGAAAGTGAATTTGTCCGTGCGGTAAAAGGCGGAACAGGAAATGCCAAAACCGCAGGGAACTACGCTTCAAGCTTAAAAGCGCAGCAGGTAGCCGAAGAGAAAGGATTTTCTCAAGTACTCTGGCTGGACGGCATTGAGAAGAAATACATCGAAGAAGTTGGAAGCATGAACATCTTCTTCAAAATCAACGGTGAAATCGTAACGCCGATGCTGAACGGAAGCATCCTGGAAGGCATTACGCGCAATTCAGTCATCGCCTTGCTTAAGCATTGGGGCCTTCAAGTTTCAGAACGGAAAATTGCGATCGATGAGGTCATCCAAGCCCATAAAGACGGCATCCTGGAAGAAGCCTTCGGAACTGGTACAGCAGCTGTTATTTCCCCAGTCGGCGAGCTGATCTGGCAGGATGAAACACTTTCGATCAACAACGGTGAAACAGGGGAAATCGCAAAAAAACTATATGACACGATTACAGGCATTCAAAAAGGCGCTGTCGCAGACGAATTCGGATGGACGACCGAAGTCGCAGCGCTGACTGAAAGCAAATAAGAAAAAAGCCGGCCCATTACAGGCCGGCTTTTTTTACGCTTCAATTTTGTTGAAAAACTGCGGCAGATACGCTTTGTGCGCCTCCAGCATTTCGTCTAAAATCTGTTTGGCCACAGTATCGGACGGGACAAGCGGGTTAATCGTCATGGCAAGGAGCGCAGTTTGATAGTCACCTGTAACTGCCGCTTCTGCCGCGACACGTTCAAAGGATTTGATTTGCTGGACAAGGCCGCGGACAGACACCGGCAAGTCGCCGACAGCAATTGGCTTAGGGCCGGTTTTCGTCATCACACAGTTCACTTCAACTGCGGAATCGTCTGGAATGCTCGCTATTGCACCATTATTGATCGTGTTCACCGGCTGAATGTCATGTTTATCATTATAAATGGAGCTAATTAAGTTACATGCTGCATCACTGTAGTAAGCTCCGCCCCGTTTTTCCAGCTGCGGCGGTTTGATCGCAAGGTTCGGATCTTTATAAAGCTCGAACAGCTCTTTTTCGACCTTCTGTACGACTTCAGCGCGGGTGCCCTCCGTTTGTGAAGCTTCCAGCTCGTGCTCCAGCATCTCTTTTGTTTTGAAATAGTAACGGTGATAGCCGCAAGGGATGACATTGAGCGCTTTTAAGAAATCCGGTTCCCATTCGGCGCCCGAGATGTTTTTCATCGTCATCGCGTTTTCCGGGTCGCCCATCGCCTCGATGACTTGCTCCTTCACACTTACGCCGTCCAAGAAAACATCCAGCCCAAATACCATATGGTTCAGTCCGGCGAATTGGACTTCTACGCGGTCCACATCTACATCAAGCGCTTTGGCTACGCCCATTTTGATGCCGATTGGAACATTACAGAGACCGACGACTTTCTTCAGGTTGGAGTAGCGAAGCAAGGCTTCTGTTACCATGCCGGCAGGGTTTGTGAAGTTAACAAGCCAAGCGTTCGGGCAAAGCTCTTCTATGTCCTTTGCGATCTCAAGGATGACCGGAATTGTGCGCAATCCTTTAAACAGGCCTCCCGGGCCGTTTGTTTCCTGGCCAATCACTCCGTATTTTAGTGGAATGCGCTCATCCTTTGCTCTTGCCTGCAAAAGTCCGACGCGAAATTGAGTCGTGACAAAGTCTGCGTCTTTCAGCGCTTTTCTCCGGTCGAGCGTAAGATGAATGTCAATTGGGACGCCAGCTTTTTCAACCATCCGTTTGGCGAGTGTGCCGACAATATTCAGCTTTTCTTCGCCCTCGGGGATATCGACGAGCCATAATTCACGGACAGGCAGCTCATCATACCGTTTAATGAACCCCTCCACTAGCTCGGGCGTATAGCTTGAACCTCCGCCAATCGTTACAATCTTCAATCCTTTTGTCATATGCTTGCTCCCCTTTGCTCGGTGATTTTTTCATATAACTCAATGATCTCTGCAGCCATATCCTTCACTGTCATTGCATTCATTAAATGATCCTGTGCATGAACCATCAGAAGCGTCATTTCCGTCTTTTCTCCGCCCGCTTCATTTTGGATCAGCTCTGTCTGATAATGATGGGCTTTTGACAATTCTTCAGCAGCGTCTTGAAGCTTTTTCCGCGCTTCTTCTGCGTCACCGCTTTTCGCAGCGGCAATGGCCTCCATTGCGGAGCTCCTACCGTTTCCTCCGTGAAGGATGATTTGAAAAATGATTTGTTCCATTTCCTCATTCACGCGATTCACTTCCTTTCTCTACAGAGCCGCTTCTTTGTCATCTGATGCTGCAGGCGTTTGAACCAGCTCCAGATCGTTTTCTTCTTTCAGCTTCTGTTTATCCCACATTCTGAAGAACGGGTAGTAGACAACAAAGGATACGGCGATATTAATGGCTTGCATGACCGCGCCTGAGACTTTTCCTCCTGTCGCCAAGTAGCCTGAAAAGATTGGCGGCATGGTCCACGGCACTGCGATACCCGCCGGTTTGGCGACAAGGCCGGTGCTCATTCCGATGTACGTGAGTGTCACTGTGACAAGCGGCGTGATGATAAACGGAAGTAAGAGCATTGGGTTCATGACGATCGGCATTCCGAATATAATCGGTTCGTTAATATTGAAGATGGCCGGGCCGACCGCAAGCTTCCCGAGCTGCTTCATTTGTTTGCTTCGGGCGCGCAGGAACATCGTGACAACCAGTGCCAATGTGGCGCCGCTTCCGCCGATATTGACCCAGATATCGAAAAATTGCTGGGTGAAAATCTTAGGAAGCTCCTCACCGGCTTGGAATGCGATCCGGTTGGCATCCATTGCCCCGTACCAAATCGGTGCCATGACGCCGCCGACAATGTTTGCACCGTGAAGGCCGCAGGCCCATAAAAGCATTTTGACGGCTTCGGCGACAAGGCTTCCTCCAAGGCTTCCTCCCAGAATGGAAAGCGGAGTCCCCAATAAAACGCTTACAATATTATGAAGGCTTTCAAACGGTGTCGCTTCAACAATCAGCCGGGCTGCCCAAATCAGGAAGATGACGGCAAAGCCGGGGATTAACGCGACAAATGACTTGCTTACCGCCGGCGGGACACCGTCCGGCATTTTGAAGACTAAATTGCGCTGGATAATAAGGCGGTAAATCTCTGTGGACACCATTGCGATAATCATGGCGACAAATAGGCCTTTGCTTCCCATGAGCGAAAGCGGAATCCCGCCGCCAACCATGATTTCTTTCGTCGCGCCATCCGGCATAAACGGCACTTGATAAGGTGTTGCTAATAAAAATGCCGCAAGGGAAATGGCTCCGGCCGACAAGGCATCAACGCCGTATTTCTCGGCGAGCCGGTAGGCGATGCCGAACGCGGCGACAAGACCCATAATTTCAAAGGTCGCGTCGACTGGGTAGGCCAGTTTTTCAGACCAGGAGCTGCCAAACGTTTTTGCCATAAACTCAGCGTATCCCGGGATCGGGAGGTTGCCAATGATGAGGAAAAAGGAACCGATGATAATCAGGGGCATCGTGAGGATGATACCATCACGCAGCGCCTGCAAATGACGCTGTCCCGCAATTCTTCCCGCTATAGGCATGACCTTTTCTTCTAAGATCTGATTGACTTTATTCACATAGCCCGCCCCTCTCTATGACACATGTCCAAGCTGTTCAGCTGATTTCAGCACTTCCGCCCCGTTGCACGTGCCATAATGGACGGTATTAATGACGTCTACCGGAACCCCCTTTGACTCTCCTAATTTTTTGAGCTGCGGAAGCATGTAACGAACTTGCGGACCGAGAAGCAATACATCCGCTTTATCGATATGATTTTGTACAGAATCGCCTGAAACTGCCCAAATGGTATAGTCTTTTCCCTGTTCCTGCGCACTTTTTTCCATCTTGCTCACCAGTAAGCTAGTAGACATGCCTGCTGCACAAACGAGTAATATATTCATGTAAAAGACCCCCTAGAGTTTGATCAATTTTGTAATGTCCTGCTGTTGCTTTCATCATATTATGAAATCGCTTTCATAAACACTCAGGGTTTTTCCGCAGGCAACGGAAAAAAGGTATATACAGGCTGTCAGCTCAGCATTTTTTGGTCAAACACATCCGAAAGCTCTTGATACGAACGGCATTTGACCAGCTGGTTCACCGCCGCCGGGTCATCCAAAATGCTGCCAAGCAGTTTATACATGCTTTGCAAATCTGCTTTGTTCTCCTTTTCGACACAAAGCAGACAGACAAATTGAACTCGCTGACTCTCCCAATCGATCGGTTTTTTGAGCGTACAAACGGCCCAAAACGTTGTTTTCGTCTGCGGAACAAGCGGGTGCGGGATGGCAACAAGATTGCCAAAACACGTTGGCGACATGTCTTCTCTTTCAAAAATGGAATCTATGATTTCTTCATCGGCAAAGCCGCATTCGACCGCTTTCTGCCCTAAAAATTGAATCACTTCTTCTTTTGAGCGCAGATCCTCCTGAAAAAAAACGAGTTCTTTTTTTAGGTAGCGATTGGCTTTTTCCTTTTCATCACTCAGAATAGATTCTATTTTTGTAAAGTCAGTTCCGCCTAAGATGGTGTTAACCTTCAGTACTGGTACAGGGAGCTCTTTTTTAATCGGAATGGTGCTGATGACAAAATCAATTGATTCGTAGGACATTTGTTCAAGACTATAATACTCAGCCGTTCCAAGAATATCGAGCCGCTTGCCGAAATGGGAACGCAGTTTTTCGCGCAGAAGCTGGGCGCTTCCGGCACCCGATGCGCATACAATGATACAGCGTTTCGGCGGGCTTTCTGTTTTTTTTCGTTCAATCGCGGCGCCAAAGTGGAGAGCCAAATATCCAATTTCGTTTTCATGAATCTCAATACCCGTTTGTTCCTTTATCACGATTCCGGCAATGATCCCGGCTTCAAAAGCGAGTGGATAATGTTCCTTGATCGCTGCCAGCATCGGATTTCGAAGATTCATGCCGTATCGGTTGCGGCTGATCGCCGGCTTCATATGCAGTGCCAAGCCGATTTTCAACTCTTTGTCATGCAGGATGCCAAGCTTCAGTTCACGATCAACAGCTTCGATCATGGCAAGTGTCAGCTGATCGGTTTCCTCTTCTACTGAAAATGTGTCCTCTCCGCATTGTGATTGTGTCATTCGTTTTGTGCCAAGGAGATGCATGGTGATGTAGGCTGTCTCGTCTTTCGGAAATGTAACGGCAAGCGCTGATTCCAGCTCTTTTACGATGGCTTCTGCAGCCTGGTACTCCTTTTGATGCAGGATATGATCCATATCTTTCGGGAAAAGAGATACATAGTTTTCCGTTCTGATCCGTTTACAGGCGATAGCAATATGGATAATGAGGTTATTCAGTCCCATGTTGGACAGAGGGATGCGGTCGTTTTTCATTTTTTTCAAGATGGCGGAACGGATGATCTCAATTTCTTCTTTTGGCAAAATATCAGCCTTTTCATTTAAAACATCTATCTCCGTTTCTCTTTCATCGACAATGTACTCCGCCATGCAGTACCTCATCTGCACCTCGTCCCCGCGCAGCTTGAAGCCGTAATTCGGACGTGTTTCCATGACGATGCGGTAGGGCAGCAGACGTTTCTTTACTTCCTTTAAATCCGTTTGGAGTGTAGATTTTGAGATAAATAGTTCTTCAGCAAGTTCATCGAGCTTGAGATAATGGTCCGCCAGCAGCAGACGTTTCATAAGATAGGCCATTCTCTCCTCCGGCAATACCGGCAGGCCCTTTTTTTGCTGAAATTCATCTTGCAGCAGTGTTCTGAATACTTGCTCGTCATCAATGCGGAGCTTGTAGCCGGAGCCTCTTACAGATTGTACAAAGGCACCGTGACCGCTTAGCACACCTTGAAGTTCCTTTATATCATTGCGGACTGTCCGCGTCGTTACGTTTAATTGCGCGGCAAAAAACGAACTTGTCACCGGGGCTTCAGCCGCCATCAGCAAGCGCAGAATATCACGTAGTCGCCCATGAAGCATGAGAAAAACCTCCTAACTAGTAGATGCAGGGATTCAGTGAATAGGCAGAAAGGATGATGAAGGGATGCGAAATGTATATAAATTCTATAATGGAGAGAATGGCAAGTCAATGAACATCCGGAGGACGAGAGGGAAAACTGACCTATAAAAAAACAGCCGGGATCAGCCGGCTGTTCTAGATGCGGACATATTCTTTTGTTTAGACGCCTTGCGATCCTTCATGATTTTTCGAACAATCGGGTAAATGACCGGCGCCCATTTGATAACGGTTTTGATCATCTTTTTCAAAGCTCCGATTCTCCCTTCTTTTTTCTCAACCATTCCCCTGATTGCCTCTTCCTTAAACATTCTAACGCGACACGTACCTGTTTCCCGTCACCCAGAAACGCCATGGATAATCGCGTGCCTCCCCGCTGTTGTCAATGCCGATGCGCGGGCCGGTTGAAATTGCTTCCGGTATGTACCCGCTTTCGATGTAAAGCGGCTGTTCCGTGATCCAGCGTCCGTAGTCATTCATCGTGACGCCAAGCGCTTTCGTCAGCTTTCCTGGTCCGTTTGTCCATTCCCTCGGACTCCTGCCCGGCCTTCTCTCCTCCATTAACAGCTGGCCTTCATGTGGCTCAATCGCCCTGATTAATACCGCTTGCGGGACATCCTCTTCCGCGGCAACGACATTCAGCAATGTATGGGTGTGCATCACGTATGTATATACCCGCCCAGCTTCTGCAAACATGATCTCAGTCCGCTTCGTCCGGCGGTTGTTAAAGCTGTGTGCCGCTCTGTCTTCAGCACCCATATAGGCCTCTGTTTCCACAATATAGCCTGACGCTGTGCCTTCGTCTGTTTCTTTTACAAGAAGGCAGCCCAGAAGCGATGGGGCAAGCTCAAGAGCGGTTTTTTGATAAAACGTGATGGGCAGCGGATTTTTTTCTCTCGTCACGAATCGACCTCTCCTTTTACCGATTTTTGTACATTGTACCATTCCCGAAGCAGATCAAAAAAAACGGCTGTTTTAAAATTTTTCCATTCAGGGAATATTGTTACCGTTCAAAAAAGGAGGGCCAACCATTGAAAGATGATCATCAAAACAAGCAGCACCAATCAAATGCCCAAGGGGGCGAGGAAGCGCTTTCCCATAAGACATCCGGGAAAAACGAGTCAGAGGATACCTTAACGAATAGGCAGGGGCATCCTGTTACTGACAACCAGAATGTGAGAACCGTCGGGAATAGAGGGCCTACAACACTTGAGAACTATGATTTTCTCGAAAAGATCAGCCACTTCGATCGGGAACGCATCCCAGAGCGGGTTGTTCATGCCAGGGGAGCAGGTGCACATGGATATTTTGAAGCGTACGGAAGCTTCGGAGACGAACCGATTTCAACATATACACGGGCCAAACTCTTTCAGGAAAAAGGCAAGAAAACACCGGCATTTGTCCGTTTTTCAACTGTGAATCATGGAAAACACTCTCCTGAAACATTGAGAGACCCGCGCGGTTTTGCTGTAAAGCTATATACAGAAGACGGAAACTGGGATTTGGTCGGGAACAACCTGAAAATCTTTTTTATCCGCGATCCGCTGAAATTTCCGGATCTTGTACATGCATTTCAGCCTGATCCAGTGACCAACATCCAGGATGGTGAACGTATCTTCGATTTCATTTCTCAATCTCCAGAAGCGACACACATGATCACCTTCTTGTTTTCGCCTTGGGGCATTCCGGCCAACTACCGGCAAATGCAGGGTTCAGGCGTACATGCCTATAAATGGGTGAATGAGGAGGGCAAGGCCGTTCTCGTGAAATACCATTTTGAACCGAAGCAGGGCATCCGCAACCTGACACAGAAGGAAGCAGAAGAGATTCAGGGGAAAAACTTTAACCATGCCACACAGGATTTATATGACGCGATTGAAAATGGCGATTATCCAGAGTGGGAAGTGTATGCTCAAATCATGAGCGATGATGAGCATCCTGAACTGGACTTTGATCCTCTTGATCCGACAAAACTGTGGTATAAAGACGATTTCCCATGGAAACCGATCGGCAAATTGGTTCTGAACAAAAATCCGGAAAACTACCATGCGGAAGTGGAGCAAGCTTCATTTGGAACGGGAGTGCTTGTCGACGGGCTTGATTTTTCAGACGACAAATTGCTCCAGGGGCGTACGTTTGCCTACTCTGATACGCAGCGCTACCGTGTAGGCGCAAATTACCTGCAGCTTCCGATCAACTCGCCGAAAAAGCATGTCGCCACCAACCAGGAAGGCGGGCAGATGCAATATCGGGTCGATAGAGCAGAAGGACAAAACCCGCACGTCAACTATGAGCCATCCATTATGGGCGGGCTGAAGGAAGCGAAGCAGGACGGAAAAGACCATACGCCGCATGTCGAAGGTGATGTAAAGCGTGAAGCGATTGACAGAACAAACAACTTCGGACAGGCTGGAGAAACGTACCGGAGATTTACTGAATTTGAACGGAACGAATTGATTACGAATTTGGTGAATACGCTTTCTACATGCCGAAAAGAAATTCAGGATCAAATGATTGAGAATTTCACAAAAGCTGATCCTGACTACGGAAAACGCGTAGCAGAAGGGCTAAAAAAGGTTTCCGAAAACAACAGCAACGGGCCGATCGGCACAACTGAAACGGAACAGGCTGCAAAGCAGGCTGAACAGGAGAGTCATCCGTCTGATCCGTATTAAAAACAGCGAACAGGGCTTTTTTTGAAGCCCTGTTTTTTTATTTTTCTATTGAAACGCTTTCAACAATTGTGTTGTACTGGAAGGAAAGGGGTGGAGAGATACGATGGAATTACAGCAGGACTTGATTCCTCAGAAAAAAACAATCGGCGCTTTAGATCACGCCGTTTTTTTATGCATGGTATTTTGTTTTTGGTTTTCAGGCTATATTTACGTTCCTATATTCAGTCTGTATTTGGAGGATCTGCACTTTTCATATGGCGCAATCGGCATCATTCTCGGCAGCTACGGGGTCACGCAAATCCTTCTGCGATTCCCGCTCGGCCTTTTGTCAGACATCCTGTTTTCCTTGCGCAAGCAATTGCTAATTGCCGGGTTCGGCATTTCTGTCCTCAGCAGCCTGCTTTTTCTGATGTTTGATTCTTTCTTCTTCGTGCTGGCCGCCCGGCTTTTCGCGGGAATCACTGCTTCTATGTGGGTGATGGCGACCATTTTATACGCACATTATTTCAACAATGGCAATGCATCAAAAGCAATGGGCATCATGCAGTTTTTTACCGTCATGCCTCAGTTTGCCAGCATTGTGTTCTGCGGGCTTGCGGCAGCCCATTTAGGCAGGCAGGTCCCGTTTTGGATGGCGCTGGCAGCTTCTGTCGCAGGTCTGGTGTTCTGCTGCTTTATTAAGGATCCGTCTGCTCCTCCCGCAAACCGTGACACCATTCGTGTCAATCAGTACATCAAAGATACATTGCGGCTGCCAAAGCTGAAGCTTTTCACCATCCTGTCTATGTCGGCCCATGCCGTATTATTTATCACAGTGTTTGGTTTTACGCCGCTTTACATGAATCAGCTCGGAATGGGCGACGCGGAGCTGCTTTGGGTGATGAGCGCCTTTTTCCTCCCACACGCAGCCGCCACATTAAGCTTTGTGTTTCTGCGCTTTACAAGCCGTATCGCTTACTCCGCGATGCTCATTAGTTTCGCAGTCACCGGGGGCTGTTTGCTATACGTTCCTTTTTCAGCTGCATTGTTCACGGTTTGCATCACACACGCCTGTATCGGACTGGCGCTCGGCTTCGTTTTTCCTCTGCTGCTAAGCCATGTTGTCGAAATCAGTTCTGCCCGATTAAAAATGTCAGTGATGGGGTTTTATCAATCATTTTATGCGCTAGGCATCTTCCTCGGGCCCCTTCTTGCCGGAAAAATCGCACAGCTTATCGGGCTTGCGGGAGTTTTTTATGGAGCCGGGTCTCTGGCATTTGCCGCCTTTTTTGTGATGCTCGCGCAAAAACGTAACATGATCAATTAATAGCTTTCATACCGCCGGAAGCGCCACACAGAAAACACGACCAGAAGCATGATGCACAGAATGGAGAAAGTGAGTGACCATCCGAAAAAATCTGCCCGCTCTCCATGAAGAAGGATATGCTCCGCCTGCTTGCAAATCTCGGCCGGAAGCCACTTCGCACCATCGGGAAATAGTGAAACAGCAAAGGAAACGGCTGCTGTAAGCCCGATCCCGCAAGCCGCAGCTGCTCCGACAGACCGGAATATCGTACTTCCGGCAAGGCCGGCGGTCACAATAAATATCACCCAAAGCGCGTAAAGGCCAAGGCTTGCGGCAAAGCGGCTGAATGATGCGTCCTCAAACAGCAGCCGAACGTAATAATAAGCAAGCCCGTATCCAGCTGCAAACGACATAATGCCGATCACACTTTGGATGAGCCATTTACTCACGATATAATGGGCTGCCGTCACAGGCCGCGACATAATCAGCGCTGTTACCCCTTGATTTCTTTCATTGGCTACACTGCCCATCACGCTAAAGATGACCAGAGCCATGCCAAGCGTGTTGAATTGAGAAAGCGTGCTGACCATCACTTCAGACCCGGAGGGCGTCGTAAAACTAATCTTCATGCCGTCAGGAAGGTTCCCTCCATGTGCGATGATTTCCGGCATATAATAAATGGTCAGCGGCTGTGTCAGCCCCACGATCATCATCGCAATCGGCAGCCAAATCAGCTTGCCGCTTTTCCATCCTTCCAGCCACTCCTTCTGCAATAGCGCCATCATCACCTTCATGCGTGCACCACCTTTAGATAGACGTCTTCTAGAGACTCCGTTTTCTGTTCAAATCGGGTGACGGTCAATCCCTTTCGGATACAGTCACTTAATAATGACCGGCCAGCGTGTATATCAGGCAGCTCGAAAACAGCTTGGGACGGATTCTTATAGACAATAGCTGAGACGTAAGGCTTCTCTTCAAGCCAGCCTTCCAGCTTCTCTTTCACTGAAAGGGTAAAAACGTTCGTTTGCTGCTGTTGTTTCAGCTCCTGTAACTCGCCTTTCCATGAAATTTCACCGTTTTTCATAATCACCACTTGATCACACACCTGCTCTGCATCGTGCAAAACATGTGTAGAAAACAGAACGGCCATATGCTTTTTCAGCTCACGCATCATGTCCAGCACCTCGAACCGTCCTGTCGGATCAAGTGCAGACACCGGTTCATCCAATATCAAAAACTTCGGTTTATGGAGCAGTGCCTGTGCCAGACCGAGTCTTTGTTTCATGCCTCCTGAATAGCCTCCGATCCTTTTGTGCGCCACTTCGTGCAAACCGACAAATTCCAGCATCTCGCCAATTTCCTCTTGGCATTTTCTCTTCGAAAGGCCGGACAGTCTTCCGGCAAATGTTAAAAATTCGTTTGCGGTCATCCATGAATAAAAAGCAGGATACTGCGGGAGATACCCAATCAAACGCCGATCCAGCTTTTTTTCTCCTAACAGCTTAATGTTTCCGGACGTTGGCGAAAGCAGTCCGGCCAGCATTTGCAGAGTCGTGGTTTTGCCGGCTCCATTAGGTCCTAATAGTGCGACACACTCATTTTCATTCACGTGAAAACTGACATTCCTTACAGCTTCATGATGCCTGTACGATTTGCATAATGATTCAATAGACAGCATATCGGCTTACCTTTGCTTTCTGCCGACGGTAAAAAATAAAATCGGCCCGATAATATTGATACATACGATGATTGCAGCCCACATCCACTTTGGCCCGTTCGTCCGCTCTTCTTTTATACAGCTGATGAGGGCAAACACCGCCAAAGCCAGCTGTAATACAATCAGCGGCAAAATCATTTCCCAAGAAATATTCATTGCTTGATCCCCCTTTTCTTCCGATCTGGCCTAATGACAAAAAAGTAATAACAAATCAGAGGCATCGGTGCTGTAATCAGTCCGACAATCCCCCAAACCCATGCCATGCGATTACGTTTTTTCGCATCAATAAATAAAAAGATTCCCTGCGCCAATACGATGAGATAAGCCGCAACCGTTATGACAATTTCTGTTTGTGTCATCTGCGTTTCACCTCGCATTCGCCGAGATGTCTTTTTTTCTCAGCCGCAATCAAAATCGGCAGCACCGCAAGCACACAAACCTGAAGCACAATAAACACAGCAGGAGCTTGAGTGAAAGCAAAGATTGCAGCACTCACAACCATCAGTGCGCAGAATACAAATAAAATGATCTCTTGAAGAAGTTTTTTTCTATATTCAGCTTTCATTTGTGACAGCTGGTGAAGCAGTTCTTTTTGAGTCGGTATAGAGGGATTGGCTGTTTGATCAATTTTTTTCCATTCTGACTTTAAATGATCAGAAAGCTTTTCTTTATTCATCGTCCCACTCCTTTCTGATTTGCTGGAGCCCTTTATGAACTCTGGACTTTACAGTGCCTTCTTTGATTTGAAGCATCCCCCCGATTTCGGCGTAGGTATAGCCGTAGTAATGCCTTAATAAAACCGGTGTGCGCAGTTTAGGGTCCAGCTTTGAAAACAGATCAAGCGTCTCGCTCCATTCTGCCCCTTTCACTGACACGTCCCACTTGATCTTGCGGATTGTTTCCTCCGTAACTGTCTGATTCCGTTTCCATTCTCTCTTTCTCTTTTTCTGGTGATCGAGATAGAGCCGCGATGCAATGGAGATCAGCCATGTGGAGAATTTTGAACGGCCCTGAAAGCTTCTTAAATGGATGTACCCTTTCAGAAAGGTTTCCTGAACAAGTTCCTCGCTGAGATCAGGGTGAAGGGAAAGCTTTAACAAGTATTTATATAAAAAAGAATAGTGATAGTGGAAAAGGGCTGTAAACGCCTCGTCGTTTCCCTCTTTCGCCTGCTGGATCAGCCGCTGTTCTTCATGTGTATGCAATGACCGTGATCCCCCCTTTTTTGTTTTTCTGCCTTATGAGACGACACCGGATTCAAAAGCGTTCATCTTTTTTACAATTCTTTTCAGCCATTGACAGATCAAGCTTCCCGGCCGTTTGGCTGCATATCCTTATTTGTAAACCCCCTTATAGTCTGTTAAGCTATGACTTTATGTCGATTTCAAAAAAACATCCAATATGGAGGACGATGCATTGAAAGTAGAAAGGCGAACGATTGAATATATTCCGAATGAAGAAAGACATGGTAAAGCGAAAGATTTATTTCCCGTATGGTTCGGGGCTAATATGCATATCACCACGTTAGTGACTGGCACGATTCCCGTTGCAATGGGACTTAATCTGTTTTGGAGTGTTGCCGCTATTATTTGCGGAACCTTAATCGGTGCCATATTTATGGCGTCTCATTCCGCGCAAGGCCCTCAGCTTGGCATCCCGCAAATGATTCAAAGCCGTGCCCAATTCGGCGTAATCGGAGCGATTCTTCCCCTCTTCTTAGTCATGTTTATCTACCTTGGTTTCTTCGCAAGCAGTACGATTCTGGCGGCTGGAACCTTAAGCAGCTTTGTTCCCATCCCGGGATCATGGAGCATTATAGGCTTAAGCGCCGTATGTTTTTTACTCACCATTTTCGGCCATGATTTGATTCACAAAATGCAAAAAATCCTTTCTTGGACCTCTTTTGCTGTATTTTTTGCTGCAACGATTCTTATTTTTCAATTGCCGATTCCGGCAGGCAGCTGGATACCCGGAGCGATTGATCTGCCAATTTTCTTGGTGGCAGTCAGCGCAGTTGCGACGTGGCAGCTTGCCTACGCGCCGTATGTTGCCGATTATTCAAGATATCTGCCAGTTAAAACACCGGCTTCAAAAACATTTTGGTACAGCTATGCAGGTACATCTGTCAGCTCCATCTGGATGATGCTGCTCGGCGCATTGCTGACAACCTCACTTCCTGACTTTACGGCAAACTCAGGCAGCCAGATTGTCCAATTGTTCGGTCCCTTCTCATTTATTATGCTGATCATTGTGTTATTTGGGCAAATGGCGATCAATGTTTTTAACCTGTATGGGGCTTTCATGTCCACGACAACAACGCTGGAGCCGTTTCTGAAATTAAAAGTAACGCCCAAAGTCAGAATCATCATGATCCTGGGTGTCACGCTTGTCGGCACAGTCTTAAGCCTACTGGGACAGAGCAATTTTATGGAGTTGTTTTTGAATTTTATCTTTTTCATCAGTTATTTCTTAATTCCGTGGACGGCAATCAATTTAGTCGATTACTACTTCGTCCGCCACGGAAAGTATCAAGTCAAAGCCATGTTCGACGTAAACGGGCCTTATGGAAAGGTCAATTGGATCACCACGATTGCGTTCGTTCTGTCTATCTTGCTGGAAATTCCGTTTATCAACACAAGCTTTTACATCGGACCGCTTGCCAAAATGTTTGGCGGCGGAGACATCGCATGGATTATCGGCTTGGCCGTGCCTTCTGTGCTTTACTATGTATTAATGAAACCGCGTCTGAAAAAACGGGCGGGGTATCAAGAAAAGCTGTCTTCTCTCTGAAGACAGCTTTTTTATCATTCAAATCGTTTCCACACGCGGGGCAACATGTCAGATAACTCATGAGCGAGCAGCGTATGAGCGGAGTGCTCGTCCGTCCAGAGCTCGGCGCACGCACCATGCAAATAGACCGCGTTTAATATGGCGTGCTTTGGATCTTCATGGCAGCAGAGCATCCCCAATATCATGCCCGTCAGTGTGTCACCGGTTCCGCCCTTGGCGAGCGCCCCGTTTCCGGTTGGATTGAGCCAGCAGTCTCCATCAGGAAACGCGATGACGGTTTGGTTTCCTTTTAACACAATGACAGTCTGCAGCTGAGCCGCCCATTCCTTTGCATATTCCGCTCTTTTTTTCTGCAATTCGTTCACGGGCATCCCTGTCATTCGGGAAAACTCGCCCGGGTGCGGCGTAAGGATGACGGGGGCCTCCCGTTTCGGATATGTGCGCTTCGCCAGCGCTCCGGCATCCAAAATAACAGGGCAATCAGCCGTAAGCACATGATCGACTGCCTGCTGTACGCTTTCCGTTTGCGGAAGGCCCGATCCGATGGCAATGGCCCGGTACGTCTCTTCAAGCTGAGCATCCGCCGCCTTTTTCCAGCCGTCACGCCAATAGGTCGCCTCGGGCAAAACAGGAACAATTAGCGGAATTACGCTTTCTGATGTACCGATGACAAGCTTGCCGAGACCGCTCCGCATGGCCCCAAGCCCTGCAAGCAGCGCTGCCCCCGGCATGTCGTCACTTCCAGCCAGCAGCAAAGCCGTACCGTACGTGCCTTTATGGCTCTCCGCATCTCTTTCAGGAAGCGTGGCCCTTACATGCTCTTCCGTCCAAAATGGAACATTCATCTCTATCCCTCCTCTGCTTTCTTTTCCTATTTTTCCTGTCCCTTTTCTTTTTCAAACAAAAAAGGCAGCCTTTTAGGGCTGTCTTTTATTTTACAGGAACATCAAGGTGATATAGGCGGCTGTACCGTTCGTTTGCCGCCAGAAGCTCCTCATGGGTTCCTTCCATTTCTGTTTTGCCGTTTTCGAGAAATACGATTTTATCAGCCGCTTCCACTCCCGCGAGATGGTGGGTAATCCATAAAATCGTTTTTCCTTTCAGCACCTCAAACACCGTTTCCATCAATTCACGTTCGGTAATAGGATCGAGGCCGACTGTTGGCTCATCGAGGATGATGATCGGTGTGTCCTGCAGCAAAATCCTCGCAAGTGCGATCCGCTGGCGCTCTCCACCGGAAAAACGGATGCCCGTTTCCTGTACAGAGGTATGATATCCGTCAGGCAATGACTCAATGTAGTCATGCAGCTTGACCTGCTTTGCGGCGCGGCGCACATCCTCGTCGCTTGCATCTCCGTTTCCGAGCCTGATGTTGTTCAAAATACTTGTATCAAACAGGTGCGGTTTTTGATTTAACACGGCCACCGCATCCGCAATCTGATCCTTTAACAGCGCTGTCTCCACTCCGTTTAACGTTACAGAACCGGAGTCCGGTTTCAAGGCGCCCTCGATTAATGCAAGCGATGTTGATTTCCCAGAGCCGCTTCGGCCGAGCAGCGCCATTTTTTCTCCTTGGCGCAGCGTAAAGGAAAAGTTGTCAAGCACTTGGCTGCTGTTGTCATAAGAAAACGTCACATCACGAAAGGCCAAGGTGACATCTTGAAGATCGAGCATTTGATCCCCTGATTCAGTTTGTGACGCCTCCGGCTGAGGAGCCACCTTGTTCATGCGTCTGATAGAATCCTGATAGCCCGGCACTTCGCCTAAGGCATCCGAAAGCGGCAAAAAGGCTTCCGTCAACGGAAACACCACTAGCACAAAAGCGGCAATCATCGTTTTAGCGAGCTCGCCGTCCGCTTGCTGTCCCGCTGTCCAAAACAGCATCAGCAAAATAAGGCCGGCGACAAGGCATTGCGCAGCAAAGTCCCGCCATCTCATAAAACGTTGTTTTTTCCGTTCAAGCTCAAACCAATCATGTTCCTCTTTTTCATAAGCATCAATAAAAGCATGCCGGCGTCCGCTGAACATCCAGTCGCTGACACCCATCACGGCATCTGTCAGACGGCTGTACAGCACATTCCGTCCGCTTTTCAGCTTCGCATTCTTCGCTCTCGTCACGAGCAAAGACACAACCGGAAACAATACAACAAGAACAAACAAATAAAGCGCAAGCAATATGGCAAACGGCCAAGAGAAGAAGCCGAGCGCTATCACTGACACAGCATACAGGAGCAAGGCTGAGATCGCAGGAAAAATCGTTTTTAAGAAAGCATCCTGCAAATGCTCAATATCCTCAGACAAAATGCCGAGCATATCCCCCGTGCGAAAACGGGAACGCAGCATCAAAGCACCCGGCTCAAGCATATTGTAAAGGCGGACGCGCATGTCGGATACGATTTTCAAAATGATGTGATGCCCGACGAGCCGTTCCACATATCGCGATACAGAGCGCGCAATCCCAAAGGTGCGCACTGCGACAATCGGCACATAAATGAGCAGAATGTTTTCCGGCCTTGTCGCCGCTTTAGAAATCAAAAACCCTGAGGTGAACATGAGAAAAGCAGCAGAAAAAATCGTCACCGCGCCCAAAAAGATAACCAGAACAAACAGGCGGGCATTTTGCTTGATATACGGCAAAATCCATTCTTCTTTCTTCATGCTCTTTCCCCCAGTTGTGCCTTCACGAGTTTGGTATACACACCGTTTTTCTCCAGCAGTTCATTGTGAGTCCCGATTTCCGCAACCCTGCCCCCGTCCAGCACGATAATTTCGTCCATATCGAGCATCCAGTGAAGGCGGTGAGTCGCGAGAAAGACGAGCTTATCCTCAAATAAATCCAGCATCGTTTCTTTTATTTCATATTCTGTTTCGATATCAAGATGGGCGGTCGGCTCATCCAGCAGCAGGATCGGACGGTTTCCCAAAAAGGCGCGGGCCAGCGCGACACGCTGTGCCTGGCCGCCGCTGAGCGCCCGGCCGCCTTCCCCGATCCGCCCCTCTAATCCTTCAGGAAGGCTATCCACCAGCTCCGCCAGTCCCGCCGCAGCAGCGGCACGGGCTGTATCCTCTGCCGAAGCGCTTGGATGGTAGAAGCGAATGTTGTTCCCAAGCTTATCATCAAAAATGTACGGATGCTGAGGGATGTAAAGAAGGTTCTTCTGCCAGCTGCCGTCCTGCAAATGGGACCGGCTTGTACCATTAACCTCAATCATCCCGCCATCCGGCTCTAAAAATCCGCCGAGAATATCAATTAATGTTGATTTTCCGGCGCCGCTTGCACCGATAATGCCAATTTTTTTCTTTCCTTTAAATGACAGATCAATATCGGACACTGATCGGCCGACTGACACGCCTGACAGCTTCAGCTCATCCTGATCGGACCAAGCTTCGAGCTGAAGCGGCGTCTCTTCTTTAAAACTAGGCTGCGACAAAATCTCTTGAATGGTTTTTCCTGCTTCTTGGCCGTTCAGCGTTGCATGATAATCATTCCCCACTTCCCGCACCGGCAAAAAATACTCAGGTGCCAGAATAAGCGCTGTTAAAGCGGGGCCAAGCAAAATATCGCCGTCAATGAGGCGCAGGCCCAGAAATACTGCGACTGTCGCCACCGACAGCATCGTGAAAAAATCGAGGGCAAATGAAGATAAAAACGCCACCCGGAGCGTGCTCATTGTTGCCTTGCGATACCGCTCACTCACGTAGAAAATATTTTTGCTGTGTGACTTGCTCAAACCTAGGAAACGCAATGTCTCCAGCCCGCGAAGAGAATCAACAAAATGATTGGAAAGTCTCTGATAGGATTTCCACTGACGATCTGCTTTTCTCTGCGCGACAAGGCCGAGAAGAATCATAAAGATGATCAGAATCGGCATAGCAGCGACTAAAATGACCGCTGATGTCCGATCCTGAAAAAACACATAAATGACAACTGCCGCAGGCACAATCGCCATGCTGACCATTTTCGGCAGAAACAGCTCCAGGTAGCGGCGGAACTGGCTGATGCCTTCCATCGCCAGCGTCACCATTTGCCCCGTCCCCTCTTTCTTTGCAAAGCGGGGGCCTAATCGGAACAGCTGATCAAGAAAACTTTTTCTCAAATCTGCTCCTGTCCGGGCGGCGTATTGATAGACGATTTTCTGTCGCGCCACCGTCACCCCGTGCCGGGCGATAAAAGCGATGAGGAAAAAGCCGATCACCGGAAAAAGGGAGGTAATGCCCTTCCCGTTGAACAGTCCGGTTACGGCCTCACTCAGCCACTCTGCCTGCATAATAATGGCGGCTGTCTGAATCAACGTTAAACTAGTAATCAAGGTGAGAATCCGCTTCATTCCTTTATATCGAAACAGGTCTTTTCCCATTAATAAGTCATAGGCTCCTTATGGCTGACGCGCTTCCGGAAGACATAATAGCTCCAGATCTGGCTGCCGATGACGAACGGCAGTAGCGTTAATGCTGCAATTGACATGACTTTAAGCGAATAATCTCCGGAAGAAGCGTTAGCTACTGTTAAATCGTATGCGCTATGAAGCGAGCTGACCATTACCCGAGGGAATAGGGAAATAAAGATCATTCCCACGGTCAGCGCCAGACCAGCGCCTGTCATCCCAAATGTCCAGCCGTCTTTTTTCTTACGAATCAATACAGCCGCGAGCATAAAGCAGATGACAATCAAAACAGCGAGCGGAATGGTAATCTCGCCGCGGCGTGTAAACATGTCTGTCTGATACGCAGAAAGGGCCGCGAAGGCAAGAACCGCTACAAAAACAACACCCATTATCTTTTGTGCCATTTTCCGGGCGCGGTTTTGCAAATCACCAATCGTACGCAGCGTAATAAACATTAAACCGTGCTGGAAGCAAAGAAGGGTTACCGTCACACCGCCAAGTATAGAATATACATTGATATAATCAGATACATGTGCGTGAATGTTCATGTCGGCATCAATCGGCATTCCGCGGAATAATGTCGTGAACAGAACACCAAGCACAAACGGAGGAATCAGACTGCCGAAGAAAACGACCCAGTCCCAAACCTTTACCCATTTTAAATGATCCACCTTGCCGCGGAACTCAAACGCGACCCCGCGGCCCATTAACGCAAGCAGCACAATGACAAACGGAATGTAGTAACCGCTCAGCATCGTTGCATACCAGTTTGGAAATGCCGCGAAAATAGCGCCTGCGCCAGTCAAAAGCCACACTTCATTCGCGTCCCAGAACGGTCCGATCGTGTTGATCAGCACTCTGCGTTCTAATTCATTATGGCCAAGAAAACGGGTCGCCATGCCGACCCCGAAATCAAAGCCTTCCAAAAAGAAGAATCCTACAAACAATACAGCAACGAGTATAAACCAAAGATCATGAAGAGATGCCATGGTATACCTCCTGACTAAATGGATCTGTTGATACAGGCACATCATGATGATCATCATGCTCGGCACCTTTTTTAATCTCACGGATAAACAAGAAGACAAGCAGCGCGCCCAGAATCATGTACATCACACCGAATGCGATGATTGAGAATAACAGGGAGCCCGCAGTTACGTTAGGCGACACAGATTGAGCGGTTGTCATTAAACCCATAACCGTCCAAGGCTGACGTCCGATTTCTGTCATAATCCAGCCCGCGGAGTTCGCAAGAAACGGGAAGGAAATCAACGCGATCATGATGCGCAAATACCATTTGCTGTTTTCTAGCTTTTTGCGGCGGTTTAACCAGAGGCCGCCTAACGCAGCAAGGATCATGACAACGCCTGCGCCAACCATGATACGGAAGCTCCAGAATGTCGTTTTCACTGGCGGAATGTAGTCGCCTTTTCCGTATATTTTTTCGTACTCAGCCTGAAGGGTTTTCATCCCTTTGACACTTCCGCTGAATTTCTGATAAGCCAAGTAGCTCAAGGCATAAGGAACTTTGATTTCATTTGAGCTTTTTTCATTTTTTGTATCGATCGTCGCAAAAGCGGTCCAAGCAGCAGGGTCACCGCTGTCTTCCCATAGGCCTTCACTGGCAGCCATTTTCATCGGCTGTGATTCCATCAAGTGCTCAGCCTGCATGTGTCCGCTAAGGCCGACGCCAAGACCGGCACAAAGGCCGACGATCATTGCGAGTTTAAAAGATTGCTTAAAGAACGGCACTTCTTTTTTCTTCAGCAGTTTAAAAGCACTCACTCCGGCAATAAAGAAAGCTCCAGTGGCAAGCGCACCGAAAATAACGTGCGGGAATTCAACCCAAAGCTGAGGGTTTGTAATCAACGCGCCAAAATCATTCATTTCCGCACGGCCGTTTTTGATCGTAAAGCCGACCGGCTCCTGCATAAAGGAGTTTGCTGTTAAAATCCAGAAAGATGACATGATCGTTCCGAATGATACGAGCCATATGCAGAGAGCGTGAATTTTCTTCGGCAGGCGGTCCCAGCCAAAAATCCATAATCCGATAAAAATAGACTCCATGAAAAACGCCAATAATGCTTCAATCGCAAGCGGAGCGCCAAATACATCTCCGACAAAACGGGAGTAATCAGACCAGTTCAGTCCAAACTGGAATTCTTGCAGAATCCCCGTTACAACACCGACTGCGAAATTTATTAAGAATAAGTGTCCCCAAAACTTTGCCATTTTGAGATACAGCTCATTTTTCTTTACAAGATAAAGAGTCTCCATCAACGCAACCATAAACACAAGCCCGATAGACATCGGCACAAACAAGAAGTGAAACAACGTTGTTGATGCAAACTGTATGCGGGCTAATACCAATTCACTCATGCTTTCTCCTCCATTTCCGGTTAAAACTGTAATTTGCTCACTACTTCACAAATAGAACCGAGACTTTGATCAGTAATTCACAAAATAGACGAAAAAAATATTGCTCAATATTTCACAAATGTGTCAAAAAGTCATCCAATATGATGCAAGATTGCCAGACTGACCAAATGACACAATCTCTGACTGGTTCATATTAAGTACTTTACAACGATTCATTTCAAAAATAAAGCCTAAAATACCTAAAAAGTCCCGCACTATGTGACGGATTTTTGTCTATTTTGTTGCTTATTTATGTCGGCTGCTAGGATAAATGACCCTTTATTATCGTACATCAACACATCGTTCCTTGCGAACAAAATGCTTGCCCCCGCCCCAGCACTCGAGTCTCAGCATTCCGTCTTAAACCGATTTTAGTCAGAATGCCTCTTTTCATTTGAACCGGCAAGAGGAGGAAAGTTGAATAGTAAATTTTTAATATATTAATAATTTCAATTTTTAAGTATACTTAACATAGTGAACAATTTCACTGCATCAAGAATAGGGGGGTTTTTCAATGGGAGAGCTTCAAACACCCATGCAATTGCAAACGGATACAATTCACGAAGGGGTTCGAAAAGAGAATTGGTTTGCGAAAGCCATGAATATAAAAGTAGGCATCATACCGCTTCCTGTGTATGCCTTGCTGTTTATATTAATCACTGTTTTTGTTATGCATCACGATGTAAAAAGTGACATTTTGACATCCATCGCCGTCATGGCGTTTTTCGGGTTTACCTTTGCCCAAATCGGCAAATCGATACCGATAGTTCGTTCTATCGGCGGCCCGGCCATCCTAGCTACTTTTATTCCGTCCGCTGTCGTGTACTATCACCTGCTGCCTAATGATATCGTCAAATCCACCACAGAATTTACAGAAAACTCAAACTTTCTATATTTGTTTATCGCCGGTATTGTCGTCGGAAGCATTCTCGGCATGAAAAGAGAAACACTCGTAAAAGCATTCATGAAAATCTTTATTCCGCTTATTGTCGGTTCTGTCACAGCCGCTATTGTCGGACTGGCTGTCGGGACATTGCTCGGACTCGGATTTCAGCATACCCTGCTGTACATTGTCATTCCGATCATGGCTGGAGGAGTCGGAGAAGGCGCTATCCCGCTGTCCATCGGATATTCTGACATCATGCCCATTTCTCAAGGGGAAGCGTTTGCACTTGTTCTGCCATCGATTATGCTGGGCAGCTTGTGCGCGATTATTCTAGCGGGATTGCTGAACCGCATCGGAAAGAAAAAACCGGAATGGACAGGCAACGGCAAAGTGGACCGCTCCGAAGAAGAGTCTCCTGCGCTGGAGGAATCTCAAAGCGGACAGCAAATGTTCAACCTTTCTTTATTTGCGTCAGGCGGTATCCTTGCTGTTTCTTTATACTTAGTCGGCATGCTTGCTCACGATTTTTTCGGTTTTCCGGCACCCGTTGCCATGCTGTTACTGGCTGTTCTAATCAAGCTGTTCAGATTGGTGCCTGCCTCAATTGAAAATGGCGCGTTTGGAGTGTCCCGCTTCTTTTCAACAGCTGTGACCTACCCGCTTCTCTTTGCGATTGGGGTATCCATGACGCCGTGGGACAAGCTTGTCGCCGCTTTTAACCTCAGCAATATTATTACGATTCTGTCTGTCGTTGTGACCATGATGGCCGTCGGCTTCTTCACTGGAAAATGGCTGAACATGTATCCGATTGAAACCGCCATTATTAATGCATGCCATTCTGGGCAAGGCGGCACGGGTGACGTTGCCATTTTAAGCGCCGCTGAAAGGCTTGAGCTAATGCCTTTCGCCCAAGTGTCTACCCGCATCGGGGGCGCGATTACAGTATCCTTAACCTTATTGCTGCTGCACCAGTTTTATTGATCCCCGCAAGCAAGTTCTTCGTCAAACGAAAGAGCTTGCTTTTTTGCATGTCCATATTTTTGCAAGTTCCCGCCTCATGCTATAGTAATAGTTGGAAATACTAGATAGAAAGGAATATGGCATGCCTATGGGAACTCATCTATTTCTCTTTATGCTTCTCGGGCTGGGATTTTATTTGATATCAGCCCTGGCAGCAAAATTCATTCCGGCCGTAGACTTCTGGATTGATATTGTTCTTTGGGTCGGCGCTGCGGTTTACATCTTCTCTCATCTCTCATTCATGGACGGCATAGTCTCGATGGCGACAATGTTCTTCTGCTATTGGACCGCAATGGATCTCATTGTTTCAGAGCGTGCGGAAAAACCTTCGGGAGACTGGCAGGAAATCGAGCTGGCCAGAAACAAAACACGTCTCCTGTCAGACATTACGCTGACCGCCATTGTGTTTGCAGGGGCTGTTATTTTTTTCATCTATGGACCTGACACAAGCCCTCTCAAATATGTGATCCTTCTCGGCATGATCTCCGGCGGAGGGGCACTGGTGAAGCGTATACTGAATGTTTTCAGCGTAAAGGTTTTTTATTCAGCAGCCTTAGAAAAATTGCATATCAGCTCACACTATGAAACCCGTACATACCCGCTTTCCGATTTGAAGGACATTCAGCTTGAATCAACGGCTGATCTCTTAAAGCTCCATCCGCTTCTGACGATGTATTCATCCCGTTTAGATTTGACAACAAGCTTTCAGCAAGTTATTAAACTGTCTCTTCCCGGCGAAACACTGTTTTTGACGGTGAAGGAACCGCAAAAATGGAA
Organism: Bacillus sp. FSL R5-0523; assembly: GCF_037975295.1. Taxonomy (NCBI): domain Bacteria; kingdom Bacillati; phylum Bacillota; class Bacilli; order Caryophanales; family Bacillaceae; genus Bacillus; species Bacillus sp. FSL R5-0523. The sequence goes on from NZ_CP150251.1 coordinate 3,837,241, forward strand.
AACAATTCTCCAGGAATACACAGATGCAGAAAACAATGTGGACAATGTGATTTCTGTTTTGCCGTTTTATCATCGAAAAAATGTGAAGCGGCTGCTCGGTAAGCTTTATTTTGCCGCCAGCGTAAAAGGGGTATCCGCTTACGCCTTATTGGTGCTCGCGTTATACGCATTACACGCCTCTCCATGGGTCATGGCTGTTGCCGTAATCCTGTATTGGGTATTCAACATGTATATGTCAGACCGTGTGTTGCGGGCGGCGATGGACGCCAAGCCTTGTCATCATCCGCATGTACAGGCAGCGGCCGATAAGATTTGCCGATCGGCCGGCATTTCCCATGTCCGCATATACGAAACGGAGAGTGATGATTACAACGGAATGGCAGTAGGCATGAATGTCGGGAGGTCAATGGTCATCCTGACAAGCGCCACACTAACACTTCCACAGCTTGTCATTGAAGGCATTCTGGCCCATGAGGCGATTCATATCAAAAAACGTGACGTTCTGTCATCACAGCTTTTGCGTTTTCTATATCTTGGAGCTGTCGTTGGGATTTTCCTCTTGTTTGAGCAGCGTATCACCCATCCCGAGGCCCACAAAATTGCGCTTTGGGCTTTCATTATGGCAATCATTATCCTATTCCAGCTCTATCAATCCTTTTGTTCACAATGGATGGAGGTGCGTGCTGACAACCTTGGCGCATCCTTGCTGGAGGGCGGTTACAAACAAATGGCTGAAGCCTTGAGAATCTTGGCGGTTCGGCAGGATGAGGACATACAGAAACAAAGCGCCTACAGCTCTGAAGCAGGTGAAGACGAGCTTCAAATTGACTCTCTCACCCGTGATAAAAGCTGGTTTTTCAGATTGATTGATTTTCAGTTCGCTCCTCATCCCCCTATGTATTGGCGTGTCGGCACTTTATTGTCAAACAAAGGACATGGGGTGCTAAAGCGCTGGCTCAGAGACCGCCTGAAAGAATCGATCACTTTGAAATGAAACCGGTCAGCGTTTCATCCGTATAACAGATATGGTGAAAAAAGGGAGTGACCAGAAGTGATAGTGATCTTATTGATAATAGCTATTATTGTTTTTCTTTCAGTCATTCAGCCACAGTCATCGGAAAATAAAAGCCGCCAGCAGGCAGACAGCGGGTATTTCGGTTATTCAGATCATAGCTCGCACCATGATGGATGCGGCTGTGGCGGCGGAGGGGGCGGCGATTAAACGCCGCCTTTTTTTATTTCATTGATTCGATGTACGCACCAAAAGCCGAGCCTGACATGCCTGGGGACACGCGCACACGATGGAGGGCATACATTCCCTGGTCTCTTGAAGCCGCGCCTAGTTCTGTCGTCACGCCCATTTGATAGCCCGTTTTTTCAGCGGCCTTCAGCGTCTCCTCATTGTAGCGCCCTACCGGATAGCTGATGATGGTGGTTTGCTGATGAAACATGTTGTCAAACAGCTTTTTCGAATCAGCCATCTCACTTTGCTGCTGTTGAGGCGTTAATCCGTTCAGCTCAAGGTGGTCAATCGTATGGCTTTCAATCGATATGCCGTGCTGTGCCATTTCCTTCATTTGTTCCTCTGTCAGATGGTGCTTATGTCCGATCGATTTGCCGATCATAAAAATCGTTGCCTTCATCCCGTACTTTTTCAGCACCGGATACGCATCTTGATAATTGTCGGTGTACCCGTCATCAAATGTGATCAGCACGCACTTCTCACTCGGTTTTTTATCCTGCGTCAGCATGAGATATGCCTCTTTCGGCGTTAATGTCTGATAGCCGTTATCATGAAGCCACTTCATATGCGCCTCGAATTCTTTCTTTGGCACACGGAGACTGTTTCCTGAAGAAATGCTGTGGTACATCAAAATCGGCAGCTTTGCCGGTTTCTCTGTTTTGATCCATGCGGATGTATCGTCTTCTTTTTTCTGAACTTGTACTGCCTTTTTTTCCGGTTTCTTTTGTTCCGCTTTTGGCATCGGCTGCTCTGCATTCGCCTCTTGATCAGCGCAAGCCGCAAGCGCCAAACAGCTGCCCAAAAGAAAGATGCTTAAAAACAATCGTTTCATCGTTCTCCTGCTTTCTGTCTATTTCTTCCTCCTTTTTCATCGGTTTGATTCTGAGATTTTCAATAGCAAAAAAACCGGACATGTCTCCATGTCCGGTTTTTTTGATCTTATCGAATTCTCACTTCTGTCTCACTGTCAAAGAAATGGCCTTTGTTCATATCAAATGCGACCGTCAGCTCATCGCCCGATTGAATATCGAGGCGGGCGTCGATCCGCGCAATAAAGTCTTGGTTGTCGATTTGCGAATAAATCATGATTTCAGAACCGAGCAGCTCTGCAACATTGATTTTCGCCTTAATCGAAGAGTTCTTATATGATTCCACGACAATCAATTCATCATGTATATCCTCAGGACGGATGCCGAAGATGACCTCTTTGCCGATGTAGCCTTTTTCACGCAGCACTTTCATTTTTCCTTCCGGGACGGTTAATGCCGCAGAACCGATTTTGATTAAACCATCCGTGAGCTTTCCTTTGAAAAAGTTCATCGCCGGTGATCCGATAAACCCGCCGACAAAGACGTTTTCAGGGAATTCATAAACATCCTTCGGCGTCCCGATCTGCTGAATTTTCCCATCTTTCATGACTACGATCCGTGTCGCCATCGTCAGCGCTTCTGTCTGGTCATGCGTCACATAAATCGTAGTAGTCTGCAGTCTCTGGTGGAGCTTAATGATTTCCGCCCGCATTTGCACCCTCAGCTTCGCGTCCAAGTTTGACAAAGGCTCATCCATCAGGAACACCTTTGCATCCCGCACGATTGCCCGGCCCAGCGCAACCCGCTGTCTCTGTCCGCCTGACAGCGCTTTCGGTTTACGGTGCAAATATTCCTCCAGCCCGAGAATTTTAGCCGCTTCTTCTACTCTTTTTTTGATTTCAGGCTTCGGCATTTTCCGAAGCTTGAGCCCGAACGCGATATTATCGTAGACCGTCATATGCGGATAGAGCGCGTAATTCTGAAATACCATCGCGATATCCCTGTCCTTTGGCGCTACATCATTGACCCGTTTTCCTTCAATATAAAAATCGCCTTTCGAAATTTCTTCAAGTCCTGCGACCATTCGCAGCGTCGTTGATTTCCCGCAGCCGGACGGGCCGACAAATACGATAAATTCCTTATCGGCAATATGAAGGTTAAAGTCATCAACCGCCGGTTCCTTTTGATCATAAAATTTATAAATGTGCTCCATCCGCAATTCAGCCATCTAACATCCCCCTTTGTTATTGTAAACGCTTTCTTATATTGAGTGTAACAGCAATTCCCTCTCGCTAAAATGGGCAGCGTTCATAAAATCACCCAGCCATTTTTCGTGCATATTTCCAATTTATTCTGAACTTTCACTTTGCAGGCAGATAAAATAGGCAAGAAGCGCGCCTTTGTACGATTTGATATCTATCCCTGACCGCTCAATAAATTTATCAATCCGATATTGCAGGCTGTTACGATGCAGATGCAGCTTTTTCGCTGTTAATGTGACGTTTGAGTTGTTTTCAATAAACAGCTTAATGGTCTTCCTTAGCTCAGATTCACTTCCAAATAAAAGCTCAGCTTCTTCAGAGAGCAGCGTTTCCAATTTTTCTTTTTCTGTCTCTAATAATAGAAAAGGAAAGATCATCTCAAAGGTCACACTCTGTACCTGAGGCAGCCGTTTTTCAGCAAACAGGAAATACGCCTGTTCACGGGCGTAATGCTTTCGCAGACACTCATCCGGCTCGTAAAATCTTCCGGCGTAAAAACGGACACTGAAGTAGAAATCACTTTCAAGAACCTTTGCAAGTGATTCCAGTTCGTCCTTCTCCGCCGCCGCTTCACTTTCCTGCTCTACAATCACGCCTCTGTCCTCATGGATCCACACAATCACAAAAGACACCGGCCAAAAATGGCGAACCGCTTCCGTAAAGGACGTCCTTTCTATTTTGCCGAATAAATGAAAGTGAACAAATCTCGTCCGTTTCTTTATGTACGCCGGCAATTCCCCTCTGGAAAAAAGGAACGAAAACCACTTGTTTTCCTCAGGTGATTTCATAGACATTTGATTGCCCTCATCCGCAGGCGTCAAAAATGACTGCAGCACCAATACTTCTTTTTCACTGATCTCTGTTTTCGGAATGGAGATATATCTCTGATTGCTCTCATCAAAAAAACATAGACAGCCTTCCCTTATGCAAAGCTCCTCAGACACAATCGAACCGGGATAAATAGCCAGCAGCGATTTCATAGAGTCTCCTCTCTTATGTAAGGATCTGTATATTCAGTATAAGGCGAAACACACATGTTCTCCACTAAAAAAGAGTATATCCGGTATAGATAGACGAGAAACTGAAAGGGAAACCTCATTCGTTTACATATTGGCTTCAGCGGAAATAGAAAAGGATATGCAGGACCAAAGGAGGGTCATCTTATGAGTTTCGAAACGTTAAACAAAAGTTTTATCAACGGAAAATGGACTGAGGGAGAAAGCGGACGTACGGAGGACATTTTGAATCCGTATGACCAGTCTGTGATCACAACAGCATCTTTGGCAACGGGCAAACAGCTGGAGGATGCGTTTGACATTGCACAGAAAGCCCAAAAAGAGTGGGCCAAGAGCACGACGGAAGACCGAAAAGCCGTCCTGCAAAAAGCGCGCGGCTATTTACAGGAAAACCGTGATGACATCATTATGATGATCGCCCGCGAAACTGGCGGAACGATCATTAAATCAACAATCGAGCTGGAACAAACGATTGCGATTTTAGATGAAGCCATGACGTATACTGGTGAATTAGGCGGCGTCAAAGAGGTGCCATCCGACATTGAAGGGAAAACCAATAAGATTTACCGCCTTCCGCTTGGTGTCATTTCATCGATTTCTCCATTTAATTTTCCGATGAATTTATCTATGAGATCCATTGCGCCCGCAATTGCGCTGGGTAACAGCGTTGTTCACAAGCCTGATATCCAAACCGCTATTTCCGGCGGAACCATCATTGCGAAAGCGTTTGAACACGCCGGTCTTCCCGCCGGTGTCCTTAACGTCATGCTGACGGATGTAAAGGAAATCGGGGACGGCATGCTCACCAATCCAATCCCGAGATTAATCAGCTTTACAGGATCAACAGCAGTCGGGCGCCACATCGGTGAAATCGCCGGTCGTGCCTTCAAACGAATGGCCCTTGAACTCGGCGGCAACAATCCATTTGCCGTCCTTTCAGATGCGGATGTCGATCGTGCTGTGGATGCCGCGATTTTCGGAAAATTTATTCACCAGGGACAAATCTGTATGATTATCAACAGGATCATCGTTCATCAAGATGTGTACGATGAGTTTGTAGAAAAGTTCACCGCCCGTGTCAAACAGCTTCCGTACGGCGATCAAACCGATCCGAAAACCGTTGTCGGCCCGCTGATCAACGAGCGCCAAATCGAGAAAGCGCTGGAGATCATTGAGCAGGCAAAGGCAGAAGGCATTGAGCTTGCGGTTGAAGGAAAACGCGTCGGAAACGTGCTGACGCCGTACGTCTTTGTCGGTGCGGACAACAACAGCAAAATTGCCCAAACGGAGCTGTTTGCCCCAATCGCAACCATTATTAAAGCTGGCAGCGACCAGGAAGCGATTGACATGGCAAATGATACTGAATACGGCCTCAGCTCTGCGGTTTTCACTTCTGATGTAGAAAAAGGCGAAAAGTTCGCCCTGCAAATTGACAGCGGCATGACCCATGTCAACGACCAGTCCGTCAATGATTCGCCGAATATTGCCTTTGGCGGAAACAAAGCAAGCGGTGTCGGCCGCTTCGGCAATCCGTGGGTCGTCGAGGGAATTTACCGTGACGAAATGGATTTCGATACAGAAGCAATACCGCAAATATCCGTTCTAAATGAAAAAATCCCTCTGCTTCAAGTACAGAGGGATTTTTCTTTATTTAGATATATCTACAAACCCTTCTCCAAACACATCGCGTACATCATGAACGATCACAAACGCTTTTTTGTCGCAGCTTCTAATGATTTTTTTCAGCATAGACAGCTCCTGTTTGTTAATGACGATATACAAAATCTCTTTTGATTGGCCCGTATAATTTCCCTTCCCTGATAAAATCGTCACGCCCCGATCCATCAAGGTATTTACCTGCTCTGCAATCTCACTCTTATTTTCTGAAATGACCGTAATGGCTTTTTTCGTATTCAAACCTTCAATAATGAAGTCCATCACTTTGGTACCGATATACAGCATCACGATCGTAAACATCATTTTTTCTGCACCAATAATAAAATAAGAGCTAAATACTACGATTAAATCAAAAAACAAGAGTGCATAGCTGATATTCCAATCTAAATATTTATTAGCAATTCTGGCCAAAATCGCGGAACCGGCCGTCGTCCCGCCGACCCGGATAATCATGCCGATCCCGACTCCCGCAAATACACCTGCGAAAATCGTATTAATGATCAATTCATCAGACGGAATGCTCCACCCATGTGTCAGATGAAGAAAAAGCGAATTTGCCGCAACCGCAATGATCGTATAAACCGTTGTTTTTCCATCCAGAAACTTGTAGCCGATTAAAAGCAAAAACGCATTTAAGATAAAGTTCGTGACACCAGGAGACCATTGAAACAGATAATACAATATCAGCGTAATCCCAGTGACTCCGCCTTCCCCAAGATCATTGGGAATCGCAAATAAATTAACCGCAAGCGCGAAGAAAAAAGCGCCAATCACAAGCATTAGTACATCCAGCATTCTCTTTTTCATCACGAAAACACTCCTTCTCATTGTTCTGTTCTAGCAAATAAAAAAACCCAGGAGAACGCTCTCGAAAAAGAGCAGAAACTCCTGGGCTTTTATCCCACCGTGTCATAACAGCCAAGCTGCTATGTGTTTTCTCTCGGTCACAGTCCAATTTGCATTGCGGAACCCTAGAAAACCACTGTTTTTATCATATCCTTTTCACTTTCCAATATTAGCATTATAAGGGACGGTTCGAATTGGTTCAAGGGGTATTTGCGGAGTTTTCATCAGATAAGCTGGAAGAAAAAACGAGTTATCTATTAAAAAAGAACAGATATAACCGATAAGAAAAAAAGCATATATTTTACAAGTGAATTTAACTATAAATGATAATAATTATAAGAAATTCATAATTTTATATTGACTAAGCGAAATAATATAGGCATTATAGTACATATGTTTCGTACATTTTATTACATAGGAGGAAATATAATGGCAGGAAAACTAGTACCCTGTAAAGCTTGCGGTCAAGAAATTGCAAAGGGTGTAAAAAAATGTCCTAACTGCGGTAAAGATCAACGTAACTTTTTTATGCGACATAAAATCATTACGTTTATTCTCGCAGTTGTTGTCATCATTATTATCGGTAATATGATTGGCGGCGGAGGCGGCTCAGAAGCCACTTCCAAAACATCAAGCAGCAGCAAAGCAGAAACTGAAAAAACATACAATATCGGTGATACCGTAAAAACTGAAAAAACTGAAGTGACAGTTACGAAGGTAGAGGACAGAGATACTGTCGGTACTCAATATGTTGAAAAGAAAGCATCTGATGGTGGTACAATTGTAGCAGTTCAATATACAATTAAAAACGTATCTAAAAAGCCGATTAGCTCTTTTTCAATTCCAACTGTTAAATTAGTTGATGCTGATGGCACTTCTTATGATGCTGATATCGATGCTTCTTCAACCTATGCAACTGAGACAAAAGTTGACAACTCTAAAATATTAAGTGATCTAAATCCTAATATTAAAGTAACAGATGTGAAAGCATTTGAGGTGGACAAGGAAGCTTATGCAAAAGGCACTTGGAAACTAAAATTCAGTAATGATGTTATTGTGAAAATCAAATAACAGCTAACAAGGGTGCCTGTTCAGGCACCCTTGTTCTTTAAAAAAGGCCTTCTCTATTGAGAAGGCCTCCATTCTTATTCCGCACTCTTATACCCATTCACATTTGAAGACTGCCATCTCCAGGAATCAGCACACATTTCCTCAAGGCCGCGTTTCGCTTCCCAGCCCAGTTCCCGCTTGGCTTTCGCAGGATCTGCAAAGCATGTGGCGATGTCTCCCGGACGGCGGTCCGCAAAACGGTACGGAACCTCTTTCCCTGACACTTTTTCAAAGGCTTTGACCATTTCAAGCACGCTGTAGCCTGTGCCTGTTCCAAGGTTGTATGCATCGGCTCCTGTAGAGTTCAATACTTTTTCCAGCGCCTTGACGTGGCCTTCTGCGAGATCAACGACGTGAATATAATCACGTACGCCTGTCCCGTCTTTTGTCGGATAGTCGTTTCCGAATACGCTTAATTGCTCGAGCTTCCCGACAGCTACCTGTGCCACATACGGCATAAGGTTATTTGGGATTCCGTTCGGGTCTTCACCGATCCGTCCGCTTGGATGCGCGCCGAACGGGTTAAAGTAACGAAGCAGCGCAACGCTCCACTCATTGTCGGCTGTATGCAAATCACGCAATATTTGTTCAAGCATGAGCTTTGTCTGCCCATAAGGATTTGTCGCGCCTAATGGAAAGTCTTCCGTAATCGGCGATGTTTCCGGAACGCCGTACACTGTCGCAGATGAACTGAATACGATTTTCTTGACGCCGAATTTCTCCATGGCCTCGCATAAAATAAACGTTCCTGTCAGATTGTTATGATAATATTTGAGCGGAATCGCCACAGATTCACCGACTGCTTTTAACCCAGCAAAATGAATCACAGCTTCGATTTCATTTTCAGCAAAAACCGCATCTACCGCTTCCCGGTCCAATAAGTCCGCTTCGTAGAACGTTAAATCTTTTCCCGTAATCTCCTTGACACGGTTCAGCGCCTCAGCCGAACTGTTGGACAGATTATCAAGAACAACAATCTCGTAGCCGCTGTTCAATAATTCAACACATGTGTGGCTGCCAATGTACCCGGCACCGCCAGTAACAAGTATTGCCATGATGTAACCCTCCTAAAAAATGACCTGTTTTCATTATATAGTGTTTAAAACCGGTCCACATCCATTTTTAAGAAGTTTAATCGTTTATTAATAGTTTTTTCATATGTTATCAGCATTTTCACGCCATGTTACATGACTTTATGCAGCGCGAACAAGTATAGCAGCTGAAAAATCAATCTGCCGGTTGACGATTTCCTTTCCTATTTTCGCTATGCTTAATCCAGAAAGGATTTGATGACATGGCGATGAGCCCTTATATTTTTATTGTATTGATTCTTATTATTTTATCGATGTATCGAGAAAGAACGGTAAAGCCCGGGAAGTTGCTGATCATTCCGCTGCTGCTCTTATGGGGCGTATCAGCATCGTTTCAGCCGGCGTATTTTCATTCCGTATTACATGTGGCGATCAGCGGCATTTTATTACTGATCGGGCTGGCCTGCGGGTTTGGCATTGGGAAGATGGTAAATGTGCGGATTCACCCGGAAACAGGAAAGGTCACTTCACGCGGCTCACTTGGGAGTGTTATCCTCATTCTAGTGATACTTTCTTTGCGCATGGCCGCGAGAACATGGCTGCCTGAGAGCAACGAGATGTTTATTGCCATTATTCATTCTATGTTCTTCGTTCCCCTCGGCACCATCACAGCCCGCAACATCATGCTTTACAAAGCATACAGACGGCTGACCGCCGGCAAAGTATCCATTCAATAACCGAAAGAAGGACCAGCATGAACGGACAAACTCCGGCTCGGCACTACTACAAGAAGCTTGTGCCGAGCCTTATTCTCATTTTGAATTGCATACAATTTTTATCTCATCCAACTAAGGCTGATCCCATTTTGTTAGCATTTGTATTTGCGGTATACTTAGCATTCATTTGGATCACTCCCTATGTGGCATCCACTGCTGTTAGTTTGAGCATATTCATCGGACTCTGGCTCCTGACCGATTTCTTTTGGGCTGTTTCCGGCCAAGAGCAGGGTGCCGCCTATTTTTTGATTGTATTTTTAATGATATATGCCGCCTTTAGACTCCCTTCACGGCTATCCTTGATCTTCACAGCATGTTTAATTGGAGGCAACATATTACTCCTATCCTCACAAGGGGGAAGCTTGAATACCATCATCAGCAACATCTCGATCATGATCGGACTCTACGTCTTCTTCTCCTCCATGCGTTTCAGACGAGAAGCAAGAAGGGAGGCTGAACGGAATCATGCTGAATTGGCAAAAATGCATGTGCAGCTGGAGCATGCTCATAAAGAACTCCAGAAAGCGCATGCAGAGCTGCAGGAGGCTTCTGTTCTTTCATTAAGGTACGCGGTCCTTGAGGAACGTACAAGAATCGCCCGCGACATTCATGACAGTATCGGTCACGAGCTGACTTCTGTGATTGTTCAGCTTCAATCTCTTCCCTATATCCTCAAAAGCAGCAAGGAGGATTCAGAAAAAGTCATTCAAAATGTACTGAGTGTCGCCAGGGAATGTCTTCAAGAAGTACGGTCTGTCGTTCACCAAATGGGCCGTAGTGAATCGATGGTGGGGCTTACCGCTTTGCGGGGGCTCATTCATCAAGTGGAGGAACGGAGCGGCTTGCACGTTTCTTTAGATACTGCCGGACTGTCAGAAGAGTCTTGGCCTCCAAACGTGAGCGAAACGATCTACCGCATCTTGCAGGAAGCGCTGACCAATATCATTCGTCACGCTGACGCTTCTCATGCGGCGGCCGTCATTTCTAACGACAAGTCCCATCTCTATATCACAGTCACCGACGACGGACAATTCACCGGCAGCCTTACTTATGGATTTGGCCTGACAGGAATGAAAGAGCGCGCAGAAAAAGCAGGCGGTTCCCTTACTTTCAGTGCCGTACAGCCGAGCGGCCTGAAAATTGAGCTGTCATTGCCGCTCATGACAACGAATAAGGAGCAAAAAGATGAACAAAGATAAAATACGCGTCGCGCTTGCCGATGATCAGCCGCTTGTGCGTGAAGGCTTCCGCTACGTCATCAACGCACAGACGGATATGACGGTTTCTGGCGAGGCCGGCGACGGTCACGATATTATAGCACTCGCAAAACAAACAAAACCCGATGTCATCCTCATGGATGTCCAGATGCCGCATTGCTCAGGCATCGAAGCGGCGAAAGACATTATGTCCGCACTTCCAGATACAAAGATAGTCATTTTAACTACCTTTGACACGGAAGAATACGTATTTGAAGGCATCCGTGCGGGAGCAGTAGGCTATCTGCTGAAGGATACACTTCCTGAAGAGTTGATAGATGCGATTCGCGCTGCGGCGAGAGGCGAGGCGATTTTTCGTACAGTCACAGCTGCTAAAATTATCAGTGAGACATTTCGGGCGAAGCAACAGCCCCATGCCGAAGAACTGGCAGAGCCGTTCACCAAAAGAGAGCTTGAGGTTCTTCAGCAAATGGCCTACGGACTGAGAAATGAGGATATTGCTGAAAAGCTTTTCGTCAGTGAAAGCACTGTGAAAACCCACGTGCACCGCATCCTGCAAAAATGCAATGCCCAAGACCGGACACAGGCAGTCGTTTTTGCCATTCGAAACGGTATTGTGCAATAGAAATCTCTCATCCCGCCATGCTAAAATAAGACAAAGGAGATGATTGGAAATGAAAGAAGAAATCATTGAACGGTTTACTACATATGTAAAAGTCGACACACAGTCCGATGAATCCGTTGACACTTGTCCTTCCACCCCCGGCCAATTGACATTAGGAAACATGCTCGTTGATGAATTGAAGTCCATCGGCATGCAGGATGCAGCTATTGATGAAAACGGCTATGTCATGGCAACTCTTCCCTCCAATACTGAAAAAGACGTGCCGACAATCGGCTTTCTCGCTCACGTCGACACCGCTACAGACTTTACCGGCAAAAACGTGAATCCGCAAATCATCGAAAGCTATGATGGAAAAGACATCGTTCTTAACGAACAGCTGCAGGTCACCCTGTCACCTGATCAATTCCCTGAGCTGTCTGGCTATAAGGGCCATACACTCATCACCACAGACGGCACCACCCTTCTTGGCGCAGACAATAAGGCCGGTATCGCTGAAATCATGACAGCCATGGATTACCTCATCAAACACCCTGAAATCAAGCACGGCACAATCAGAGTCGCCTTTACGCCTGATGAAGAAATCGGAAGAGGGCCGCACAAATTTGATGTGAAACGGTTCAATGCTTCCTTTGCCTACACGGTTGACGGCGGGCCGCTCGGCGAGCTTGAATATGAAAGCTTCAATGCCGCTGCCGCAAAAATTACGATTAAAGGCAACAACGTACATCCCGGAACAGCTAAAGGAAAAATGATCAACTCTGCGAAAATCGCGATGAAGCTGAACAGCCTGCTGCCGGCAGACGAAGCGCCTGAATATACGGAGGGCTATGAAGGCTTCTACCACCTGCTGTCGATTCAAGGAGACGTAGAGGAAACAAAGCTCCACTACATTATTAGAGACTTTGACAAAGAGAATTTCCAAAACAGAAAAGAAAAAATGAAGCGTGCCGTTGAAGAACTTCAAAACGAATACGGGCAAGACCGGATTCTGCTGGATATGAACGACCAATACTACAACATGAGAGAGAAAATTGAACCTGTCATCGAAATCGTCAACATTGCCAAGCAAGCGATGGAAAACCTCGGCATCGAACCGAAGATTTCTCCCATCCGCGGCGGCACCGACGGATCACAGCTGTCCTACATGGGGCTTCCGACGCCAAACATCTTTACAGGCGGGGAAAACTTCCACGGCAAATTTGAATACATCTCAGTTGATAACATGGTCAAAGCCGTAAATGTCATCGTTGAGATTGCAAAACAGTTTGAAGCGCAAGCATAATGCCAAAAGCCAGTCCAAAAAAGGACTGGCTTTTTTGTGTGAAAGTGAAACATTTTAAACGCGTCCTCCGTAAAACAAGTATCAACAAATGAGGAGGAAAAACAATGACAAAACATGCAATCGCTGCAAAGAGTCTCTTGAAAAAATGGATCATTTCCAGGCCGCTTAACATGCAAAAGAAATCCAGCCCATTTCAAAAAATCAGAAAAATGTTCAAACGCTTCTTCAAATAAACTATTCAAATCCCCTAAATACAATCCGTATTCACCCGTACCGCCCAAATGCTCCGTAATTTGGGTTTTTTGTGTTCAATTCCGCAAAATAGGGTATAAACCAAACAAGCAAGAAAACAACACCCAAAAACAGGCAATTTGAATTACGTAAACTTAGGTTAAAAGTTATATAAAGGAATTTATTTTATCGTCGATAGTAACTATAGAACCAATCATCAACAAGAGCAAACAGCGTGATCCAAGACTATTTTCAGGTCATCAGGTTATACTGTTTTAGAGGGACAGTTTCTTGTTATTTATTGATTTTGAATTTTTTGAATACTTTTTGACTTTTTATCCGTACAATAGAGAGTACCAAAACTTTTTTTGGGAGGTATGTAATATGATCCTATTTATTATCATCGCATTATGCGGCTATCTTCTTTTTTCTTTCAGCAAGGACAATCGCCGCAAACCGCAAAAGACAAGCCCTCTGCCAGCAGCCGCACCTCATCACAACAACCTAATCGACCTTGACGCCATCCGCCAAAAACGCCGGATGCATCTTTCCTAATTCTATATTTCAAATGAAAAGGCTGCTGAATCACGCAGCCTTTTAAAATTGTTTTGATTTAGAGCCTGAAACCTTTTCGCCACCTATCCGTAATTTCATACAAGGCAAACCCAAAGGAGACTTCAGCAATGATCGAGTTATTTATGAAACAAAAAATGTTCTCATTTAAAGATGCATTTCACATTTATGACCGGGATGAACAAGAAACATTCAAGGTGGAGGGGCGTTTTTTCTCGTTAGGAGACTCATTACAAATGACAGACTCATCTGGGAAAACGCTCGTTTCCATAGAACAAAAACTAATGTCTTTATTGCCGCGCTATGAGATTTCAATTGGCGGGAAAACAGTTTGTGAGGTAACGAAGAAAGTAACGTTTTTCAAACCGAAATTTGTGATTTCCGGGCTTAACTGGGAAATCGATGGTGATTTATGGAGGGATGAATTCCAGCTGACGGACGGGGAAAATGTCCGGATGTCAGTGAGCAAAAAGTGGCTCAGTTGGGGTGATTCCTATCACTTGCAGATTGCAAACGAGGAAGATGTTCTGATTTGCACTGCCATCGCTATCGTGCTTGATATGGTTTTATATAACGATGAAGATGAAAGTATTTTCTAAAAAGCATTGACAATTGATCCAAAAGTAATAATATTAAGATAATTGAAATCTGAATATGAAGTTGTACCTTATCAAGAGAGGTGGAGGGACTGGCCCTATGATACCCGGCAACCGCTGTTTCAAACAGAATGGTGCTAAATCCTTAAGAACATTGCGTTCTTGCAGATGAGGCGGAGATTTGATCGTTCAAGCTCTTCCTTCACAAAGGAAGAGCTTTTTACATGCTCAATATTTCAGAAAAGAGGCGAATAACATGGCTCAACAAACGAATGTTGCAGGACAAAAAACAGAAAAACAACGCAAAGCACCTTTCCGCGCCGATCATGTCGGCAGTTTGCTTCGTTCCGTTCCGGTGAAGGAAGCCCGGCAAAAAAAAGCGGCAGGTGAGATGACAGCGGAACAGCTCCGTGATATCGAAAATCAAGAGATTTCCCGCATCGTGGAAAAACAAAAAGAAATCGGTCTCGATGTGGTAACAGACGGGGAATTCCGGCGTTCTTGGTGGCATTATGACTTCCTGGAAGGGCTTGACGGTGTGGAACCGTTCATCCCAGCTGAGGGGATTCAGTTCCATAACACAAAAACGAAAGCGCGCAGCATCAAAGTGACGGGAAAACTCGATTTTACGAGCCACCCAGCGCTTGCTGATTATCAATTTTTACATGAGATTGCCGGTAACGCGACGCCAAAATTGACCATTCCCAGCCCAAATATGCTGTTTTTTGGCGAAAAGGCGGATAAAGGGATTTATGACGATCAAGAGGAATATTTTCATGACCTGGTCCAAGCATACAAAAAAGCAATCAAAGCCTTCTATGATGCTGGCTGCCGTTATCTCCAGCTCGATGATACGTCATGGTCTCTCTTCTTTGAGGAAAAAGGCAGAGAGGTTGTCCGGGCGCTCGGCGGTGATCCAGAAACATTGCCAGCCATATTTGCCAAAACAATTAACGATGCCGTCGCAGACCGGCCTGACGATTTAACGATCACAATGCACATTTGCCGCGGCAACTTCCGCTCAACCTGGGCGGCATCAGGAGGGTACGACGCTGTAGCGGAAACGATTTTGGACGGCTTAAACCTTGACGGCCTTTTCTTGGAATACGATGATGACCGCTCCGGAAACTTCGATCCGCTCCGTTTTGTGAAACGCAAGGATCTGCAAATCGTGCTTGGCTTGATCACATCGAAATACGGCGAGCTTGAAAATCCAGAGGATGTGAAACGCCGTATCAATGAAGCGGCGCGTTTTGTCAGCTTGGATCAGCTGTGCCTCAGCCCGCAGTGCGGTTTCGCCTCTACAGAAGAAGGCAACCTTTTGACAGAGGAACAGCAATGGGCCAAGCTTCGCCATGTCATCGACATCGCCAACGATGTGTGGAGATAATCTATCATTGACAGAAATAGAAAATGTGTGAATAATAGATACTATCAGAAAATTTCATAAAAAGGTTTTCCTTATCAAGAGAGGTGGAGGGACTGGCCCTGCGATACCCGGCAACCGCTGTTTAACAGAATGGTGCTAAATCCTTTAGAGCAATGATTGCTCTTGAAGATAAGGTTGAGGTTGTCACGCAAGCTCTTCCTTATCCAAAGGAAGAGCTTTTTTATATTTGAATGGAAAGAAGGAATGGACAACATGTCACAACAAACAACACCCGCAGAACAAAAATCACTTCAAAGAAAAAAACCGCCGTTTCGCGCGGATCAAGTCGGAAGCCTGCTGAGATCTGAGCCCGTCAAAAAAGCGCGGCTGCAAAAAGCGGCCGGCGATATTACGGCTGAGCAGCTTCGCCAGATCGAAAACGATGAAATCATCCGCATTGTGGAAAAACAGAAGGAAATCGGCCTGAACGTCGTGACAGACGGGGAATTCCGCAGAGCATGGTGGCACTTTGATTTCCTTGAAAACTTAGATGGCGTTGAGCCGTTTACTCCTGAGCACGGAATCCAATTCCATAACGTACAGACAAAAGCACGCGGCATTAAAGTCACAGGTGATATCGATTTTTCAACTCACCCAATGCTTGAAGATTATTCATTTCTCCATAGCATTGCCGGTGACGCGACGCCAAAGATGACCATTCCAAGCCCGAATATGCTGTTTTTCCGCGGGAAATTGGAAAAAGGTGCATACAAAAACGACTATCACCTTTTCCAGCATGATGTATCCAAAGCATATAAAAAAGCGATTCAAGCGTTTTATGACAGAGGCTGCCGCTACCTCCAGCTTGATGATACAGCGTGGGCCGTTTTCTTATCAGAAAAAGGCTTAAAACAAATCGAAGCGTTCGGAACAACGCCTGATGAGCTTCGCCAGCTGTTTGCGAAATCGATTAACGACGCGATTGCAGACCGCCCGGATGACTTAACGGTAACCATGCATATTTGCCGCGGCAACTTCCAGTCCACTTGGACAGCGGAAGGCGGCTATGACGCAGCAGCCGAAACCATTTTTGACGGCTTGAATCTTGACGGACTTTTCTTAGAGTATGATGATTCACGCTCAGGCGGATTTGAGCCGCTCCGTTACGTAAAACGGTCTGATCTTCAGCTTGTTCTTGGCTTAGTGACATCTAAATTCGGTGAGCTTGAAAATCCGGATGACGTGAAACGCCGTATCGAAGAAGCGTCCCGTTATGTAAGCTTAGACCAGCTTTGCCTCAGCCCTCAATGCGGATTTGCTTCAACTGAGGAAGGCAACAAGCTGACTGAAGAACAGCAATGGGCGAAGCTCCGCCATGTGGTTGAGATCGCTAATGATGTTTGGAAATAAGCAAAGAAAAAACACACTTGATTCCCTAGCGGAGCAAGTGTGTTTTTTATGTCATTGTGCGGTGTAGCCCCCATCAAGGACGACAGCCTGCCCAGTGACGCCCTTCGCCTTCTCGCTTGCCAAAAACACGGCATAATCCGCAATTTCCTTGACGGAAAGCAGTCGCTTTTGCGGCACAAGCGGAAAAATGACTTGTTCAAGTACAGAGTCGTAAGGGACATTTCTCGTTTTCGATAGATCGCTAAGCTGATTGCGTACAAGCTGGGTATCGACATAACCCGGACAGAGCGCATTGACTGTTATGCCGTGGGGCGCGCCTTCCAGCGCCCCTACTTTTGTGAGTCCAATGACGCCGTGCTTGGCGCTATTATAAGCGGATTTCCCTGCAAAGCCGACTAATCCATTAACAGACGCGATATTAATGATTCTGCCAAACTGCTGTTTTTTCATGATCGGAAAAACATGCTTCATTGCAATAAAGGGCGCTGTCAGCATGACCTTGATCAGCTGTTCAAAGGTGTCTGTCGGAAACTCTTCAATCGGAGCGACGTGCTGAATACCGGCATTGTTCACCAGAATATCCAAGCGGCCGTATTGTTTTTGGATGACGTTCACCGTATCAGCAACTTGCGCTTCCTTTGTCACATCATACGGAATGGCCGCCGCGTCAAAGCCTTCTTCTGCAAGTTTGGAGGCTGCTTTTTCACATGCTTCCGGACGGAGGTCTGAAACGATGACGCTGGCACCTTCCCGGGCGAATTCTCTTGCCATTTCGAATCCAATTCCGCCAGCAGCCCCTGTCACCAAAGCGACTTGTTTTCT
Source organism: Bacillus sp. FSL R5-0523 (assembly GCF_037975295.1). Classification (NCBI taxonomy): domain Bacteria; kingdom Bacillati; phylum Bacillota; class Bacilli; order Caryophanales; family Bacillaceae; genus Bacillus; species Bacillus sp. FSL R5-0523. Next base: position 3,855,136 of record NZ_CP150251.1, read on the forward strand.
CATGTCAAACACCTTCCCATTAAGAATTGAGTACAGACTGGCTTACAGCGAAATCAGCTTCTGTTTTTTCATAAACCTCTTCAATTGTGACACCATCCTGAAGCTCCGTCAGTGTCATGCGGCCGTTCACAAAATCAAATACAGCCAAATCCGTAATCAGCCTGTGTACGACTTTCTGGCCTGTCAGCGGTAGGGAGCATGTTTTTTTCACCTTTGATTCACCATGCTTATTGACGTGCTCCATGATGACAACGATCCGTTTCGCCCCGTTGACGAGATCCATAGCGCCGCCCATCCCTTTTACCATTTTGCCCGGGATCATCCAATTGGCCAAATCACCCTGCTCCGAAACCTCCATTCCGCCAAGAATAGCCAAATCGATATGCCCGCCTCTTATCATCGCGAATGACTCAGCGCTGTCAAAATAAGAGGCGCCCGTCACTTCAGTGATCGTTTCCTTTCCCGCATTGATCAAATCCGCGTCTTCCGTTCCTTCCAGAGGATAGGGGCCAATTCCGAGCAAGCCGTTTTCCGACTGAAGCATGACGTGAACGCCATCGGGTATCTCATTTGCGACAAGCGTCGGCATGCCAATCCCGAGATTCACATTCATGCCGTCCTTGATTTCTTGTACAGCCCGTTTGACCATTCGTTTTCTCGCTTCCTTCACTTGGCCTCACCCTTTCCCGATGCTTGCTGAACTGTTCGTTTTTCAATCCGTTTTTCTTGGCTCGCCCCAAGCACGACATGCTGTACGTAAATTCCCGGCGTATGGATGTGATCTGGATCGAGCTCTCCTGCTTCCACGATTTCTTCCGCCTCGGCAATCGTGATCTTGCCTGCCATGGCGGCAACGGGATTGAAATTTCTCGCCGTTTTCCGAAAAACCAAATTGCCCATGGTGTCCGCTTTCCACGCTTTGACGATCGCCACATCGCCGGTAATGCCTCGCTCCAGCACATAAGTCCGGCCGCCGAATGTTTTATGTTCTTTTCCCTCGGCTATGGAGGTGCCGACGCCTGTCGCCGTATAAAATCCCGGTATGCCTGCACCGCCTGCACGAATTCTCTCAGCGAGCGTTCCTTGGGGAACAAGCTCGACCTCAAGCTCTCCGCTTAAAAACTGCCGCTCAAAAATTTTATTTTCACCGACATAGGAAGCGATCATTTTCTTGATTTGCTTGTTAGCCAGAAGCAAACCCAGCCCCCAGTCATCGACTCCGCAGTTATTGCTGACAACGGTCAAATCCTTTACTCCCCGATCTCTTATAGACAAAATGAGCTGTTCAGGGATGCCGCACAGCCCAAACCCTCCCGCGATCAGCGTATCCCCATCATGAATCAATTTCGCAGCTTCCTTGCTTGATGACAGCACTTTCCCCATATTGATGCCCCTTTCGTTTTCTTCTACACTAGACCAGTCAGGCTGTAAATCGCGATCACAGCAAATACGGCAGCCGTTTTAATGAGCGTGATCGCAAAAATATCGCGATAGGATTGCCGGTGTGTCAAACCCGTCACGGCCAGAAGCGTGATAACGGCGCCATTATGCGGCAGTGTATCCATCCCGCCTGATGCCATTGAAATGACCCGATGCATCACCTCTGGCGGAATATTGTAAGCCTGAATCGCCTGTAAGTATTGTTCTGACATCGCGCTTAACGCAATGCCCATTCCTCCTGAAGCCGAGCCGGTGATTCCTGCCAGCGCAGTTGTCGTAACGGCGCCATTTACAAGCGGATCGGTAAAAGTATGTGAAATTCCGCTGCTCAGCTTATGAAACCCCGGCAGCGCGGCGATAATGCCGCCGAACCCGTACTCGGCACCCGTATTCATAGATGCCAGCAAGGCGCCGCCAATCCCTTCATTCAGCCCTTCCTTCAATTGGGCAAACACACTTCTCCAATCAAATAAAATCGTTGTGATGATGCCAATCACTAAAGCAATCTCCACCGACCAAATAGCAGCCGCTGAAGAAATATCAAGCCTGCCGAACTCCTTTAATCCTATGGAAGAAAAATCAAATCCATTCGGATACCACTTTGGCAGGTAAATGGTAAAATATTTATTCACTGCACCGACGAGAATAAGCGGGACAAAGGCAAGCGCGTGCCGAATCGGGCTTTTGTCCGGTTCAGCCGCGGACTCAATCGATTCAGGAGCAGCAGCATTCTGCGAATCAAAACCGCCATAGCCTTCGCCAGATGCCTGCGCTTTCTTCCGCCTTGATTCCAAATAGAGCATCCCAGCTGCCAGCACAATCACTGCGCCCATCAAGCCCAGCCAAGGGGCGGCATAAATGTCTGTTTTGAAAAAAGCCGTCGGGATGACATTTTGGATTTGCGGCGTCCCCGGAAGTGCGTCCATCGTAAACGTAAAAGCCCCTAAAGCAATCGTTCCCGGGATGAGGCGTTTGGGTATGTTTGCTTCTTGGAACATGTTTTTCGCAAAAGGATATACGGCAAATACGACAACAAACAGGCTGACACCGCTGTACGTCAAGACAGCACCCATCAGCACAATGGCAAGTATCGCTCTTTTTGCCCCGACAAGCCGGACAATTGTTTTCGCGATTGATGCCGCAAGCCCGGCCATTTCAACGACCTTTCCAAAAATGGCACCGAGCAAAAACACTGGGAAATACAGCTTAATAAAACCCGCCATCTTCTCCATAAAAATTGATGAAAAAAAAGGAAGCACATGGCTTGGATCTGTCAGGAGCACCGCGAATAACGCGCAAATCGGCGCAAACAATATGACAGAAAATCCCCGATACGCCGTAAACATCAGCAAACCTAACGCCAATAGAATGATGATCAGTTCCACACACACATCCCCCGTTTCCGCGAACTAGAAAGCGTTTACATAAACCTGTCCGCATCGGCTGTTTCCGTCCCCTTTCCATATGTACGAGAAGCGTGGGCCAACTATTCCGATTAAAAAAGGAAAGCTCCTTTTTTCGGAGCTTTCCTCTGCCATTCATTTCATTCCTATTAGGATATCAACATCAACCGTAATATCGGCTGATTTCATCTCTTTCAGGAGGCTGACTCGATCTTTCGGCGCCGACCAGGCAAGCGGCGTCATCTTGAGAAGCCAGTGGATCGCCTGCTGGTCAAGCGTTTTAACATAGCGCAGCCTGACAGGACGGCTGTGTGCTGCATTTGCTGTAAAACGCTCAACAGCTGCCGCGTTGGAATACGTGCGCCTTGGTGAATCAGCATATAAAAATTGCCTTAATTCTATTAAATAATCGCTTCGCGGCACTACTTTTACGAGCATGCCATCATTCTTCAGCAGTCTATGAAACTCTGCATAATTGGACGGCGAAAAAATAGACAGCACAACATCAAATTGGCGATCATGAAAAGGAACACGCGCCACATCGGCAACCGCCCATATCTGATCTTTGAATGCCTTAGAAGCTTTTAAGATCCCATCCTTCGAAAGATCTATACCGGTTCCTATCGCTGCTTTCCCTGCATAATCAAACCCGCAAAGCGCATTCAAATGAGAACCCTCACCGCAACCGCTGTCCAGGATGGTGAATGCCTCATGACCAGATTTGGGATGGCTGATGAGTTCTGCAATCGCATCATGGAGCGGGTCAAAAAAACCACATTCTCCAATCAGCCTGCTCCTCGCTTCAAAAAGCTCAGCACCGTAACTGGTTTTGACCGGCTTCGTCAGAAAGTTCACGTAGCCGTGCCGAGATAGATCAAATGTATGTCCTCGTTTTGTACAAATCAAGCTTTTCCCTGATGCCGCATCCATAGAAGAATCGCAGAGCGGGCATCGAAACATGCTGAAATCAACTGTTCGCTTCATGATCAAAAACACCCCATTCATTCATTTTTAGATAAATAAAAAAGGCATAGACAAATAAACCTAGGCCTATCTCAAAAATTGGCCAGGTCTGGCAGTTTGTCTACACCTGTCATTATCTATAACGAATGAATTGGATAATCATGAAAAAAACTCCCTTTCTGCTGTATGGGTTTCCCCGTTTCCATCATACAACAAATATCCAGGAGCTGGAACCTTATAGTGAAGAAAAATCAGTACTGACATGCTGATATCCCGCCAACATCATATCAGCATAGCAATCCAGCATGTTTTTCCTTTATTTTCTCATTTCAGAATATAAATTTTATTATTGTGAAAATAGTTAAAAAGGTTGATTTTCAAAAAGTGAAAGGATAAAATACTGCTATCATCTTAGAAAAAGACATTCTTGTATATGATCAGTAATATGGTCTGATTGTTTCTACCTAGTAACCGTAAAAAACTAGACTACAAGAAAGTTTGAATAAATTTGAACGAGTTGAAAAGGACAAGTTCTTTTCTGTTTGCTCTTATTTTTCACACTTTCTGCACTTCCAGAATTTGTGAAGAATAAGAGCTTTTTTTGTTTCCATAATAACCCTCATAGGAGTTGCTATCATGTACTTTTTACTAAACCTTGTCGGTCTCATTGTGATTATGGCAGTTGTATTCCTATGTTCTCCGCAGAAAAAGAAAATCAAGTGGCGCCCGATCATGACGTTAATTGTTCTGGAATTGCTGATTACTTGGTTTATGCTGGGAACAAAAGTCGGAAGCTGGGCCATCGGTAAAATCGGTGATTTCTTCACTTGGCTGATTGCTTGCGCCAGTGACGGTATCGCGTTTGCCTTTCCGTCAGTGATGGCGAATGAAACAGTAGACTTTTTCTTTAGTGCGCTTCTTCCAATTATCTTTATCGTCACATTCTTTGATATTTTAACGTATTTCGGCATTTTGCCTTGGCTGATTGATAAAATCGGATGGGTGATTTCAAAGGCTTCCCGCTTGCCGAAATTAGAAAGCTTTTTCTCTATTCAAATGATGTTCCTGGGAAATACCGAAGCACTTGCGGTTATTCGCCAGCAGCTAACGGTTTTAAGCAACAACCGCCTGCTCACATTCGGCTTAATGAGCATGAGCAGCATCAGCGGCTCCATTATCGGATCTTATCTGTCAATGGTGCCTGCGACATACGTGTTTACAGCCATTCCTTTGAACTGCTTAAACGCGCTGATTATCGCAAACCTGCTGAATCCTGTTCACGTGCCGGAGGATGAAGATATCATCTATACACCGCCTAAAGAAGAGAAGAAAGACTTTTTCTCTACGATTTCTAACAGTATGCTTGTCGGCATGAACATGGTGATCGTTATTTTGGCAATGGTGATCGGATATGTCGCATTAACGTCAGCAGTTAATGGCATTCTTGGCGTTTTCGTACACGGCCTGACCATCCAGACGATTTTTGCTTATCTGTTCAGTCCGTTCGCATTCCTGCTTGGATTGCCAGTGCACGATGCGATGTATGTTGCTCAGCTGATGGGCATGAAATTAGCAACGAACGAGTTTGTTGCGATGCTTGACTTGAAAAACAATCTCAAATCCCTTCCGCCTCACACCGTTGCAGTGGCGACGACATTTCTGACGTCCTTTGCAAACTTCAGTACGGTCGGCATGATTTACGGCACGTACAATTCGATCCTTGACGGAGAAAAGTCAACGGTCATCGGGAAAAACGTGTGGAAGCTGCTCGTCAGCGGAATTGCGGTATCTTTATTAAGTGCTGCGATTGTCGGCCTGTTTGTGTGGTAGAAACATTGAGCCATATCCCTTTTCGGATATGGCTCTTTTCATTATTGATAAATAGAGGCTGGCACCTGCACATTCCGGATTCCCGCTGCATAAGGCCCCAAGTCATACTGGCCGAAGACGATGGCGATCCCGTTTGCCGTAAAGTAAAACATTGTGTCTTTGTTTAGGGTTATATCCTCTTTCTTAACATCAGGGAAAAACAGCTCATCGTGTTTTTTGATATAGCTATATAGGTAATCTCTCGTTTTGCTGACTTTTGTTTTGGTGTTCAAAATCTGATCCAGCGTCACCCGCTTTTGTGCTTTCAAGTCATAGTTGAAGGACTGGACAGACGTTAAACCGTGGGCGCCCCCTGAATAGATATAATTGAGTGTTTGAATGCTGAGCTTGCCTGCCGCATTGTATTTGACGCTGAAGGATGTTTGATATTCCGTTTTAAAGCCCTGCTGTTCGCCTGCTTTTTTGTTTTTCAGGTATTCCTGATACGATTGTTCAATGTAGGCTTTCAGCTCTTGATTGATTTTCTTTTCAAACGCGGCATTCCCGACGTGATGCACTTGTGGATACGTTAACTCCTTGATCTTTTTGTACGTATGGGTGCTGACAGTCGGTGTTTTCGCTTGAACTGCGTTTAAAGATGGGGCCGCATATGCAAATACGGAAAAAAGCAAGACTGCAATCCCCGCGGCTTTCAGCATTTTATTCCATTTCATACAATCTCCTCCTTTGATGTCGTTGTTTATCATTCCCTTATTTAAGCAATACACACTTTTATAGACTGATTAAATCGAAAGAAGTTTCTAGGTCTAACAGCATGATTTTCCCAATAAAAAAAGAGACACAGGATGTCTCTTTTTTTATTGTTTGCGCCCAGAAATCGCTTCATGAACGGCTTGTGCCAAATCTGTATTTCCGAATATCTCTAATACCGCAATGACAGTCTGGTTCGGAATGTGCTCTGCTTCGTGTTTTGGCACGACCAGATCGTCCATGGTTTTTTTCAAGCTTTCATTCAGCTTTTGCTGCGGATACGCTTTGGCGTACAGCTCCATCGGATCAAGATCATGGTTCACGCACCATTGGGCAAACACCAAAATCATCATATTTTCATCGCGTTCGTAAGCTTCAGCGAGCTGTTTTTCGTTCATTTGTCATGCTCCTTATGAAAAGTATCTTCCTTAAAGATACAGGAGCCGGTCAAATTCGTCTATCCCAATGGCGATGAGCGGCAACCGCATCGATAAATGCCTTGCTGAAAGCGGTGTAGTCAGGTTCTTCTTTAGCCGTTACGATGCCTGGTCCCTCTGTTGTCCCGACAGAGGATTGAAGAAGGTCAATTCCTTCATTTGCCGCACCGATCGCCTTGTAGTGATTGTAAGCTTCTCTGATAAACGCCATCGCTTGTTTGTTGTCTTTTAACTCCAGCCCTCCTGCGGCATAGACGGCATCATACAGAACAGAATCAACCGTCAGGAACGTGCCGTTGGCCTCAAGCTGCTGTCCGCTGCCGCTTGTCATATACCCCAGATTTTGACTGATGATATCTACTGTGATTCCTTCTTGCTTTAAGGCTTCCAGCACTGTTTGCAGCTCTTTTTCATGAAATCCGTTTCCGGCGAGTACAGCGACTTTTCTTGTTGACGCGGTTTTCACTGTACGGGCTTGGCTTAACGCAGGCGAAGTAAGAATTTCTTTAGATGCTTTACGCTTCGCGGGCGCCGCCACGCCTACTCCTTTGGCGATTTCTTCTGCTAAATCTGCATCGACATTGCTGAAGACATCAACGACCTGCCGCTGTACGTCTTTGCTTTTGACCTTCCCGACCTCGAAGCAGAAAGCAGAAATGATGTGCTGCTTCTCCACAGGAGACATGCTGTTCCAGAACAGCTTCGCCTGTGAGTAATAATCGTTGAAGCTGTCGCTTCGCTGGCGGATTTTTTTGCCCTCGACTTTTTCCTGATAGTGGACGTATCCGCCTTCTTCAGCTGTCGCAGGCGACGGATCATTGTTTTGCAGAGAGTTTTTATGATAAGCGACAGGTCCCTTATTGATCGTCATCCGGTGATAGCCGTCGTATTGATTGTTATGGAATGGACATACCGGCCGGTTAATCGGAATCTCATGGAAGTTCGGACCGCCAAGACGGATGAGCTGTGTGTCTGTATAAGAGAAAAGCCGTCCCTGCAGGAGCGGGTCATTTGTAAAGTCGATGCCCGGCACGACATTTCCCGGGTGGAATGCGACCTGTTCTGTTTCTGCAAACACATTATCCTGGTTGCGGTTCAGCGTCATTTTCCCAATGATCTTCACCGGCACAAGCTCTTCCGGCCACAGCTTAGTCGGATCAAGAATATCAAAATCAAACTTGAATTCATCTTCCTCATCAATCATCTGCACGCCGAGCTCGTATTCAACCTTGCCGCCGTTTTCAATTGTTTCCCACAGGTCACGGCGATGGAAATCCGGATCTTTCCCGGCAATTTTCTGCGCTTCATCCCATACGAGAGAATGCACGCCGAGCACCGGCTTCCAGTGAAATTTCACGAAACGTGCCTTTCCTTGTTCATTGACAAAACGGAACGTGTGCACGCCGAAGCCTTCCATCATTCTGTAGCTGCGCGGGATGCCTCTGTCTGACATCGTCCACATCACCATGTGAGCCGACTCAGGGTTATTGGCGACAAAATCCCAAAACGTATCGTGAGCAGTCGCTGCCTGAGGCATTTCATTGTGAGGTTCAGGCTTAAACGCATGAACCAAATCCGGAAATTTGATCGCATCTTGAATGAAAAACACCGGAATGTTATTTCCCACAAGGTCATAGTTTCCTTCTTCAGTATAAAATTTAGTCGCAAAGCCTCTGGCATCCCGCACCGTGTCTGCGGAGCCTTTAGAACCCGCAACCGTAGAGAAACGGACAAATACCGGTGTCTTCACCGAAGGGTCCTGAAGAAATTTGGCCCGTGTGTACTCCGTCATTGGTTCGTAAACCTGAAAAAAGCCATGCACGCCAAATCCGCGCGCATGCACAACGCGCTCCGGAATCCTCTCATGGTCAAAGTGCGTCATTTTCTCCCGGAAGTGAAAATCCTCCATCAGCGTCGGGCCGCGAACCCCGGCTTTTAACGAATGCTCATCCTCTGACACCCGCAAGCCTTGGTTTGTCGTCATTTTCTTCCCACTGTTATCGGCCCTGTACTGCTCAAGCTGCTCGTCCTTTGAGTGTTCATTTACACGTTTGTTTTGGTCATCACTCATGTCTGCTCCCCCTTTTTAAAACGAAACATTCTACAGCACATTTACCCGTGGCGTTCTTCATATAAACTGCTAATCCGCTCATTAGGATTTTTGGTCTACATATAAATATGCGGTCATACACATTTGAAATAAGCCTTCTTCACAGAAAGAAAGGATGGAAGCGCTTACCAAAAAAGCTGTTGAATAGGGGAGGTCATATCATGCTTGCCATACTCGGTTTTGTGATGATGATTGTCTTTATGTACCTTATTATGTCTAACCGGCTTTCCGCTCTTATTGCTTTGATTGTCGTTCCTATTGTGTTCGCCCTGATCAGCGGATTTGGCAAAGATCTCGGCGAGATGATGATTCAGGGCGTTACAGACCTCGCCCCTACCGGTATCATGCTGTTATTCGCCATCCTGTATTTCGGCATTATGATTGACTCAGGCCTGTTTGATCCTCTCATTGCCAAAATCTTATCGTTTGTCAAAGGAGATCCGTTAAAAATCGCCGTAGGCACAGCGGTTCTGACAATGACCATTTCGCTGGACGGAGATGGGACAACAACCTATATGATTACCATTGCAGCGATGCTGCCTCTTTACAAACGGCTCGGCATGAACCGTTTGGTGTTAGCGGGAATAGCGATGCTCGGTTCGGGGGTTATGAATATTATCCCGTGGGGCGGGCCGACTGCGAGGGTTTTGGCTTCCTTAAAATTGGACACGTCAGAGGTCTTTACGCCCCTGATTCCTGCTATGATCGCCGGCATTCTCTGGGTGATCGCCGTTGCTTACATCCTCGGAAAGAAAGAGCGGAAGCGGCTCGGCGTCATTTCGATTGATCACGCACCGTCTTCCGATCCGGAGGCCGCACCACTCAAGCGTCCCGCTCTTCAATGGTTTAACCTGCTGCTGACTGTCGCTCTGATGGCCGCACTGATCACCAGCCTGCTGCCGCTCCCTGTTCTTTTTATGACTGCGTTCGCCGTCGCCTTGATGGTCAACTATCCAAATGTCAAAGAGCAGCAGAAACGAATCTCGGCGCATGCGGGTAATGCGTTAAACGTTGTCTCAATGGTGTTTGCTGCGGGCATATTCACAGGCATTCTCTCCGGCACAAAAATGGTCGATGCCATGGCGCATTCTCTCGTTTCACTCATTCCTGATGCCATGGGCCCGCACCTGCCGTTGATCACTGCGATCGTCAGCATGCCATTCACCTTTTTCATGTCGAATGACGCCTTTTACTTCGGTGTCCTTCCCATCATCGCCGAAGCCGCTTCCGCTTACGGAATAGACGCCGCTGAAATCGGAAGAGCCTCCTTGCTGGGGCAGCCTGTGCATCTGCTCAGCCCGCTTGTGCCTTCCACCTATCTTTTGGTTGGAATGGCAGGCGTCAGCTTTGGCGACCATCAAAAATTCACTATTAAATGGGCCGTGGGAACAACGATTGTGATGACGATTGCGGCGCTTTTGATTGGGATTATTTCGTTTTCTTGAACTTTTGAGTGCTGAAAATTCACTGTTTAAAAGATTATAATAAGAAAAAACTAGAGGTGACGGTTCATTTAGAAAAATAATAAACAAAATAAAAAAGCATCCTTAAAAGGAGCTTTTTTATTTTGTGCTGAGTAGGTAAATTACAACAATAACAGATGGTATCGCGAGTATTATCAAATTTAACGTGTTTTTTATTCTAAACTGTCTGTTTTCCTTTGTTTCAGAGTAATGGTTTGCTCGTTGTCTATCACCACTTACCGCTAATCCTGAGATTAAAACAGCTATCCCTATTATAATAATTGATACTGTACCAAATATTGATTCATAAGATATATTTCCTCTAAAAAGGTAACCAATAACGCCTTCAACTGCTGCCAAAATTACACCTAAAATTAAAAATTTCATTGAAATCGTCCTTTTCTAAAGTATTAGGGTTATAAAAAAAGCCTCATAGAGGCTTTTTTATTATAACACTTACCACATTAGATTGTTTAAGAAAAGTTCCCAAGATTTACTGCCTGATTTTTTCAGTTTAATATAAGATGTAGCTCCAAATTTACTTGCGCTAACCCCAGTTCTGGCAATAGGATACCATGATGGTGGAGTATAGCTATAAGTCAAACCCTTAGGATATTGATATTTAGCTTTGTTTATTACACCATGACTTTCAGTTACTCCTATTGCTGCAAATCCAACTTTCATGCCAGATGCTGTATAGTGCCAATCACTAATTTTCCAGCCTCCAGAAACTTTTGTAAGTTTGTAATAAATTCTTCCACCAGAACCTCTGTACTTCTGGTATTTTACTGTTTGATATGCTTTTGCTCCATGTGTAGAATCCCATTTCTCATCAGAATAGCTCCCACTACCGTCACTTACCGCTAACGTTGTAAAGTTATATGTTTCGATTTTTTCGCCTTTGTTATTTGTTTTGGTTTCTAATAGTTGAGAAGTTTCATATGTTTTCTGGTTGTTTTTAAAGTCTACTGATTGTGTTGAGAAAGTTCCTGTTCCACGTTTTTGCTTTACTTTATCCGTATCTTCTAAAATATGTTTTTTTGCTCTATCTAACAATTTTGAAGGATCGGTAATTTCTTTGTTTTTCTTTACTACTTTAAATTCATCTGTCCTTTCAGCAGCTACTGCTGAGTTGATGTTTAAGGACAGAATGATAGTAATTGCGAGTAAAGTTAAAATACAGGACTTTAATACTTTCATTGTGTACCACCTTTTTGAAATTTATAGATATATTTAACAACTATTTAATAGTACCACTTTTTATATAGGTAAATCCTTAAAATTACCTTAAAAGATATTGTTGGAATCGGGTCCATTTATATGTAATAACTAAAACAAAAACAGAACCCTTTATTGGATCTGTTTTTGTTTTAGTTCAGATGATAGAAATCGCTTTTATAACTCCTCAAAAATGCGCGATCCACTTAATCAAAAATCCAACTTGACTAATAAATCCAAAATCTAAAAACTACACAATTTCTTCATAGAATCTCTCCAATTATTCACACAAAAAACAGGCTGTTCTACAGTAGGGGTTTCGGTTGAACAGCCTGACTTTTTATTTTAATGATCCACCGTTTGCAGCAATCAGCTCTTTATACAAGAAAAGCTTTTCTAGAGGATACAGCGCAGGTCCTTCAGATCGAATTCAACATGGTTCACGTAAATATCGTTGTAGCGTTTCGAGTAGCCATGGACTAGATATCAAGTCAATGGCTGACCAGGGAAGTAGCAGAACTCATCTACGCCGTTTGTGATCGTCCACTGAATTTGTTCGATATGCTGTCTTATATAATCAATGCGGTAATTATCATTATCTTAACGTTTTCTTCTAATTGATCGAAAGCGCCAAGCCCGTTTTCCATAATGATCAAAGGCAGCTTATAACGGTCATATATTTCTCTTAGCGTGGAATGGAAACCGACCGGATCAATCTCCCAGCCAAGTCATTTTCTTCAAATGCGGGTTGCCGCTGCCGTGGGAACAACGATTGTGATGACGATTGCCGCACTTTTGATTGGGATTATTTCTTTCTAAATGTATGAGCTTGATCGTAGCATTGAGTGAGTACGTGATTTACAGAGGGGAGAAGATCAAATAGGATATTATGAGTGAATAGAAGATTCATGCCAACAACTCCTCATTACAATCATAAGAGCCTGCTATATTGCAGCAGGCTCTTTCACATTTGGCATTATTTTTTTGTATAGCGCACCCAGTCATAATGAGCGTATAGCGGATTTACACCATTGTAGGAGCCAAGCCATTCATCGACACCCGTGCCATTCCACAAGTTCATCATGATCTTTCCAGGTGTTGTCGGAATTTGGTTTGTTGCAGTATGTTTTAATTGCCCATCGACATACCATTTAATAGAGTTTGGCTGCCAATCGAATGCATACGTATGATAGGCATTGGCTGCATCAAACCCGAGATCAACAATCTTCTCATGGTTTCCTGCACCATTTGTATAATAGTTAAATTGAACCTTTGTTGTATCTTTTCCTAAAAATTCGATATCAATCTCATCCCAAGGAGTTCCATCTGTTGGACCTGTGTAAGTGAAGAACGATGAAACGATCCCTGTGTTTTTAGCTGGTTTCATTCTGACTTCATAAAGTCCATAGCCATATGTTTGAACAGAACGGTTTTCCCCGCAGTCAAACTTGTTATAGGATGGGCTTGTTAGCGCTAAACGCATTTCACCCAATGACGTCATTGATACATTATTAGCCCGCCACGTGCAGTTGAACATATTTCCATTCGAATAACCATCTGCTTTTTGCCAAAAACCGGAGTTATAGCCGTTAAAAGGGTCAAAAAACGATCCACCTGTTTGAGCCGAGGCAGTAGAAGTGACTGCAAACAAACTCATAAACAATCCAGTGACAAGAAGCAGCAACACTCGTTTCAGATAAGGCATATTGGCATTCCCCTTTCATCGAAAGCGTTTTCTATGTTGATCTTACATGATTCTTCTAAAAGGGAACATCGGTCAAAATAATGATAATACCGAATCTTACTTACTTGAATCCTGTAACTATCATCATCTTCCCTCTGAAAAAAATAAAAACCTAAATTACCATCAGCACAGACAGAGATGATCCGCACTCATTGTAATTTAGGTTTTGCCTGCTTTATCAGTAACAATCCTAACATTATCATATGGAAATGTAAGAAAAAAACGAACACACGAAAATAAAAATGTCAGCGCTCTCATTATGCTTGTTTAACTACCCTTTCTATGTGAATGGTTAAATACAGCAGCTCGTCACTTGTGAGCTTGTGCTCATACTCCCGCTCAATGTAGGTTTGGATTTTCTTCGTGCATTCATACGCGCGATGATACTTTTCTTTCACTGTATCCAGCAAAAAATCGTCCTGGCTTTCCATGTGAGTGCCGTTAAAAAGACGCTGCGCGAAAAATTTTAAGTGGGTGACGAACCGATAATAGTGAAGCGATTCTTCGTTGAATTCAATCTTAAAATGGTATTTTACAATACTCAAAATCTCTTGCATGACTTTTGTAATGTTGATAATATTGGGCATCTCTTCATTCAGCTCGGCATTTACAATATGCAGAGCAATAAAGCCTGCTTCATCCTCTGGCAGAGACACACCTGTCTTGTTTTTTACCATAACCAACGCTTCTTTGCCGATCGCAAATTCGTCTTTGTACAGCCGTTTTGTTTCCCACAGCAAGGCGTTTTTGATATCAAGCCCTTTCTGGTTGCGCTGGATGGCAAAGTTAATATGGTCGGTCAGCGACACATAGATGCTGTCGTTGAGCTTTTTGCCGAGCTGTAATTTTGCGTAGCTGATAATCTCTTCGGATACTTCCATACACTCGATCGGTATATCATACAAAAGGGTTTTGAACTTTTCTGATATATCCTTGTTATCGAGCGTGAACACTTTCTCAATGCGGGCTTCATCGACATCATCGCCGGACTTTTTCTGAAACGCGAGCCCCCTGCCCATGACGACCAATTCTTTCCCTTGTTCATTGACCACGCTGATCACATTATTGTTGATCACCTTCGCAATTTTCATGACATGTCCCTCCAATCAACTAAGAACAGACTATATCTTGATTGTACATTCTTTTTGTACTAGGTCAATATCATCAGGGAAAGACGGAAGCTGATCAGTACAATTCACTCCGTACCTGCTGTCCGGGCTGTTTTTGAAGCAGCGCCTCCAGATGGCGTTCAAATGATGCCTTGTCAGCTTTCTGCTTTCTGACAATGCTGTTCATGATTTTGACGCTTTCGGCGCTGTATTGTGTATATTGTTTTTTCAGCTGATCCAGCTGCTGTCTTGTCTTCTTCGCGTTTTTCGGTGTGACTTGGCCGATGAGTTTGATCATATTGTCTGCGGTCTCAAAAAAAGCGGCTCTATTTTCTGTCAGCTGCTGAATTTCGATGCGGCTCATGTCTTGATTACGCGTTTTTTGAAGCAAGGCGACCGCCTCGCTGTTTTGTTTTTTGAGCGATTTGTTCTCAAGCTTAATCGATTCGAGATTCTCCTTCGCAATGTCTGCTTCTTCTTCAGTCATGCTGCTTCGCACGAAGTATTCTGGATTGCCGATTCCATAATCAAATGCTTCGCTCACTTGTATCATGGAACTGAACACAATGGCCAGCTGCCTGTCGCTTGCGAGGGCTTGGAAATCCTGCTTTTTCTTGCTGCTCATCGGTTTGGCTGCGGTTTGTTTTACTGTCTTTTGATCACAGTCTGCGAACATCTGAGCCTCACCTTCACTTTCGCATGCGCTCATCACAAGAACTGTGACCAGCAGGCTTATACACAAGCCTATTCGCCTCATGCTCTGTCTCCTCTCTGCTGAATTCCTTCTGGAAAATACCATGAAATATAGTTAAATGGTACCAGATACACCTAACCCCAGCAATAAATCAAAAGTATGATTTGAAGCGAAAAAACATAAATATTTTGTAAAAATTGACGTGCATTCCATTCTTTTCAGGCCCATTTTTCGTACAATAGAAGTATCGTTACCGGAGAGGGGCTCTGATGATGAAACGTTTTACGAAACAAGAAAACAGCTGGGTATTATATGACTGGGCAAATTCTGCTTACTCAATTGTCGTGACCACCGCGGTATTTCCGTTATTTTATAAATCAGCAGCTGCGGAAAGCGGTGTCAGCGCCGCTCAATCGACTGCCTATCTGGGCTATACCATTGCGATTTCAACGTTTATTCTTGCGATACTCGGCCCTATTTTAGGCACAATCGCCGACTATGAAGGGTGCAAGAAAAAGTTCTTCGGTTTCTTTGTGTCAGCCGGTGTCGCCAGCACCGCGATGCTCGCCTTTATCCCTAGTGAACATTGGCTGCTATTGTTGCTGTTTTATACAATATCGGCTATCGGTTTTTCCGGCGCCAATGTGTTTTATGATGCCTTTCTCGTTGACGTCACGCCTGAGAAACGAATGAATCTCGTCTCGGCACGGGGATTTGGCTTAGGATACATTGGCAGCACGATTCCATTTATCATCAGTATTGCTGTCATCCTGCTCGCACAAGCAGAGACTATTCCAGTGTCTGTATCGGCAGCAAGCCAGCTGTCCTTTTTCATAACGGCTGCCTGGTGGGGGCTGTTCACTATCCCAATGATTAAACATGTCCATCAACGCTATTACATCAAAAGAGAACCTCATATTGTCATCAACAGCTTTAAGCGGCTCGGCCAGACGATGAAACGGATCAGGCAATACCGGGCACTTTTCCTCTTTTTGCTCGCTTATTTCTTTTATATCGACGGAGTCGGCACGATTATTACGATGTCGACATCCTATGGATCAGATTTAGGGATCGGTTCCTCAAGCCTCCTGATCATCCTATTTGTCACCCAGGTGGTCGCTGCGCCGTTTTCGATTATATACGGAAAACTGGCAGAACGCTTCACGGGGAAGACCATGCTGTACGTCGGGATCGTCATTTATATAATCGTTTGCGTGTATGCCTATTTTATGGAGACAACGCTTGATTTCTGGATACTGGCTATGCTTGTCGCCACCTCGCAGGGCGGTATTCAAGCCCTCAGCCGTTCCTATTTCGCCAAGCTTGTGCCAAAGCGCCACGCCAATGAATTCTTTGGCTTCTACAATATTTTTGGAAAATTCGCCTCAATTATGGGGCCGCTGCTCATTGCCGTTACCGCCCAGCTGACCGGGAAATCCTCGACTGCGGTGTTCAGCCTGATCATTTTGTTTGTGATTGGTATTGTGATTCTTGCCTTTGTTCCCGAGGAAACCAGCACAGATGTCAGCCAGCAGCAAAATGACCTGCCCCTTTAACTGGGAGCAGGTCATTCATCATTTATTCGCTTTATTCACCTTCAGCTGTTTCCCTTTGACGGTTGTGTTCTTCATCACTTTGAGAACATGAGGGCCTTTACCATTTAAAATCTCAACGTATGAGGCGTTATCCATGATCGTGATGATGCCGATGTCGTCAGCTGACACACCGTCAATTTTGGCAATCGTTCCTACAAAATCAACGGCTCTGATTTTCTTTTTCTTTCCGCCGTTAAAATACAGCTTCATAATGTCTTTATTCAGCTCTTCGCTTTTGTCCTTTTTGCTTTCCGGACGGTCATTCAGTTTAGCTAGAAATTCTGGTTTCTTCCTTGCCACTTCCTCTTGAGAAGGGGCTTCTATTTTTTGGATTTCAAATCCGATATATTCTTCAATGTCGGCTAAAAACCGTTTTTCGAAGGCCGTGACAAACGAAATGGCCTTTCCTTTGTTCCCTGCGCGTCCCGTTCGGCCCGTGCGGTGGACATAGCTTTCTTTTTCAAGCGGCAGATCATAGTTGATGACAAGGGAGATATTTTCAATATCAATCCCGCGCGCGGCGACATCCGTTGCCACTAAGTAACGGTACTCGCCACGTTTAAATTCATTCATGACGTCGAAGCGGTCTTCCTGAATCATTCCGCCGTGAATTTTATCGCATGGATATCCTAAGTCATCCAATTCATCAGTCAGCTGATTGACGTGCTCCTTCGTTCGGCAGAAAATGATGCAGCTGTCGGGATTCTCCGTCATCAGCACATCTTTCAGCAATGAAAACTTATTCTCTTCTCTTACTTGAATCACCGCATGTTCAATATTTCTTGTGGTTAGGCCGGCCGCTTTGATTTCAATATGCTCCGGGTTTTGCATGTATTGACGGCTTAATTTCTCAATATCCTCCGGCAGCGTCGCCGAAAACAGCATCGTCGTGCGCTCAGTCGGCAGATGCTTGATAATCGCCTCCACCTGCTCGATGAAGCCCATATTCAGCATCTCATCCGCTTCATCAATGACCAAATAAGAGAGACGGTCCAACGGCAGCGTTCCTTTTTCGATATGATCCAGAACACGGCCCGGCGTACCGACAACAATGTGGCTTTTTTGTTTAAGCTCAGCTTTTTGTTTGTCAAAGGAGGATTTTCCAAATACGGCTGTCGCTTTGATCCGTTTAAATCGTCCGATGTTCGTGATATCCTCTTTTACTTGCACCGCAAGCTCACGGGTTGGTGTTAAAATAAGCGCCTGCGGCTTGTTTTCATCCCAATCCGCCAGCTCACAGAGAGGAATCCCGAACGAAGCCGTTTTCCCGCTTCCCGTCTGTGATTTGACAACAAGATCCTTTCGTTCAAGGGCAGCGGGGATCACGCTCTGCTGCACCTTGGTCGGTTCTGTATATCCTAGTCCTTCCAGTGCTCGTAAAATGTCATGACTGATTTGATAGTTTTTAAAATGACTCATGTATAAACTCCTGTCTCTTGCAGATGTTCTCATTATACTCTAATTGACGAAGGCGTATGTGTTTTGTCGAGAAAATGACGTGTTAAAAGCCATCGATTCCCTGGCGTTTTAGCTCTTGAACAGCCAATCGCGCCAGTGCGTCGGCCCCCGTGCGGTTCGGGTGCAGCGTATCTCCATCCATATAAAGCCCAAGTGTTTTTTCCGGACCGATCGATGTAAAGTATGCCGAGCTGAGGACATTTAAGTCAATGAGGTGTGTTTTTTCCTCTTCGGCCAAAGCTAAAATAGATGCCCTGTACCATCTGTTTACAGACGAATGGATGCCCTCAGAAGTAAAATCGGTCGCCCGGCCCTGGGGCGTTGATAGGATGACGTCCGCTCCTTTCGCTTTCACCTGACGAATCATATCACGCATCATCTCTTTAAATTCCGCTTCAGATTCATTATGCTTCGGATTTGTGTCATTAATGCCGAGCTGCAACATAAAATAATCCCCCGGCTTGATGTACTTCAAGATCGCCTCAAGCTGTCCATCATTTCTGAACCCTCTCGCGATCTGCCCGCCGGACGCCATGTTTCTCACTTGAAAGGTGTGTTTATCGATATAGTGAGGCAGCATCTGCCCCCAGCCCGCCTGCTTGCTGCTGTTGAGCGGATAATAATTGCACACCGTCGAGTCGCCGCCGACATAAATGGTTCGGTTCGTCACCGGCTGATCAGACAATTTCTTGATTTTCAAGGCGCTGAGCGTAAAAGCAGTGCCAGCTTTTCCCTCTGTCACCAGCAGATTCAGCTGCCCGTCGGTGACAGGAATTTGGAACGTATCCTCCGCGCCATCCCCTGTCATATTAATGACCTGAAACACGCCCTCCGCCGCCACACTGGCCCTTGCCGTATTGCCAAGCGTCACCTTCACCTCATAAAGCCCATTCGGGAGATCCACTTGAAACGTGTTATTGCTTTTCGTCCCATACGCTAAAAATTGAACCGCATCACTCTTCACACCAGTTCCGGATGCCGCCACATCCTTCATATTCTCCGGTGTTTGAAAACCGTAGCCCTTTGACCGATCATACCGATCAGACGCCCTGACACCAATGTAATCAGGCTCCACTGAACCGCTTCCAAAGTCAAACTGATACACCTTCGGCTCCGCTGCCTTCACCCTCTCATTCCCGCCAAAACACAGCATCAGCATCATCACAAAAACCGCTGCCATCCATTTTTTCATCAAGACTCCCCCTCTATGAAAACGAATACATTAATGCATACTCGGTGATTGTTTCTTTATGATGACAGAAGGGAGAAAAAAATTGCGTTGACAAACAAAAAGGAAGATTTTATTATATCAATAAGTGATATATCATTAGTTGATATAAGAAATGAGGTGACCGCTTGCCAAAGCAGCGTCCGCAGGAAATGGGTCAGCTTACCGATCCAGCCTATTATATTGTCTTAACCTTGCTGGAGCCAAAACATGGATATTCGATCATGCAGGAGATTGAAGACATGACCGATGACTCCTTCACGATCGGCCCGGCTACCTTATATACATTGTTAAAGAAATTACTGCAAGAAGGGATCATTGAGCTTGTCAACAATGACAACCCGCGCCGCAAAGTGTACCAAACCACCTTGCACGGCCAAGAACTACTCAAAAAAGAAATTCAGCGCAGAAAAGTGATGGCTGAACACGGCGAACGCGCTTATCAGCAATTGAAAGGGGATTAGTCATGAAACAGAAAAAATTTATGATGTCCGAAGGCTTGGCCTTTTCAGAAGAAAAGGATATGAAGAGACTAAGTGATATGGCCAGCAAAGGCTGGTTGCTCGATTCATTTGCGGTTATGGGGTATAAGCTTAGAAAAGCTGAGCCCCGGAAATTGATCTACAGTATTGATTATCATGATGTTGAGGAAGAAAGCTTGGCGGAATACACCGTGATGTTTGAAGCGGCCGGATGGGAACATGTTTGCTCTTCACAAGGTATGCATATCTTTTCGGCTGAGCCTGGAACTTCGCCGATATACAGTGATCAATCCACCATGAGAGAGAAATATAAAAGAAGCGAAAAAGACGTTCGAAACGTAACCTGCACCTTGAGCTTCCTGACTCTCTTGTCAATTGCACTCCATTATGTAACCGGATTATCAAATTGGGTGCCTTTGGCTTTCCTGGTTGTGACTTTTCCATTTCTCATGACATATGCGGCAACAAAAGCAAGAACGCTTGGAAAGTGGGGAAAATCAATGTGACTTCTTGTCACACTTGATCACATCCCAACCTCCGCAATAGAAACTCATCTGATCTTCTTGATCATACACATAATAACGGAGCCTTTCCCATTGATCATCAGTCGGTTCAATCTCCAACTCAACCGCATCGATGGATTCAAGGTCATCCAGCTTTGATGCACTAATGTTTTCAAACCGCAATTGAATGTCACAGGTTTGAGCAGATAGTTTTAATTCAAACACAGGAATTTGAATATAACGATCATCTTCTTTCATATAGAAAGAAAACTCGTTTAATGTAAATGGACCTGTATCCTCATCAGAAAGATGCTTTTTCAATTTCTCGTATTGTGTGATATTCAAATGAATTCCCCCTATTTTTATGAGTGATCGCTAACCATATAAATGTCCACAGCATCGAATTCAAACCACATGATCCGTTCGCCTGAGTCCGTTAGGCATTGGAGTTTGCCTTCGGAAAAATAGTTTTTATCCGGTTGAGGGTCAGTGGTCAGAAAAACATCATCATTGATAGAAGCTAACAGAAAGAGCAAATCTGCAATGTCCCGGTCTGCTTCATGTACTACGCATTGGAAATGAAATTGCCTTTTCGCCAGCTTCGTCACCTTGTAAGCATAGCCTTTGACAAACTCTTACAGGTCTTCTATAAATGAACCAGTCGTTATCACCTGTATCATGATTCGCTCACAGGTAAGCCCTTGCCAAAAACGATAAAACGACTCTGCATCTTTAAGTTCGCATGACGTAACGATTTGGTCAGGTTTAAGATCAACCATGTCCAAATTGCCGATACTTATAGAGGTTTTTTCCATAAAACCTTCCCCCTTATCAGTTGGATAGCGCAACGCAAATCTCTTGTCTGACTTGTTCATACAAGAGAATGTGATGATACAGATCCTTATCGTTTTTGATCATATCCGGCGGGATGTCAGGATACAGCTCAAAAAAGCTTTTCTCCAACGAACGCCGCTGATGCCGGGGCATCCTTTTATTCGCCAGCACATAATCCAAACTGCCATCAACAAGCATAAAAAACTCATAGATGTCTGCTTCAAATCCGTACAGTTCATCAGGATACGGCTTTTCTTCAAGCTCTCGCTGTCTCTTTTTCAGCTTTTCAAACACGCGATCCTCTCCTCACCCTATTCAACTTCCATCACCTCATATTGCCGGCAATAAAAGCGGAATGTCTGCTCTTCCCATTCTTCCACAAGGTACGTGCCTTGTGGTTGCATTTCAATATGGAGAAGTCCATCTGATAGATTCGATAGGGTTTCGATTTCTCGTATCGTAACGACTGAAACGTCTTTGAATATGACAACAATCGTACGTGAATGATAAACAGCTGCTAACTCAATCGTATAAATGGCACCAAGCACGTGATCTGTTTCTCGATAAAAACGCCATTTCTTGATATGCTGAAACAAAATAGGAGTAGCTCCTGAAATACTCAATTTTGATTCCTCCGTTGATAGCGTCTCTATACTCCATACTCACAGTAAGGCTTCAAATCAGGAAAAGCATCCTGCAACATTCTTTCTATATTTTCATCGGTCACTGTAAATACAATATCTGTTGAATCAAAGAAACCGACTTCGAAAATACATTCTTTCACAGGGGAGATATAATCTTCTTCATAAAAGTCAGCATTCCCATCAACAAACGGAACTTGTGTTATATCATACAGTATCGTCTCTTTAGGCACAGCAGTTAAAATAGAAAATATCACATAAATCTCATATTCATTTAATATACGATGAAATTCCTCACCTGTGATAAAAGATAGTCTTCACGCTCGCCAATGATATCGTTCCAATGCTCCTTATCCTCGGATACATCCATCATATTCAAAATATCGCCAATAACCCAATGATACTCAGTGATACGGAGGGGGAATTGGGTAAAAAAATCACTTAAATGAAAAAGAGTAGAATCAGCATATTCCAGACAAAATCTGCTCATATGATCTCCACCATAACTTCTTACAACTCATACTTAATCAATTCCTCCATCGAGGTTCCCTTGAAATATTGATAAAGAATATCCTCAATACTAAGGTGACCAAATAACCCAATCGGATTGCTAAAGGTCTTCCCCCGTTTTTCATCAACCTCTATTAAATCACTCTCTGCCGCTAATGAATCGTCTTGGCTAATGAGGTATTTTCCATCTTCATACATGACAAATGTTATAGCAGAATGATCAAATTTTTTCATCAAATCTATCGGCACCTTGGAAACAACCTTCCAATTCCCCTGAAGAAAGCCTGTATATCCTGTATTCGCAATAAAAAGGGTTCTTTGCTTTTCTGCCATCATGAGAGAAATGTCTTTTTTACTCAAGCGTTGATCTGTAAAAATATCAAAATACTGAATGAGAAGATCATCATTTTTATCTTTTGCTAAATCTCCTTTTACCACTAATGCATATGTAAACTGATTGATTTGCCGTAAAGGAATTTCAATGACAACACCAGGCCTAACTTCACTTAAAGTAGTTCTTTTTTTCATCTTTAGGTTGATATCAGTGACTTGTTTTCCTTCTAATTCTTTAAAAAGTGAATCGCCGTCTGAGTTTAATACCTGAAAGAGAGTATAAACAAATTCATTTAGAGTAGGCTTGCGATCCAATTGTTCAAGGAACACAGCGTGAAAATCTTCGATGGCGTCGTGACAAATATCCAAACCATCATCACTTACGAATATCTTTTTATTTTTATATTTCTCTTCCCAAAAGCCCATGTTTCACCTCCGTTTTTCAGAACACTCATCTATTTTGAAACAGGATAGACGGATCATTATCTATCGCCTCCAACAGCTCTTCACCAAACACAGTGATTGTCAATTTCCACGGGTCTCCCAAAAGTCCCCAGGAGAAGTCCTGATGAAAAAAGAAATAATAGTCTCCATTTGGAAATACGGGAACAGGCCATTCGCCAAATTCATCCTGAGGCATTGTCTGATGAGGGCTAAAGATATATCCGTCATGCTGCCAGTCTAATGCATACATCACATCGTGTTTTCCAGTACATGATTGAAATGCTTTTAAAATCGAAGTCTCTAAATCATTCAGCACTCTGACCACATCATCATTACTGGCTTTACCGCTCATCCCGCTTGAGATATCAAACACTCGATATGGATCAGGCGGAATGATGTGATGACATCTGCTTCCGGGTTTCCATTTTATGAGCTTGTTCACTTCTGACCAGATGCAGTCTTGTTTTGTCTGACTTAAGGCGCGCCAATTCATCATGATCTCATCCCTACACCTATTGGATATCCTGTTTATAAACACCAGAAGAGGCCACTGCGTAAACAGCGTTGCTTGTCAGTTTCAGATGTTGAACGTCTAGGGCTTCACCGTTCGAGTCATAGCATGTTATCTCTTCCATCTCTTGACTCACATCGGCAGAAATCAAATAAAGAGACGACTCAAGCTCTTCACTGTAACAATTGAACGTCCCAACCAAAAAACCTTCTTCAGATATCGCAAGCTGATCAAATGCTTCTGAGTTCGGCTCTTTATCCGACAGAATCCATACTCGTCTCACGACCGTTTCATCAAATGCGGCAATGACTGCATCTCCGTAATACAGCATATAAATCAAGCCGTTTTTTTCTGCAAGTCCATAACAATCATCTACAGCCGGCGCATCCATTTCTTCGAGCTTTCTATCAATGTGTATTTCCTTCTGCTGACCATCTAACGTAAAACACCACACACTATGGCCGTTGGGATTCTCATCATGATAAATCCCTTCATCACATAAACCGACCCAAAGCTGTTGTTTCTCATCCAAAAGACAGCAGGAAACCCCTGAAGGTAAGTGAAAAGCACTTTTCACCCTTCCCTCTTCTGAAAAAACCTTTACCTTCGGCTCATACGATTCGTAATAAACGAAGACATAGCCATCTGCACATTGTTGAAAGAGCAGAATATCACTGTATGCAATCTGCTCTTTCACTTTAAAATCCCGAACATCACCGGAAGGATCATAGGTTGTAATGGTGATATCACCTTTCAACCCTTTTCCAATGTAGACACGCCCCTGTGGATCAGCATGGAAAAAACAATCTTGGGTGTCCTTGTTGATGATTTTATTCATTTTTAATTTTTTCATTGGTTACGCTCCTAGGTTAGAAATGAAATGATAAGAATAAATCATTTAGTGTTTAATTGGTATGCATAAAACGATTGATCATCAAAGCAAACTGTTTCAGCTTCTATAGCAATCAGCATTCTGTTCATGTCAATGAGAAAGTTAGCATTTGATTGATACTCCGGAATGATAGAATTTGATAGATTCCCGATTCCTTCTGGATGATAACTCATCTCAAATACTTGCCAATTGTATTCTTCCGGATCTATTTTTTCCAATCTCATGTCGCCAACATCTGCACTATAATAAGCGGATGCCACATTTTGAAATAATATTTTATGGGTATATTCAGCTTCACTTTCAAAAACCTTTATATTAAGTGAGAGCTCTTTTTTAAACACATTAAAATCTAAATAAAGGACACTGCACCCCTCATCAATGTAATCAACCCATTCACTAATTGATTTGTACATTGTCATCTCCTGCCTCTTTTTTAATCAATAACACCTTACCACCAATCACAAATTACTCCATATATTGTTTGATCCAATCATTTAAATCATCTGTTGAATGTAAATAAGTTTCAGGAGAATCTTTCAAATCAATCCCACTTAGAAGGATTAACATATCCCAGACTCTATCGTCTTCTACTTCGGGGTCATCCGCATGAACATAAGTTCCAGCCCAATCCGACGCTTCTTCTCTTGTTGTTTGTCCATTTAACACACTTTTGATTTTATTTATGCATTCTAGTAGTTTTGGCTCGGTCAAATTGATCACCACGCACTCAATCTTCGTTTGGTATACCGATAATTCTATTTATTATTAAAGCCTGCTAAGCAATCAGATGATCAACAGACAATTCGGTAAAGATCCTCTACCGAATGAATTCTATTATTCGCTTTGAAGATCCAAACAAATTATTAAATAATTGTTAAATGATATTTAGAATATTTTCTCTGTTTATTGTCCCTATTCTGATAGTCTCGGTCTATTATTTCTATTTGGCAGAAGACCCCATTCAGTAAATCTTTAACAAGTGTTTTTTCTGTTAAATGAACTCTGCTCAATATATCCTTTAACTTAACGTCTTTTTAGTAAAATGATATTCTCATGAGCAACATTTGCATTTTTAGATTCTTGCAGAGTATATATAATCATTACTATCGCTTTTTAATATTAACTAAGTTTTCAATATATTATAGCTCTATTGTTTTATATTTTTTTCAAGCCAATCATAGTCATTAAGAGTTGATATTTCATCAAAATAGTACATTCACTTTTCCTTTTACTAATTGAGAAAGCTTTTTTTTGCACCAAGAATTTGAAATAACTGTATTATTGATTTAACATGTTAGCTTCATTTTCCATTATTGCATTTGTTCAATATCCGTACCCTCAGCTGTCACATTCGCCTTCCCCTGCCTCCTGACAAGCGTCAAGGCCATACCCGCAAAGATCAGCATGATGCCAAGCGTTTGATAGAGGTCAGGGCGGAAGCCTGTGAAGACGGTATCTAGCACGATCGCGACAGCGGGGTCGAGAAATACAATGATTGAAATAAATTTCGTTGATAAAAATCGCAAACTGTCAAAAAACAACAAATATACAATACCCGTATGGATGATGCCGGTAGATACCACCATAATCCAGTTTCCCTGAGATAGGTCAGCAAAAGCACCAAAGTGAATAAACGGAATCAGGATGATAACCCCTAAACCCGTCTGCAAGAAGGTGGTCGTGTAAGGACTGAGATTGTGAATGCCTTTTCCCAATAAAGTGGTGAACGCATAAAACAGTGCGGCGAGAACTGCCCATATGATCCCTGATCCCATCAGCTGTGTCAATGAAGTGCTGCCGTTAATCCCGGAAATCAGCGCAGTTCCCAGAAAGCAGATGATAATGGAGCTGACGGAGATCACATTTAATTTCTCTCTGTAGAAGAAGCTCCCCAGAAGAAGAACAAGCACCGGCGCTAGATGATAAACGGAGATGGCAATTGTAACGGACGTTTCTTCAAAAGACTTAAATAAGAACACCCAGTTGAATACAAGAAAGAAACCGCACGCCAATGTTTGCAGCACGTCTCTCTTGCTCCATTTTTCAGTTTTATACTGGCCGGACGCCAGCCAGCAAAGGCCTAAAAACAGCGTCGCGCAAAGGCAGCGGACAAAGACCAATTCAAATGACGGCAGATTGGTATGCTCTGAGAAAAAGCCGATGGAGCCGAAAATCACCATAGAGATGACCATTTTGATTACGGCTGTTGATTTTTGTTTTGACGATATGGAAAGATCCTGTTGCATCAAACGTATTCTACCTCCAATACTGTATATCATAAACTGTTTTTTGTGAATTCAGAAATCTACACATAAAATTCCTCTTTTTTACATGTAGATATTATAACACTTCTATTCTAAATAAAAAAAAGCGCCCTTGGGCGCTTTTTTTACAAATCTATCGAACAATCAAAACCGGGCATGTTGATAATTGAGACACTTTATGGCTGACGCTTCCAAGCATCATTTCTTTCAGGCCGCTGATCCCCCGGCTGCCAACTACAATCAGGCTGACGCCTTTCTCTTTTGCGTGATTTAGTATCTCATGCGCCGGCTCGCCATTCGCGTAAATGGTTTCAGCTTGAACGCCTTTTTCGGCTGCTTTTTCTTTTGCATTTTCAAGGATTTTCAGGCCCTCTTTTTTAACCTCGTTCCTGATTTCATCAATAAAGTGTTCAGGCACATAGACAATTCCCGTCAGAGAAGAAGTCGTGACGACGGCTTCTCTCCCCACATGAAGAATGCTTAGTTCCGCTTGCTGCTCTTTTGCCAAATGCACTGCGGCATCAAGCGCTTTTGCACTCATGTCTGATCCGTCAATCGCAACTAACATTTTGTTAAACATGCTCTTCCCGCCTTTCGGACTGTGGGTGGTTCATCTTTCTCTTTTATTGTCCGCCTGCATTTCGTTATTGTCAATTGAAGCGCATGAGTTTTCAAAAAATTGTCAGATACTCTCTCCGTTTGTGGCGATAACCTGCTGATACCAGTTGAAGCTTTTTTTCTTGATGCGGTTAAATGTTCCATTTCCTTCATTGTCCCGGTCCACATAAATGAAGCCGTAGCGTTTTTTCATTTCCGCAGTAGATGCGCTGACAAGGTCAATTGGCCCCCATGATGTGTATCCGATTAATTCAACGCCGTCCGCAATGGCTTCGCGTGCTTCAATTAAATGATCACGCAGATAGTTGATTCTGTAATCGTCCTGAATCGTGCCGTCCTCTTCAACCTTGTCTACAGCGCCAAGGCCGTTTTCAACGATGAACAGCGGCTTCTGATAACGGTCGTATAAGGTGTTGAGCGTGATGCGCAAGCCTTTCGGATCAATTTGCCAGCCCCACTCTGATGATTTGAGGTAAGGGTTTTTGACTCCGCCCAGCAGGTTGCCCCCTGATTTTGCAAGCTCTTCCGGATCTGTGCTCGCCGCCATCGACATGTAGTAGCTGAATCCAATATAATCCACCGTATGTTCTTTCAAGAGCTCTTCATCGCCTTCAGCCATTTCAATTTCAATATTGTTTTCTGCCAGATAGCGTTTCATATATCCCGGGTATGCGCCTCTTGCCTGAACATCTGAGAAGAAAAGTGTTTTGCGCTCATTCTCCATTGCCGCGAAGACATCCTCCGGCTTAGAAGTCATCGGATAGGTTGTCGTTGCCGCTATCATACAGCCGATTTTCGAATCAGGAATGATGTCGTGACCCGCTTTGACAGCAAGAGCACTGGCCACAAATTGGTGGTGTGCCGCCTGGTACATCGCGTTTAATTTGTTTTCTCCTTCTTCAAAAACAAGACCGCCTCCGGTAAACGGCGCATGGAGCACCACGTTAATTTCATTGAACGTCATCCAATACTTCACTTTGTGTTGATAGCGTTTGAAAACCGTTTTGGCATAGCGTTCATAAAACTCTATGACTTTGCGATTCTTCCAGCCTCCATAATTTTTCACTAAACCGAGCGGCATTTCATAATGAGAGATGGTTACGACAGGCTCAATATGATGCTTTAACAGCTCATCAAACAGATCATCATAAAATCTGAGACCGTCTTCATTGGGCTCCTCTTCATCGCCATTCGGAAAAATTCTCGTCCACGCAATCGATGTGCGGAACGCCTTAAATCCCATTTCTGCAAATAAGGCGATATCCTCTTTATAACGATGATAAAAGTCAATCCCGTTGTGATACAGATTCAAGGAAGTCATTGATTCATCAAATGGAGACATGATCCCGTTCGGCGATACGTCAGCTGTCGAAAGCCCCTTACCACCCTCGTTATAAGCACCCTCCACTTGGTTGGCAGCAACTGCGCCGCCCCATAAAAATCCTTCTGGAAATCGTTTTGCGTTTGAACTCATATTGATCACCCCATTAGTTTTTTCAAGATAAAGCAAGCAGCGCTTCTTTTGTCTGTACTTTACCGATCTCTTTCACCGGCGAAAATGAATATTGGTCTGTGTTGGTCACGATCACCGGGGTAATGACGTCATATCCCGCGGCTTTGATTTGCTCCAGATCAAAGGACACGAGCGGATCTCCCGGTGCGACCTTGTCGCCTTCATGTACGTGAGCCGTGAACCACTGTCCCTCCAGCTTAACGGTGTCCAATCCAATGTGTATGAGAATTTCAGCTCCCTGATCACTCGTAATGCCAATTGCGTGTTTTGTTTTAAAAATGGTGGTAACGCTTCCATGAACAGGCGAAACCACTTCTCCTTCTTCTGGCTCTATGGCAAATCCTTTTCCCATGATCCCGGCAGAAAACACTCCGTCTTTGACTTCGCTTAATGCTTTCACTTCTCCCTTAATCGGGCTGTGAATGATCTCTCTGCTGCCTTCATGCAGTGCCGGCTGCTGGCTGCCGTCAGAAGGCACATCCTCGAATCCAAGCAAATACGCAGCTGCTGTTCCCGCCACAAATGCAATCACGAGACCGATCATCGCGTAAATAAACGTTGGGCCGATAAAGACAGGGATGCTCGGGAGACCTGCATTCCCTCCGACGATATAGGAAGCAACACCCGTCATGCCGTAAAACGCGCCACCGGCTGCACCGCCAATCAAAGCGGCCGCAAACGGCTTTTTCAATCGCATATTCACGCCATACATCGCAGGTTCTGTGATCCCCATCAGCGCCGTGATGCTTGTGGTAAGCGCGAGTGATTTAAATTTTTTATTTCTGGAGCGAAGGAAGACGGCAAATGATGCCCCGGCCTGCCCCATATTCGCCAAAAACATAGCTGGCAGTAAATAATCGTGTCCGTTTTGAGCGATGTTGTTGATCATAATTGGCACAAAGGCATAATGCATGCCCGTCATAATGATTAAAGAGAACGTTCCCGCCAGCAAAATCATCGCCACAAGCCCTGCATGATCAAACAAATAATTGACCCCAGAAGACAAGTATTCTCCTAAAATAGCGCCAAGCGGACCGACTGTAATCAATGTCAGCGGCACGACAATCAATAGCGTGAATGTCGGAACCACAATCAATTTGAGAGATGCGTGTGTAAAACGGTCAATCCATTTTTCTACGTACGAAGCAATCCAAATCGCCAGCAAAATCGGGATGACCGTTGACGAATAAGTGGCAGCGGTTACAGGAAGCCCGATAAAGGAAATCGGTTTCCCCGCACCGAGCAGGGCTGTCAAATCCGGATGCAGAATCGCCGCCGCAATGGCTGCCGCTACGTACGGATTGCTTCCGAATTTTCTCGCCGCACTCATCGCTAGCAGGAGCGGCAGGAAGTAGAACGCGCCATCACCGACAGCCGTTAAAATGACATGAACCTGGCTCTTCTCCGCCATCCAGCCAAACGTAACTGCCAGCGCAACAAGCCCTTTGATCATCCCCGCTCCCGCAATCGCAGGCAGAATCGGAGTAAACACACCAGAAATCACATCAAAGACCGCACTCAGCACATTCTTTTTCTGAGAGGATGAACCAGCGCTCTTTTCATCACTGAGATTGCTGTGCCGCACAATCGCCTGATACACCTTTGGCACATCGTTTCCGATAATGATTTGAAACTGCTCGCCGCTGATATTGGTGCCCATCACCCCCGGCAGCTGCTCCAGCTGACTGCGATCCGCCTTCGCGTTGTCATGAAGATTAAAACGCAGCCTCGTCATGCAGTGGATCACGCGCTGAACGTTGTCTTCACCGCCTACAAGTTGTAATATGTCCTTCGATAATTTATCATAATCCATGTGTAAACCTCCTTTTTATGGGGGACTGCTGGAAGAAAGGTGGCCGCCTTTCACCAGCTTTTTTTGTATCAAATGCTGCATCACCTCCTAAAAGAGAATAAAAAAAACCTAAATGACACAGATTGCGAGAGTCTCCTCCTGCACCTGCACCATTTAGGTTTTGCCTGCTTTAGCAGTAACAATCCTGACGGGTCGTTTTATTTGTTTGTAGGTATACTTTAGCACTAGATTTAAGGGATGTCAACGCTTTCATTTTTGGTGTTGGATATCGTTTCTAGAAAAAAAGTAATCATAAAGATTTGAACATAGTATTAACTTCAATAAAAAATTATTGTGATTAAAAACCTTGAAAGGCATTTTTCCAATCAAGGTTAATAATCGTTACCATTAAATTTTATTTAAAGACTTCTTTATCTGCACTATTACATTCTTTAGCCAATCTATTGGTTCTAAATTAAACGCAGGAAAATACACGCCATCTGCGCAAGATTGAATGTATTCATTTTTCTCATTATCTGAATGCTCACTTTCAATAAAATCCGTTAAAAAGACAATAGCATCCTCCAAATATTCTTTACTTTCCTCTGTTAATAACTCTTGTATAGCGTCATCAGGAGTTTCAATATCTTGATGGAAAGTCCCAGCAAAAAATTGAAAAACAGGGTCCTTCTGTTTATTGATCAATAACATGTCATCTTGCTCCTTTAAGGGAGAGGTAACGGGATAATAACCCTGATAGTATTTTATTTTGGGGTAATTGTTTAAATCATTCATCATCTAATAAATTATAGAAGATCATTTGTTCTTCAAGTGTATGCTCACCCTTTAGAAACTCTATTGATATCCGTCTATATCATTTAATTTTTTTATAAGTATTCTTTTCCTAAATATATAAATACCTAAAGGGAACAAAAAGAAAAATACACCATATGAAAAACCAGCAATTACATATAACTCTATATCGTTAACTTGATTGGCATTTGCTAACCAGATTGTCATGATAGTTAGAACTATTCCTGCTAGGGGGAAAACAATCTGGATGATTAATAATGATTCATTTATTTTTCTCAATAAAAATTTCTCATCTATCTTCTTCACTTTTTATATTTAAACAGAATCTCTTAAAAATTCTACGCTTATCCTGTCAACCTTCATCTCAACATTTTTCCCAATTAAATAAGGATATTCAGAAAAATACTCATCTTCATCAGTAAGAACGATTCCTGCATCAATTGAATCCTCTTGTAAAACCCCCCTAATATAATATTGATATCCTAAACCAATCCGTTCTAATTCTTTTGTTTTTTCTATACTTTCACGAATAACTAACTCATCCAAAATCGTAAAACCAACTAACACAGGATATTTTTTCCCCACTTCAATTTCATAAGGACAGACAGATGAAAAACCTGTGAATTCAACCCCTTCAATTTCGAGTATCACTTCCTCTTCTATATGTGGATCAAGTCCTTTAATAAGTGCTTTATATATCATAGGAGAACCTCTTTGATTTTTATTATATTGAATGCGTTAAAACCTTGAAGGGCATTGTTGTCAATAAAAGCTTCATTATTTGCTAAGACTCAAAAGCCGTTTTTTCTGGAAATACACCCTCTTCTTTTACTAAACAAACTGCTAATCTATGTGCAGCTCGATCAAAATAAAATGTTGACGGGAAGTCTTTAATTTCTTCTAACTCTGAAAATTCCCTAATTATTTTATTTAATTTTATTTTGCCCATAGTATTTTCATGAGGCCCCAATTTGTAAACCACAGTTTCATTATCTTCATATTCTTTTAGTAATAAAATGTATACCGCCACTGTTTATTCCTCAATTAGTAAAATTCAATTCACTCCACTTTTCTTTTATCCAACCTATTCTTTCATCAGCTTCTTCTGCTGATAGAACGCCTCTTTTGTTTTTGTACTTAATACTTTCTTTTGCCCAGATTAAAATGATCTTGGTATATTCCACCGTCTCTATTGTGCATATACAATCTCCTTCATCTTCATCTGCGAAAATATCTTCAATCACTGTTTTATGTTTATCAGAACTAATTAAATTTAAATTCCCGCCACTTTCGAATATTGGTAATTCCCCAGACAATACTTTTAATAATTGTTCAATTTCTTCCTTTATGCTATCGAAATCACTAAATATATCAGATCCTAACGAATTACTAATAAGGTAACCATTTTTAAGTATTTTCTCTTTTTCCAAATCCAAAATGACTTCATCATAATCATCTATATATTCAATTGCATATTTATATCTGAGCAATATACTATCTCCGTTATTTCTTATTCACCGGTAGATGGTGTGAGGTAACGCAAGCAATATAATGAGTATTTCCCAATCATAATTAATTAAAAATTATTTTCCTCTCAGTTTCCAAAAATTCTTTCAGTAGTTCTTTTACTGTATATTTCAAATCAGAAGGATAATAGAAAACAGGCGATACAGTTCTAAAAAAATTGTTCATATGTTCAGTTGTGTTAACCATATAAACAATGTTTTCAATGTCGCTAAACATACTATCATCAGAAGAATTATTATATATTCTTCAAAACAGTGTATAACCACTTATGATACTCTCTATTCAAGACTTCAGAACGGCTATTAGAGACTATGTGGTCTAATAATGCATCTGCTCTTTCTTCAGTTTGTTCCCACGCCAATTCAAAGATATTCTCATCTTTAATATTAGGATTATTCACTAGATAATTAACCGCATAATTTGTTACTTCTTGTGAAGAAATTAACTTAAACTGCCTACTAATAAACAATGTAATCCAGTTACATTCAAATTCGTTTTTCTTGATTATCTCAACTGTATACACCATCTATCTCTTCCTTGTGGTTATTTTACCTGAGTCTTTAAAATTATAAGCTGATCCTGCAATAGGAAAAGCTTATTCCACTTCACATCACTGTGTGAGAATAAGCTTTAAAAAGTTATCATTGACTTTTAAGCATTGTTGTATAAACAATTCTATAACAAATTATTAAGAATGAACCTTCTCAAGGAAGTCTTCAAGTATTTTCTTTACTGGGGCACTTGCTTTTGGCAACTTATCATTTATTCTCTGAAGTATGGATGGATCGTTCAATATCATTTGTTTACTCTCGGGAGTCACAAAGCTTCTTAGAGAATCTATGCATACCTCAAATAGCTCTTCATTATCAATACTAAGTAGTGATAGTAATATTGAAAATTCATGTGAACTTCCGTTATTATCCATACAGTATGCCAGTTTTTTTTGCCATTCCAAAGGTTTAGTAAGTGCTTCGTTTTTTAATTTTCCCCAATCATCTGCTCTAAAGTCTGACAATATATCACTTGCAATTATACAACCATCATCGTACCATGAGTCCTCAGTTGTTTCAGCAGATAAAAGATTATCTAATTCTCTATACATTTTTTATCACCTTTCAATTTACATCTCAAAAACCTGATGGACGAGGCGCATTTACCTTTCCTGTTGGGTAACCACTAGTTACCTCGTCACCATTTTTGATAACATCTATTTCCACTCCATTTTTTGATGCTCTATGCCAAGTTGATCTATCCCTCAACCTTGTAGATATAGGTGGTGTATTTCCAACCTCTATAATACTCTTAAGAATCTGATCATCATTCCACGATTCCGGAAATAATGTACTCTTTTTAATTTTAGAAATATTACCATCTACAAATTGCTTAGTAAACATAACACTTTTCGTCCCATCTGCATTAGTAGATAGTACTTCCACTGCGAAATTATCATTAGCGTTGTTTATACTTGAGGAATGTCCACCTATTAAAATATTTTTTGGAACTTTACGTTGTCCTTCCAATATTTTCGCTTCCATATCTGAGCTAATAACCGTCTTTGAAGATACCAATTTCTTACCTTCACTCGCACCCTTTGAAGCAACCTTATTAACCTCACCCTTACTTTCCTTCTCCGCAACATGTTTAGCCACATCTGTGACAACACGCTTCCCGCCTCGGACCGCCAATTTTTTAACAGCACCCTGAGGGCTTACCCACTCAATAAATTCATATTGAGTTCCGGCAAGAAACGAATCAATTGGCTTAGCTCCGCCTACTTTATCCTCTGGAATGTAAGACACTTCTTCTAGCCGCTTTTTCCCTCCAGCGTAGAGTTCTCTCACAATTTGGCCGTTTTCATATACATAATATTTGCCGCCGACGTAGTCGATGCTTGCAGTATCACGAGTTAGTTCGTCAATCACTTCTATCGTATCTATCTTTTTTAATCCTTTATGATTATATATTTTATCATTTATCACCCGTATGTCTCCATAGACTTTCGGGTGGGCTGCTGCTTCTTTCTGTAATACCGTTAAGTTACTATCATCAGCATGAATCTCACGCTCGATCTTCTGTTGTTTGTCATCCATCATCACAGAATCAACGTTTGATTGCTTATGTTTCTCCAGTTTCTTCAACATCAACTCCATCGGTGAATCATCCGCCTGCTTCATTTGCGGGTTAATCGCGCCGAAGGTTTGGTTGATGTTTTCTTCTTCCTGTGATTTCAGGATAGAGCCGCTTTTGTAGCCTGTGATTTCAATTTTCGGACCGGTATACATGGTTTCGAGCTGGTCTATATATTTTTTCATCGTTTGAAAATCTGATTTTGCGGTTTCTAGTGCTTGAGTTTGATGGCCGTCAAATTGAAAGAGCTTATTCAGGGTGTCTGAAATCAGTCGCTCAGCCTGTTCTGTTTCCATTCGGAAAAAGGTATCATTGACTGTCGGCAGGCTGACGATGTGATCTATGGTCGATGTCTGGCGATTGACTGCATCAGTGAGCTGTTCTGTCACTTCTCGTGCATGCTTGACCCCATGTCTCGCATCGTGTGAGAGAAAAGCCTCTGCGATCATGCCGTGGGAGTCAGATTCTACAGAGGAAATCGCATGCTGTGTTTGTTTCAGCACTTTTTTGTATTCGTCGATAAACATGCCAAAGAAAAGGAGAAAAGGCTTGTGGCACTCCTCGTAAAAGGTCCGGATGGCATCTCCGCCTTTTCCTTTCAGCGCATCCTTCATGCCTGCCAGATGCTCAACGCTTTTTTCCAGCTTCTCCAGCTGTTGTTTTTGCTTGTCCAGTTTCTCAATCGTATGCTGAATGCCCTCGTGAAGAGCGTGGACATCTAATGTTTTCAATCCCTTGTCCTCCCGCGCTTTATTTCATGGAAGATGATATGTTTTCGTCCGTTTCCTTCATGGCGTTTACCGCGCTTTCCGTTTGTGCGATATGCTTGGCCAGAACAGACGCATATGCTTCAGTGAGCTCTTTGATGTCCTTATTTAATTGCTCGATGGACTTCACAACATTCAAATGGTTTCTGCCTGAGAGATGGCCGGGTAAGGAGGACTTGAGTTCAGCTGAATTCTTGAGCTGAGAAAGCCCTTGCTTCACTGTGCCATACACCATTTTAATTTCCTGTGCCATTTGTGCTCACCTCACTTTTTATGTTTTTCCTTCTCTATTTCATGCTCTATCCTCGTAATTTGGCGTCTTATGGAATAGACATCGCCCTCTAATGAGTGGATTTTTCCTTCTATGCTTTCGATGATTCCGCTGACTTGATCGCTTTTGATTTGCTGATATGCTTTGTTCATACCTTCACGAATATCTTCAAACCGCTGAGCATGTGTTCCTCTCCATGCCTCCCGGTTAAGATGAGGCCGGTGAATGAGATGCTGGGCCTCGGAGAATTCGTGTTTGATTTGCCTGATTTCGTGCAGCACTCGTTTTAATTGATGGATCTGTTCCTGCTTTTCATGTAAGTCGGCTTTTACCGAATGTAACAACATTTCACTATGCATGCCGCAACACCTCGTGTTTCTATCAAACTGTGTCAATTCTTTACAATACAGACTATTTTCATATTACATGATGGGTCATATTGGATAAATAGGTAAAAAGGATTGTCTTGAGGAACTTTATCCCGGTTCTAAATAGCTAAAAATTCAATTTCATAACTTTGCAAGAGGGAGAATCACCATAATGGGGACTTTTCGTTTAGGTCTCGAACCCCGCTATCACTTCTGTTTTTTCTCTCGCTCAACCATTTCTTATAGTCAATAAAACTCATAAAAAAGCGCCTTCTCTAGAAGGCGCTTCTCCATCTTATTTAGATCCCCAAACAGCCTCACCGCTGTCATTCAGCACACTAAACGTCATGACGTTCTTCTCTCTCACCGAATCCCACTGGCGTAAAAATACCCCGTTATACTTCTTGCCCGCTAACGTGATGTCGGCTGTGTTTTTTCCGGTTTTCTTCCATGTTCCCGTCATTTCCCCGGAAATGCTGTGGTTTTTGTTGAGCTGGATGTTGATGGTTTTTTTGATGTCGGCTGAGATGTCTTTTCCGTGCTGGATGACTTTGTATGTTCCTGTAATGTCTTTTTGTTTTACTTCTTTCAGTGTTTCGCCTGCGTAACGATATGGCGCTGTTACCGGCCAGCCGTCTTTGTTCATGAACAATTGGTGGACTCTGACTTCGTGTTCTTCACCCCTGCCCGGGAAGCGGGTGTGGAAGATTAAATAAGAGCGTCCGGTTTTTTCGTCATAGTATGCGGAGTTGTGGCCTGGTGAGACGTACCCGGTGCCTTTTTCATTTTCTGTTTCAAAAGTGTAGCTGCCCATGAGTTTGACGCCGTATGGTTCGATGGAACGGTCGTCGAAGAATGTGCCTTCCTTGCCGCGGACGTCGAGCATTGGATTGCCTTCTGCATCATAGTAAGGGCCGTCCGGTTTCTTGGAGCGGGCCACACGGATGTTGTAGCCGCCTGTTGCATCGAGACCGCCATATGATAGGTATAAGTAGTAGTATTGGGTGTCTGGATTATAGAGAACATACGGGCCTTCGATTCTGCTGTGGTTGCCGCCGAGCAGTTTTTTCCCGTATCCCTGTCCAGGAAGCGGGAAGCCCGTTTTCGGATTCATTTCAAGTATGAAAATGCCGCCTGAGTATGATCCGTACACCATCCACAGCTTGCCGTCTTTATCAAAGAAGGTATGCGGGTCGACGACATTCGGGTGTTTGGTTGCGTCATACGGTGTTCCATCGCTGCTTGTGCCTTCCATTCCTGATTTCAAAAAGATGCCTTTGTTTTTGTATGGGCCTTCGATGTTGTCAGCAACGGCAACACCCATGGCGGACCTAGGCGAGTCGCCGCGGCAGGCGTTGTAGTACATGTAGTATTTGCCGTCCGCCAGCTGCGTGACGTCAGCCGCCCACAGAGTGTCAGATTGGGCCCATTCGAAGGTTTCTTTTAATTCTTCATAGACATTCGGAATCAGTGGGTTGTCATTGCTTACGCTGGTGGTCAGCTGCTGCCATTGCATGAGGTTATTCGTTTTTGCTGAAGCGAGATGAGATCCAAAAACATAAAAGGTGCCATTTGTTTCAATGATGGAAGGGTCATGGACGCTGACTTCTTTAAATACAGGTTTTTGTGCATAGACGGAGTTTGGGAGGGTGAAGGCCATGATAAGAGCTGCAAGAAAACATACACGGAACAATCAGTTGAACATCTAAACAATTCGCCTCTCTTTTTCATTAAATTTTAAACGCTTACATTTCACTATGAAAATACCCCGGCCTATTAAAACAGCCGAATGTTTTCAAATTCAAACAGATAGGTGATTTCTCACTGTTCTCTTACATAGTCAGACTGATGTCCGTCAGTCTTGCGCAGGACTGCTGCTTGCATATCCTCTCTTTCATAGTTCAACTCTTTTGCTGTTTCTCCTTCTTGCATCACTTCTGTTTCTTCATTTGCGTACGTAATGAACGCTTTGTCCGGCCTTGTAAGTCGTCGACTTTTCTCTGGCAACTACGCCTCTTTTGGCCATTTTAGCCCTCATTGTCAGGAATATGACAGCGGCGCTTGCCTCCTTGTCTGGATATCGTGTGCAATCGCTGAAAAAACCTGTTCTGCTCTCTGCGTCGCGCTATTACAATAGCAATCTAACTTGTTAAAGACTGTAAAAAATCTTTTGACTTCTGCTGCTGAACCAATTAATATAATACTCAGTTAATAGTTATCAGAATTTTTAGGAATTGAGTGATTCATATGACACTGCATAAAGAGCGTCGGATCGGACGGCTGTCTGTTCTTCTGTTGCTGAATGAGGCGGAAGAGAGTACACAGGTCGAGGAGCTGGAGCGAGACGGATGGAAGGTCTGTCTTGGCAAGGTAGGATCAATGGACGCGCATAAAGTAGTAGCCGCAATTGAAACCGCTTCCAAAAAGAGCGGTGTCATTCAATCTGAGGGTTATCGGGAGTCACATGCGCTTTATCATGCGACGATGGAGGCTTTGCATGGCGTGACCAGAGGTGAAATGCTGCTGGGATCGCTGCTTCGGACGGTGGGCTTGAGGTTTGCCGTTTTGAGGGGAAATCCTTATGAAAGTGAAGCGGAAGGCGATTGGATTGCTGTCTCGCTTTACGGAACAATCGGGGCGCCGATTAAAGGTCTTGAGCACGAGACATTCGGTGTTGGAATTAATCACATATGAAACAGCCCATAGATCTTAGACGATAGGGGGCTATGCGTGAAAACAGAAGTTCACAGCATAGCTCCTTTTTGTATGGGCGCTTTACCAAAGTAAAGAAAAAGGAGTTGGGCTTATGGTGACTTTAGACGGTTCTTCATTGACAACAGCCGACGTCGCTCGTGTGCTGTTTGATTTTGAGGAGGCAGCGGCTTCCAAAGAAAGTATGGAGCGTGTGAAAAAAAGCAGAGCGGCAGTGGAACGGATTGTACGCGACGAAAAGACAATCTACGGCATCAACACCGGATTTGGCAAATTCAGCGATGTCCTGATTCAGAAAGAAGACTCGGCGGCGCTGCAGCTGAATTTAATCCTTTCTCATGCCTGCGGAGTCGGCGACCCTTTTCCTGAGTGTGTTTCCAGGGCAATGCTGCTTTTGCGCGCCAATGCGCTGTTAAAAGGCTTTTCCGGTGTACGCGCTGAGCTGATCGAACAGTTGCTTGCTTTTTTAAATAAACGCGTCCATCCGGTCATTCCCCAGCAAGGATCACTTGGCGCAAGCGGAGATTTGGCGCCGCTTTCCCACCTGGCGCTTGCGCTGATCGGACAAGGAGAAGTCTTTTTTGAGGGGGAAAGAATGCCGGCAATGACAGGCTTGAAAAAAGCAGGCATTCAACCGGTAACGCTGACATCCAAGGAAGGGCTTGCCTTGATTAACGGGACTCAAGCCATGACTGCAATGGGGGTGGTCGCTTACATTGAAGCTGAGAAACTAGCATATCAAACAGAACGCATTGCCAGCTTAACGATTGAGGGGTTGCAGGGAATTATCGATGCATTTGACGAGGATATTCACTCAGCACGCGGCTATCAGGAGCAGATCGATGTCGCAGAACGAATTCGCTTTTATCTATCTGACAGCGGCCTGACAACCTCCCAGGGAGAACTGCGGGTTCAGGATGCTTATTCATTGCGCTGTATTCCGCAAGTACACGGTGCGACTTGGCAGACACTAGGCTATGTCAAAGAAAAATTAGAGATTGAAATGAACGCAGCTACAGACAATCCGCTCATTTTCAATGACGGTGACAAAGTGATTTCCGGCGGAAACTTTCACGGACAGCCGATCGCCTTTGCCATGGATTTTCTGAAAATCGCAATATCAGAGCTTGCGAATATCGCAGAGCGCCGGATCGAACGACTTGTGAATCCGCAGCTGAATGACCTGCCGCCGTTCCTGAGCCCTCATCCCGGTCTGCAATCCGGTGCAATGATCATGCAGTACGCCGCGGCCTCACTCGTTTCTGAAAATAAAACACTGGCCCATCCTGCAAGTGTGGATTCCATTCCGTCATCCGCCAACCAAGAGGACCATGTCAGCATGGGAACCATCGCCGCTCGGCATGCTTATCAGGTGATCGCAAATACAAGGAGAGTCATTGCGATCGAAGCGATTTGCGCATTACAGGCGGTTGAATACAGAGGCATAGAACATGCAGCGTCCTATACGAAACAGCTTTTTCAGGAAATGAGAAAAGTCGTGCCGTCCATTCAGCAGGACCGTGTTTTTTCCTATGACATTGAACGCTTGACTGACTGGCTGAAGAAGGAATCTTTAATACCTGATCATCAGAATAAAGAACTAAGGGGGATGAACATATGACTGATGTAAAAAAATCAATCCGTGCCAACAGAGGAACAGAGCTTGAATGCTTAGGATGGGAGCAAGAGGCAGTGCTTCGGATGCTTCGAAACAACCTTGATCCAGAAGTCGCCGAGAAGCCGGAGGACCTCATCGTATATGGCGGGATTGGCAAAGCCGCACGGGATTGGGACGCTTTTCACGCCATTGAGCATTCCTTGAAAACATTAAAAAATGATGAAACATTGCTCGTGCAATCCGGAAAGCCCGTTGGCATGTTCCGTACACACCCGCATGCCCCGCGCGTGCTCCTAGCAAATTCTGTTCTTGTTCCGAAGTGGGCAGACTGGGAGCATTTCCACGAACTTGAGAAAAAAGGGTTAATGATGTACGGACAGATGACGGCTGGCAGCTGGATTTACATTGGCTCACAAGGCATATTGCAAGGAACCTATGAAACCTTCGCTGAGCTGGCGCGACAGCACTTCGGGGGCAGCTTAAAAGGAACGTTGACGCTGACAGCGGGTCTCGGCGGAATGGGAGGCGCCCAGCCGCTGTCAGTCACGATGAATGAAGGCGTCGTGATTGCCGTCGAGGTTGACGAGAAACGCATCGACAAGCGGATCGAAACAAAATACTGCGATCGAAAAACAGCATCGATTGAGGAAGCCTTAGCTTGGGCTGAAGAGGCAAAGCTGGCAGGAAAACCTTTGTCCATTGCACTTCTCGGAAACGCAGCTGAGGTGCATCACACACTTTTGAACCGAGGCGTCAAAATTGATATTGTGACAGATCAGACATCTGCCCATGACCCTTTAATCGGTTATGTTCCCGAGGGCTATTCCCTTGATGAAGCTGACCGTTTGCGTCAAGACACTCCAGAGCTTTACGTGCGCCTTGCGAAGCAAAGCATGAAAAAACATGTCGAAGCCATGCTGGCCTTTCAGCAAAAGGGCTCTATTGTATTTGACTACGGCAACAATATCCGGCAAGTCGCAAAAGATGAAGGGCTGGAGAATGCCTTCGATTTTCCGGGGTTTGTCCCTGCCTACATACGCCCCTTATTCTGTGAAGGAAAAGGGCCGTTCCGCTGGGCGGCGCTTTCCGGAGATCCGGCAGATATTTACCGTACGGATGCGTTATTAAAAGAGCTGTTCCCGACAAATAAAGCCCTTCACCGCTGGATTGATATGGCACAGGAAAAAGTCACCTTCCAAGGCTTGCCGTCCCGTATCTGCTGGCTTGGATATGGAGAACGAAAAAAGATGGGCCTCGCCATTAACGAGCTGGTTAGAACCGGGGAGCTAAAAGCGCCTGTCGTTATTGGGAGAGATCATTTGGACTGCGGGTCTGTCGCCTCTCCAAACCGGGAAACAGAAGCGATGAAGGACGGAAGTGACGCTGTCGGTGATTGGGCTGTGCTAAATGCGCTTGTCAACACGGCGGCGGGTGCAAGCTGGGTTTCCTTCCACCATGGCGGCGGCGTCGGAATGGGCTATTCCCTGCATGCCGGTATGGTCGCAGTGGCCGATGGAAGTGAGCTGGCTGACGAGCGGCTCGCCCGTGTCTTAACGAGCGACCCGGGAATGGGCATTATCCGTCATGCGGATGCGGGTTATGAACGTGCCGTTGAAGTAGCGAAGGAACAGGACATTATCGTGCCGATGCAAAAATAAAGGAGTGATGACATGCCAAAGCAAATTGATACGATTCTCATCAACATCGGTCAGCTTTTGACGATGGAAAGCAGCGGCCCGCGGGCAGGCAAAAGCATGCAGGATCTTCATGTGATCGAAGACGCTGTTGTCGGCATCCATGAACAGAAAATTGTGTTCGCCGGACAAAAAGGGGCTGAAGCCGGTTACGAGGCAGACGAAATCATTGACTGTTCGGGACGCCTTGTAACGCCTGGCCTCGTTGATCCGCACACCCATCTTGTATTTGGCGGATCTCGTGAAAAGGAGATGAACCTTAAGCTTCAGGGCATTTCCTATTTGGATATTCTGGCGCAGGGCGGCGGGATTCTGTCTACAGTCAAGGATACCAGGGCGGCTTCAGAAGAAGAGCTGCTGCAAAAAGCCCATTTTCATCTGCAAAGAATGCTGTCCTACGGCACAACCACAGCAGAAGTGAAAAGCGGCTACGGCTTAGAAAAAGAGACAGAGCTCAAACAATTGCGTGTCGCAAAAAAATTGCATGAAAGCCAGCCTGTTGATCTTGTTTCCACATTTATGGGAGCACATGCGATTCCTCCCGAATATCAAAACGATCCAGATCAATTTCTGGATCAAATGCTTTCCCTTTTGCCGGAAATCAAAGAACAAGAACTCGCCAGCTTTGCTGATATCTTTACAGAAACAGGCGTTTTTACAGTCAGCCAATCCCGCCGTTATTTACAAAAAGCAGCTGAGGCGGGCTTCGGATTAAAAATACACGCAGATGAAATCGATCCGCTTGGAGGAGCTGAATTAGCAGGTGAGCTAAAGGCCGTCTCAGCCGACCATTTGGTAGGTGCATCGGACGAAGGCATAAAGAAATTGGCTGAGGCAGGAACGATCGCCGTCCTCTTGCCGGGCACGACATTTTATCTTGGCAAAAGCACATACGCCAGGGCAAGAGCTATGATTGATGAAGGGGTATGTATCAGCTTGGCAACGGATTTTAACCCTGGCAGCTCGCCGACTGAAAATATCCAGCTGATCATGTCGATTGCCGCGCTTCATCTGAAGATGACTGCAGAAGAAATATGGCACGCGGTCACAGTCAATGCCGCATATGCCATAGGAAAAGGAGAAGAAGCCGGTCAGCTCAAAGCTGGCCGCTCAGCTGATCTTGTCATTTGGCAAGCCCCGAACTATATGTATATTCCGTATCACTACGGGGTCAATCATGTACATCAAGTCATGAAAAACGGAACAATTGTTGTCAACAGGGAGGGAGCCATTCTTGGATAAGTACCCTTTTCTCAGAGAGGCCGGATCTTCGTTTAAAGACCGGGATGTCACAAAAATGAGCGACCTGATCGCAACATGGGACGGCCAGGACATTAAGGGACCGGCGTTGATAGGTGTCCCCCTATCAAAATCATCCATCAGTCATTCAGGCGCTTCCTTTGCACCCGGAACAATACGCCAGGCTCTGAAACATTCATCAGCCTATTCTGCTGAGCTTGGAGAGCATGTCGTATCAGAGCTTCTATATGATCTGGGGGATATCGATATTCATGTCACTGATATCGTAAAGTCACATCATCACATTTTCCAAACCATGCACGCTCTGCTTTCGGATCATCCGGATTGGGTGCCGCTCATACTCGGGGGAGATAACTCTATCAGCTACTCCACCATAAAAGCGATAGCACAAACAAAAGGAACGACAGCGGTGATTCAATTTGATGCCCATCACGATGTTCGCAATACGGAGGACGGGGGGCCGACAAACGGCACCCCCTTCCGCCGCCTTTTGGATGAAGAGATTATTAAAGGTCA
This sequence comes from Bacillus sp. FSL R5-0523, assembly GCF_037975295.1. Taxonomy (NCBI): domain Bacteria; kingdom Bacillati; phylum Bacillota; class Bacilli; order Caryophanales; family Bacillaceae; genus Bacillus; species Bacillus sp. FSL R5-0523. The sequence goes on from NZ_CP150251.1 coordinate 3,899,588, forward strand.
ACATTTGATCCAGCTGGGGATCAGAGAATTCAGCAACAGCCAGGCCTATGAAGCATATGCAAAAAAACATAACGTGAACATTCACACGATGGACATGATACGGGAAAAAGGGCTCATCTCCACGATAAAAGAGGTTTTGCCAGCCGTTCAAAATAGAACAGATTTCATTTTTATTTCTGTTGACATGGATGTCTTAGACCAGTCCCATGCACCCGGCTGTCCAGCGATTGGCCCGGGCGGCCTCTATACAGACGAATTGCTTGAAGCAGTCAAGTACATTGCACAACAGCCCAATGTTGCCGGGATTGAAATTGTTGAAGTCGACCCTACCCTCGATTTTCGAGATATGACAAGCAGAGCTGCAGCCCATGTTCTGTTACACGCATTAAAAGGAATGAAACTCTCCCCATTCAAGTGATCTTCTGGCAGGTTGTATTTTGGGTATAAGAAACTCATCTGCCTTAGGAATGGCAGCTAAAAGGAGGGCGAGACAGTGAATCTTCAGGAGAACAGCAGCCAACAGCTAAAACGCACAATGAAAAGCAGGCACCTATTTATGATCTCATTGGGAGGCGTCATAGGCACAGGACTTTTCCTCAGTACGGGCTATACGCTGCATCAAGCCGGACCCGGCGGTACGATACTCGCTTATGTAATCGGCGGGTTGATGATGTACCTCGTCATGCAATGTCTCGGCGAATTGTCGGTTGCAATGCCGGTAACCGGCTCTTTTCAAAAATATGCTACAACATTTATCGGTCCATCTACCGGTTTTATGGTCGGCATCATGTACTGGATCAATTGGGTGGTGACGGTAGGCTCTGAGTTTACCGCATCCGGTATTCTCATGCAGCGCTGGTTCCCTGACAGCAGTGTATGGATGTGGAGTGCGATTTTTGCAGCCCTTCTTTTTATATGCAACGCATTTTCAGTTAAGTTATTTGCGGAGACTGAATTTTGGTTTTCCAGCGTAAAGATTCTCACCATTATTTTATTTATCATTTTAGGAGGAGCCGCCATGTTTGGCCTGATCTCTTTAAACGGAACGGCGGATGCTCCTATGTTGTCAAACTTCACGGACCATGGCGGGCTGTTTCCGAATGGCTTTCTTGCCGTTTTTATCGCGATGATATCTGTGAGCTTCGCCTTTTCCGGTACAGAGTTAATCGGCGTTACAGCAGGAGAATCAGCAAATCCTCAAAAGGATATACCGCGATCCATCCGTAATGTCGCATGGAGAACCGTGATTTTTTTCATTGGCGCTGTCTTCATATTATCCGGATTGATTTCGTGGAAGGACGCAGGCGTGATTGAAAGCCCGTTTGTAGCCGTATTTGCGGAGATCGGAATCCCTTACGCTGCTGATATTATGAATTTCGTGATATTAACAGCCTTGCTGTCTGTCGCCAACTCAGGCTTATATGCTTCAACCCGTATGATGTGGTCGTTAGCAAATGAAAACATGATCAGCTCCCGTTTTAAGAAAGTCACATCTAAAGGCATTCCTTTAAATGCCTTAATGATCAGTATGGCTGTATCTTGTTTATCTCTCATTTCCAGTATCGTAGCCCCTGGAACTGTCTATGTTGTGATGGTCGCAATTGCTGGATTTGCAGGAGTCGTGGTCTGGATGAGCATTGCCTTGTCCCAACTCTTGTTTCGAAAGAGATTTCTGAAAAAAGGGGGGAATGTAAAAGATCTGACATTTCGCACGCCGCTTTACCCTCTGATGCCTATAGCCGCTCTTTTATTATGCTCAGCTTCTTGTATCGGTCTTGCTTTTGATCCCAATCAAAGAATCGCACTATTCTGCGGAGTTCCTTGTATCATCCTTTGCTATCTCATCTACCATTTCAAAAGAAATGCTACAAAAGCGAAAAAAATCAGCCAAGAGGAATATCCGGCCGATCACATCCTATAATTAAAAAAGCACACCCCGCTCAGCATGGGATGTGCTTTATTTTTTATTCTGTAATTAACGTATGAATCAGCTTCGGCGCCTTCGCTTCCGCGGCGATGCGGATGTTGTCATAGACTTTTGCAATGACTTCATCAACGTTTTCGCGGTTGGCGTAAAGCGTCACGAGCGGTTCGCCTTTTTCTACTTTGTCGCCGACCTTCTTGCGGAGCATGATGCCGACGGCTAAATCGATCTCGTCTTCTTTTGTGGCGCGGCCGGCACCTAACAGCATCGCCGCGACGCCGATTTCGTCCGCAACGATTTCAGAGACGACACCCGCTTCTTTGGCAGGCACATCAATTTGATATGCGGCTTGCGGAAGCTTAGACGGATCGTCAACAATTGAGCTGTCGCCGCCTTGGTTTTTCAGGAAATCCTTGAATTTCTCAAGTGCTTTGCCGTTTTTCATGACTTCTTCCAGCTTCGCTCTCGCTTCGTCCAATGTATCGGCTTTTTTCGCAAGCACAACCATCTGGCTGCCGAGCGTTAAGACAAGCTCATGAAGATCCTCAGGCCCCTCGCCTTTGAGTGTGTCGATCGCTTCTTTGACCTCAAGCGCATTTCCGATCGCAAAGCCGAGCGGCTGGGACATGTCTGAAATGACAGCCATTGTTTGACGGCCGACGTTATTTCCGATCCGTACCATCGCTTTGGCAAGTTCAGCTGCGTCTTCTTCTGTTTTCATGAAAGCGCCCGCTCCCGTTTTTACGTCAAGCACGATGGCGTCCGCCCCGGCAGCGATTTTTTTGCTCATAATCGAGCTTGCAATGAGCGGAATGGAATTGACCGTTCCCGTTACATCACGAAGCGCGTACAGTTTTTTATCAGCCGGCGTTAAATTGCCGCTTTGGCCGATGACCGCAACCTTGTCGCGGTTCACAAGTTTAATAAATTCATCCTTCGTCAGTTCCACGTGGAAGCCATCGATTGCCTCTAACTTATCAATCGTGCCGCCCGTATGGCCGAGGCCGCGGCCGGACATCTTAGCAACCGGCACGTCAAGAGCCGCAACAAGCGGAGCGAGAACGAGTGTTGTCGTGTCGCCGACGCCGCCGGTGGAGTGCTTATCCACTTTAATTCCTTCAATGGCAGAAAGATCAATCGTTTCACCGGAGTTCACCATAGCCATCGTCAAGTCCGCGCGTTCACGGTCACTCATATCCTGGAAGAAAATCGCCATAGCAAGCGCGCTTGCCTGATAATCAGGAATGCTTCCGTCTGTATAGCCGTTCACGAAAAATTGAATTTCTTCAGTGGTGAGTTCTTTTCCGTTTTGTTTTTTGATGATGATATCTACCATTCTCATGTTTGGTCACCGATCCTTTTCGATTAAGTTCAGTAAATCAAGCCCACAATTGCTGCTGATAAAAAGCTGACAAGCGTAGCACCGTATAATAATTTCAAGCCGAAACGAGCGACGACATTTCCTTGCTTTTCATTCAGTCCTTTTACGGCACCGGCAATGATTCCGATTGAGGAGAAGTTCGCAAATGACACAAGGAATACCGATACGATCGCTGTTGTACGGCCGCTGAAATGGAAACCGTTTTGCGTAAGCGACGTCATGGCGACAAATTCATTCGATACCATTTTTGTTGCCATAATGCTTCCCGCATTAACAGCTTCATTCCATGGGATACCCACAAGAAAAGCGAATGGAGCAAACACATATCCAAGAATGCCTTGGAACGAAATACCGAATACTGCATTAAAAATGCCATTGATCAAGGCAATAATCGCGACAAATCCAATCAGCATAGCAGCGACGACAACCGCTACTTTGAAACCGTCAAGGATGTATTCTCCGAGCACTTCGAAGAAGGATTGTTTTTCCTCTTCCTCAACACGAAGCATATCCTCTTCTTTTGCAACCTCGTACGGATTAATAATAGAAGCAATTATGAAACCGCCAAATAAGTTCAAGACCAGCGCTGTTACAACATATTCCGGTTTCAGCATTGTCATATACGCGCCGACAATCGACATTGATACAGTTGACATCGCAGATGCACAAAGCGTGTACAAGCGCTGCTGATTTAAAAGACCGAGTTCTTTCTTCAAGGAGATAAATACTTCTGACTGCCCTAAAATCGCAGAAGCCACTGCGTTATACGATTCCAATCTTCCCATACCGTTTACCTTGCTGAGGGCAAGGCCGATATATCTAATAATAAACGGGAGGACTTTCCACTTTTGCAGAATCCCGATCAGAGCGGAAATAAACACGATTGGTAAGAGAACATTCATAAAGAATGTCGTTTGGTCCGCATTCACCAAGCCGCCAAACACAAAGTTAATTCCCTCTGCCGCGTATTCAAGCAGGTAACCGAATCCTTTTGCAAATCCTCCCACGAGGAAATTCCCTATTCCGGTATTGAGGAGAATGTAGCCAAGAATAAATTGCAAAATGAGCATAACAACAATTGGGCGGATCTTAATTCTTTTTTTGCCGCTGCTCGCGATCCACGCGAGGCCTAAAAACACGATTAAACCGATAATCCCAATCAAATACTTCATATGTGTTTCTCCTTTATTTGTATTCGCTTACAATCACTGTTTCCTCAGAAAACGGAAAGCAGTCTGCCTTCCGTCAGCTCTTAATAGTTGTCTCCGCCTGATGCATTTTCTCCTTTTACGATAGAAACGCCTGCGCTGGCGCCAATTCGGCTTGCTCCGGCCTCTACCATTGTGTCTACATCTTCTTTCGTTCTGACGCCGCCAGATGCTTTCACGCCGATATCAGGCCCTACTGTTTTGCGCATTAAGGCGATATCTTCCTTCGTTGCGCCGCCTGTAGAAAAGCCTGTTGATGTTTTTACGAAATCCGCTCCCGCAGACACCGCTAAACGGCATGCACGTTCTTTTTCTTCATCAGTCAGAAGGCACGTTTCGATAATGACTTTGACAAGCGCTTTTCCGGCTGCAGCTTCCACTACACCGCGGATATCAGCTTCCACCACATCGTCTTCCTTGTCTTTTAAAGCGGCAATATTAATGACCATATCCACTTCAGTGGCGCCTTTTGAAATGGCGTCTTTTGTCTCGAACGCTTTTGTTTCAGTTGTATTGGCACCGAGCGGGAAGCCGATGACCGTACAAACGTCGACTCCAGTTCCCTTAAGCTCTTTTGCAGCAAGCTCCACCCATGTCGGATTGACACATACTGAAGCAAATTTGTATGTTTTCGCTTCTTCAATTAGTTTTAGAATGTCCGCTTTTTGTGTATGCGGTTTCAAAGCTGTATGATCAATTATGTTGGCTAATGACATCCTTCGCACACTTCCTTTTTTGTTAAGATATTTTTTAGCATAACCGACTTTTGAACATATGTAAATTGGTAATTGAAATTTTGTTCAACGAAAGGTTTGAACGTGTCACAAATCATTAACAAGCGCCCTTGCGGTATGCTGGTCAATGATTAAAACGTTGGCATATTTTCCGGTTAATGCTCCGTGAATGGAAGATACTTTTCTGCTTCCGCCGGCAACTAAAATGGAGCGTTCCTTCAGTCTGAGGTCTTCAAGCTCAACGCCGATGGTCCGGTCATTGATGGCGCTGCTGCAAATATTCCCTTTCGCATCAAAAAAGCGTGAACAAATATCCCCCACGGCCTGTTTTTTCAGCAGGGCTTTCTCTTCTTCGTTAAAATATCCGAGCCGGAACAACAGCGCTTCGTCACGGACAGTCCCCACCGTGAAGAGAGCGATATTCGCCTGCTTTCCCATCTCGATGATCCGCTCAATATGACGGTCTTTCTCCACCATTCGCTTCACATCCGCATTATCAAACACGACGGGAAGCGGGAGATAGCGCGGCATCGTTTGAAAAGCCTCTGCAAACAGCTGAATCGTTTCAGCCGAATACGTGTTCACCCGGGAATGGCTGATGCCGCCTTTCAGCTGGACGACCTCGACGCCTTTTACCTGCTTCGGCTGCATGTTTTGCGCGATTTGATACATGGTGGTTCCCCAGCTGACGCCGACAATGTCGCCGTCTTTTACCGTTTCATGCATATATTCTGCACCATAGCGGCTTAGGTCATGTGTAATTCCTGCATAATCGGGTGTCGGGGAAAACACAACATGCGCCTCGAGGAGACCATATTTCTCTTCAAGCATGGAACCGAGCGCATCCAAATCCTCAAAAGGGTCTATGACGCGAATCTGGACATATCCTTTTTCCTTTGCATATTGCAGCAGCCGGGAAACGGTTGGCCTTGAAATGTTGAGCTGCTCAGCAATTTGCTGCTGACTGTAGTCAGACTGATAGTAAAGCCTTGCCGCTTCTATGCTTAATTGTTGTTTTTCCCGATCCATTCTGCACCTCCCTGTGGATCAGTCCTGATAAAACTGCTTTTGATTTGCTTTTATTATACAGGCTGGCGCCGGCTTTCATCCACCTGATTTCTAAGAAACTGAAAAACGCTCTGGGCGCGGACCTGCCCAGAGCTTATTTCTCCCAGGTCATATGCTGATAAATGCCTTTCATAATGGCGTACATTCCATATAGGATCAGGCCTAATGCCAATATAGACAGAATCAATTTGCCATGCGGCTGCTGCGCGAGTTCGGCGAGCGCGCCGTCAAAGCCTCTTGTGTCGTCAGGATCAGCGGTCATGGCTGTCTTAATGAGAAAATAGCCGATGGCTGAGAAAATAATGGCGCGGGCGATATTGCCTGCGCGCCCGGTGTTTTTCGTGATGCATATCATCTGTTTGTTCATTTTTGATGTATCGAATTCTTTCATAAAAGCAGCCCGAACGCCTTTCATAAATTGAACAATCGCAAATACGATAAAACCCGCACCCGTAAGCCCTGTGAGCCATTGGCCGAATGGCTGCGCCAATACATAAGCGGACCACGTCTGTTCTGAAGTGCCGCCGTCCCCTTGGCCAAACACAAATCGCAAGGCATTCCAAGCGATGGATGTATAAACGGCGGCACTGAAAAAGTTTCCTATTCTCCGTGACAGGCCTCGCCTGCTGTTTCCGTGCCCCTCTGTGTCCTTGATTGCGCTTAACACCATCCAGATCACATAGCCGATAAGGCCGATGCCTATTAAAAAAAGCAATAGTGACCCATACGGCATGCGTGATAGCGTTTGGAGAGCTCCGCTCGAATCTTTCGCGCGGCCTGCCCCGGCAGCCGTCATAAAGGCCAAAACCCCAAGCAGAATAAAAACGCCGCCGAATGCAAAATAACCAAGCCTCCCGAATCGCTTGATCCAAGGCTTGGTTTCCTGTTTTATTTTTGACATGTACCGGTCTTTCACCGCCATGTGTCCAACCCTCTTTCACAGAAGTCTTTACCGTAACATTCCCGATTGGACAAAGTTGAAACAGCTTCTGCCTCAGCTATGGCCGGCTGAGATACGTTTTTGCTGATTAGCTGATTGTGCAGGTGTCATCCAAGCAGCCGCTGCGGCAGCTGTGACTCCGCCTGCTAATTTCCCAATGATCATGGCCGCCGCCATTTCTTTTTTCATTCCAGCCACAAAACCGAGATGGCTGCCGAGTACAAAGGCGCCGCTGACCGCAAACGCGACATTGATGACCTTTCCTCTCGGCGTCATATCCTTTAATGAAGCCAACATTGGGATATGATGTGCCAAAGAGGTCACTAAGCCTGCTGTTGCTGTCTCATCTAAATGAAGGTGTTTCCCCAGGGCCTGAAGCGGTTTTTTAAAGGTTTTTGTAATAAAAGCCGTCATTGGAAACGCCCCTGCCAAGGCAATGGCGATGGTCCCTGTCGTTTGTATCCCTGTCTCGACATTCTCCATTCCCGGAATCAGCACAATGCCGGTCATCGTTTCAACAGAAACAGCTGCAAGCCCGATAATCGCAACCACACTGACCGCTTTCCCGAAGAGATGAAACAACCGAATCATTCTGTCGGTGTATCGCCATAACCCAAAAGCGATCACAGCAGATAACAGACTCGGGATCAGAAGATTTTTACCTATCATGCCGATGTCAAAGCCTGCGCATAATCCGCCGATTAAGCAACCGATCGGCACTGTGCACAGCCCGATTAATATGCCTTTCGCAAAATACGGCTGATCCTCTTTTTCGATGATGCCAAGAGCGACGGGAATCGTGAAGACGATTGCCGGTCCCATCATTGTTCCTAAAAACACCCATGAAAACAGCCCGGCCTGCGGATCTTTCGCCATTTCTCCAGCCAGCGCATATCCTCCCATATCAATCGCCAAAATGGTGTTCGCAAAGGAAGAAGGGTCCGCGCCAATCGCTGTGTAAAACGGAGCAACAATGGGAATCAAGATTGCTGCCAGCACGGGCGCCAGCGACACAATTCCGATCATGGACAGCGCCAGCGGCCCCATAGCCTTAAAGCCGTCCGCAAACCGCTCGCCTAGCCCCCATCTGTTTCCCAAACAATAATCCGCCGCTCCCCATAGTAAAAAGGCAGCCAAAATGAATACAACCGCGTCATTCACCGTCATGGTTTTCTCCTTTTTCAAATGTATGATTGATTTTATCATATCATCTGAAATCACCGAATAGAGTTGATCTTATTCAATATGAGCTAAAAATTCTTTTATATCGGCTTTTTCAACGGCTGTTATGATTCTCCGCGCTTTTTCTTGCGGGACCGTTAATGTCAATTTTTCTTTTAAGTCTTCTTCAGACAGCTCATTTCCTGGCGCCCCTTTTGGGCAGTCCACACGCGCTTCGCAAATCCGGCCGTCTGATAAATAGGCCCGGACAATCGTGAAACGGCCTTTTGGAACGGCATGAGGAGCCGGCTGAATAGCATTGTCATATACGCGCTGAATTCGCCCCATTGTCGTTTGAACCCCGCTTGGGATCGGCTGGCTGCTGAAATGTTCAACGGTCAGGCCGTGTCCATGCAAAGCAAGAGCAATCACATATTCAACGCTGAAACGGCCTTCCTCTCCAGTTTTTGGAGATCTTTCCGTCAATGCAGCATCTCCGCCTGGCGGAAATATCACTTCAATACGTTCGGTATTGGCAGCAGAAATGGTTTCTTCGGAGATAAGCTGTCGTACCGCATCTGCAGCATGGTGTGCCGCGGAACAAAATGGATAGATTTTAAACCATAGACCCGGCTGCACAATTCTCCACGGTGCCCCCCAATCGTTTAGCAAAGTGTGTTGTGCTTTTTCAACGTCACCGTACAGACTGAAGAAACCAGTTTCTCCATCAAATGCCGTGCGGGACCCGCCAAATTCTGATTGGGCCAGCTTAACGGCCAGCAAGCCAGCCTGAGCCGCCAAACCGGCGTGCAGCGGTTTCATTTCTGTTCCAAATTGCACCCTCATCCCAGCAGATTGCGTAGCCGCAAAACCAATTGCTTTTTCCAGCTCTTCCTGAGTCAGCTCCTCAGCATAACCTACGGCGCAGGCAGCAGCGATGGCACCAAGCGTTCCTGTATTATGCCAGCCCTTTTCATAGTGGCGGCTGCCAATTGATTCTCCCAGCCGTCCCATCACTTCAACACCAACAATATAAGCGCCAAGAAGCCGCTCGTCATGTCCGCGAGCGGCAGATGCAATAAGGACCGGTACGATGACTGCACTGGGGTGTCCTCTTACATCGGAGTGGACATCATCAAAATCCAATGCATGGGCGATAAATCCATTCAGCATCGCGGATTGTAATGGCGCAGCCTTTTTGCCCTGTCCGATAATAGGAACAAGGGGCCGGCCTCCTTCATCCTCTATCAGACGGAGGAGCTTTTGAATTCCTTTATCTTCTCTTCCTGCGAATGAAGCGGCAGTAAAATCAAGTAATCCTTTTTTTGCTTCGCGAATCGCGTCAACTGAATGCTCAGGTTGTGATGTTCTCACAGCCGCTGCAAGACCTGCTGTCAGCCCTTGTTTGCTCATTTGATGGTCTCCAATACAATAACCGCCAGCTCCGCAAAGTATTGTGAGGCAACCGTAAGGGCATCTTCATCCAGTGTAAAGGCCGGATGATGCCACTCCTCCGTCCCGTTCGTTCCCATCCAGACAAAAAATCCCGGAATCTTCTCTTGATACAGAGCGAAGTCTTCTCCGCCCGGAGACTGCTCAGCGTGAACGGTTTGATAGCCAAGCCGTACCGCAGCTTCGGATGCTGCATTCAAAAATGTGCCGTCATTCTGAACGGAAGGCAAATAAGGAAACCACTTGAATTCTGCTTGTGCCCCATAGCCCGCTGCAATTCCTTCAGCCACTCTTCTCATATGCTCCGGAACAGCCTGCCTCGCTTCTTTTTGAAAGGTTCGAACCGTCCCCTCCATTTCAGCTTGGTCTGGAATTACGTTCCACGAGGTGCCCGCCTGTACTCTTGTAATACTGACGACTGCGTTTTGCAGTGAGCTGATATTGCGGCTGACCACAGATTGAAGCCCGCTGATGATTTGTCCGGCTGCAGCGATTGGATCAATACTGTTATTTGGGATGCCGGCGTGTCCGCCTTTCCCTTTGATGACGATCTCAAACCGGTCAACACTTGCCATAAGCGGACCTTCCTTTACACCAATGGTTCCGACAGGCAGATCCGGCTTATTGTGCATGCCGAAAATCGCAGAAACGTCATTAAGTACGCCAGCTTCTAGAACCTTTCTTGCTCCTGCGGCAATTTCTTCGGCTGGCTGAAAGATAAAGCGGACTGTACCTTTCAGCTCGGCCCTTCTTTGATTCAGCAACATCGCTGTGCCAATAATAGAAGCGGTATGAAAATCGTGTCCGCATGCATGCATTGTGCCATCAACCTTAGATGCAAATGGGAGATTCGTCTGTTCTTGGATCGGGAGCGCGTCAATATCCGCTCGTATTGCTATCACGGGGCCGTCTTCCCGTCCTTTGATTTCTGCAATCACACCAGTCTCCAATTGAGGAACATCAAGTATTTCGATTTGCTCCTCCTCAAGCCAGCGGCAGATTTTTTTCGTCGTTTCAATCTCTTGAAATGACAGTTCAGGATGTTCATGAAGATCACGCCGCATATTGATTAAACGGGTATGAAACGCTTTGTCGGCCATTGTTCTTCTCTCCTTCTTATATAAGCTCTGCAGGCTCTCCCACCTGCTTGATAAATCGTTTCGTCCGTTCGTTTTTCGGATGGTCAAACAATTCCTCTGGCGTTCCCTGCTCGATAATATGGCCGTCTGCCATAAAAATCACTTGATCAGCAACCTCTTTTGCAAACGCCATTTCGTGTGTAACAATGATCATCGTTGTTTGTTTTTCCGCAATGGACTTGATGACCTGAAGCACCCCTGTGACGAGCTCAGGGTCAAGCGCTGACGTTGGTTCATCCAGCAAAATCGCATGCGGATTGACCGCAAGCGCCCGGGCGATGCCGATTCGCTGCTGCTGGCCGCCGGACATTGTGATCGGATAGCTGTCAGCCTTATGCTCCAGACCGACTTGTTTCAGAATCTCCATTCCAATACGTTTCGCTTCGTCGCGTGGTTTATGTTGAGCCACGATTAAAGCTTCTGTAATGTTTTGCAGAGCCGTTTTATTTTTAAACAGATTGTAGTTTTGAAAGACCATGGCCGTTTGCTGGCGAAGCCGATATGCTTCCTTGCGTGTAAACTTTTCCGCGTTCAGTTTGGCTTCTCCGATTTCAATAAGGCCTTGATCCGGACGCTCTAATAAATTTAAGCACCGGAGAAGCGTTGACTTTCCGGAACCGGACGGACCGATGACTGCCACCACTTCTCCGCGTTTCACTTCTAGATCGATTCCGTCGAGCACGACGAGATCTTTAAACGCTTTGCGAATATTTTTTACTGTTATCAACTGATTTCACCTCTAAGTCCGGTATGGCTTGCTCATGGCACGTTCAAACAAGTCCTGCAACATGCTGTAGATCATGGTAAGAACCCAATAGACGATCGCAACCGCCAAGTACGTCTCAAAATATTTGAGGTTTCCTGAAGCGTACATCTTCCCTTGGGCGAACATCTCCATGACCCCTAATGTAAAGGCCAGTGACGTTTCTTTCAGGAGCCCGATAAATGTATTACCCGTTGCCGGAATCGCATTTCGGATCGCTTGCGGCAAAATAATACGTCTGTATGCCTGAAGTTTTGTCATACCGACAGACAGGCACGCCTCCAGCTGCCCGTCATCAACAGAATTGAGGGCGGCCCGGAAGATTTCTGCCAAATATGCTGCATTTTTTAAGCTTAACCCGATGATGGCAGCTGTGAGAGCTGTCATTTTGCTCATCTCTGGAAACAGCTGCGGCAGCCCGTAATAGATTAAGAACAGCTGCACCAGTGTCGGCACGCCTCGGAAAAAGGATATATACAGCTTTGACAGCTGATGAAGCACTGGAATTTTGTTCTTTGTAATGAGTGCGAGAATAAGTCCTCCGATAATGGCAAAAATCATAGCCGCTATGGCCATAAACAAGGTGATCGGAAGGGCCTGAATTAAAGTCGGGAACGCTGATATCATGAATTCCCAATCAATCGTGTTCATTCTGGTGATTCACCGCCGTTTCTTAATGCTTCTGTTCTACTGTGATATCTTCATTAAAGTATTTTTCAGAGAGTTTTTTCAGTGTTCCGTCTTTACGCAATTCATCTAGCGCCTTATTGACTTTTTTGCGGAGCTTGTCGTGCGCATCGTCCTTGGCAAATGGGAATGCAACCTGTTCGTAAACAATCGGATCTCCTGCAAGCTTTAATGGCAAACCGGTCTTCTTGATTTGCGCGATCAATACAGTTCGGCTGTTGACATAAGCGTCTACACGGCCGTACGCAACATCCTTCAGCGTACCCTCTTGTGTTTCATACGTTTTGATATTGATTTTTTTATCAGGATCTTTGCTTTCAAGGTTTTTCGCGTGGTTTGAACCGAGAACGGCTGCGACTGTCTTGCCTTTTAAATCGTCTACTGATTTGATGTCAGTATTGTCTTTTTTGACGACAATCTGTGTTCCCGCATAAGCGTATGGTTTCGTAAAGTTATACGTTTCCTTACGTTCGTCTGTCACAGCTACCTGGTTGGAAATGGTGTCAAGCTTGCCTGTTTGAAGCTCTCCCATCAGCCCGCTGAATTCAAGCAGCTTCCAGTCCAGTTTCATGTCAATTTTCTTAGCGACTGCTTCCATCACTTCCACGTCAAAACCTGTCAGCTTTCCGTTTTCTTTATAAGCAAATGGGTAACTTTGTCCTGTCGCACCGACATGAAGCACATTGTCATCCTCTTTACTGCTGCTGTTTCCGTTGCCGCAAGCTGAGAGCACCGCTAATAATGCAGCAACGACCAGCACTGTCCATTTTTTCATCTTCATTTGATTTTCCCGCCTTTTCTATTTTTATAGATCATGTCGCAATTGTTTTTTCATATAGACTGTGATATGCCCTTTTCCAAGGTCTTGTTCACCTGAGCGGACATATCCTTTTCGTTCGTACATCTCAATCAGCCACGGATGCTTATCCGCTGTTCCGAGTGAGACAAACGGAACCTTTAACGTATCGCGAAGGATTGTTTCCTCCAGCCATTGAAGCAGCTTTGTTCCGATTCCTTTTTTACCGGTGTCGGGGTCCACAGCAAACCACCAGATATGCGGAACGCCATACGGTCCCGGCTGTTTTCCCCAAGGCATTCTCAAGGTGATGGTCGCGATGATCCGCCCGTCTTCTTCCATGACGTAGCAAGCATTTTCCCGAATATTTTTCAGCACCAAATCCAAATCCGCATGAGCGGCAGCAAAACGAATGCCGAGCTTTCGAATCGGTTCATAAGCCCGCAATGTCAGCGCGAGAAGCTGTTCGGCATCACGTTCAACTGCAAGGCGATATTGTGGCTTCATCTAGCGTTCCTCCTTACTTTGTATAGCGGTTTACCGGCTTTTCCAAACCGAAGTGCTCTCGTAATGTTGTGCCTTCATATTCTTTTCTGAACACGCCGCGCTCCTGTAAAATCGGAACCACTTGATCAACAAACACTTCAATTCCTTCTGGAAGAAGTGGAGGCATGATGTTAAACCCGTCACACGCTTTCTTATCCACCCATTCCTGCATCTTGTCGGCGAGCTGCTCCGGCGTGCCGACGAAGATATGGTGGCCTCTGGAGCCTGCAACGTATTTGTAAAGCTCTCGTATCGTCATATTGTCACGTTCAGCCATCTCCTGAACAAGCTTGAAGCGGCTCTTCACAGCATTTGAAGCTTCTGCGTCAAGCTTCGGCAGCGGCCCATCAAGCGGATATGCCGACAAATCAATTCCGCCTAAGTAATTTTGGAGAATTTGCAGACCGACAGATGGGATAATCAGATCTTGAAGCTCCTTGTATTTGGCTTGCGCCGCTTCTTCTGTATCAGCAATGATAGGGAAAATACCCGGCATGATTGCAATTTTTTCTGGATCACGTCCGAATTCCGCAGCCTGTTCTTTAATGGATTGATAAAATTCCTGAGCTGATTCCAGGTGGTTTTGTGCTGTGAAGATCACTTCTGCTGTTCTGGCAGCCAGCGCTTTTCCGTCTCCTGATGATCCTGCCTGGATAATGACCGGCTGGCCCTGCGGCGTTCTTGAAACGTTCAGAGGTCCGCGAACCGAGAAATATTCTCCTTTATGGTTCAGCTCATGCATTTTTTCTTTGTCAAAGAATTCACCCGTTTCTTTATTACGGATAAAGGCGTCCTCTTCCCATGAATCCCAAAGCCCCTTTACAACCTCGACAAATTCCTCTGCCCGCTGATAGCGCAAATGGTGTTCAAGGTGCTTTTCCCCGCTGAAATTCAGCGCTGTGGATTCAATAGATGAAGTGACGACGTTCCATCCGGCACGGCCATTGGAGAGATGATCCAATGACGCAAACTGTCTGGCAATATGGAATGGCTCGCTGTATGTAGTGGAGGCTGTTGCTGTCAGTCCAATTTTTGATGTGACCTGCGCCAAAGCAGAGAGCAGGGTGAATGGCTCGAACCTTGTTAATACATTTGGATGTGATTTGCTGTCAATTGAAAGACTGTCCGCTAAAAACAGCATATCCAGCTTGCCTCGCTCCGCTGTTTTCGCAAGCTCTTTAAAATAATCCAAATTCATGCTCGCATCTGACGGCGCGTCCGGGTGCCGCCAAGACGCAACATGATGGCCTGTACCTGCTAAAAATACCCCTAATTTGATTTGTTTCTTTTTGCTTGTCATGACGATACTCCTTTTATCATGTTTTTAGGCTGAATAATCCGAAAAATAAACTCCTATATTCCTAGTCGTTTAATATGAATAAATCAAAATGTACCTTTGTCTTGGACGTTTGTCAATGAGTTAAGATTAAATTTTTCTTTTTAAGCTGAAAAGAATCTCGCAGAATCATGGGGCGGCATTTGTGCAACCTGTATACTGGCAAAACCAGTCTGATACTGAGACTCGTTTTGATCCAAAGTTTATATAAATGTAGCTTGTACCTTATCTGTACTTCCGACCATACGCATTTTGCCGCCGCTTTTGCTCTTTGCTAATAAACGCGCGTGATCGCCGTCGTAGAACGGTCCATTTTTCCACTCATTCAGAAGCTGAGACATCACATAAAAAAATAAGCTGATCCCGGACTCATACCGAAATCAGCTAATTGAATCTTAATTAAGTTCTAGAATACTTTCTTCTGCTTTAGCAGAAAACACTTTAGGCTCAAGGCGGTCTAGGTCTTCATGAAATAAACTCACTTTTTGGATTTGCCGATTGTCATAGTGGTGGAAATAGTAGTTTCCAGTTTCGTTGCACATCACGGAAGTATATTGCGTATAATGAATTTCGTCTTCTTCCGTTATCACTGCGCCCTTTGGTATCGTCATATTTGCCAAAATGTGAAAAGCGGCTGTTACACCTTTCGTTTCATCGGCCGCCGGCTCTAGATGTTCTTTCAAATAAACAGCTCTGACAAACCGGGAAGGCGGTGTATAATCCCCCGGCAGACCAACAGTTCCTAAGCCTTGGCCAAAAGCAGAAAGGGCTAATCCGCCCATCTCTTTGCTCTCTAATTGCTTCGGTCTGATTCCTGTATATTGCTGCAGATTGGTTACATGCCATATAAAGTCGGGGCTGTTCGTCATGACACCAGGTTGATTGTCATAGACTTTGAGGCCGTCTGCTCTCGGTTCTATCGTCAGGCTTCGGCCCGTCCGGTCTGACAATATCCAGTGAAGCGGTAAAACTGTATCCAATAGATCTAATTTTTTCTCTACAATCGTTAAAGATCGAATCTTTTCTTTTACGTCTTCCAAAGACTGACAGACTGACAACACCCATGTCACAAACTCATGCGGGGCAATGTGAACGGTATCTTCCCGTATCGTTTTTTCGTACTCTGCATAGCCCGGAAAATAAAGTGCAGCACACGATAAACCGTTTTCATTAACGCCGTCTGCAAATAGAATATTACCAAGTTTTCTTCCCATACCGATAAATGCGTACTGTGTCTTATGAGCCTTTCCGTCAGCTTCACTATTCCAGCTGTAACGCCGTGGATAGAGAATGACCTCCGTCCCCAGCTGAAATGCAAAATCCATTGTTCTCGCTAATACATGTTTACGGTCAGCAGTTTCCAATGTAAGACTTGTGCACATCTGATTCAATCCCCTTTCAATTAAATCGTACATTTTGTGAACAACTTGTTTTATCAGCATAACGAAAGTCAAATCGATTCGTCAAAGAATTGACATTACATCTAATAAAACGAAAAAATCCAGCCTTTAGAAGGCTGGATTTCATTATTTCGACAAAACAAGCTCATGAATCGCATGTGCAACGCCATGTTCATTATTGGAGCGCGTTTGAAAGTTTGCGGCTTCCAATACTTCTGGAATGGCGTTTGCCATGGCAACCCCGCAGCCCGCCCATTCGATCATTGTCAGGTCGTTCCCGTTGTCGCCTATGCTCATGACTTCAGCCTGCTCGATTCCGAGCAGCTGTGCCAGCTGGCGTACAGCATTTCCTTTGCTGGCTTCCGAGTGCAGAATTTCATAAAAGAAAGGCGCGCTTTTGACCATTGTATATTTTTCTCTCACGTCTTTTGGAATCGAAGTAATGACGCGGCTTAAGTTCTCCGGTTTATCAATAAACATCACTTTCGGGATGAGGATATCTTTTGGCACCTCGTCAATCTTGCGGAAATGAAGCGGCACCTGTGTCACATAGGATTCGTATACAGTAAATTCGCTAATATCCCGGTTAGGCGTATACAAATTAGATGAATCAAAGAAATGCATCGGCGTCTTCAGCTCTAAGCTTAGGTCATATAATGAAGTCAAATCATCATAGCCGAGAGACAGCTCCGAGACCACTTCATTTGTATGCGTATTTTGAACAAGCGCTCCATTATACGCAATGACATAGTCGCCTTCTTCAATTAAATTCAGTTCATCTAAATATCTCTGCACACCCCCGATAGGCCGGCCGGTGCAGAGCACAATTTTGACACCTTCCGCTTTTGCCGCGTGAAGGGCGTCGCGGACCTCCTCTGTTACTTCATGATGATCATTTAAAAGTGTTCCATCCATATCAATTGCAATTAGTTTGTACATCCTGCATCTCCTTCATGTCGTTTTCAGCCTATAGTCCCATCATATCGTTTTTTCTTTTTGATATTCAACCGGAAGAGATGGTTTTCTCCGGATTCTGTTTAGACGCCGCCCTTGTCTTCGGATACGCAAGCGCGGTTTCCGCTTTCTTTCTGCCTTGACGCCGTTTTCTGCTTTTTTCTGTTTCATCAGCAGAAAGCCGGCAGCTAGAAAAGGAATGCCGGTTATATTCAAGATGGCAAGCTTCACACCCGCAGCGATCAAAAAGAACCCCCATAAAGATGAAGAATTCCGTCTGATCATGACGTAAGCCGCCATTTCCAGAACGATCAGGATGGCATGAAGCACTATGCCATAAATCAGCAATACAAGGGCAAAAAACAACACATAATTCACGATTGCCCCTGAGTACATCATAGCGCGCATCATTTGTATAAACGATAAGGAATGCATGGAGCCGCTGATGACATTAGGGTTATAGATCGTATAGTCACTAAATACATGTTTGACTTTGAGAAAAGCCCATAATATAAATATCCACTGAATGATATGTAAAACAAGCCCCGCTGCCACCAGTCTTTCAGCTTTTTGATTTCTCATCTTTCTCCTCCCTGCCGGTCTTTGATTCGATTCTTGTCATCGTTTTTGTCTGGCCATTTTGCTCCCATATCAATGTCCCGTTTTCTCCTCTTTTCAGCGTGCTTTTGAGCGGATAATAGGGGCCGAGGTACTGAATCTCGATAGACCCGTCAGTGCTTTGGGAAATCACCTTGTATGCCATAAAAGGCAGCTGTACCTCTCCTCTTCCTTCCATCACTTCCGTTTCCACAACCTCGTCTTCGGTAAATGTGACTGTTGCTGATTTCACGCCATCCGCTGGCCCGGGGGCAAGCCCCTCATCCCACGTTCCGTAATAAAACGGTGTCTCTTCTTTTTGCTGTTGGCAGCCCGATACCATAATGCATACAGCAGTTAAAAGCAAAATGCCATATTTGTTTCTCAAGGGGATCACATCCTTTCCTCCTCTTTTTGGGCGAATGCCGTGCCGCTGTGCCAATGACTACATAAGTTATAAGGAATTCACCCACAAGGAGATTGATCATAATGAACCCTTATCAATATTACAGCCCTCAGCTGCCTCAGCAGGAACCTTACTATAGCCACTATGAGTACAATTCTTATCCGCAGCAGGATGTATACGATCCATACCAAATGGATAGACAGCCGGCCTTAGAAAGAAGAATCGCAGCACTTGAACGGCAAAATGAACAGCAGTCGAGAGAATTAACCCGTCTAACAAACGAAGACCGCCGTCAAAACCGCGAAATTGCGCGGCTGGCCGAACAGGTCAATCAGCTAAGCCAGACTGTTGAACGCCATACACGCCGCCTAAATCGGCTCAATCAGCGCCTCCGTACAGTAGAAAACAGGCTGAATATCCCATTTACTGCAGGGGAAGGCGGTTTCTGAGCAAACAAAGAAAAAAAAGCGGAATACGATTCTCCCATCTCAGGGTTTCGTTTTCCGCCATTCTTATATGTTAAAACGGAACATTTACATAAAAAGGGATTGTACCCAGTATACAATCTTTACCGTTTTCATTCAAAGACAGAGGGGCTGAGGAAAATAATTGTAGTTCCTCATTTGCAGAATTTCTTTTCAATCAGGTTGCATGATAATACCGACTCACGTCAATCGATACATGGAGGGATCATTCATGCATAATACACAACACGGCTTGCAGCAGCTGAATCAATGCCGCCAGACTGCTCAGCAGCTCATTCAGCAAACACAGCAAAGCAGCCAGCAATATCGCCAAATGCTTCATCAGGAACAGCAAAACATCCAAATGCTGCAGCAGATTCTAAACCACGAACAACAAGCTGCACATACCATTCAGCAAGCACTGCACGGGCATGACATGGCGATTCAAAAGTGCCAGCAGGTTGTCAACATGTGCAACCAAATGCAACAGGAACTTACTGGACAATCCAGCGTCATGAATACAAATGTGTCTACACTTCCATTCGGCCAAAACACGCCATTTCAGCAGCAATCCTATCAGCAGTAACATATAAAAAGCTCAACACAATGCGAGTGTTGAGCTTTTTTTCTTACTGTTCTTTGCGAATATGTATATCCTGAATAGACTGTTTCGGTGCATGAAATCTGCTCTCGGCTTCACTTCTTGCCTCGGCAAAAGCCCGCGCCTCCACATGATCTTTGTAGACATCCAGCTGAATCAAATACAGCGGGCGCACTTTAAATCCATGAATAATGGTCACCGCCCATAACGGGACCACAATAAAAACACCGGGCAGATCGGGCAAAACAAAACCAAATGCAAAAATGAAAAAATAAATGATGCCGTACATGATCCACTTTCTATTTCTAACCTTGATGCCAATAAATAAAAAGGCAAAAAAACTGGTAATGGCAAAAGGCATGAAAATAAACAGCATCCACCAGCTATGCAGCCATTCCCAAGCGGAACCTCTTTTTGTAATCCCCATATTTTTCTCCTCCTATTTACCTATAATAATCGATTAGGCATACCGCGTCACCCATAAACGGGAAAAACTTTCTCCCTTAAAAATAGTGATAGACGGAGAACAGGTTTCTTGCTATATTATTAATTGATAATGATAATCATTACTAATCTATTGAGATACATAGTGGGAGGGTTCTTGATGAAAAAGAACATATTACTCGTGGGCATGCTTGTGCTGCTTCTCATGTTTGTCAGCGCTTGCAGCGGCACGGCTTCTAAAGGGAGCTCAAGCGATTCTGCTTCCGAAAAAACAGAAATGAGAACATACAAATCACCAAAAGGGAACGTCAACATTCCTGCACATCCGAAACGCATCGTCACTGATTTTTATGCCGGTGAATTGCTGTCTGTCGGGGCCAATGTGGTCGGCTCAGGCTCATGGTCATTTGATAATCCGTTTTTAAAATCAAAGCTGAAAAATGTGAAGGATGTTGGTGATCCAATCAGCGTTGAAAAAGTGATGGAGCTTCAGCCTGACTTAATTGTTGTCATGAATGAAGAGAATGTTGATAAATTAAAGAAAATCGCTCCGACTGTTGTCATACCTTATAACACAGCGAAAAACGTAGAAGACACAGTCAGCATGTTCGGAGATATCGCCGGAGCGAAAGACAAAGCAAAATCCTTTATGGCTGACTTTAACAAAAAAGCGGAAGCAGCTAAGAAGAAAATTGCCGGCGTCATCGACAAAGATGCGACCTTCGGCATTTATGAAAACACAGACAAGGGCGAATTCTGGGTGTTCAATGACAATGGCGGACGCGGCGGCCAAGCTGTATACAATGCACTTGGGTTAAAAGCGCCTGAAAAAATTGAGCAAGATGTCATCAAAAAAGGAGAGATGAAACAGCTCTCTCAAGAGGTTATTCCTGAGTATGCCGCAGATTATATGTTCATTACGGATTACAACCCGAAAGGCGAAAGCAAAACACTCGACAAGCTGGAGAATTCCTCTATTTGGAAAAATCTTGACGCTGTTAAACATAATCGCGTGTTTATCAATGACTTTGACACGTTCTACCCGTACGACCCGATTTCTGTCAGCAAACAGGTGGATATCATCACCGACATGCTGATCAAACGGGCCGAAGAAAATAAAAAATAAAAAAACGGCACAGTCATGACGCTGTGCCGTTTTTTATGATTCACTTTAATTTTGACTGTACGGAGTCCGGCATATCTTCAAACTTGACTTCTTCCCAAGTCTCGACATACTTTCCTTTCGCCCTCACCTTCAAATACGCGTTCTTCCGAAGCTCTTTGCCGGCGAAAAAGGTCACTTCTTCTTTTTTTCCGGATGCATTGTATCCGTCTAATGTATATTCAGTACCGCCCGGGCTAAGATGTCTGCCATCTCGGTCAATCTGCACATAGACATCTTGCTGGTGAATAAACGGATTAAATCTGTCTGTAACATCGTTATGAAAAAAGAGAAGCCCGCATATTACGGCAGCAGCCGCCAAGACGGCCAGGATTGCCATTGCTTTTTTCATCTTTGCACTCCCCTTACTTGTTCATTTTTTTCAAATAGCTTGACCGCACCGCGAGGAAGAATAGAAGCTGAAAAATGAAAAAACCTCCGATGGTGAGACTGAGCGGCCCCGCGACATCGGAATAGCCTTCCACAGCCAATGTTCTCAAGGCAAACAGTGTATGCATGACGGCAATGACAAATGGAAAGAAGAAAAGAATGGCCAATTGTATTGTCACGCTTTGTGCCATTTCACGCTCACTCAGGCCGATTTTGGCCAGTGAACGGTAGCGCTCCCGGTCTTCATCTAAATCAGTGAACAGCCTGAAATATAAGAAACTTGCTGCCGCGACAAAGAATACAATTGCGATAAACAGGCCGATAAATAAACTCAGGCTCGGCAGCTGCACCGTATCATAGTAAGTCCCGGCTTTTGAAGCAAAATCAGAATGCACGTCGATATAATTGCCGTAAATCTCATTTTGCAAGGATTGGCTGATCTCAAGACTGTCTTTCCAATGATCATAGCTGTAGCCGTATAGTGACGCTTTATCACCGAGTGATTTCAGCTGATCAAAGGTTTGATCATTCACCGCGATGATGGCGTTCAATGAGATCAGCGGTTTTTTGACTTCTTTTACCGACAGTTTTTGATCAGACAGCTCCCCTTTTTGGTTCAGCAGCTTCAGCTGATCCGGCGCTTTGTTTTTGAAATTGCGGTCATACGTGCCCGGGAAGTAGACAGCCTCGTCTTCTTTCAGGCCGTTCACTTTGACATGGAAGTATTTTGCCGCATCCGATTCACTGATCATGTAAACAGGGGGAACAGTTTCTCCTTCCTGATAGCGAACATAGGAAACATCTATTTTGTCTTTCTTATACGTAAAGCCGTGTGTTTTCAGTTCATGGTCAATATCTTTCAAATGAGTCTGTTCTTTTGGATTGTTGCTGTAAGATAAATACTCCATTTCATAAGAGGACTCTTCCGCTCCGACGGTCGATTTGTACATTGCGAGCACGCCTGTCGCAGTAAACGCAACCGCGGAAATAATGCTGACAATAAAGAACAGGCGGGCGTTGTCTTTTAAACGATAGACAAGGTCAGAAACCCAAATGACGTTTTTCCCGCGCAGATAAAAGGTTTTCCACTTCTTCAGCGCGCGCAGAATCCATATGCTGCTTTGGCTGAAAAAGAAATATGTTCCGATGACGGTGAGCAGTAAAATGATAAACGGTTCGGCCCCGTGGACATTGCCTTTCAGAACCATGCCGTACCCGCCGCACAGACAGGCGATGCCGAATAAGGACAGAAGCACGGACGGCTTAGGCTCCGGCTTAACCTTGTCAGTGCCCTTTATTAATTTGATAACCGTATTTGATCTGACAAAAAGGATCGTAAACTGCGATAAAAAGAAAAATAAGAGCAGAAATCCGCAGGCCGTAATACCGAGCGCTTTCCAAGGCATATACAAAGGCAGCGCGTCCATTTCTAAAATATAAGCGCCGACCGTAAAGAACGTCTTTGAAAAAATGAATCCTCCGATAATGCCGGCTGCAATTGACATGACGCCGATGATCATATTTTCCGCAGTAATGAGCTTTCTCAGCTGCCCCGGCGTGATGCCCTGCATGAGCAGGATGCCGAATTCTTTATTTCTCGATTTCAAAAATGCGTTAACCGAATACAGAACAAATAAGAAAGAAAAAACAAAGATCATCCATTCCGCAGCGGTTAAGCCTTTTTTGGCGATATTATTCAGGTAGCCTTCCTTTAATGCCGGATGAAACAGGAACATCGCAAAGGTAAAGAAAATCAAAACGGAAAAGGCGCTGCTTAAAAAGAATGCAAGATAGGCCCTTTTGTTTCTCGTGACGTTTTTATAAGCGAACTGAAGAAAGGTCATTTGCGTTTCCCCCCAGCATAGACAGCACATCGAGAATTTGTTCATAAAATACTTGGCGGTTTTCCCCGCGGTAAATCTCATTAAACAGTTCGCCGTCTTTTATAAAGATGACGCGGCGGCAGTAGCTTGCCGCAACAGGATCGTGGGTCACCATCAAAGCCGTGACATGATCATCCTGATTCAGGCTCTGCATCGTTTCCATGACGTCTTTTGACGCTTTGGAATCAAGGTTGCCCGTCGGTTCATCGGCCAGGATGAGTGACGGCTTATGAATGACCGCTCTTGCGATGGCGGCACGCTGGCGCTGTCCTCCGGATACTTCAAACGTCCGTTTGTTGAGCAGGTTTTCGATTCCGAGCTTTGCCGCGATGCCTTGCAGTTTTTCTTCCATTACAGACGGTGCTTCTTTTTCAAGCGTTAACGGCAGCATGATATTTTCACCGATTGTCAGCGTGTCCAGAAGGTTGAAATCCTGAAACACAAATCCGAGCTGCTTGCGGCGGAAATGAGCGAGCTTTGTCCGCTTCAGGCGATGCGGGTTTTCTCCGTGAATCAGGATATCGCCTGAATCCGGACGGTCGATCGTTGAAATGATATTCAAAAGCGTTGTTTTTCCGGACCCGGACGGCCCCATCACCGCCGTGAACTCGCCTTCTTCTATTGAAAATGAAATTTGCTTTAAGGCTTGATAGGACACTTGTCCTTTATAGGTTTTATTTATATGTTTGACTTCAAGCATATTCGCCATGAAAATCCTCCTTATGGTTTTATTCTTGTTGATCTGGGCTGCTTTCATGTAGTGCCGGGACGTTCAACATAAAAATCCCCTTGACATAAATCCATGTTATCAAGGGGAAACAAAGCGGGCTATGTTGTTTTCTTAACGCAGCCTTACATTTTTGTAAGAAATGAAAATCGAACTGATGTCCCTTCACCGGGAGACGAGCTGATGTCCACCGTATGATTGAGCTTACCTGTAATTTCTTTGACGAGATGGAGGCCGATTCCCGTAGATTCTTGGAAACGCCGCCCGTTTTCCCCGGTGTAATAAGGGTCAAACACCCGCTTGATGTCTTGCGAGGGAATCCCGACACCGTAATCTTTGACTTCAAGCACCGTCCTGTCTTCATCGCGGAAGACATTCAGCTCAAGTCTGTCACTCTTGCCCGCTGAATACTTGACCGCATTTGTGACCACTTGGCCGATCGCAAATTTGAGCCATTTGGCATCGGTGTAAATCTGATGATCATCGCAAACGTTCATTTTCGGATAAACGCGATATTGAATAAAAAATCGTTTATAGCTTTGAATGACTGATTGGAGAAGCTCGGACAGGGAAACCGCTTCGATTTTAAAATCCCGTTCAAACAAGTCGAGCCTTGAAGAATAAAGAAGCGTCTCCAGCCCGAATTCAATCTGCCGGACTTCTTTTTTGATTTGTTCAAAAACGGGCTCATCCTCTTCTTGAATGATTAAATTAATGACCGACAGCGGCGTCTTTACTTGGTGCACCCATTGATTCATATACGTCACCCGCGCGTCCAGCTTGGCTTCAGTCTCATGGAGCTTCTGGTGCTGCAGCCGCATCAGCTCCATCTGCTTTTCATACAGCTCTGAACAGAACACTGAGGAACCGAGATACGGGATATCCGTCCCTTCCTGCCCCGAGCTGAGCCAATGATACACGCCGCGGTCTTTGTACCAGCGATAGGCAAGATACCCCGCCAAAATAAGAAGCTGCACGCCCAATATGTAAAACAAGTGAGAAAAAGAATGAAGACCCGCAAACCAGTAATAAAAGAAGACAAACAGCCCTTGAAGGAGAAAAAGCAGAATCAGCACTGCATGAGACCGGAGAAACAGCTTCATGACTGCGCCCTCAGCTGGTAGCCTTCGCCCCGCACCGCTTCAATAGAAACAGGCGCATTCAGCTCTCGCAGTTTTTTTCTGAGCCGCGTGATATACACGTTAAGTGTATTATCATCGATGAATATGTCGGTGTCCCACGTCTTTTCCATGAGACGGTCCCGACTCGTCACCTTTTCTCCCCGCTCAAGCAGCACTTCCAAAAGCTTGCTTTCTTTTTTAGAAAGCTCGCTTTTTTCATCCTGAAAACGCAGTTCAAACCGTTCCACAAAGAGCTGAACGCCGGCATATTCAACCACTTTCTCTCCCTGCTTTGCGGCGTACTCCCCGTACGCCCTCCGGATCTGGCTTTTGATTTTCGCAAGCACAATATCATAAGAAAACGGTTTTTCAATATAATCGTCTCCCCCATTTTCAATCGCCATCACCTGATCCATTTCCCCGCTTCTGGCAGAAATAAAGATGATCGGGCTTGTGGAGTGCTGGCGGATCTGCCGGCACCAATAATATCCGTCATATGCCGGCAAATTGATATCAAGGAGCACCACATCGGGCTTTTCCCGCAAAAAGACATCAAGAACAGCTGTAAAATCCGCGGCGACCACTGTTTGATATCCGTATTTTTCAAGGTAATTCTGCAATAGTCCGCGAATGTCTTCACTGTCTTCCACAATCATGATTTTATTCAAACTGAACCACTCCCGTTTCTTACACTGCTGCCATCATCATAATCGTTTTGGGCATATGGACGCAACACCGCACAAAAAAACCGCCATCTCGGCGGTTTCTGGTCTCTTTAGCCGACCTGCTGCTTAGCTGCTTTACCGGCTGATCCGAACTCTCTCATTTTGCTTCGCACTGTCTCTTCCACGGCTTCAATGCCGGGTGTCAAATAGCCGCGCGGTTCGTACAGATCGCTGTTTTCCTGAAACATGCGGCGTGTTTCGTCTGTCCACGCTACCATACATTCCGTATTGATATTGATCTTCGCATGGCCGAGTGTGATGGCTTTTTTGATCTGATCCTGCGGAATCCCGGATGCCCCGTGAAGAACGAGGGGAATATCAGTCATGCGGGAGATAGCCTCCATTTCCTTAAATCCGAGATTCGGCTCACCCTGATATTTGCCGTGTACAGAGCCGAGGGCGGCGGCCAACGCGTCGATATTGGTTTCTTTGACGATCCGCTCACATTCCGTGATATCGGCATAGCAGACCCCGCCGACAAGTCCGTCTTCCATTCCGCCGACCGTGCCGACTTCGGCTTCTACTGACACGCCGTGTTTTGCGGCATAATCGGTGACTTCTTTTGTCATCGCGATATTCTCGTCAATCGGCTGATGGGAGCCGTCAATCATCACTGAGCTGAATCCGGCATCAATGGCCTGTCTGCAGCGTTCCGCACTGCTGCCGTGATCGAGATGAAGCACGACCGGAACGGTAATTGCCATGTCCTCTATTAACGCCCCTACCATGGCGGCAATCGTTTTAAATCCGCCTAAATAGTCGACCAGGCGATCGGAAGCCGCGGCGATGACCGGTGATTGCTCCTTTTGCGCCGCCTGCAAAATCGCCTTCGTCCACTGCAAACCATTGATATTAAACTGGCCGATCGCATACTGCTCCCGCTTTGCATCTTCAAGAAGCTCTTTCATCGATACAAAAGCCATATTCACCCCTCCTTTATCCGTTACATGTTGAAGTATTTTGATACAACATCAACCGTTGTTTTTTTCGCTGTTTGAATGGCTTCCTCAGCAGTCAGCTTATAGTATTCAGGCCGGAAGAGCTCAACCGATACAACATCAGAGAAGCCAATTTCCTTCAGTGCTGATAAGTGGGCATCTAAGTCAATTGCCCCTTGTCCCGGCCATACACGATCCTCATCTGTTAAAAAGCCGATTGGGAAATCTTCTGTATCATCAATATGATAGATGAAGATTTTCTTTCCGTCCGCCTGCTTTAAGCTCTCAATATTTGAACCCATTGCATGGAAGTGAAAACTGTCAAGGACAAGTCCGACATTGTCACGGTTAACTGTGTTTACGATGTCATACGCCTGTTCAAACGTATTGACCGTACATTGCGGATGGCCGACAAATTCAAGCGCGATTTTTACACCGTATGGCTCCGCGATATCTGACAGCTCAGTCAGCACGTCTACACTGCTCTTTTTGATCTCTTCTTTTACAATCTTCTGCTCTGTCACAAGCGGAACGGCCACCACATATTTCACACCGAGGGTATTGCATGTTTCCATCATGCCTTTAAATTCAGTGATGATCTCGTTGTGGCCCTTTTCATCACGGTTGTTGAAGAAAACGAGTGCGTTTAAGGCAAGCGGTTTGATGTGGTGGGTTTGAAAATATTCCGCAAGGTCATCCAATGAATGATCTTTTAAGTACTCCGGCAGCTTATCCATTGTGCGGATTTCAATATAATCATAGCCGTGCTTTTCGCATAGTTCTAAATCCTGTTTAAGGTTTGAGTTTTCCAATGTTGTCGCTTCATTAAAACAAAGTTTCATGCCAGACTCCCCCATCTGCGTTTTAGATATGAAGGGAGTTCGGCAGGAAGGCTGTCGCCATATCCCGCCGAACTCCATGCTCAGCTTATGCCAGACCTAATTCTTCTTTCATTTTCTTAAGCATAAATCGGCTTGATTCATCCGCTCTTTCATCGACCCAAGCAAATACGGCATTCGTCGCAATTCCGTCGAACTTCATCTCTCTCAGTTTTCTGAAAATCGTATCAAAATCAACCTCGCCTTGGCCAATGTCCAAATGCTGGTGAACCGTTACTTTCGCGTCAGGCGGATTGACGATGTAGCGAAGGCCATGAGCCGCTTTATGATTATAGGTATCTGCAAATAAAACATGTGTGAGGCGGTCGCCGGCTTCGTCAAACATGGTCTCGATGTCGCCTTTGCCGTCATCATAGAAGAACGTATGCGCAGTCGAGTAGACAAGATTGATCCAATCCTTGTCAAGCGCGCGGATCATATCCATCGCACCTTTGTGCGTTTCGATAAAATCGTATGGGTGGGCTTGAAGATTAAGTTTAATACCTTCTTTTTCAAAGACTGGCAGAAGCTCATCCATGGATTTGATAAATTTTTCTTCACTTGTTAAAGGATCATATTTTGAACCGCTGAATTCGCTGTTCATCAAATCCACTTCAAGTTCAACCGCAATTTCGATTGCCCGTTTCCAATTGCGCACCGCTGCCTGCCGGCGGTCTTCATCAGGACCCGCCCAGTGGTAAAGAGGAAGAAGCGATGAAAGCTTAACACCTGTATCTCTTAAAAGGCGCTTTAATTGTTTGATCTTTGCTGAATCGACTTTCGGATATTTATAAAACGGGCAAAAATCCTCACGCGGAGACAACTCGATATATTCATAGCCAAGCTCCGCCGTTTTATAGACCGTTTCCTCTAAAGTTAAATCATCACGATACATGGATGGATCCAATGCTAACTTCATATTTTCACTCCTCTGTTTTTTAGTTTTGAACTGTTGTAAAAGATTGATAGAATTCCGGTTTTTCCTTCAATTCAACCTTTTCTTTTTGTCCAGATTCCTGGGCTTTTACACACGCGTCAGTCGTGACAGCAGCAATATAGCCGTCCCATGCCGTCGGTCCGCTGACCTCGCCTTTCTTTTGAATCGAATCAATAAAGTCTTGGATTTCCACATCGTACGCAGCAACAAAGCGTCTCTGCCAATCCATCAGAATATCTGTGCTGAATCTGCCTTCTTTTCTCAAGCTGATGCTTGATGGTTCTGGAAGCTTGATGATGCCGTCTTCTCCGACGATTTCACATTGAATGTCATAGCCGTATTTACAGTTCACATAGATTTCAGCATTGATGACGATACCGCCTTTTGTTTCAATCACGACGATTTGCGGATCTTTTAAATGCGGCAGCGCGTTTTTCGATTTTTTCGGGTAGATGACTTGAACGGACTCGTAGTCATCGTTGACGAGCCAGTGCAGTACATCAATTTCATGAACGAGCGTGTCGACTACGGCCATATCGGTTGTGTAGTTATCTCCTACAGTCGGGTTGCGGTGCGCGCAGTGAATCATAAGCGGTTCGCCAATCACATGGTTATCGAGTGCTTCCTTCAGCTGTACGTAACCGCTGTCATAACGGCGCATGAAGCCTACTTGAACAAGGCGTTTGCCCACTTTGATTTCTTCTTCGACGATGCGCATGCATCCTTCAGCCGTTGTCGCGAGCGGTTTTTCACAGAACACATATTTCTGGGCTTTAATCGCTTTCAGCACGCTTGACTCATGCGCAGGCCCCCAGCTTGTCACTAAGACAGCGTCTACATTTTCGTCTGCAAGCAAGCTGTCATCATTCGGATAAACCGTCGCGTTTAATTGGTATTGCTCAACGACCTTTTGTGCAGCTTCTTGATTAACATCCGTTACAGCTACAATTTCTGCGCCGGACAGCTTGTTCGTGATGCGGTTAATATGTTCTTTTCCGATTGCTCCAGTTCCAATTACGCCAATACGTAAACTCATTGACAGCCACTCCTTCTGTTGGTTACATGATTTTGCTTTCTGTTCCTTGCTTTACTTGGCTCTGAGGAGATCCGTAGAGTTCCTCTTGAATTTGTTCAAGCGACTTGCCAGACGTATTCGGCGCAAAGAGCAGCCCGATGATCATACTGGCCGTCACACATCCGAGAAGAATTGCAGCCATCGTTCCAATGCCGAAATTGGTGATAATCATTGGGACAAACAGACTCCAAATCCCTATTGAAATACGGACAAGGAAAAACATCAGCCCTTGTGCGGAAGCACGATATTGCGTAGGAAAGATTTCACTGGCCCATAACTGATAGTTCGCTTGCTGCCCTGCTCCGTTATTGATGCCGATCACGACAATAAACAGGAGCAGAATCGGCAGGCCTTCAACTGGCAGCAGAAACAGTGTCCACCCGATCACCGCCATGAAAGCGGCGATTCCAAATACGGTTTTTCTATATTTGTCGGCAAAGGGCATGAAGATCAAAGCGACCCCCAATCCTGTGAAGATAAACAGCCCCATTTGCAAAAGGTTGGCCATGTTGGCAGATACACCGCCGACCTGCTGATAAATGTATGGCATAAAGAAGCCCATGACCCCGGCGGCTAAGTTCCAAACCAAATACACACCCATCAAAAACAGTATGCTTTTTAGATACATAGGCTTGAGCAAATCAAAATACGATGTCTTATTCAATACAGCCGGCTTCTCTGCCTGAGCATCCTCCGGCTGATTTTTTGACTGCCAGGCGTCTGATTCCGGAAGCCTGATTCTCAGGATATACGTAATCAGCGCAATCACAAGCAGATGGGCAAATACGATTTTATTCCCCAAGAGTCCCAAGTCACCGGCCAGTACGGAGAGGAGCAGTACAACGACAGCGCCCGCGGCCCAAGCAACTTGTGCTACGCCGCAATGCCTGGCCCGATTCTTCTTTGGCGCATTTTCCGCAATAATGGTCCATGACGCGGTTATGTCAGCTCCTACTGATAAACCGATAATGATGTAACCGCTTAACAACATGGGGAAATTAACCCCGAACAAAACCAAACAAATCCCTAGTGCATAAACCAGCATACTATTGGTATAAACAGCCTTCCGTCCGACTTTATCAGCCAGAAACCCGCCAAGCAGCGCGCCGACAGCAGCAGAAATCGCGTTTGCGCTCAACGCGCCGAGCAGCCCGATTTGTGTATCGGATAGCTTAAGGTAACTGACCCATAATGATAAACCGGCGGAGCCTGCCACAATTGAACCGGCATCAATATAGTTGGCCAATGCTGCCGCGATTGTCCGTTTATTGAAGGCTGAATCTCCATTGGTATTGCCCATATGTTCATTCCCCATTAAGCCAGATCCAACAACTGCTGATCAATATAGTTTCTCGCAATCAATGCATACTCCAGCGGGTTTGCAACATCGGGGTCTTGTTCAGCTTCAATGACAATCCATCCGGAATAACTGTGCTTCAACAGCAGCTGATATACTTCTCTAAAGTCAATGCAGCCGTCACCGGGAACCGTAAACATGCCTTTTAAAAATGATTGCCGGAACGATTGTCCTTCGAGCCTGCATTGTTCCATGACATTCAGGCGGGCATCCTTAAAGTGCACATGCTTAATGCGGCCGATATGCTTCTCAAGCATCCCCATGTAATCGCCGTCAGAAATATACGCATGGCCTGTATCATAGAGGAGGTGTACATGCGCAGGGTCAGTTCCTGCCATCAGGCGGTCCACTTCTTCCGCTGTTTGGACACCAGTGCCGAGATGATGATGATAGACAAGCTTCAAGCCATGCTGAGCGGCAATTTCGCCAAGGTGATTCAGCCCTTCGCAAAGCCGCTCCCATTCATCATCCGTAAAGTGCGGCTTCTCTGTGAACACGTTTTTCTCCAAGCTTTGCACGCTGTACGTTTGTTCAGAGACAACTGCGACATCCGCGTTTACTTGCTGCAAATACTCACAATGCAGGGTAAATGCCTTTGCCGCTTCACCAAGTCCGTCACGCAAAATAAAACTGCTGAACCATTTTCCTGCAATGCGTAAGTTCCGAAGCTTCAGCTCTTTGTTCAGGATGGCAGGTTCGGGGAAAAAGCCCCCGACCTCCGTGCCTTGAAAACGCGCGACAACGATATCACTTAACAAATGCTGAAGTGTATTTCCCGCTCCAATTTCAGGCATGTCATCATTCCGCCACCCAATGGGAGCGATTCCCCACAGGATTTCATTTTTGCCCATCTTGGTGCCTCCCCTCTAATACTGCTTCGCAGATTCCAGCTTTTTCTCTTTTGCTTCGTATGCCTTCTGAACGCTTTCTTGTTCAGATACCTCTGCCACCCCGACATGCCACCAGCTGTCATAGCCGTCCGTCATTGTTTTAGGCAGCACCTTCATTTCAATTAATGTTGATACATCCTGTTTCTTCGCATCCTCTAACGCCGCTTTTAATTCTTCTACTGTGTTTGCGCGGTAGGTTTTCGCGCCGTATCCCTCAGCGACTTTCGCGTAATCGACATTCAGGATTTGGTTGTCATCTGTGCGGAACTCGCAATAGTAGCTGCCGCTGCCGTGATCCATTTGCAGGTTGTTGATGCATCCGAACCCTGAGTTGTCAAAGAGCAGCACATTGATTTTCTTGTTGTACTGAATCGCCGTGATCAATTCAGAATGAAGCATCAGGAAGCTGCCGTCTCCGACGATTGAATACACTTCTCTGTCAGGGTGGGCCAGTTTAAGACCGAGTGTCCCGGACACTTCATAGCCCATGCAAGAATACCCATACTCCAGGTGATACGTATTCGGAACATTAGAATGCCACAAACGCTGCAAATCTCCTGGGAGTGAGCCTGCTGAACAGATGATGACGCTGTCTTCAGGAATCGTCTCGTTGATTGTCAGCAATGCCGTTGTTTGCGGAAGCTCAGTATTCAACGCGTCAGCATATTCATTCAGAACCTCTTGAGAAAAATGATGTTTGATTTCCGGGTCAAATGCTTCCCGCTTAAACGTCACTTTGCTGAGACGCTCGCGTTCAGCGAGCCATTCGTCCTTCAGCTCCCGGATCGTTGTGCCGAACTCGCTCTCATAGCCTTCAAGCAAGCCGTGCAGTTTGCCAAGCGTCACTTTCGCATCCGCCACCACTTGGAATGCATCAAGTTTATACGCCTGCATTCGGCTGACGTTAATGTTCAAAAACTTCGCTTTATCAAAATCAAAAGCGGTCTTAGAGGATGTCGCAAAATCTGTATACCTTGTGCCGATGCCGATAATCAAATCAGCTTGGCGGGCCGCTTTGTTTGCCGCAAGTGTACCTGTGATGCCCATTCCGCCAAGGTTGTTCGCAAAATCTGCCTCAACAGTAGACTTTCCTGCCTGCGTTTCAACTAACGGAATGTTATAGGCTTCAGAAATGGCAACCAATTCATCGCGCGCACCGGAATATTTTGCGCCTCCGCCGACGAGAATCACAGGTTTTTTGCTGGATTTAATCAGCTCCGCCGCACCTTGAAGCTCGCGCTCGCTCGGCTGCATGCGATCAATATAGTGAACCCGTTTGACGAAGAAACTTTCATCAAAATCGTATGCTTCCCCTTCAACATCCTGAGAAATACAAATCGTTGCCGGACCTGCTTTTGCCGGATCAGTCATGACTTCAAACGCGCGCAGCAAACTGCTCATCAGCTGCTCAGGGCGCGTAATGCGGTCCCAGTATCTCGATACAGGTTTCAATGCATCGTTTGTCGTAATCGCCGCACTGTATTCTTGCTCCATTTGCTGCAGTACAGGGTCTGGCTGTCTTGTCGCAAATGTGTCTGCCGGAATCAAGAGAACTGGGATATTGTTTGCCAATGCAGTGCCGGCTGCCGCCACCAAGTTAGCCGCTCCAGGTCCGACGGATGTAGACACCGCATATATTTTTCTTCTCAGCATTTGCTTGCTGTACGCCATGGCCGCATGCGCCATTCCTTGTTCATTTTTCCCTTGATAGACTTTCAAATGGCCTGCATCCTGCTCAAGCGCCTGCCCGATCCCTAATACGTTTCCATGGCCGAAAATCGTGAAAATCCCTTCGACAAAAGGCTCTTCCTTTCCATCTACATGGATGTACTGCTGGTTTAAGAATTTAATCAGCGCCTGTGCTGTTGTTAAGCGAATTTTCTTACCCACAAACGATCCCACCTTTACTCGATCTTTTTCAATTATGACTGTGCTTCAATAAGCTGTACGATTTCATCCGCAGTCGGCATCGCTTCTGACGAACTGTGCTTGCTCACCACAATGGAGGCTGAAGCGCTGCCGTATTTCAATGCCGTTTCGATGTCTTTTCCGCTGACAAGGCCATAGATAAAGGCTGACGCATAGGAGTCACCGGCTCCAAAGGTTTTCAGCACTTTTGTCTTGTACGCTTGAGCGCGGAATACCTCTCCGGATTTGCTGTATGCGTAAGAGCCTTCGACGCCGTGTTTGATGACAACGAGGTCGGCTGAATGGCCAAATAAATGATTGACGGATTCTTCATTGCTTCCGCCTGTGCGGTTTTCCATCACATCAAATTCATCGCGTGTGCCGATGACGATATCAGACTGCTCGGCAACCAAAGAATAATAAACGGCTGTTTCATCTGATGACTGCCACGTATACGGGCGGTAATCCAGTTCGAACACCACTTTAACCTGATGCTTCTTCGCGTATTGAACAGCTTTTAATACCGCTTCCCGTGACGGGCTTTTGGCGAGCGCTGTCCCGGAAACAAGCAGCATTTTCGCATTTGCGATATAATCCTCGCTTACCTCTGAAGGCTCAAGATAAAGATCCGCCACATCATCGCGATACATTAAGATGCTGCATTCTTCAGGGCTGAGGATTTCTGTAAATGCAAGGCCTGCTTTGTGTCTATCTTGATCAACAACCATCTGTGTTGTATCAACGCCGGTCTTTCTCATATAGGACTCTATGAATCTTCCATGCTGGTCATCCGGAATTTTGCCGATGAAGCCCGCTTTTAAGCCAAGCTTCGCGCTGCCGATCGCGATATTCGCAGGTGAACCGCCGACGTATTTGGAAAATGTCATCGTCTCTTCCATTGGGCGGTTGTATTCCACTGCGTTCAGGTCAATACATGCCCGGCCGATGGCAATAATGTCAAAAGCCTTCTCTTCATTGAATGTATACTTCATCGTAAACAGCCACTCCTCACTTGTTAGCGTTCTAAAATCCACTCATGCACCGGGTCGTTATGAAACTTCCATTTTCGCGTCGGCCCTGCCATGACATTTAAATAGTAGGATGTGTATCCGTCCGGAACGCCTACCGGGTGGTATCCCGCAGGAACGATGACAACGTTTTCATTTTCCACAGTCATTGTCTCGTCAATAGAACGGTCATCTGTGTATACGCGCTGAAATACAAAGCCCTGTCCCGGGTCTAACTCATGGTAGTACGTTTCTTCTAAGAAAGATTCTTCCGGCAAGTTGTCTTGGTCATGTTTGTGAGGCGGGTAGCTGGACCAGTTGCCGCTGTCTGTATAGACTTCAACTACTAATAGACTGTTAGCTGAAGGGTCTGAATCCGGAAGAATGTTATGAACAGTACGTTTGTTTGAAAATTGCCCGCGATGCTCAATTCCGTTGTCTTCCGCTTTGATCAGCTTTGTCGGAAGCTGCTTTTCCGATGGAGAATAGCAAAGCGCCACTCTTGCGTCGCTAACCGCTGTGATCTCAAATGCACGGTCATTTGACATATAGACGCTGTCTGTCGGTTTTCGTTCAAATACGCTTTCGCGGGTGCCGATATTCTCAAAAGTCGACTCATGATCTGTCACTGTAATTTTCCCCGTTACCGCCACAATACAGATTTCTTGTTTTTTCAATTCTTCTGTATAGCTTGAACCTGATGCAAGATCTAACACTTTAAACTCTACATAAGTGAGATCAGAGTTGGATGTCGTTACTTCGTGCACGAGTTTGACCCCATTAGACACTTCATGCGACTGCGGCTTACGCAACAAATAACTCATAGTGAAGCCCTCCTCTTTCTATTGGCAGAATGAGTCCGAACAGCGCACATGGACGCCGTTCGGCTGTTCGTCGTTTAGTTGAAATCAGGTGCCGGATATCTTGCCGTTACCACTTTTTTACGTGTATAGAAGTCGACGCTGTCTTTTCCGTTCGCATGCAGCGTTCCAAAGAATGAAGATTTCCAGCCTGAGAACGGGAAGAACGCCATTGGAGCCGGCACACCAAGGTTGATGCCTAGCATTCCCGCATCAATGTTTTCACGGAAGTAGCGGATTGCGTTTGAGTTGGATGTGAACAAGCAGGCGCCGTTCGCAAACTCAGACTTATTGGCGATTTCAATCGCTTCTTTCAGGTTTTTCACACGGATGACAGATAAAACCGGAGCGAAAATTTCATCTTTCCAGATCGTCATCTCTGTTGTGACATTGTCAAAGATCGTCGGGCCGACAAAGTAGCCGTCGTCTGACACATTTTCACGTCCGTCACATACGAGTCTGGCACCTTCTTCAAGACCTTTTTCGATATAGCTGAGCGTGCGCTTCTTGTTGTCTTCGCGAATCACCGGTCCTAAGAACACGCCGTCATCAAGGCCGTTACCGATTTTAATGTCCGCCACTTTTTCCTGCAGCTTCGCCATAAATTCATCGGCGATTCCTTCTTCAACTGTCACAACCGCACAAGCCATGCAGCGTTCACCGGCAGAACCGAAGGCAGCTCCAACGATGTTTGTGACCGTGTCTTCAAGATTCGCATCGTTCAAGACAATCGTATGGTTTTTCGCGCCAGTCAGAGATTGAACGCGTTTTAAGTTTTCGCTTCCTTTTTTGTAGACGTATTCGCCTACTGGCTTGGAGCCTACAAATGAAATTGCTTTAATTTCGGGATGCTCAAGGATGCCGTTCACAACGTCATGCGCACCGTATACGACGTTGAACACCCCTTTCGGAAGGCCCGCTTTTTCAAAAAGCTCAACCAATTTCTCTGTTAACAGCGGAGTCCGCTCAGATGGCTTTAAAATAAATGTGTTGCCGAGCGCGATCGCCATCGGGAACATCCAGCAAGGAACCATCATCGGGAAGTTGAATGGCGCGATTCCGCCGACAACTCCGATTGGGTAACGGTAGTTCGCCGCTTCAACGTCCGTTGCGATGGAAGCAAGTGAGTCACCCATCATCAGGGAAGGTGCTCCAGCGGCGAACTCTACGTTTTCAATCCCGCGTCCCACTTCACCTAAAGCTTCTTTCGTGTTTTTTCCGTTTTCAATGGTAATTAGATGAGCCAGTTCTTCTTTATGCTGAGACAGCAGCTGCTGAAAGTTAAATAGAATTCTGGCACGGCGCGGAACCGCCACCTTTGACCATGTTTTAAATGCTTCAGCCGCCGTTTGCGCTGCGTAATCAATATCCTCTTTTGTAGAAATCGGCACTTGGCATAGTACTTCTTTCGTCGCCGGATTGACGACATCTTCATATTGATCTGTTTTGCTTTCAACCCATTCACCGTTGATGTAGTTTTTTAATTTTCTGATTTCTGCCATTCTTATTGCCTCCTTCATTAGTAAACACATACACTTGTATGGATGGTTCCGGATAGATTCATATCAATATCCACTTTTCAGCAAGCCAAGAATTAAACGCTTTCAAAAAAACCAAAAAAATAAATGGCGGATGCATATTTACATACAAGCAACCATTTCATGCACAACAGGTTACTTTTTGGTCATTTCTTGGTTATATTCTAATCGCATAATACCCATAAGTCAATCATAAACACTAAATTTTTTCATTATTTTTATTATATTAATCTTTTAATCAAGTAAGAGAGGTAAGAGAAGCCCGCCGAATCTTGCAAAAGATATACACTGATGTTATCATTTTTTAAGCAACTATTGATTAACTTTTGGTTTTTATTATATATTTATGTTACGTAAAGATTCAAGAAGGAGTTTTTAATATGAAACTGATGCGGATTCAGGAAATGGAGGAGTACATTTTATCGCATGGCACTGTTTCCTTAGATGAGCTGTGCCAGGTGTTCAATGTCTCCAAAAACACAGTCAGACGTGATATCAACAAGCTAACAGAAAAGGGTGCGATTGAAAAAGTTTACGGCGGCGTAACATCTATTGAAAAAACCGCATTAGTTCCTTTTGAAAATCGCACCATTCAGCACCAGGATGAAAAAACAAAAATCGCCCATTATGCTTCCCGATTTATTGAAGATCACGATTTGGTCTTCATTGATTCAGGAACGACGACAAAGTCTATTCTTGATACGCTTGAGCCAGCCAAAAATGTCACCATCTTAACCAACAGTTTAGACATTATCAATGCGGCGTCAGCTTTGAAGAATATTAACTTAATCATTATCGGAAACAACTATAAGAGAAAAACCCGCTCCTTTGTCGGCATGGACGACCCGGCTATGCTTGATAAGTACAATATCAACAAAGCCTTTATGTCCGCTACCGGAACGACGCTGACACACGGATTGACCAACTCGGATCTGCTGGAGTATGAAATTAAAAAGAGGATTTCAGAAAAAGCAAAAGAAGTGTATCTATTGGCTGACCATTCTAAATTCGGAAAATCAACGCTTCTGACATATGCGCCGTTTGACAGGCTGCATTGCATTGTGACCTCTCAGCCATTAGACGACGAGTACACGCAGTACTGCAATGAGCATCAAATCGGCATTCACCTGGCCTAACGTTTACAATAGTGTTGAAAGTCTATCATCCATTTTATTCTAGGAGGCAGATCATGAAAAAAGCGAAGCTCGGAAAATCAGACTTGCAGGTATTCCCTATCGGATTAGGAACAAATGCTGTCGGAGGACATAACCTCTACCCGAACCTAAATGAAGAAACCGGAAAAGAATTGGTGCGCGAGGCGATCCGTAATGGCGTGACAATGTTAGACACCGCTTACATTTACGGGATCGGCCGTTCCGAAGAATTAATTGGTGAAGTGCTGCGTGAATTCAACCGTGAAGATGTTGTCATCGCGACAAAAGCCGCTCACAGAAAACAAGGCAATGACTTTGTCTTTGATAATTCACCAGAATTTCTTAAAAAATCAGTTGATGAAAGCCTGAAGCGCTTGAATACCGATTATATCGATTTGTTCTACATTCACTTCCCTGACGAACATACGCCTAAGGATGAAGCCGTTAACGCGCTGAATGAGATGAAGAAAGCCGGAAAAATCCGTTCCATCGGTGTATCCAACTTCTCTTTAGAGCAATTGAAAGAAGCAAACAAAGACGGTTTGGTAGATGTATTGCAAGGCGAATACAACCTGTTAAACCGTGAAGCGGAAAAAACATTCTTCCCGTATACGAAGGAGCATAATATTTCATTTATCCCTTACTTCCCGCTCGTATCAGGTTTATTGGCAGGAAAGTATACAGAAGATACAACGTTCCCAGAAGGCGACCTGCGAAACGAACAGGAACACTTCAAGGGTGAGCGTTTCAAAGAAAATATCAGAAAGGTCAACAAGCTTGCGCCGATTGCCGAAAAACACAACGTGGATATCCCTCACATCGTATTGGCCTGGTATTTAGCAAGACCGGAAATTGATATTTTAATTCCGGGAGCAAAACGTGCCGATCAGCTGATTGATAACATCAAAACAGCCGACGTGACGCTTTCTCAAGAGGATATTTCATTTATTGATAAGCTGTTCGCATAAGAAGAAAACAGCCTTCTCCAATGGAGAAGGCTGTTTTTTTGTGCGATAAATTCCTAAACAACTGATTTTGAAGCAAAACCTTACAAAATGAGCCATAAATCCGATAAAATAAAGGTAGTTTATCTCAGAAAGAAAGTGATTGAGAAAGCAAAAGTATGAAACGTTCATATCATCCAGCTCATATGAAATAAAGCTGACCCAGCTTCTTTTATTTGCTGGTCAGAATAGCGGACCGTTTCGATGGTCTATGGAGGAAACAGAATGAAACTTAAATATGTAAAAGCCTTAGTTGCAGTAACCGTTGCTTTAGGTGTACTGCTGCCATCAACGATTTCTCATGCAAAGAGCTTTAGCGGCCGCTCATCATCTAGTTACAGCAGCCGAAGTTCAAGCTCGTCATACAGCGGAAGCTATAAATCAAGCCCGAAATCAAGCTACAGCTCAGGATCAAGCTCTTCTAGCAAAAAATCCAAGACGTCTGACGATTCATCATCATCGATTTCGCTTAAAAAGAAGCCTTCGGAAAAGGCAAGCTCATCAAGCTCTAAAAAATCGTCAGGCACCTTTTCCGGCGCTACATCAAAAGTAACCGGAAAGACATACAGCGGAAAAACGTCTAAAGCTTATGTTGGCGGACGTTATGTTTCAGTCAATCATTACTATCACGCAGGTTTCGCGCCATCAGGATGGTTTGGATATTATAGCGGATTCACAATGGGTATGTTCATGACCAGCATGATGCACCCATGGGGTTACACCTATCATCCAGTCGGAGGCCCAGGCTATGTTTCTTATGGCGCTTCACCCATTGCCTGGATCGTTGATATCATTGCTTTGATCATTATTTTAATCATTGTCATCGCATTGATTCGCGCATTTAAAGCACCGAAGACGTACAGAAGGAGATTTTAGGCAATGAGATTAATATTAAATGAGCAAGAAATTGTAGACGGAATTTGCGTGTATATTTCCAATGAAGAAGATATCTACCCTGAAGACGTTGAAGTAAAAGAACTATCGTACAACAAGCGTACAGGGTTCTTCGCTGAAGCCACATTTGGCCTGCACCACAAGCAGCTTATGTCAGATGACATTTCAGAAGGCATTATTCAGTTCTTAGAGGAATACCACAACTTCAATCCGGA
This sequence comes from Bacillus sp. FSL R5-0523, assembly GCF_037975295.1. NCBI lineage: Bacteria > Bacillati > Bacillota > Bacilli > Caryophanales > Bacillaceae > Bacillus > Bacillus sp. FSL R5-0523. The sequence goes on from NZ_CP150251.1 coordinate 3,940,252, forward strand.
CGTTACCGTCGTTGAATTGCAATTTGATAAGAAAAAAGGCTTCTCCGCCTTGGTTTTCGTCAACGAAGCAGAAGAATAAAAATGTCTTAATCAAACCTTACTCCGCGCGGGTAAGGTTTTTTTAATGGTTTCTCTGAGCATAAAGTTATTTCGTTTTTCCTAAACTCAGCGGATCTGTGATCATCTCTTTTGGCTTCAACGTTTCCGTTTTTTCAAAACAAATGTTTCAAATGAGATAGGAAATGGGTACTAATCTATTAACTTTGTTATACATTTTAGATACTCATTGGCTCAACAACTGAGGAGGAGACATTTGTGAAGAAAGACACAAGGAAATATATGATCTACTTTTTCGGCGCTTTAGGGGGACTGCTATATGGTTACGATACAGGTGTTATCTCCGGAGCACTCCTGTTTATCAATAACGATATTCCTTTAACGACATTGACAGAAGGATTGGTTGTCAGCATGCTGCTCCTTGGCGCGATTTTCGGTTCTGCCTTGAGCGGCACATGCTCAGACCGCTGGGGCAGGAGAAAGGTTGTATTTGTCCTTTCCATCATTTTTATTATCGGTGCGCTCGCTTGCGCATTTTCTCAAACAATCGGCATGCTGATTGCATCTAGGGTGATACTCGGGTTGGCCGTCGGCGGTTCAACGGCGCTTGTGCCCGTGTATCTTTCCGAAATGGCACCGACGAAAATTCGCGGGACACTCGGCACAATGAACAACTTAATGATTGTCACCGGGATTTTGCTCGCCTATATCGTTAACTACCTGTTCACACCGTTTGAAGCGTGGCGCTGGATGGTCGGTCTGGCCGCAGTGCCTGCCGTGCTTTTATTAATCGGCATCGCGTTCATGCCAGAATCGCCAAGATGGCTCGTGAAGCGCGGCCGTGAAGAAGAAGCGAGACGAATCATGAACATCACTCATGATCCAAAAGACATCGAAATGGAATTGGCAGAGATGAAGCAAGGAGAAGCAGAGAAAAAAGAAACGACACTCAGCGTCCTAAAAGCCAAATGGATTCGCCCCATGCTTCTGATTGGCGTCGGCCTTGCCATTTTCCAGCAGGCGGTCGGCATTAACACGGTCATCTACTACGCGCCAACCATTTTTACGAAGGCCGGTCTTGGCACATCAGCTTCGGCGCTCGGCACAATGGGAATCGGCGTCCTTAACGTCATCATGTGTATCACTGCCATGATCTTAATTGACCGTGTCGGACGCAAAAAACTTCTGATCTGGGGAAGTGTCGGCATCACACTGAGCCTTGCTGCTTTATCAGGCGTGCTCCTGACACTGGGGCTTTCCGCATCAACAGCGTGGATGACAGTAGTCTTTCTCGGCGTCTATATCGTCTTTTACCAGGCGACATGGGGTCCGGTAGTGTGGGTGCTCATGCCTGAGCTCTTCCCGTCCAAAGCGCGCGGAGCCGCGACAGGGTTCACGACTTTGGTGTTATCGGCAGCCAACCTGATCGTGTCGCTCGTCTTCCCGCTGATGCTAAGCGCAATGGGCATCGCATGGGTCTTTATGGTTTTCTCAGTCATTTGTCTTCTCTCATTTTTCTTCGCGTTCTACATGGTACCGGAAACCAAAGGGAAAAGCTTGGAGGAAATTGAAGCAAGCCTGAAAAAACGGTTTAAAAAGAAGAAAAGCACCCAAAACCAAATGCTGAATGAGCGTACTTTATAAAAAAAAGGAATCGTCTCCTTATGGGACGATTCCTTTTTCTGTTTACACCATGACCTTGCAAATATTGTTGGTAAATTCCACAGGGTCCTGAATCGGCAGGCCTTCGATGAGAAGCGCCTGATTGTACAGAAGGTTTGTGTATAGGCTCAGCTTTTCTTTATCCTGTGCAAACGCGTCCTGCAGCGTTTGGAATACTTCGTGATTTGGGTTGATTTCCAGCACTTTTTCCGCCTTCACATTTTGGCTGTCAGGCATCGCGTTTAAGATTTTTTCCATCTCAATTGTCACTTCGCCGTCAGCAGCAAGGCAGACTGGATGTGATTTAAGCCGTTTTGAGATTCTGACGTTTTTCACTTTGTCTGACAGAATGTTTTTCATTTCCTCAAACAGATCCTTATACTTGCTTTCCTCTTCCTCGGACTGCTTTTGATCCTCATCCGTGTCTATGCCAAGGTCTCCGCTTGATACGGACTTGAATTCTTTTTCCTGATAAGAAGCCAGCATTTTAATTGCAAACTCATCGATGTCCTCAGTAAAGTAGAGGATTTCATAGCCTTTGTCCGCCACCATTTCCGTTTGCGGCAGTTTCTCAATGCGGTCGTAAGAATCACCGGTCGCGTAATAAATGAATTTCTGCTCCTCTGGCATTCTGGAAACATACTCGTCTAAGCTGACCAGTTTTTTCTCTTTTGAAGAGTAGAATAATAGGAGATCCTTCAATTGATCCTTATTCGCGCCAAAATCATTGTACACGCCGAATTTCAGCTGTCTGCCGAACGACTTGTAGAACGTCTCGTATTTCTCGCGGTCTTTTTTCAACAGGCTTTGCAGCTCGCTTTTGATTTTCTTGCTGATGTTTTTCGCGATCAGCTTCAGCTGGCGGTCATGCTGCAGCATTTCTCTGGAAATATTCAGCGACAGATCCTCAGAATCGACCATGCCCTTCACAAAGCTGAAGTGGTCCGGAAGCAGATCTGCGCACTTATTCATGATCAGCACGCCATTGGAATACAGCTCCAAGCCTTTCTCATATTCCTTGGAATAGTAGTCGAACGGCATGTTTTCAGGGACGAATAGAATCGCATTGTAGCGAACGGCTCCATCCACACTGATATGAACGTGTGTCAGCGGTTTATCAAACCCGTAATGCTTTTCAGCATAGAATTTTTCATAATCCTCATCTGTCAGCTCGCTTTTGTTTTTTCTCCAGATCGGCACCATGCTGTTGACCGTCTGCTCTTCCTGCACCTCTTCAAATTCATTTTCGCTGCCTTCCTTCGGCTTATTAATGGTTGTATCCATTTTGATCGGGTAGCGAATGAAGTCGGAGTACTTCTTGATGATCGCTTTTAAACGATATTCCTCTAAAAACTCGTCATAGCTATCATCTTCTGTGTTCTCTTTGATTTTCAGGATAATGTCTGTACCGACAGAATCCTTTTCACACGGTTCAATCGTATAGCCGTCTGCACCCGCAGACTCCCATTTATAAGCTTCTTCGCTGCCAAGCGCTTTACTGATAACTGTCACAACATCGGCAACCATAAATGCCGCGTAAAAACCGACACCGAACTGCCCGATAATGTCATGTCCGTCTTTCAGCTCGTTTTCCTTTTTAAACGCGAGGGAACCGCTTTTTGCAATTGTTCCAAGATGCTGTTCAAGCTCATCCTTTGTCATTCCGATCCCCGTATCAGAGATGGTTAATGTTCTCGCATCTTTGTCAGCTGCGACCTTTATGTAGTAACTGTCTTTATCAAACGTAAGCGCATCGTCCGTAAGCGCTTTGTAATAGATTTTGTCAATCGCATCACTCGAATTGGAGATTAACTCGCGCAGGAAAATTTCTTTTTGGGTATAAATGGAGTTAATCATCATATCCAGCAAGCGTTTAGACTCTGCTTTAAACTCTTTTTTCGCCACTCTTGATCGCTCCTTTACCATTATGTAAACCCTTTTCAGCATCTATTTATCACATAAGATGACAATTGTCAATTAGATTGATAGATGCATATATATGTAAATTTAACATTAGTTGGATTTGTTTTCACTCTTTTTCTCACTCATTCTCATAAAAAAGAGAGGCTTCATCATCCTCTCTTTTTTTCTGTGTCATTCCAGCGGCCAAACTCCCGCTTCATCCATATATGCACCGGGTAGAAAAACAAACCGAACGGTATCAAAAACAAAAGATTATGCCATGAAGCATTCAGAAATGCGCTTGCAGTCACCGGAAACGTAATCTCTTGCAATAAAAAAGAGATGACAGTCAGCACAACAAATGCAGATGGAATGGTCACGATGCAATAAAACTTGAGCTCCTTCTTATGCTGTACCTTCAAACATACAAACCTCCCAACAATTTCTAATTCATCTTAACATATGCTGGCCTTTCTTTTCTCGCATGTTTATCACTGCACATAGAGGGAAGACAAATAGAAAAAGGAGGTCTCGTATCATGGGAAGACTTGAAAACAAAACAGCAGTGATCACAGGCGCCGCGACAGGCATTGGGCAAGCGACGGCAGAGGTTTTTGCCAATGAAGGCGCGCGTGTGATCATCGGAGATATCAATAAAGATCAAATGGAAGAAACAGTTGACGCAATCAGAAAAAACGGAGGACAGGCCGAATCCTTTCACCTCGATGTGTCAGATGAAAACAGTGTGAAAGCATTTGCTGATCAAATCAAGGATGCATGCGGAACGATTGATATTCTGTTTAATAATGCCGGCGTTGATCAGGAAGGCGGAAAGGTGCACGAATATCCGGTTGACCTGTTTGACCGCATTATCGCCGTCGACCTGCGCGGCACGTTCCTTTGCAGCAAATATCTGATTCCGCTCATGCTCGAAAAAGGAGGCTCCATCATCAATACCTCCTCCATGTCAGGCCGTGCCGCGGACCTTGACCGCTCCGGCTACAACGCAGCAAAAGGCGGCATCACCAACCTGACAAAAGCGATGGCGATCGACTACGCACGGAACGGCATCCGCGTCAATTCCATTTCACCGGGTACGATCGAAACCCCGCTGATTGACAAATTAGCAGGCACCAAAGAACAGGAAATGGGCGAGAAATTCCGCGAAGCCAACAAATGGGTCACGCCGCTCGGCCGCCTTGGCCAGCCGAAGGAAATGGCGACAGTGGCCCTGTTCCTCGCGTCAGACGACAGCTCATACGTCACAGGAGAGGACATCACCGCAGACGGTGGCATCATGGCATACACATGGCCAGGGAAAATGCTGATTGATGAGAAATGGAAGAAAGAAACGAAATAAGAGAGGGGATGTCCCTCTCTTTTTGTCTTTCAAAGCAATACAACCTTATACTTTTTCACATCCAAAAACTGCAAAAATTCCCTCGCCAGCACTTCAGGCGGATGCGCCTTTCCTTCATCCAGCCGATACAAAAGCAACCCGATAATCATTGCGGATACATAATGGGCATAAAGCTTTTTCTCTGCGTGAATATCAGTTTGATGATGCAGATAAAACGATTCCAGCGCTTTGAACATATCAGGTATCACATGAGGAACACCCCATTCCTGGTTCAGAAAATGGACAATGGGCATGTTTGTCAAAGCAGAAAGCAGACTGGCGAGCGCCTTCTCCGCTTCCTTTAAGGAAAATTCATTCGGGCTGAAGGCAATCGTCAGGTGATCAATGATCTCCGCACATGATCGCTGTATCATGGTTTGGAGCAATTCCTCTTTATTGGCATAGTGATCATAAAAAGTTGCGCGGCGGATATTGCTTTTCCGGGTAATATCCGAAATTGTCATGGCTGCGTAGTCTTTTTTCTCCGCCAGCACGTCCAGAAATGCCTTCTGGAGCGCTTCTCTCGTTCGAACCACACGCCTGTCGATTTGCTTGTCCTTCTCTCGCTCTCCTGGCACAGCTTGTCCAAACAGCCAATAAAATCTCTTTTGAGAAACAAGCTCCCATACCTTTTGGCTGATAGCTTCCGGAGTCGCGGCCGCATCCTCATTCAGCCAATACAGGATAATTGCGTACGTGTACAAGGCCCGGTAATGTCCGTAAATGTCCCGTTCAATCGGCGTCAAATTCACATGAATTGGAGCGAGCAGCACATCCTGCTGAAACACATCCTTAAAAAAACGGTGAAAATGCCCTCTGTTCATCATCACTGAAAAAAAGGATCGATGCTCATGAACAAAGGACAGCGTCGGATGCACCGTTTGCCGTTTTTTGTTCAAATGAAGGGTATCCATATGACTGAAGGCGTCAAAAAGCGCTTTGCCCAGCCCTTCCTTCATGTCTTCGATCACATCCTCAATGATTGCAAACTTATCCTCATAGTAAAGGTAGAGCGATCCGCGGCTCACTTTGGCCTTCTCAGCGATTTCTTTCATTGTGATGTGTTGAATATCTCTTTCTTTCAATAAAGCCAGCAGCGCCTCTTTCACTTGAGCTTCAGCAGATTCCGGCACAAAAGACACCTCCAATCATTAGACAGATCTTCGATATATGTACGGTAACGTATAGATGGTTCATCGTTGTCTTTCTTACAGAAAAGGTACCACCTTATAATAGGTCCGAGAAAAGAAGAAAGCAAATGAGGGGGATTTTACAATGGAACAGCAAGTAAAGGACGACATCCAGCGTGTCTTTCAGCTTCAGAAAAAACAGCAAAAAGCCTTGCGCGCTTCAACAGCGGAACAGCGGAGAGAAAAGCTTCAACGCTTTTTAGATTCCGTCATCGCCCATGAAGAAGAAATCATCGAAGCGATCCGCAAAGACGTCCGCAAACCATATCACGAAGTCAAAAAAGCGGAAATCGAAGGAACAAAAAAAGCGATCAGAGATAATATGAATAACCTGGAACAATGGATGGCGCCTAAAGAAGTCGGTTCATCGTTAAGCCCTGACGCAAACGGAATTCTTATGTACGAGCCTAAAGGCGTCACACTCATCCTCGGCCCGTGGAACTATCCGTTTATGCTGACGATGGCGCCGCTTGCCGCTTCTCTCGCAGCCGGAAACAGCGCGATTGTGAAGCTGTCCGATTTCACGATGAACACGAGCAACATTGCCGCTAAAGTGATCAGAGACGCGTTTGATGAAAAAGAAGTCGCGATTTTTGAAGGAGAGGTTGAGGTGGCAACCGAGCTTCTTGATCAGCCGTTCGACCATATTTTCTTCACTGGAAGCACAAATGTCGGGAAAATCGTCATGACAGCGGCGGCCAAACACTTGGCATCTGTCACACTTGAGCTTGGCGGCAAGAGCCCGACGATTATCGACAGTGAATACGATCTGATGGACGCAGCGAAAAAGATCGCCGTCGGGAAATTCGTAAACGCCGGCCAAACCTGCATCGCACCTGATTACCTGTTCATTAAAAAAGACGTTCAGGACAGGTTCGCGGGGATTTTACAAACAGTCGTCAACGCTGGATTTATGGAGGATGATCATACCCCAGACCGCAGCAAATTTACGCAGATCGTCAATGACCGCAACTTCAACCGTGTCAAAGATCTGTTCGACGACGCCATCAAAAAAGGGGCGGAAGTGGTGTTCGGCGGCGTATTTGATGCCAGCGACCGCACGATCTCGCCAACCGTTTTGAAAAACGTCACGCCTGACATGAAAATCATGCAGGAGGAAATCTTCGCTCCGATCTTGCCAATGATGAACTATGAAGACATCGACGAGGTCATCGATTACGTAAATGACCGCGATAAACCGCTTGCACTTTACGTGTTCAGCAAAAACCGAGACCTGATTGACAACGTCCTTCAGCACACGACATCAGGAAATGCCGCCATCAATGATGTCGTCGTCCATTTCAGTGACGTCAACCTGCCATTCGGCGGTGTCAACACAAGCGGAATCGGGTCCTATCATGGGGTATATGGATTTAAAGAGTTTTCTCATGAGAAAGGTGTATTTATTCAAGCCTCTAAATAATCATAGTGAAGAGAATCTGCATCATCTTGCGGGTTCTCTTTTTATCATTCTATTAACCTAAAATCAAAAAGGAAAAACAAAGAAATAAATAGTAATAAAATACTGTTTTTATTACGAGACAAAATTCCTCTAGTCTATCTCATTGAAACCCTACAGCCCCCTAACGTATAATATCCCAGAAAACTTCAAAGGAGAGAATATTATACATGGAAAAACCAGCTGGATTTTGGATTCGGGCAGTTGCCTCTATTATTGATGATTTAATTATCTATTTTTTTGCTTTTATTATGATCCAAATTAACACCTTAATTGTCCTGCCTCTCATTGATGCAGGAAGCTCCTCTATGACAGAAGGTCAATATAAATTTTATATCCTGATATTCGGGACGATCCCTGTTATCGCCATCATATATATCTTCGGCATTCTTTATTATAGCTTGCTGACTTCTTTAAAAATGCAAGCAACACTAGGCAAAAAACTCATGGGTATCATCGTTGTCAATCAATATGGCGAGCGAATTTCATTTTGGCAAAGCTTTGGCCGTTTTTTCGCTTACATACCATCAGGAATTTTGTATATCGGTTACATTATGGCAGCTTTCCCCTCTAAACTGGCATTACACGATTATATTTGCGGGACAAAGGTTGTTTATAAAAATAAATATCTTGATTGATCAAAAAAACAGGCTGCCGAGTTAACCTCGCCAGCCTGTTTTACTATTCCCCAAAAGCCATCGGCGCTTTCATACGAAATGACTTGACCATCATAACATATTAACCCATTTTATAATTCTACTTCACAAAACATCACAAACTAGAAAACTATGTAAGAGTATGCGCAGACGTTTTTTCAGCACCCGGCCGAAATGCAGCCACAAACCAAATGACGTTGACAGCAGCCGCAGCGAGACTAATTCCGAAAACAAAGATCACCTCAGAAAGCAGATGGTCACTAAAGAAACTAAACATCAAGATAAAACCGGCCGAAGACAAATGAATCAAAAGCCCGAAGCCGCAAAGCACCGCCATGACATACCTCATTGCATCGACTCCGAGCATATAAACGAGAAATGGAATGAAATACAATACAAGGATCATACCGATAGCTGACCACATGCCTGCTGAATTAAACTGATTGGCCGCCGCTCCCGTTCCGGCCAGCGGCGAAAGTGAAGCCGCCACGATCACAGCGCAAAAAAGAAACGCAGAAATGGCTGTCATGATCGCCACGCTGTTTTTTCTAGACATCAAACTCCTCCTTAGATAGAAATATTAACCTTTTCATTATAAGTAAGTTGAATGTTATATTCATTATATTTTTAAAAAATTCCAGAATACATACACAAATGCTCTGCTTCTTTCTAGTATATTTATATAGTAAAAAACAAAGGATAAAAGACTCATTTTTCTGTAATATCAGGATTTTATCACCATATCATATTGCATGTACTTCTTTTTCAAAGTATACTATTCCAGATTAATTCAGAGGAGAGAGAAAAATACATGGAAAAACCAGCAGGATTTTGGATTCGTTTTTTAGCTTATTTTATTGATGGCATTATTGTATCTGTTCCTAGTTATATTATTCTATTTGTGATCAATTCTGTGTTTGTAGCTGGGGCTGTGGCAACAAACCCTTACATGACGGAAGAAGAGTATTTAGTGAAATACATGACGATTGCATTTTTGCCTACTATGCTGATCATGATCGTCATCAGTGTGTTATATTACGGACTGCTCACAGCTTCTAAAATGCAAGGCACACTTGGCAAAAAAATTCTTGGCCTGAAAGTGGTCAATGAACAAGGTAAACGGGTTTCTGTCGGACAGGCAATTGGCCGTTACTTTGCCTATATCTTATCTGGAATCATCTTTTATATTGGGTTTATCATGATCGCCTTTGGAGAGAAAAAAGGCCTGCATGACATCATTTGCAAAACACGTGTCGTGTATAAATAATAGAAAAAAGTCTAGACGCCAATAGGCGTCTAGACTTTTGTTTTCTTTACAATAGGCTGCCACGACAGATACGTAGCGCTTCTCCACAGCCACTCAAACGGCCCCATCCGAAAGACACGAAGCCAAAGGTGGCTGAAGACCATTTGAACGGCACAAACAGCAATTGTAATGAGCACACCGACAGCAGGGTACACTTTTCCATACAGGCCCAAGCCGTAATGATAAAAAATCCAAGTACATACAATAGACTGCATCAGATAATTGGTAAATGCCATCCTCCCAACAGCGGCGAATGATTGCAGCACTGTTCTCACTCTTGTTTTATGATAAAGATAGACAACCGTTGTAACATAGAAAAACATGAGGAAAGGCGCGCCAATCAGCAGAAATAGTTCCTTTTCCGTTACACTGTACAGCACCTGGGCGCCGATGCCGATGACAAGCCCGGCTATCCATAATCGTTTTAATCCTTTCCGATGCTTTTCCGGTTCGTGCAAATACCGTGACTTTGCCGCCGCAGTCCCCAGCAAAAACATGCTGAAATAAGGAATGGATGCAAAGAAGAAGTTGAGAGGATTATACGTAAGCATGCCATTCGAAGACATGTAAACAAGACGGTCATGGACCCGTTGTTCTGCAATGTCCCTCAGGCTGCCGCTTCCATAAACATGAATCGCTTGTTTTGCCTGCTGTGTTACCGCTTGTACCCATTCCTGTCCGTTTGATTGATCAAAACTTGTCAACATGAACGGAATGGAAAACAGAAGATACAAAGAGACCGCCCATATCAGCAGTGTTTTCGGCTTTGCTTTTCGAAACAAGAGCAGGACAAAACCGAGCAGGGCATATTCTGTTAAAATATCCCCGTCCCATATCAAAAAGGCATGAATCGTTCCAAACAAGAGAAGCGCCATTAACCTTCTCACATATAACGGAACAAACCGTTTCCCTTTGTTTTCTGCTCTCTCCATCATGACAACCATGCCAAATCCAAATAAAAAGGAAAACAATAAAATACATTTTGTTTGAATGAAGAATCTCAGTATGTCTGCGGCGGCAAAATCAGCTTCAGACCACTTATCCATGAAAAAATTCTCTTTTCCAAGCATAGACAAATACATATCCGGATAACTGAAATGTGCCAGATTGACAAATAAGATGCCGAAAATCGCCATTCCTCTCAGCACATCAAGCACACCGATCCGCTCATTTGTTAAAGTCGGCTGTAATGAAGACATAGCCATCACGCTCCTTTTTTCTGTACCTTAAGGGTATGAAAAAATGAAGCGCGGAAACATCGATTTAGGTGTCAGGCCGGCATGAAAACCTTACAATCTTGTCATCTTTATGGTTTCATCACCTTTAAATCTAATGCTTCGATATTCTGCAAAACGCGATCAAAGCGCAAAGCCTTAGGCTCACATGGGAAGATGTGGCCTTCATACGGGTCGCCTAGCGTCCGGAAAAACGGTTCAAATAAACCAGGAACCAATACGCCCACCATCTTTGTATAGTAAGAATCAAGGCGATAGGAGTGAACGGTATTTGCAGGGACATGCAGGAAATCTCCCGGATTCAGCTGAATTTCCTGGCCATCTGCCCACATCGTCATCTGGCCTTCAAGGCAATAAAATGTTTCTGTATGATGTTCATGGTAGTGATCAACGATTCGGTCACCTTTAGGGCCTTCAGAGGATACGACGATAAACTGGCCATCTGTATTTTTTTGTGCAGCCACAATGCGGTGAAGCTGATCTCCAGTCAACAGGCGATCTCCTTCTCCAGATTCAAGAACGTATGGAACGGCTCCATCTGGCAGCTCTGTAAGTTCCGCTAATTTGGCCGAACATGCAGGCTTTCCTTCATCTAGAAATACAATGTCCGCTACAGCGGCTGCTTCTGCAAATCGCTCGTTTGAGACTTCTTCGCTTGCGTACGGCGGATGTTCAGCGTGATCATATGGATTCCCAATAACGGAATACATGTGTGCTACGTTTCCTCTCATCGTGTAGGACACCAGTCTTGTTCTGTGGCTCTGCATCCGGTAGCTGTGCGGTGTTCCCGCCGGAATGTTGGCATAATCACCTGATATTAATAAATAGTGTTCTCCATCAAGTGTCAGTTCCAGTTTCCCGTCCAAAACGAGAATTCCTTCATGTGTGTCCTTGTGGACGTGAAGCGGAAAGGCATCTCCTTTTCCCCCGGAAAGAAGCACGATCTCAAACAAATCACCTGTGCTCCTGCCATTCGCCATCACCGCGGCAACCTGTCTGCCGAACAGATAGCGCTCGCCTTCTCCGCTCCGGAGCAAATAAGGCATTTTTTCTTTAGGCAATGAATGTGTACATAATGTTTTCATATTATCGCTTCCTCCAATTTAGACCAGTCTATATATTATTATTTATTTGTCTAGACCGTTCTATATAATTGTAGGAGAAAGGATAACAAAATGCTACCCTTTTTTTCTCACCAGCACTGGTATTTGTTCGGCAATGAGAAGAAGAGGCGTTTTGTCTTTATTCGTTAACGAAAGCATGATGCCGCCCTCAATCATCGAATTAATCAGCGTTCCAAGCTGATTTGCTTCTTCTTCTGCAAATCCGTTTTCCATTAATTTTCTGGCAAAAACCGCTTCCCAGCTTTTAAACACCTTCATGCAAACCGTCCGCAGCGGTTCACTGATTAACGCTGTCTCACTCGCCAGCAAACCGACTGGAATACCTTTTATGCTTTCTGTGTTGTCAAATTGGCTGGCTGTTTTTTTGATAAAAAGCTGAATCGCTTCAACAGGATCAGAGGATTCATCCATGCTTTTCTGTATCACATGTTCAACGATCTTACCTGTATATGTAACCGCTTCAATTGCTAGTTCTTCTTTGCCCTTCGGAAAAAAGTGATAAAGCGATCCCTTAGGAGCACCGCTTTCTTTTACAATCTGGTTCAAACCTGTCGCGTGATATCCTTGCAGCTGGAACAGACGTGACGCCGTGTGAAGGATTTTTTCACGTGAATCTCCTCTGCTAGTCATTAAAACATTCCCTCCTAGGTATGGTAGAGCGACTTATATAATATAAAAAAGAACCCTGTGAATGTCAAAAGGGGTAAGACCCTCCCGGATGGGGTAAATGTAGAAAAACAGCGTCTAGGAGGGATCTCTCAATGACAAACGATCATTCAGTCACGAATACAGAGCAGCTTGAACAACAAAACCCCGGCATGAAAACAAAGCTCAAACTGAAAAAGCTTAAGGATCAGGTGATCGTCATTACCGGCGCTTCAAGCGGAATCGGACTTGTCACGGCACGTATGGCAGCTGAAAAAGGCGCCAAGGTCGTGGCAGCAGCGCGAAATGAAGACGCGCTGAAGGAGCTCACTGATGAACTTAAGGAAAAAGGGCACGACGCCATATGGGTAAAGGCGGATGTCGGAAAAGAAGAGGACGTCAACCGCATCGCAGAAACCGCGATCAGCACATTCGGCCGCTTTGACACATGGGTCAACAATGCGGCCGTCTCGACTTTCGGACATGCCATGGACGTCACCGTCGAAGACATGAAGCGCATGTTCGACACAAATTTCTGGGGACCTGTTTACGGAACAAGAGCGGCTGTCAAACACTACACCGGCAGAGGTGTGCCGGGCGCACTCATTAATGTAGGAAGCCTGTTCGGAGACAGGGGAACGGTCATTCAATCCACATATGCATCTGCCAAATTTGCGCTTCACGGCTGGACGGAAAGCATCCGAATGGAGCTCGAAAAGGAACAGGCGCCCGTCTCGGTAACGCTCATCCACCCGGGCAGAATTGACACACCTTATAACGAGCATGCGCACAGCTACCTCGACAAACAGCCGGCTCATTACCGCTCCATGATCTATCCGCCGGAAGCAGTCGCCGAAGCTATCCTGTTTGCCGCCGAACACCCTAAGCGCGACATGTACATCGGGTCACAGGCCAAAGCCATCGCCATGCTGGGCACGCTTTTCCCTCGTCTGACCGACAGACTGATGGAAAAAATCATGTATCACAGCCAGCATGCCGAAAAACCGTCCAAACCGCGAGAAGAAAGTGCTCTTTATGATGCGGGCTGCGGTATGCATGACAGAGGAACAAATAAAGGATGGATGAGGTCAAGAAGCTACTACACGAAAGCGACGAAGCGCCCCATTGTATCTGCGGCTGTTGTTGCCGGACTAGTGGCTTGGGCTGCCGCCAAACGATGCAGATAATCTCTGACCATGATAAAAAAACCCATGCTGTTCCAGCGAACCATGGGTTTTTCAGCTGTTAATCGATAAAAGCCTTGTTCATACGCTGCAGCAGCTCGCCGAACATCTCTTTTTCCTGTGTTGACCATTCTTTCAGCATCTGTTCATAACGTTCAAGGCGCTTTTGCTGATCGGCTTTTAATAGTTGTTTGCCGAGTTTTGTAATGGTAAACAGGCTGACTCTCCCATCAGACGGGTCTGAGAAACGATAGATGAGCTCCTTTGCCTCTAATGCAGCTGCTTGTCTTGAAAGAGTAGAAATATCAAGCTTAAACGATTCTGACAATTCCTTAACACGAGCAGGCCCAAACTCATCCAATTGTCTCAGCAATAAGTACGAAGATCTCTCCAAATTCCCTGTTCTTTTCTCTGATTGATCCAGATAAACAGCTCTCCTGATAAAAGTCGTCAGCTCATATTCAATTAATTCAACTGGATTTTGATTTTGCAATCGCTCTCGCTCCCTATTCCAATCTCCGGCATTGACAACACCATATATACTTGTATAATACAAATGTATATTAACTGAATAAATACAAGTCGTTATATGACTTAATCAATTATTATACTTGTATAGTACAAGCATATAAAAAGAAAGTAAAGCGATTCCTCAGAACCATCCTAGAAGCAAGCACCAGAAAGGAGGAAGCTGTTCTAATTGGAGAGCAGCACTTGATGTGAAAGTCATACGAATTATCTTGCAAGTGTTGATATTATATGTGTTTTTTATGATCGGGGAAGCCATTCAGCATCTGTTTCATTTACCCGTGTCAGGAAGCATCGTTGGGTTGGTATTGCTTCTGATCTGCTTGGGCCTCCGTATTGTTCCCGTCTCCATCATTGAAGACGGAGCAGGGTTTTTATTATCCTTCCTTCCATTGTTGTTCATCCCGGCAATGACAGGAGTGATAAACTATCCGTCTCTCATTTCATTCAATGGTCTGATGCTGCTGATTACAGTCGTTCTGAGCACCATCGTCACGATCATTGCGGCTGGATTCACCAGCCAGCTATTAGAGAAAAAAGCAAAAAAACGGGAGGAGAAAGAGAAATGCAGCAAGCATGTATCGCGATCATTATAATTCTATTAACAGTTGCCGCTTATTTAGCGATGGTCAAACTCTATAAGCGATTCCCGCTTCCATTTCTGATCCCCGTTCTGACAACGACCATTTTGATTGTAGCGGTTTTGATGATGTTTCATGTTTCCTATGAAGGCTATATGATCGGGGGGAAATGGATTAATTCTTTGCTTGGGCCGGCTGTTGTGGCACTGGCCTATCCGCTTTATAAACAATGGCATATCATTGTCAAACATTGTGTTCCCATTTTAGGCGGCGTCCTGGTCGGATTATGCATGGGAATGATCAGCGGGCTGATCTTCGCAGAAGCATTCGGGATTGATCATGATCTCTTATTATCCATTCTGCCAAAGTCGATCACAACACCTGTCGCTATTCAGATCGCCGCCGGTCTTGGCGGCGTCCCTTCCATGACAGTCGTATTTGTCATGATTGCGGGCTTTTCAGGCGTCATCCTCGGGCCGCTTTTCCTAAAATGGCTTCGCATACGCAGTTCCCTTGGACAAGGCATTGCATTAGGCAGCGCCTCCCATGCACTGGGCACCTCCAAAGCATTGGAATATGGGGAATTGGCCGTATCCATGAGTTCCGTCTCCATGACGCTTTGTGCGGTGCTCGGCTCATTCTTCGGCCCGCTCGTCGTCTGGCTGTTTCATATTTAACAAAGAAAGACTGCCCCGGGGGAGGGCAGTCTTTTTCGTTTAAGAAGCAAAAAAATCAATCAGCGGCTGAAAGTCCTTAGATAAATCAACGTCATTCGGTTCTGCTTGAAGCAGGCGGTCAATCATGCGCTCCAGCTCCTCAACATCATTCTTATCCGTATACTCAATGAAGTTTAAGCTTTCAAGCCAATCCCGGTATGAATGTTTGGCTTTGCCATAGCTGTTTCCAAAGACAAGGCAAGGTGTTTTGGTGATAATCGAGAAAATCATCGCGTGAAGGCGGTCAGTAATCACCAATTTACTGGAGCCGATGCGGTCTAGCATCTCCATAAAATGCTTTTCACGATCGGCGTAGTCGATGGTGTCTACCGTATCCAGCACCGTATCGGTACGCTCTGTGTAAGTTGTTTTTTCTGCCCATTTCTTCATCTGTGAAATAAAATCTTCGTCAGTCACTTTCTCCTTATCCGCTCTTAAAATAAAGAGAACGCCGTCCCGATCGAGCTCTCGCGGCACAATATCCAAGGAAAGCACCATGTCCGGTGTAAAGATCACATTGGAGTTGAAGGTCTCTTTCACAACATCCAGTGTTTGCGTCTCACGCGCAGCAATCGTTAAGTTTGTATTTTGATGGTACGCATCCTGTGTTTTTTTCTTTTCCTTCTGCCCTTTCTCTGTATCCTCAAAATAAACGGATTGTGGCAGAGAAATTGATTTGTAGTCTTTAAACGCCGAAAAGACCTTTCTTCTGTCTTCCTCAATATCGAGATAAAGGTTTCCTAAGTTCCCTCCGCCTGTAAAGCAGACAATATCGTCTTCACGAATGATCTCCTTCACCAGTTCAATGCCCTCATCCGTCGCATAATCCATAATCTCAATGTATTCATAATACGGAAAATGATTTTTGATAAATTTCTCTTCCGCATACGCAATCGCTTGGTCTCCAATGTTTGTGTAACTAGGGGAACCAAACAAAAATACTTTTCGTTTATCATTTAACAGAGCTTCCGGCTCCACATTTGGCGCAATGCCTTTTACTAGTTTTTTGCCTTTGATTTCTTGTACAGTCATATCTGTGTCCTCCTTCTGGGATGAATTCCTCATTGTGTGTTAACTGTCTCTACCCAAAAAGAAGGATGGCTATGCATTGGCATGTGCATCGGCTATATCAGAAACATCGTTTTCGCCAATTTGATAGACGCTGCAATGTCCCGCGCCGTTCTTTCCATATATTCCGCGGCATGTTCAAACGCGTCTTCTAGCGGCACGGCTCCGGGGACGATGCTGAAAAGCGCATCGATTCCGTGTTGATAGACGGCATTACTGTCTCGGGAAATTGATCCCGCAATGCCGATAACGGGCACATCGTATGATTTAGCCGCCTTGGCCACCCCGATCGGCGTTTTTCCATGAACCGTTTGGCTGTCGATCCGTCCCTCGCCGGTAATCACAAGATCTGCATCCTGAACGATACTTTCAAAATCAACAGCATTAAGGACAATATCAATGCCTCTTTTCAGGTCAGCCTGAAGATAAGTCAGCAGGCTCCATCCAAGACCGCCCGCTGCACCGGCGCCCTCTGTATCTCGGAAGGTTGATCCGAGCTCTTTTTCTGCCATATCAGCGAAATGGCTTACGTTCTTGTCTAGTACATCCAGCATGTCGGCCGTCGCGCCTTTTTGCGGCCCGAAAACAGCCGTAGCACCCTTTGGTCCTGTTAACGGATTGTCCACATCACAGGCAACTTCCAGTTTGACATTCCGCAATCTGGAATCAAGCCCGCTGACATCTATTGATGCAAGCTGAGATAACGCGCCGCCCCCTGGGCCAATCTCGCTGCCTGAGTTATCAAGAAGCCTTACGCCCAATGCCTGAATCATCCCGGCTCCCCCGTCGTTCGTGGCGCTTCCGCCGATTCCGATGATCAATCGCTCCGCTCCCGCATCAAGAGCTGCTCCGATTAATTCTCCCGTTCCCCTTGTTGTAGTGATGAGCGGATTTCGCTTATCTACAGGCACCAGATGCAGCCCTGAAGCAGCAGCCATTTCAATCACAGCTGTTCTCCCATCTCCCATCATGCCAAAGAAAGCTCTCACCGGTTCCCCCAGCGGCCCCGTGACAACTTGCTCTATGATCCTTCCATTGGTCGCATCGACCAGAGATTGAACGGTTCCCTCGCCGCCATCCGCCACCGGCAATTTTCTGTAATCAGCACCCGGAAAGACCGATTTGAAGCCTCTTTCGATCGCTTCGGCTGCCTCCAGAGCTGATAAGCTTTCCTTAAAAGAATCAGGTGCAATGATGATTTTCATCCAAATCGCCTCTTTCAAAACATGATTCACTTATGCTAGTTATCTCCAATGTACCATATTCCATTTAGAAATAAATACCATAATGATTGGGAAAAATTTTATTAAAAATTAGAAATGAAAGTGTTTGCATAAAAGAAATATTCACGTTATCATACTTGTATACAAGTATACTCCTTGAGTGAGGAAGGTGAGTGTATGCTAGACTCCAAAGACCTGTTGTATCCCGCAAAATGGCTCTCAAAAGCGTCAACCGGGGTTCGTGTCGCATACGAGCTGAGAATGCGGATCGTTTCAGGCCTGATTGAAAGCGGTACCATTTTATCAGAAAATACAATCGCCGCCGAGTTTTCAGTAAGCCGTTCGCCGGTTCGCGAAGCGCTAAAAATACTCGCATCCGAAAAAATCATCCGCTTAGAACGAATGGGAGCGGTCGTAATTGGTTTAACTGAGAAGAAAATCGCGGAAATTTATGATGTGCGGTTACTATTAGAAACATTTGTCTTTGAACGGCTTGTCAAAATAGACATTGAGCCTTTAGTTAAGGATCTCAGCAAAATTCTTGAAATGATGAAAGTCTCAATCAAATATGAGGACGCTGACGAATTTTCATTTCAAGATGTGCTGTTCCATGAAACCATTATCCGAGCGATTGATCATTCATACATTCAGATGATCTGGAACAATCTAAAACCCGTCATGGAAAGCTTTATTCTTTTATCGATGCGGGTACGGTTAAAGGAAAAGTATGAAGACTTCACAAGGATTTTAGATAACCACGAGCTTTATATTCAAGCCATCAAAACAAAGGATAGGGCGCTGATGATTCAGTCTCTTCACCAAAACTTTGATGATGTGCAGGATAAGGTAGAAGACCTATGGCTCTCACAACAAATGCTGGCAAAAGGAGCTGAATACAGCAATGACTAGTTATATGTTAGGAATCGATATCGGCACGACAAGCACAAAAGCTGTGCTGTTCAGTGAAAACGGGGATGTGGTACAGAAAGAAAGCATCGGCTACCCGCTCTATACACCGGACATCTCAACAGCAGAACAAAACCCGGAAGAGATATTTCAGGCAGTCATCCATACAACAGCGAAAATTACTAAACAGCATCCCGAAAAACAGATCTCTTTCATTTCATTCAGCAGCGCCATGCACAGCGTCATTGCAATCGACGAAAATGACAAGCCGCTGACGCCATGCATCACATGGGCCGACAACCGAAGTGAAGGCTGGGCGCATAAGATCAAAGAGGAATTGAACGGACATGAGGTATACAAACGGACGGGAACACCGATTCATCCGATGGCACCGTTAAGTAAAATTGCCTGGATCACGAATGAAAGAAAAGAAATCGCTTCCAAGGCAAAAAAATATATCGGCATCAAAGAATACATTTTTAAACAGCTGTTCAATGAGTATGTCATCGATTACTCATTGGCATCAGCGACAGGCATGATGAACCTGAAAGGCTTGGATTGGGACGAAGAGGCACTGCGCATCGCAGGCATCACGCCGGATCACTTATCCAAACTCGTGCCGACAACCGAGATCTTTCAGCACTGCAGACCGGAAATAGCGATCCAGATGGGAATCGATCCGGAAACGCCTTTTGTCATCGGGGCCAGCGACGGCGTGCTGTCCAACCTCGGCGTCAACGCCATTAAAAAGGGCGAAATCGCCGTCACCATCGGAACAAGCGGTGCCATCCGGACGATTATAGACAAGCCGCAAACCGATGAAAAAGGGAGAATTTTTTGCTATGCCTTGACGGACAAGCATTGGGTTATTGGGGGACCTGTGAACAACGGGGGCATCGTCCTTCGCTGGATCAGAGACGAGTTTGCCTCCTCCGAAATCGAAACAGCGACACGGCTGGGCATTGATCCATATGACGTGCTGACGAAAATTGCCCAACGCGTCAGACCTGGTTCTGACGGTTTGCTGTTCCACCCATATCTCGCCGGAGAACGCGCTCCGTTGTGGAATCCGGATGTACGCGGCTCATTTTTTGGCCTGACCATGTCGCATAAGAAAGAGCATATGATACGCGCGGCATTGGAAGGCGTCATTTACAACCTGTACACTGTGTTCTTGGCGTTAACTGAATGCATGGATGGCCCGGTAACCCGCATCCAAGCGACAGGGGGATTTGCAAGGTCAGAGGTTTGGCGCCAAATGATGTCGGATATCTTCGAATCAGAGGTTGTCGTTCCGGAAAGCTACGAAAGCTCATGTCTCGGCGCCTGCATTTTAGGCCTGTATGCAACAGGAAAAATTGACTCTTTCGACGCCGTGTCCGACATGATCGGCAGCACATACAGACATACGCCGATCGAAGACTCAGCCAAAGAATACAGAACATTAATGCCGATTTTCATCAATCTATCAAGATTATTAGAAAATCAATATACACAAATTGCAGATTATCAGAGGGGCTTAATCACACACAAATAGTACATGACATGAAGGGGAGGGCATTACCATGCCGTTAATCATCGTTGCACTTGGGATCTTAGCATTACTATTTCTGATTATGGGCTTAAAATTAAACACATTTATTTCCCTGCTGGTCGTATCGTTCGGCGTGGCACTGGCACTCGGGATGCCGTTCGATAAAGTTGTCAGCTCCATCGAGGCAGGAATAGGGGGGACTCTTGGCCATATCGCGCTCATCTTCGGACTCGGTGCGATGCTGGGCAAGCTGATCGCGGATTCAGGAGGCGCACAGCGCATTGCGATGACGCTCGTTAACAAATTCGGTGAGAAAAATATTCAATGGGCCGTTGTCATTGCCTCATTCATTATTGGGATTGCGTTATTTTTTGAAGTAGGACTGGTTCTATTAATTCCGATTGTCTTTGCGATTTCAAGAGAATTGAAGATTTCTATTTTATTTCTCGGAATCCCGATGGTCGCGGCACTATCCGTCACACACGGTTTCCTGCCGCCGCACCCGGGACCTACGGCGATCGCCGGTGAGTATGGCGCAAACATTGGAGAAGTGCTGCTGTACGGCTTTATCGTTGCTGTTCCGACAGTGCTCATCGCAGGGCCGTTATTTACAAAGTTCGCGAAAAAAATCGTTCCTGCATCATTTGCGAAAAACGGCAATATTGCATCACTCGGCACACAAAAAACGTTTAATCTTGAAGAAACACCCGGCTTTGGAATCAGTGTCTTTACTGCAATGCTCCCGATTATCATCATGTCGGTCGCGACCATTATCGACCTGCTTCAAGAAACAATCGGGTTTGCAGATAACGGAGTTTTAGCTTTTATCAGATTGATTGGAAACGCATCGACTGCTATGATTATTTCGTTATTGGTCGCAGTCTATACAATGGGCATCAAGCGCAACATTCCAGTCAAAACCGTGATGGATTCTTGTTCAACTGCCATTTCACAAATCGGCATGATGCTTTTGATCATCGGAGGAGGCGGCGCCTTCAAACAAGTGCTGATCAACGGCGGTGTCGGCGATTACGTAGCAGACTTATTCAAAGGAACGGCATTATCGCCAATCATTCTGGCATGGCTCATCGCGGCGATCCTGCGCATTTCTCTAGGATCAGCGACTGTTGCCGCACTAAGCACAACAGGTCTGGTCATCCCGTTATTGGGCCATTCTGATGTTAACCTGGCGTTAGTCGTGCTCGCAACAGGCGCCGGAAGTGTCATCGCTTCACACGTCAATGACGCCGGCTTCTGGATGTTCAAGGAATACTTCGGATTAAGCATGAAAGAAACATTCGCCACATGGACATTGCTGGAAACCATTATTTCCGTTGCTGGACTGGGATTCATTTTATTGTTAAGTTTAGTTGTATGAAATTAAGAAGGAGCTGTAACACATGTTCAATACGATTGGTGTCATAGGCTTAGGCGTAATGGGAAGCAACATCGCCTTAAACATGGCAAATAAAGGTGAAAACGTCGCTGTCTATAATTACACCAGAGATTTAACGGACCAGCTTGTCCAAAAGCTGGATGGACAATCTCTCAGCCCGTATTACGAGCTTGAGGACTTTGTTCAATCGTTAGAAAAACCAAGAAAAATCTTTTTGATGGTCACAGCGGGAAAACCCGTAGATTCCGTCATCCAATCATTAAAGCCTTTGCTTGAAGAAGGCGACGTCATCATGGACGGAGGAAACTCCCACTATGAAGACACAGAAAAAAGATATGACGAGCTGAAGGAAAAAGGGATCGGCTACCTGGGAGTCGGCATTTCCGGCGGTGAAGTCGGTGCATTAACAGGACCTTCTATCATGCCGGGCGGAGATCGCGACGTCTATGAGAAAGCCGCTCCTATCCTGACGAAAATCGCAGCTCAAGTCGGAGATGACCCTTGTTGTGTCTATATCGGACCAAAAGGGGCAGGGCACTTTACAAAGATGGTGCACAACGGCATTGAATATGCAGACATGCAGCTGATTGCAGAAGCGTATACGTTTCTAAGAGAAACGCTTCGTCTGCCGCTAGATGAAGTTGCATCTATTTTTGAAACATGGAATCAAGGTGAGCTGAAAAGCTATTTAATAGAGATTACAGCTGAGATTTTACGCAAAAAAGACGAAAAAACAGGACAGCCTCTGATCGATGTCATCCTTGATAAAACCGGACAAAAAGGCACTGGGAAATGGACGAGCATGCAGGCGATTGATAACGGCATCCCGTCCACGATCATCACAGAGTCCTTGTTCGCCCGCTACTTGTCATCCTTAAAAGAAGAACGGATGGCAGCTCAAGACGTATTAGCAGGCCCGGAAGCCGAAGAAAAACACTTGGATAAAGACACCTGGATTGAATACGTCAGACAGGCTCTTTACATGGGGAAAGTATGCGCCTATGCACAAGGCTTTGCCCAATATAAGATGTCATCTGAGCTTTACGGCTGGAATCTGCCGCTCAAAGACATTGCCTTGATTTTCCGAGGCGGCTGCATCATCCGCGCTGATTTCCTAAACGTGATCAGCGAAGCATTCAGTGAGCAGCCAAATCTGGCTAACCTGCTGATCGCGCCTTATTTCACAGATAAGCTCCATGCCTATCAAACAGGCCTGCGAAAAGTCGTTTGCGAGGGTATCAGCACCGGAATCTCTTTCCCATGCTTAACTACCGCGCTCTCTTATTACGACGGCTACCGCACAGGGCGTTCCAATGCGAACCTCTTGCAGGCGCAGCGCGATTACTTTGGCGCTCACACGTACGAACGGACTGATATGGACGGCGTTTTCCATACGAATTGGTCTGAATAACCTGTATTAAAAACACGGTCAGTTTCAACTGAACCGTGTTTTTTTCTTCTATCCCAAACAACAGAAGACATAAGTTATGTTTTAAATATCATAAACAGTGATACAATAATAGCTAGAAACAATCCCCAAGATCATCATGTGACAGCAGCTTGCTGTTCCGTTCTATTCTGCTTTTGGCCATTGTCCTTTGCCCTTGACCATGGTGTCATAAAATGTTCAAATGCCAAAACGGCCTGTCATTCTGATTTACAAAAGTCCCTGAAAACCTTGTCTAATTGAGAATCAGCCTCTCATTTGTTATAAAAGAAATGCATAAATCCTACCTGTCACACCTTTAGTAAGATGAAAAAAAGTAGGTTATGGCTTGACAAAAAATATATATTAATTAATAATTCATATATAATTAGAATTATTATTGAAAGCGAATATGCTTTCTAATACATTTTTAGGAGGAATATACATTATGTCTTTAATCGGTAAAGAAGTACTTCCATTCGAAGCAAAAGCATTCAAAAACGGTGAATTCATCGATGTAACAAACGAAGATTTGAAAGGCCAATGGAGCGTATTCTGCTTCTACCCAGCAGATTTCTCTTTCGTATGCCCAACTGAGCTTGAAGATCTTCAAGAACAATATGCTGCTCTTAAAGAATTAGGTGTTGAAGTCTACTCTGTTTCTACAGATACTCACTTCGTACACAAAGGCTGGCATGACAGCTCTGAAAAAATCGGCAAAATCACTTACGCAATGATCGGTGACCCATCTCAAACAATCTCTCGCAACTTCGATGTTCTTGACGAAGAAACTGGTCTTGCTGACCGCGGAACATTCATCATCGATCCAGACGGCGTCATCCAAACTGTTGAAATCAATGCAGGCGGTATCGGCCGTGACGCAAGCAACCTTGTAAACAAAGTAAAAGCAGCTCAATACGTTCGTCAAAACCCAGGTGAAGTTTGCCCGGCGAAATGGGAAGAAGGCGGCGAAACTCTTACACCTAGCCTTGATCTAGTAGGTAAAATCTAAGGAGTGCATTCAATTGGTACTTGATGCAAACATCAAAGCACAATTAAATCAATATATGCAGCTAATTGAGAATGACATTGTTCTCAAAGTTAGCGCAGGCGAAGATGACACTTCTAAGGACATGCTGGCTCTCGTTGATGAGCTGGCTTCCATGTCATCGAAAATTTCAGTTGAAAAAGCTGAATTAAACAGAACGCCAAGCTTCAGTGTCAATCGTGTCGGAGAAGACACTGGCGTGACTTTCGCCGGTATCCCTCTGGGCCACGAATTCACATCATTAGTGCTGGCGTTGCTCCAAGTGAGCGGCAGACCGCCTAAGGTAGACCAAAAAGTCATTGATCAGGTGAAGAAGATCAGCGGTGAATACCACTTCGAATCTTATATCAGCCTGACATGCCACAACTGTCCTGATGTTGTACAAGCTTTAAACATGATGAGCGTGCTGAACCCGAACATTACGCACACGATGATTGACGGCGCAGCATACAAAGCAGAAGTTGAAAGCAAAAACATCATGGCAGTGCCGACCGTTTACCTGAATGGCGAATCCTTCGGAAGCGGCCGTATGACGCTTGAAGAAATCCTTGCGAAAATGGGCAGCGGCGCAGATGCATCTGAGTTTGCTGACAAAGAGCCGTTTGACGTTCTTGTGGTCGGAGGCGGACCTGCTGGTGCAAGTGCAGCGATCTACACTGCACGTAAAGGCATCCGCACTGGTGTTGTGGCTGAGCGCTTCGGCGGACAGGTTCTCGACACCATGAGCATCGAAAACTTCATCAGCGTCAAAGCGACGGAAGGACCGAAGCTAGCGGCAAGTCTTGAAGAGCATGTGAAGGAATATGATATTGATGTCATGAACCTTCAGCGTGCGAAACGCCTTGAGAAGAAAGATCTGTTCGAACTTGAACTCGAAAACGGCGCTGTCCTGAAAAGTAAAACAGTGATCCTTTCAACAGGTGCACGCTGGCGCAATGTCAACGTACCTGGTGAACAAGAGTTCAAAAACAAAGGTGTCGCATACTGCCCGCACTGTGATGGGCCATTGTTTGAAGGCAAAGACGTTGCGGTAATCGGCGGCGGAAACTCTGGTATCGAAGCAGCGATTGATCTTGCAGGTATTGTGAATCACGTTACTGTGCTAGAATTCGCGCCGGAACTGAAAGCAGACGAAGTCCTGCAAAAACGTCTCTACAGCCTGCCAAACGTCACTGTCGTGAAAAACGCACAAACAAAAGAAATCACAGGTGATCAGAGTGTTAACGGCATCACATACGTAGACCGCGAAACAGGCGAAGAAAAGCACGTTGAACTTCAAGGTGTATTCGTCCAAATCGGTCTCGTGCCAAACACAGAATGGTTAGAAGGAACGGTTGAACGCAACCGCATGGGCGAAATCATTGTCGACAAACACGGCGCAACAAGCGTACCAGGCTTATTTGCTGCCGGCGACTGCACAGACAGTGCGTACAATCAAATCATTATTTCGATGGGATCAGGAGCAACGGCCGCTCTCGGCGCGTTTGATTACCTTATCCGAAACTAATATAAGAAAGCCGCAATATTGCCAGATTGGCAGCATTGCGGCTTTCTTTTTTATTCCAAAAATATTGCAAGTTTTATACAACTGTAATATAGTTGTAATGTTAGTGAATGGTCACTTCACACTCAGCATATTTGCTGTTTTTAAAGCGATACGCACTGATTTTCTATTTAACGTGCCCTGATACTTTTTGACCTTTTTTTTCAAATCTTTAATGGTTTTTTCCTTTTTGGCATTTTCTAATGCCATCAGCGCTTCCCAGCGTTTCGCTGTTTCTGTGGAACTGCAGCCGCTAACTGTAGTCACAGGCGGAAGAAGCTTCGTGTTAGATAGTTTTTCGTCAAAAGGAACGGTATCAGGAATCGCTTTCTCTTTATAAATATGGTCTAATTCATTTTGATTCAAGAAGCTGATGAAATGGTCAAAGTTTTGCGCTTGCCGTTTCTCAGGCTGATGAAAATCAAGTGTTTCAATTAATTCTGACAGTTTTGTCTGATCGGTTATCTCATTTGCCATGACATGCGTTAATTGATGGTACTCAGCTAATTCACGCATTCTGGCATCTTTCGGAAGCAACAGGCTCGGTGTACCGGCAATCGTCGCTGCGATATTTCCATGCAGCCTTGCGCCAAAGCTCAAATCGGCTTTTCTCAGGAAATCCAGCCAAGTCGGCACATTTAAAAAGAATCGGACTTTATCATTCTGATAAGCCGGGTCTTCCATGCTGACCGGATAATTATCAGCAGGCTTCGCCAGCGCAGGCGCACCCGCATACGTCAGAATCATTTCTTTTCGCCATTGCGGGATAAAGTAATGATTCGGAAACTCTTTCATGCTTCTCGTAATGAAGTCCAGCACATGCTTTGGAGACAGTCTTGATGAGTTAACCGTCACCATAGATTCTGTTGTGATATTAGTTTCTCTTATCTTCAGTTCTCTGCCAAACGCATACATAGAAGGACACCCAATCACCGTATGGTCAATGCCTTCACGGAAGCCTAATCTGGAAAGGTATTTCGCTGTAATTTCACCGCGGACACCGATCATATTTGATCTCTCCAGCACAGCACTTACAAACGCTTTTACATCCTCATCAAAAGGAAAACCTTCATTTAATTTTGGTTCAAACGGAGCCCGCAAACCAACACCAATCACAACAACCGGAATGGTTAGTTTCTTAATTAATTGGGTATATTTCCGTAAAGAAGGCACGAAATCCTCGCGGAATGCATCTGCCAGCGGAATAATATACATATCATAATTTTTATTAATTTGTTCAGCATCCGCTGGATGAATCCGATAATAATCAGGAGTAATCGTCGTTCCTTCTGTCATCAGCGTGCGAAACACACTGTAGGCATATACTAGGTTTCCTACGTTGCCGCCAATGGAGTTGCGAACAATCATTTCAGCTGCATTAAATGTATCAAATGGTGATATGCCAGCTCTTATTAAAATGTTTTTCAATGTGATGTTGCCCCTTCCTCGCCAAATTTTTTTCAGGAGATTTGCTTAGGGAACTCTATCATGATCTTAAAACTTCAGCCGGACACCCGCTTTCATCCCTTTTTACTCACAAACTCTCTCCCTTTCTTCCATTCTAATATTAAATTATACAAAAAAGGATCTTACAGGTGAAATCATAACATAGCAATCAGCGCTAGTAATCTATTCCCATTATTGGATATCGGATCGGATCATGCCAAAAACCCGAACCAGGCACTACGGTAAAAGTGCTCGATTCGGGCCAGATTCTTATAGTTCCTCGCCGTTCGTTTGAATGACATTTTTGTACCACTCAAAGGAATCTTTCTTATACCGCTTCATGGATCCGTTTCCTTCATTGTCACGATCAACATAGATCATGCCGTAGCGTTTTTTCATTTCGCCAGTTGTGAAGGAGACAATATCAATAATGCCCCACGGCGTGTAGCCAATTAAATCAACACCATCGTACGTGACCGCTTTTTCCAATGCTTCAATATGTGATTTTAAATATTGAATGCGTTCCGGATCATGAACCTTGCCGTCCTTCTCCAGCGTATCCACTGCGCCAAAACCATTTTCAACGATGAATAACGGGATTTGGTATCGGTCATAAAAACGATTTAACGTATATCTCAGCCCGGTTGGATCAATCGCCCATCCCCAGTCACTCGAAGTGATATACGGATTTTCGACACCATTCGGCAAGCCGCCATTTACAATATCGCCAGTGTTATCATTCTTCACATCGCTTTTCACGGTTGTTGACATGTAATAGCTGAAGCCTAAGTAATCGACGGTTCCGTTTCTTAAAATCTCATCATCGCCGTCTTCGAATGTGATATTGTAGCCTTCTCGCTCAAATTCCTTCAACGCGTAGCTTGGATAATAACCGCGAACCTGCACATCAGGGAAGAAATAGCGCTGCCTCATTTCTTCTTCAGCCAGCATCACATCTTTAGGATTGGAGGAGAAAGGATAAATCGGCACGTGTGATACCATGGCCCCGATCTGGAACTCTGGATTGATGTCTTTTCCTTTTGCCACTGCTAATGCGCTCGCCACTAATTCGTGGTGCGCCGTTTGATACATGACTTCCTTGGCGTTTTCGTTTTCGCCAACCACAACACCTGAATTCGTCCATAGGAACAGCGGATTGTTCACATCCATTTGGTTGTTGATCTCGTTAAATGTCATCCAGTACTTCACTTTATCTTTGTAACGGGTAAAGCAAGCATCTGCAAAGTTGACGAAGAAGTCCACGACTTTCCGGTTTCTGAAGCCGCCATATTCTCTTGCCAGGTGCAGCGGCATTTCAAAGTGAGACAGGGTAATGACCGGCTCGATCCCATGCTTCAGCAATTCATCAAACACATCATCATAAAACTGCAAACCCGCTTCGTTCGGTTCAGCCTCATCGCCTTTCGGAAAAATGCGGCTCCAGCCGATAGACGTCCGCAGGCATTTTAATCCCATTTCTGCAAACAAAGCGATATCTTCCTTGTATCTGTGATAGAAATCAATGGCTTCATGGTTCGGATAAAACTCGTTCTCTTCAATCGTATCCGTGATTTTTCTCGGCACGCCGTGCGCACCCGCTGTCATCACATCGACGACACTCGGCCCTTTACCTCCTTGATTCCATCCGCCTTCAAATTGGTGGGCAGCTAAAGCACCGCCCCATAAAAAATCTTTCGGCATGTTTCCCATGTTTCATTCCTCCTCAGCTTACGACTGTAAATATTTTTTGATGCAATGCACTTTCCTCAATCTCTTCAATGAAAGCTTTATCAAACTCAACAAGCACTTCGCCTTTTTTTACGGTATCGCCTTCTTTTACCTTCAAGGAAAAAGGAGTGCCGTCTAATGTCACCGTATCCAGCCCGATGTGCGCAAGCAATTCGACGCTGAACGCAGGTCAATCGCATGCTTTGACAACCGTAATGACGCCGGGATGGTGGCATCGATTTCACGATTTCCTTCGCTTTAGGGGTAGACCGCTTCAGCACCAATCGAAGTCTGGTAGCGCAGCGAGAAGCCCCAATCACATTCTCTTCCTCGCCTACGGCCTCTAAAATGTCTTTTGCTAGTCTCGTATAATCTCTCACTTTCCCCGACATTTTCACCCACCCCTTTGTTTTGGTTACGCTTTCATTATAATTGTACCGGTATAATTTATCAATACCGAAATAAAATATTTACGCACTAACTATCATTGTAAGCGGTTTATGCTATAATTTTGACAAGTGAAACTAAACGAATAAATGAGGAATGCGTATGTTAAAATACCAGCAAATCGCAGCGGAAATTGAAACATATATAGAAGAACACCAGCTTCAGCAGGGAGACAAACTGCCAGTCCTGGAAACCCTCATGGCCCAGTTTGAAGTCAGCAAAAGCACCATCACAAAGTCCCTGGAGCTATTAGAGCAAAAAGGCGCGATCTTTCAGGTCAGAGGAAGCGGCATTTTCGTCAGAAAACATAAACGAAAAGGCTATATCAGCCTTCTGTCGAATCAGGGATTTAAAAAAGATCTCGAGGATTTCAACGTCACCTCAAAAGTCATCGAACTGGACGTGAGAAAGCCAACGCCGGAAGCGGCGGAAAATCTGAACATCGAAATAAACGAGGACATCTACTATGTCAAAAGGGTCCGCTACATCAACGGCCAGACCCTTTGCTACGAAGAATCCTATTACAACAAATCCATCGTGACGTATTTAAACAACGAAATCGTCTCCCACTCCATCTTCCATTACATCCGCGAAGGACTGGGGTTGAAGATTGGTTTTTCTGATTTGTTTCTGCACGTGGGCCAGCTTAATGAGGAAGAAGCAAAGTATCTAGAGTTGGAGGCTGGACTGCCGAAGCTGTATATAGAAAGTATTTTTCACCTGACAAATGGGCAGCCGTTTGATTACTCGAAGATTTCGTATAATTATAAGCAGTCGCAGTTTGTGGTGCAGGCTAATAGTTTTTTGCTGTAGAGCTGCTGCACTATGGAAGGTGGTCGACATGTATAAAATTATCATTCCTGCCATACTAGCTATCTTTACACTCTGGATACTCTTACAGATTTCACTAGAGATGAGCATCGTTAAGAATCCAATGAACTACTTTATCGTATTCATTATCTTTTTCCTCTTTGTAAAGATGGTGAAAGAAAAACAATAATAGTTTGGGCGATGCAAACAGAAAAACATCCTTCCCTTAACAAACTCAGTCAGTCACATGCATTAATCTTGATGTTAATGATATATAGGTGCACATAAAAAGCTACTTCACTGTGAAGTAGCTTCCTCTATTAAATGCCCATTTTGATCCATCTAGTTTTAGAAAAGCGAAGGATAATCGCATTTATGATAATGATTGAAACTAAATACAAAATAATAAATAAAACATCATTACTCCCAAGTGTCATGTTATCAGATTGCAGCACTCTTTCTATTCGGGGATACATAGTGTTGCCTGCCTCAAAAGGAGCAATGAAACCAAACGTTTTATTGCTTATAGCTACTAAGATAACAGAAGTCATCCAATAAACGATACTGACACCTATACTAATTAATATATTAGGACATAACATGCTTATAGTTCCGATAATTAGAATATACTGCAGTATAACTGCAGAAAATAAAAAAAGTAATAATGCAAAATGCGAAAAATCATGGTACATCAACGATATGATTAGCAGGCCTAGCGTTATAAATGCAAAACATTCTAAAAATAAAACAGCTATCTTTTTATAAAAGAAAGTATAGATGTTCTCTCCAATTAATTTGTAAAAGAGAATATTTTTGTTTGAATACTCTCTATTAATAAAGAAAGCTATAACAAATGAAAATAACATCAAACCAAACTGGGTCGCAACAGTATAGGAGCTAAAGAAAAACATTTCAGGTGTAACATTGCTGACTTTATCAATTCCAACAAGTAAAAAATAACCCAGCAAAAATAAAAATACAAACATTGCTCCTAAAATAATGATAACTTTGTTGCTAATACTCTTTTTAAACTCTAATTTCATCTCAAGCCCCCACTGTTTTATTACTCATTTATATACACTTCAATTAATTTATCCACTGAATGATATTGTTGAATTTCTTGGTGATTAAATATATAATAATCCCCTTCTATCGCCTTTAAATCAGACAAATCATGTGTAATGTTGATGATAATCTTCTCGGGGTTCTCCTGAATATACTTGTTTAAGAAGCCATGAATCTCTATAACCGTTTTTTTGTCTAATGAATTCGTTATTTCATCTAAAACAATAATATTTTTATCCTCTAATAAGAAACTGAGCAATTTTAACTTTTGCTTTTGTCCATCACTCAAATTTTTGATCAGAACTTTCCCATCAATATTATCCAGATTAAGTAAATGTGCGATTTTATCTATCATTTCTGCATCAAATTTTTTACTCAAAAAGTGTAATAAAAAGTCCTTAGAAACATCATTAGGTATATTCGACGAGCTGGATATTAAAGAAACATTTTGACGAATATCTCTACCAATTCTTTTGCTATTATTCAACAAAAAGTCTTTAGCAAGCTGTGATTTACCGACTCCATTTTTTCCGACAACGTGATTAATTTTCCCGCTCGAAAAATGCAAGTCTGTGTCCTGAAGTAACGTTTTGCCTTTCACTTTTAAAGTGTAATTCGCTATATTCATATACATACTCCTAGGAAATATTTGCATAATAATAAAATGTTCTGCCTTGTGATTTGTTACTAATGTCTAAGCTTTTGAGGTACCTCTTTCGTTTCCGACCCGGAAGCGCAAGAAATATTTTTAGATGGCTAATTTGGAGATCTTTTACTCTAGTTTACAATATATAATATCCAATGTACAACTGAATTCACTGCAAGGCCAATCCCTATAATTTGAATCGTAAGAACTAACCAATGATTTGTCTTAAAACGGCTATATTCATCTAAGCTCAGAAAAGCTAAAAGAATTTTGTAACCATCAGAATTCAGTATTGGAATTAAGTTCCACAATAAAGTAGACGAGAAAAGCATAAATGCCATAGTTAATGCTTCACTGGAAAATGTAAATTGATTTATTAATTCTAATGTGTTTATTAAAAAATAATTGATAAACAAGCCAAATAAATGAACGATTATCTTTTCATTTCTTGATAGCATATAGGTTTCATTCAATTGGACATAAAAAGCAGGAAATACATAAAAATTCAGTTTGAATCCCACTTTATCAAAGTTTTTCCCGAAAAATTTTAAGGAATAAATATGTCCCAGTTCATGAAGCACTATATTCATTATAAAGTAAATAACTATAATTATCCACATTTTCCAGCCGTAAAATACTGAGGACAATCCATTTTGCAATTTTATTAAATGAATATAATTTAATATGAACATGAGAGCCGTAAAGGATAAGAACAGATAAAAAAACTTTGGTGATACTTTCTCTTTATACATTTTAAAACGTAATAATTGTTCATCTGACAGAGAATTTAAACTATTTTTATAGTATTCTCCGCTTTTTTTGTCTTTTATAAATACGTTGTTTTGCACAAGCACTTCATATTTTTCATCTTCATACTTTAAAATTTTCATTATAGTATTTTTCCATATAAGGATAGAAGTAGTTTATTTTTTCTGCAGAGTTGAATAAGGAACCACAAACTCCACAAATAGAGGAAAATTCATAAGGAATGTCAAATTCCTCTATTTTGTTATTTTCTTTTAAAATATTCAAAAACCATTTGAATCCTTCTTTTCGGAGAATAAATAATAGCAAATTGGAATTTAACTTTTCCACGGTTCTTTCGAAACTTTGGTTATATTCTTCCCTTAGGGTTATTTTCGTTTCAAAAATAGCAGGGGAACAACATGGATAAATTTCTCCATCATGATGATATACAATGTCATATCCGGGACAATGTAAGGAATCTTCATCTTCAAGACTGTAAAATTTATGTATGTTTTCTTGCTTAATTCTAGTTTTAGCAGCGCCAACTGATATCATTGGAAATTTTGTTATCTTTACACCTAAGATTGAATCCCCCAATTCCTCTAAAATATGGTTGGACATTTTGTCTTTGGTAACTGCCATATTAAGAGAAATATCGATATCAGGGTATTTCCTGCTATGTTCTAATATGTTTTTAATACTGGAAGACTTGACAAATGGAGCATGGTACTCATCATAACTTATAGTCAGTGCTATCACATTTAAAGAATTCATATCATGAAAGTACTCCTGGACCTTTTTCTTGCTCAAACCCCAAAATCCATTAGAGATCAACGTTATTTGTTTTTCATATGGTTTAATGATTTCCATTAGTTCTTTTAAAAATTTATAATCTAAAAAAACTTCCCCACCTGTAAAAGAAATCACTTGAATGGTTTTGTTTTTTGCAAATTCAGTTACTAACTCTCTTATGTATTCTTTTTCCATCCTGGTTGTTGAAGTTGGTGAACTAGAAAAACAACAATGGTCACAGGATGCATTACACCTTGAATCTAAATTGATTGATACTGTTTTATTATACATGAAATATCCCCCAACAAATGGTAAAGGAGAGTTAGACTCTCCTTTGTACCCCTCTAATTAATGACCACTTCCAAGAATCCAGCGATTTTCTTTTGATTTTACAAAATACCAAAGATCATTCACTTTTGCTAACTTTTGTGATTCATCTAATAGACCCTTAAATTCTAAGTTTTTCACAGTCTCATTGTTAGAGTTTTCCTTTTTCATATTATCACTCCTCCTTTTCTAATATAACCCAATTATTCTATATGATTCAATACATGTCAATATATTGTACCTAAGAAATCTGAAAAATGTCACTATTCTTGGTATATAAAACCTATAGTCCTCTAGCCCCTCTAAGCTATACCGAATGAAAGGCCATAGTTTGATTTAAAGCTTCGTAATGAAAAGTAAAACATCAATATTGACTACACTAGTTAAGGGATATACAGATTTTAAGTGGAAGAAATGAGGCAAACAATCTTACCCCAAACCAACCTGCAAGATCCTCTATGGATACTACTGAAAAGCTGTTTTAAGCTCTTGCTTACCCCATTTGAACATCTCTTTCTCTCGTTTCAATTGTCTATAAAAGCAGTTATGCGGTACTATCATATAAAGGTCCAATGATGAAAAATAATGTCATACTTTTAAATTCACCTTATCATGCACATGCTCATAAATAGGGGTTTATTCTAAAAAGGGGATGGACGATTTTGGAAAGCAAGTACCTAGATCTACTCGCGCAAAAATACGATTGTGAAGAAAAAGTGGTAACAGAAATCATTAATTTGAAAGCGATATTGAACCTGCCAAAGGGCACTGAGCATTTTGTCAGTGATTTGCACGGGGAGTATCAGGCATTCCAGCACGTGCTGCGCAATGGTTCAGGACGAGTCAAAGAGAAGATACGCGACATCTTCAGCGGTGTCATTTACGATAGAGAAATCGATGAATTAGCAGCATTGGTCTACTATCCGGAAGACAAACTGAAGTTAATCAAACATGACTTTGATGCGAAAGAAGCGTTAAACGAGTGGTATAAAGAAACGATTCATCGAATGATTAAGCTCGTTTCATATTGCTCCTCCAAGTATACCCGCTCCAAATTGCGCAAAGCACTGCCTGCCCAATTTGCTTATATTACGGAGGAGCTGCTATACAAAACAGAACAAGCTGGCAACAAGGAGCAATATTACTCCGAAATCATTGATCAGATCATTGAGCTTGGCCAAGCCGATAAGCTGATCACCGGGCTTGCTTACAGCGTTCAGCGATTGGTGGTCGACCATCTGCATGTGGTCGGCGATATTTACGACCGCGGACCGCAGCCGGATAGAATTATGGAAGAACTGATCAACTATCATTCTGTCGATATTCAGTGGGGAAATCACGATGTCCTTTGGATCGGCGCCTATGCCGGTTCCAAAGTGTGCTTGGCCAATATTATCCGCATCTGTGCCCGCTACGACAACCTGGATATTATTGAAGACGTGTACGGCATCAACCTGAGACCGCTGCTAAACCTGGCCGAAAAATATTATGATGATAATCCAGCGTTCCGTCCAAAAGCAGACGACAACAGGCCAGAGGATGAGATTAAGCAAATCACAAAAATCCATCAAGCGATTGCGATGATCCAATTCAAGCTCGAGAGCCCGATTATCAAGAGACGGCCGAACTTTAATATGGAAGAGCGGCTGTTATTAGAGAAAATAGATTATGACAAAAACGAAATCACGCTGAACGGAAAAACATATCAACTGGAAAACACCTGCTTTGCGACAATTAATCCGGAGCAGCCAGATCAGCTATTAGAAGAAGAAGCAGAAGTCATAGACAAGCTGCTATTCTCTGTCCAGCATTCCGAAAAGCTGGGCCGCCATATGAATTTTATGATGAAAAAAGGCAGCCTTTATTTAAAATATAACGGCAACCTGTTGATTCACGGCTGTATTCCTGTCGATAAAAATGGCAATATGGAAACGATGATGATTGAGGATAAACCGTATGCGGGCCGTGAGCTGCTCGATGTATTTGAACGATTCTTGCGGGAAGCCTTTGCCCACCCGGAAGAAACCGATGACCTGGCGACAGATATGGCTTGGTATTTATGGACAGGCGAATACTCCTCCCTCTTCGGAAAACGTGCCATGACGACATTTGAGCGGTATTTCATCAAAGAGAAGGAAACGCATAAAGAAAAGAAAAATCCGTATTATTATTTACGCGAAGACGAGGCAACCTGCCGAAACATCCTGGCAGAATTCGGCCTCAATCCAGATCACGGCCATATCATTAACGGCCATACACCCGTAAAAGAAATCGAAGGAGAAGACCCAATCAAAGCAAACGGAAAAATGATCGTCATCGACGGCGGCTTCTCCAAAGCCTATCAATCCACAACAGGCATCGCCGGCTACACGCTGCTATACAACTCCTACGGCATGCAGCTCGTCGCCCATAAACACTTCAACTCCAAGGCAGAAGTCCTAAGCACCGGAACCGATGTCTTAACGGTGAAACGATTAGTGGACAAAGAGCTTGAGCGGAAGAAAGTAAAGGAAACGAATGTCGGTGAGGAACTGTTGCAGGAAGTAGCGATTTTGGAAAGTTTGCGGGAGTATCGGTATATGAAGTGAGGGTATGGGGTTCAGGGATTATTCTCTGGGCTCTTTCTTGCGGTTACTTACTTATTTAGTACATCAAATTGCTAACAAGTCTGGTTTTTTGCTCAGTCATAAGTGCGTATATAATATGATGAAAATTTAATTTTGTTCTCATATGAGAATAACTTAATAAATCAAGATATTGAGTATGAACTTTTTCTATAAACAACAACTCTTATATACACTCAATTATGTTGAATTTAGTTCCTTACAGGCCAAAAATCAATTCACCTCGCTCATACAACAACTAGTAAATTATTACTAAAAAATCATTGTTTTTGTTCCATATTTTTAATACCTCCCAGTATGATGTTAGAGTAAACTTGAAATGCCTATTATTGAATTTCCCCCGAAAATAATAATTCAGGACTAAAATAAGATAAGAAAAAACAGTCTAACCATTAATTAGACTGTTTGCTTGTAATTTCAGAAGTGTCATTTCAAACAAATATATATCATTTTTTTCTAAAGTTTTCTCTTATATTATTTGAATTTGGATCTAAAAGCATCTCTTTATATGAATTATAATACCTTATAATTTCCGATGTAATATTTCCTACATCAACCTTGATATAGTCCTTATCCTCTGTTTTCATTAGCTTCACTGCATAATCTTGATTAAATGTTAGTTTACTCTTTCCTTTAGTTTGTGCTGAATGAAGTATTCCACATCTAATATCTGAATAAAATATATTGGCTATTTTTTTATTAAAAATATCTGGGAAAACGTTTGATAAAAACTCAGAATAACTTTTTTTATTTCCACCCTTTGTTTCATCCCATCCATACCTAAATTGTAATAGCGTCTCTATTAATAAACAATTAAGAGCCATTATTGCAAATCCATCTCTTATTAATTCATTTTCTTTAATTAATTTATCTATTATATCTAAATATCTTCCTTGGATTCTATCATCAAAAATCTTTACAGCTCTATCCCAATTATTATTGGACTCTAAACGAATACCTAAACTTAAAAATTCCTCCTTAGTGTAACTCAAGGAAACAAATGATTTATTGTTATGTTCCATTAATTTTACTCCTTCACTACGTATAGAATCAAACCTCATCTACTTATTATGATGCAATTTACTTCTTTATCTATTTAAGGCTATATTTCATATTCAATCTCAAAAATATTTTTCTTATTTTTATTAGTTTGAAGATTAATATGTTAACAAAAATGAGCTATCAATTTAATGACAACTCATTATAGAGGATTTCTTTATCACAGTATATTTAATAAAGATTAGAATAACTCAGTAATCGAGGAGAGAGTCATTAATTAATTTTAAAGCGATAAGACTTAAAACATAACTAATCTAACAAGAAAACCAACGATAGTAGCAGTGTCACTAATCATAGACATCTCCTCCTGAATACCAACTATTTGCGTATGTCTCCATTGCTCACTAACCTTTCATCGTTTTCACAATTCCGAGGAAAGACAAATAAATTGTATCATTATTTTACCAAATAATTTAAAACAAATTTTCTATAACTATGATATGTGTAGAAATTAGTAGATCGTCTATTGGGATTTTCTAAGCTCCTTAAATCTCTAACAACTCATTTTGAGTAAGCTTATTTAAAATTAATATCTAAATTTTCAGAAATTATATATTTGTATTAATACAATACGGGTTTTAAATTTATCATTAGAAAAATCAGTGTCTTTAAGATTTACACAAAAAATTACATCTTTCTAAATAGCTTAGAAGCACTATATCTTATATTTTGAAATACGGAATCATTAAAATTATTTATATTTGTCTTATATTGACGCTCATTACTTCTTCCATTCATTTTTTGTAATATTAGCTCAATTAAAAAGAACATTTTCCTTCGTCGTTTTTAGGTTAATTTTAATTTTTTCTACCTTTTATTTTTTCCTCTCCCCCTTTAATTTTCCAATTTAAAAAAACTACTAAATATAATTAAATAGGAGATAACTAGATAAAACATTTCACTTATGAAAAGGCTCTCCATAATATGTCTCAATGAGGTTTTATTATGAAAAAGGTGAGCGAGATTTATATAGAGGTAGTCTTGAAAATATATCCAATTCACTCCGGAGATTTTCCCAGTTTCTTTGAGTTGCTGATGCATAATGTACATAGTCTTCACTATTAATAGTTTCTTCTATACAATTATAATTTGTATAAAAAATTTCATTATAACACTTCTCAGCGTATACAAATCCATTCACAAATGATTGTAATAGTTTCTCTTTGCTATCTCCAACCCTATAATTGATTTTATATGTATCACTTTCTATAATATTTAACATTGATCCTAATATTAAAATCCAACGTGCTACACTTGGTAAATGAGTTTTATCAACTTTATATTCCTCATCATTTAAGATTCTTTGTGTTATTAAAAAATTGCTTCT
Organism: Bacillus sp. FSL R5-0523; assembly: GCF_037975295.1. Classification (NCBI taxonomy): domain Bacteria; kingdom Bacillati; phylum Bacillota; class Bacilli; order Caryophanales; family Bacillaceae; genus Bacillus; species Bacillus sp. FSL R5-0523. The sequence continues at coordinate 3,979,058 of NZ_CP150251.1, forward strand.
AATTGCAAATGACCACCAATAAAATAAATCTATCGGTTTTATATTTAAATCACTATCCACCTTTTCTTCAAAAAGTTCGTATAGTAAAATCAAATTTCTACAATTATCTGTTGCAGCAAAGGCATCTGCATCCATTTCTAGAGTCCTGAAATCTAGTGGAGAAATAGTCTTTGTAGTTTGATTCTTATCTTTTTCAAACATTGAAATATATTGAATATTCTTTTTATCTTTTGAATATAGAAATTCACAATGCCCATTAAGTAAATGTCCTAATTCATGGGTTATTATAAAGCGTGATACAAAAATTGTAAGCAATCCAGCTAATTTAATATCTATAATTTTACTATCAAAAATATTAGCTTTTCCATTATCAACGAATTTCAACAACTCGTAAGATACTTCAGTTTCATCTTCATAGTTAAAATGTAATTTTTCCAAGAAACTTTTGCTTTGCATTTTTGTAAAGCTATAAAAATAATCAAAAAAATTATCTATAACCCCCTTATATATTAGTATATTATCTGTATATTTTTCACACCATGCTTTTCCACCTAAATTCGCATCTTCTTTAATATAGAAATTCAGTTTATATTTTGAGATGTTGGTTTCATTTTTAAAAATTCCTTTCATAAGAAATTGGTATTGTTCATATATATTTAATGCTCTCTCTTTAATATCAACATAAAAGTCTTCTTTATTTTTCAAATTTTTTACCTCACTTTACTTTTCTCACAACCTTATTAGTTACATGTATCAATAAATGATATTGAAATATTTAAAAATCCTGAGTCCTAGGTGATTCCTTTTATAAACTGAACTTTTATATATTCTAAGACTTTTAGTCCCCAATCCATCCGTAGACCTTCCATAGAAACTCAACCTTTTAATTGAGTGGAGCAGAGTATAAACTTATTTGCATTATTTAACTATTTTAAATGTGAAAAAAGACCTGAAAAATTAGTTAGCCGGTGTTCACTTCCTAGATAATCAATTCTTTTTAGAACGATTAATTAACGTAAAATTAGAAAACCACACTTACTTATGATACGGTTCTCTACAGATATCTAAATACATATAAATAATTAAAAATAAATTTCACTAAATTTCTTTTATAACAACCGCTTATTATCATTTCTATTAAGCTTATTTCTTTTATAACAACTACTGTTCAAAACCCAGCTCATTTAGAATGATTGATTTTAGATTATTAACTTCAGTAGTTTTCAATTTAATGCACTCTCTGACAAGCAAATGTATAAATCTATCATATTTAATACCTTCTACAAACTGGTTTACAAACTCCTTTAATATATCTCTTCCAGGGGGAAAGTCCATCCATATATTTTCCCAGTTATCCTTGATATAATTCTTTTTTTCATCTAGGTTATTGACTATACTACTATCACCAAGTATTTCATTTATTCGCTCTCTTTGAGCAGCTACTCTTTCTTTGAGTCTTCCCTCTAAATTTTGGCCACCCACATTAAAATTAAATTTTCTTAACTCCTCATGTAATTCAAATGCAATCCATTGAGCTATAACATCATCTCTTTGACTATCAGCAATTTCTTTTAATTTAATCTCAATCTGATTTGAATTATCGAACTTATCAAGACCTACATTTTTCATGACATTTATAATCGCTTCACCATTTAAAAAATAATTTTCAATGTGATACTTTGATAGGACATGAATTTTTTGGTTAAGCTTTGCCTTAAGTTCTTCTATTTGGGAAGTTATCAAGAAATCTTTATCTCTAACTAAATAAAAATCCGATGCTTTACTCGCCTCAGTTAATAAATCCACTACAGCATTACTTACTCTCATTAGATTATTTATACCAGTAGACTGAACAAAACTTATTTGTTCTTTATATTCATCAAATAATAATTGAAAAAATTCTTTATCAGTTTTCCCCTCGACAAACATAACTTTTTCAGATATTAACTGTAAACCCACATTTGCACCTAATGACTTAAAAGTTTCAAACTTATCCTCATTACTGATAAGCCTAAATATTTGGTTTTCACCGGAATAATGAACAATTTGAAAAACATCTGTATAATTTGCAGAATCCAGTATTTCGTAAGAATGAGTTGCTAGCCAAATCTGATTATTACCCTGTAATTGCTTCAAATGTGAGGATAATAATTTTTCTAAATTAGCGTTAAGGTGCAATTCGGGTTCATCATATAAAAATATATAACTTTCTGCCTGTATCCATTTTAAATTAACGAATAACATTACTATCTCTTTCTCTCCTGAACTAAGTTCGTCAATATCATGTATCAATTCACCGTATTCTATAGGAAAGGTCAATCCGGAAATATCCCTTTTTACACCTAAAAACTTTTTAGGTTTAATATAAGAGTTAATTATTTGAACTAACTCATTAAGTTCATTCCCTATATTTCCACTTTCAACTACCTTGATTAAGTCATCAAAGTATATAGCTGCTAAGTAGTCTTTTACCCTTTCAAATCTATTCTCATTCTCATTTCTTCTACCATATCTTCTATCATCATCTTCTCCATAGAACCGCGCTAACGAACTAAGGTTTATTTCTTTATTTGATTTTGATGTCAAATTTCTATTAGCATTTATATGATTAATTTGGGAAAATTTATTACCTTCTAACAATAATTCTCCTAACTCATTATCAAATCTACAGTTGTTTATCTCATTAAAATCAAGTTTCCCGGTAATTAAATCTTTATCAGTTTTAAGAAAGGATTTCTCTTTTTCTGATAATTGGAAAGTAATTTCAATTTCTCCGTTTTGAGTTTCATTCCCAAAGGGGAATATGTTATTATTAGTAAAATCAATTCTTCTTTTTATACCATGCTTTAAATCACTTATATAAATGCGTTTTATTATTCTTTGAAATTGCTTTATTGCGTTAAATATTGTTGATTTACCAACTCCATTTGGGCCTGCAATAACTACAAAGTCTGGTATATCATTCATTTCAATATATCTAATTGCATTATAATTACGTATAGTCAATTTTCTTATTTTCACTATAATCCCCTATTTAAATTAAAGTTTATTAACTCCAATATTCGACAATTAATTTAGTTTTTCCTTTATTTTATTTTTTAAAATGTATTTACTAAGTAAAAACCTCATTCACTTATGATAAGGCTCCCCACGATTAATCCGAAAAGCCCGATAAACCTGCTCGACTAGTATGAGACGCATCAACTGATGAGGAAACGTCATTTTCGAGAACGACAGCTTTTCATCCGCTCGCTTCATTACCGCGTCACTCAGTCCGAGTGATCCGCCGATGACGAAGGTGACTTTGCTTTTTCCATATGTAGCCAGCTTATCTATTGTATCGGCTAGTTCTTCGGATGTTTTCATTTTTCCTTCGATGGCGAGGGCGATGACGTGAGCGTCGGGGCTGATTTTGGATAGGATGCGGTCGCCTTCTTTGTCTTTTATGATTTTCATGTCCTGGTCGCTTAAGTTTTCCGGCGCTTTTTCGTCCGGGAGTTCGATGATGTCGATTTTTGCGTAGGCCGAAAGTCGTTTGATGTATTCTTCAATGCCTTGCTTGAGGTATTTTTCTTTTAGTTTTCCGATTGTCACAATATTGATATTCACAGGTCATCCCCACTTTAGAAACAAGTTATTCATATATGTTGTCCACAATTGTGGATATCTTTTCTGTATTTTGTGTAAGATCATTCGTTCCCCACTATATATACTGCGGGGTCTCCACATAATTCACAGGCTGTGGATAAACTGTTAGTATGTTCGATTTTTCTGATTTCGGGCGGCAGCTCGTGGTCGTCTATGTACATATCCAGCACCGTTTCGATGTGTTCTTCACAGGAATAATACGCTTGTTTCATGTTCAAATCCTCCGATGTTTTCTTCCATTTTTACAATTGTTCTCTTCTCAATATAACCTATTTATTCACATGTTAGTAGTGCTTCGGGCTGAGTTTTATCCACAATTCGACAAACAAGCTGTTGATGACTCTATTTCGTTAGTGTGTTAGTTTGGATGTAACCGATGTATGGGGAGGTCTGCATTTGCGCTTTAGATGGGTTTGGCTTTTTGTGATCATGTTGCTGCTTGCTGGGTGTCAGCCGTCTTATTGGGTGTTGGAGAAGGATCGAATCGGTGAAGGCAGTCCAGACTTAGAAATATACGCTAATTACCTTCAAATGCATGATGATGTGAAAGGATATCAAGTCTTCACCATATCAGAAGGCAAAAAAATGGTCGTCGTGTCTCTCGGAAGCAGCGAGAACGAAAAACAGCTTGAGGTGTCAGACGTCAAATTCTCGCCTAAAGAAACGATTGTAACTGTGAAACGAAAACCCGCTTCAGAGGAAAATGAGAAAAACCCTTATATTTTGATTGGACTGGACAAAATCGAAGGGGAATTCATTGTACAGGATGAAAAGGGAAACCGCTTTGAAGAAACGGATTACCAGCAATAAAGCCGGCGTTCTGAGAACGTCCGGCTTTTTCTTTTACTTCAGTGTTCCATGCGGGTCGATGACGAATTTTTTGGCTGCGCCTTTGTCGAAGTCGCTGTAGCCTTTTGGCGCGTCGTCCAGAGAAATGACGGTGGCGTTGACGGCCTTTGCGATTTGCGCTCTGCCGCTCAGGATCGCTTTCATCAAATTGCGGTTGTATGTCATGGCGGGCGTTTGTCCGGTGACGAAGGTGTGGGCTTTGGCCCAGCCGAGTCCGAAGCGGATTTTTAGTGAGCCTGTTTTGGCGTCCGCATCCTTTGCGCCGGGATCTTCGGTCACGTATAAGCCTGGAATGCCAAGGCTGCCTCCGACCTGGGTGACGTCCATGATCGAGTTCAGCACGGCGGCAGGCGCTTCTCCTTGATTGCCGTGCCCAGATGCTTCAAAGCCAACACAGTCCACTGCAGCATCAACGGTCGGTTCACCTAGTATTTGTTCAATTTGCTCGCCGAGGCGGTCGTGTTTTTGTACGTTGACCGTTTCACAGCCGAAGCTTCTCGCCTGTGCCAGTCTGTCTTCGTTCAGATCGCCGACAATCACGGTGGAGGCGCCTAGGAGCTGAGCGGAGTGTGCAGCTGCCAAGCCAACAGGCCCCGCTCCCGCGATATAGACGGTTGAACCTGTTTGCACGCCCGCTGTGTAAGCTCCATGGAAACCGGTCGGGAATATGTCCGACAGCATGGTCAAATCGAGAATCTTTTCTAGCGCCTGTTCTTTATCAGGGAATACCAAAAGCTGAAAATCAGCGTACGGCACCATGACATATTCAGACTGGCCGCCGACCCAGCCGCCCATATCGACGTAGCCGTAAGCCGATCCCGGACGGTCCGGATTGACATTCAGGCACACATGCGTTTTCTGCGTTTTGCACATCACACAGCGTCCGCAGGCAATATTGAAAGGAACGGATACGATATCTCCTTTTTTGATAAATTCAACATCACGCCCCGTTTCAATGACTTCTCCCGTAATTTCATGCCCGAGCACCAAGCCTTCTGGCGCCGTTGTGCGTCCTCTGACCATATGCTGGTCGCTTCCGCAAATGTTGGTTGTAATGACTTTGAGAATAACCCCATGCTCACATTTTCGATTCACATTCGCCTTTGGAACGCCGGGCCCGTCCCTTAAGATTAACTCCGGATAACCGATATCCTCCACCGCTACAGTCCCATTGCCTTTGTACACAACCGCTTTGTTTCCTGTCAACGCCATTCCTCCCATGCATGTGTTTGGACTTTGCGTCCTTGATCATGACTTCGGTTCGGCATGACTCTTTCCCTTTCTCACGACTGTTTTTTCTGTATTCTTATAACAACAAATATGCCAAGAAGGCAGCCAATAATGGTTCCGCCGATGTCTAAGAAGTCGACTTTACATCCATTTAACAAGAACACAGTAATGGCCGAAACCAGGCAGATCATAACTGCCAGAAGAATAACCCGTTTGGTCTGCATGTAATTCCTCCTTTAGATTCGTTTCTAAACCATACCCAAAATCCTCTGCAAACTTCGGTTCAACAAAAAAAGAGACATCACACCAGTCTCTTCATAAACAGAGATCACTCAAAAAATTTCCTGAGAAATAATGTGGCAACACTCGTTACTAACGCAATCCCCGTATACATAACAACCCAAAACAAGAATGAGCTATTGCCCGTAGCTAACGTAAATAACAATATCAAGCTCGCTATAAGGACGATGAGCGGCGCCACCCAAAATCTCTTAAATAAAAAATGACCCGCTATACCAAATACACCTGCGATGATCGGAAAACCAAAAACGATAAATAACACAGCGATGGCTCCCATACTACCCTCCTTGCCTTAAAACCTCTTCATCACCTCAACATCATACAGCTTCAAATGACTCTTCGGCGTCACGACATCCTTTACCTTCCTAATCTCTTTTTCTTTCATTTTCTTTCCGGTTTTCAAACTGTACTGTTCAATGTAGGCAGGCTTGTTATACGTGTATGTGAAGAAATAGAGGCTGCTGCCTTTTTGGGTGATTTCTTTGAAATCGGCTTTCATTTTGTCCTGGGAAAAGGTAAAGACGATGCTTGTTTTTCCTGTCTTGGCATCGATTTTGTGTACCTTTCCGAAGCCGTCAATGAAATACAGGTTCCCGTCATAAGGGAAAAAGCTGTTTTTAAAGCTGAAGGGCATGGAGCTGTATATCGTTTGTTCGTCGTTTTTGTATTCGGCGATGTCGTGCAGCTCTACTTTGCCGCTTTTTTTGTTGATCTTGACCATTTGATAGAGATTGCGGGCTTTTTGGCCGCGAACCATAACATAAACAGCTTGGTCGTCTACAGCAAGCTGGGATTCGACTGAGGCTCCTTCCCGGTACTGCCATTCCGTTATGGTGTGATAGGTAAGCTTCTTCTGATCTGCTTGAATCTGAAGGAGCTCATAGCCTTTTTCGTCATCTGTCGGGACGAGTGCATAAATGGTGCCGTCATGAAAACCGGAGGCTCGGATGTAGTAGGGGATGACGTCTTTTTTCCACTCTCCGTCCATTTGGCGGTACAGCTCTGAGCGGTATCCGTCTTTCTTTTTGTCGTAGCCGGAGTTGTATAAGGTGTAAAAGCCGTCCGTGTTTTGCAGAAAGCCTGCACTGTCGCCTGTGTGCTGATAGGCTCTTTTATGGGAGCGCAGGCCGTTTTTGATCGTATAAATCGTGTTTTTGTCCTCCAGCATCACGCTGTCACCGTGAACCTTGGCTGAGCCCAGCTCAAGGCCCTTCATCTTAAAGGAAGACAGCGTCCCGTCCTGGCTGATAAACAGGGCGTAGCTTTTCCCGCCGCCAAATGCATCTTGATCCGCAGAGGATGAGAAATACAGCAGGACTTCTTTGTCATCCAGGAAATCGGGGTTTCTGAGATCCTGCTGACTCACGGTTTTATGGTTTTTGAGAGGAGAAATGAAGACAAATAGTGCGATTCCTGCGAGAATCAGCATGGCGATGGTAATCATCCACTTTTTCATATCCTTCTCCTTAGTAAATGGTCATGATGGTTGTCGTATACGAAGAACTTGTGATGTCGCGCGGATACACACCTAAGCCTCCGTTGCTGTCTATATCAATGCCTGCTTTCAGCAAAAAGGCAGACCATAGGAGCTTTGAACAGTTTTTGGCGCCGTCATGGCCGGTACTTCTGTTATTGACGAAGTTAAATGAGTATGGGTCGCCCACTTTTGATACCGCCCAGTCGGCAGCAGCTGTTTTTTGAGATGAGGATACGCTGACGGTTTGCACAATGGAGTTGTCTTCCACGTCTCTGGCATTATAAGCGATCTGCCTGACGCCGTCGCTCGGGACAGATTCAACAATTTTGTCAGCAGCGGAGTACATGCCGACGTGGCCGTGATTGTAGTAGGCTGTGTAGGAGTTCGTGTAATAGATATTGCCTTTCGCGCTTGTCGGGAGTTTTTTCGTGCCGGACGAGCCGCCCATGATAGACATGCCGCTTTCCTTGGCGAGCCGGTCTCCCGCTGCTTTATCAGCCGTGATTTCCTTATAGAACTGTTTTAGGATAACATCCTGCTTTACGTGCTGTTGTTTGGCAATCTGGCTGGCAGATTTCATGATTTCTTCCGGTGTCGTGCCTGGCTGCAGTGCGGCGATTTCTTCAGCATAATTTGTGGTCTTTACGGCTTTGGCGGGAGAAACAAACAGGCCGCCGCACATTGTAAGCGCTACCAAAAACATCGACACTCGTTTCTTCAACTTCATTACATCTCCTCTTTTCTTGTGAGTGTAGGAAAGGTAATTTCCTCACCCACATTATATTAGGAAAATAAGGAAAGTAACTAGGTTATTTACAGAATTTTTAGAAATCGTTTACAGAAAAAGGCCTTTATCAGGCCCTTTTCGTTAAAGCTTCTTGCTCATCACTACGTCTGTTTCTTGAAATCCGGTTTGCTCATATAGCTTTCGCGCCGTCTGATTATGAGCAAAGACATGAAGGGACAGCTTGCGGATTCCCATACTGCGTGCCGTTTGATCTAATGCCGCCAATGCTTGCTTTGCGTAGCCCTTTCCTTGATACGGTTCATATAACCCGAAATCATAAATAAACGCTTCCTGCTGCGGATGTTCCGGTTCAGCATGTATCCAGAGCCAGCCAACGACATCCTTTTCATTCAGCTTGAGGCTCCACAAATGGTGATGGGGTGTTTCCAGCCCTCTCGGAAGCAGATCAGTAAATGCCTGCTTAGACAAAAGCTGTGCATCTTCAGGCAGCCATGTTCCCGCTTTTACCTTTTCTTCCGCGTAATGCTTTGTTGTGTACGTGAGATAAGACCGAAATTCTTCTGTCTGCATAGGGCTCAGCATGATTGTCATATCATCTCTCCTTCATATATTGACTAGAGGATTTTACATAAAATAGAAAGAGGTGTTACTATCAGAATAAGCAACTGAGATTGATAAGTCACTAGAGAAAGGAGTTTCACATGAATAAGATTGCACCCGCAGAAATCGCTAGCATGCTCAACGATTGGTACCTTGCCATCAAGAAACATGAAGTTGAAGAATCCTCCCGTTTATTTGAAGAAGTGAAGCCTTTATTGGATGACATGGAAGAGGATCAGGAGGTGCTGGCCTACTTCTCCTTATTGGAACTGCGCCACAAGGTTTTGCTTCACGAGGCGAGAGGACAGGGCTTTCAGCATGAGGAGCCTTCTCATATGAATGCTACGTCTGACATGCTGAAATATTACTTTTTTCTGTTTGAAGGCATGTATGAGGCCTATAAAAATAATTATGACATTGCCATTGGGCTGTATAAAGATGCAGAGCAGTATCTCGACAACATTCCCGATCCGATTGAGAAAGCCGAATTTCACCTGAAGGTCGGAAAGCTCTATTATAAGCTGGGACAAAATATTGTATCCCTCAATCATACACGGCAAGCGGTCAAAACGTTCAGGGAAGAGACTGATTATAAAAAGAAGCTGGCTTCAGCGCTGATTACCATGTCAGGCAATTTTACAGAGATGAGCCAGTTTGAAGAAGCTGAGGCTTATTTGGACGAAGCAATTCGGATCACGAGTGAATTAGAGGATCATTTTTTTGAAGCCCAGCTTTTGCATAACTTCGGCCTTCTTCATGCGCAAAGCGGCAAATCAGAAGAAGCGGTTTCGAAATTAGAAGAGGCCTTACAGAACGAAGAGTATGCCCGCTCCGCCTATTATTATCATTCTGCCTACCTGCTGATACGAGAGCTGTTTAAGATCAAAAAGAAAGAACAGGCCTTATCTTATTACCAAGAAGTGAAGGAAAAATTGACTGCTGAGCCGAATAGAATATGTGAGGCAAAAATAGACATTTTATATGCCATTTATGCAGAAGGGGGTCATGCGGAAACGTTTCACTTATGCAAACAACATATGGATGACTTGTTGTCCGAGAAAGAGTATGACAGTGTAAGAGAACTTTCCATTTTGGCTGGCGAACGGTATAGGGAACTTGAGCTTTACAAAGAAGCTGCCCACTTTTTTTATGAAGCATTACAAATTGAAGAACTGATTAAACGAACGGAGGTTATATAAATGAAAAGATTTCTGATTGGCGCAGGCGTCGCAGCGGTGATTTTATCAGGTTGGTTTATTGCAGACCATCAAACCCACTCACAGGAAATGAAAGTCGCTGAGAAAATGATTGGATAAATGAAAAACCCCCGCGGGTGCGGGGGTTCAATTTAACGAAAGAATCCTAAAACGGTTTGTAGTTTTAGGATTCTTTCATCTTTTCAGCGTGATTGAAAACCCTTGAAGTCTAGGAAGAACGAGCATTGGAGCGCAGCGAATGTTTGGAATTCGTGAGCACCGAAGCGCAGGCCTGACAACGAATGCGAGGGTTTGTCGACACGCTGAAACCCCCGCGGTGCGGGGGTTTTCTTATTACAGCAGCTTCTTCCCTAACAGGGATTCTACGAGCTCTACTGCTGTTTTGCCTGTTTTGTTTTTGTGATCAAGGATCGGGTTAACCTCAACGAATTCGGCTGAGGTAATGATGCCTGCGTCATACAGCATTTCCATAGCCAGATGGCTCTCCCGGTAGCTGATGCCGCCGACGACAGGGGTTCCGACACCCGGTGCGTCGTTCGGATCAAGTCCGTCCAGATCAAGGCTCAGATGGACGCCATCACATGCTGATAAATAATCAAGGGTTTCTTCAATGACCTTTGTCATGCCAAGACGGTCGATTTCGTGCATTGTGTACACCTTCATGCCGCTTTCCTTAATGTACTTGCGCTCCCCTTCATCAAGTGACCGGGCGCCAATGATAACGACGTTTTCCGGTTTGATTTTAGGCGCGTAGCCTTCAAGGTTAACCAGTGACTCGTGGCCAATGCCGAGGCTGACCGCGAGCGGCATGCCGTGAATATTGCCCGATGGTGAAGTTTCAAGTGTATTCAAATCGCCGTGCGCGTCATACCAGATGACGCCGAGATTATCGTAATGCTTCGCTGTGCCTGCAAGCGTGCCGATCGCAATACTGTGGTCACCGCCCAGGACAAGCGGGAATTTTTTCTCTTCAATGACTTTGTTGACCTTTTGCGCGAGTTTTTCATTTCCCGCCAAAACGGAATTCAGGTTTTTCAGTTCCTCGTCATTTTTTATTTTTTCGCGGTTGATCGGAATGTCACCAAGATCCTCAACCGTATACCCCATGTCTGACAGCCGCTCGATCAGATGAGCGTACCGGATGGCACTCGGGCCCATATCTACTCCGCGTCGTGCTTGTCCTAAATCCATTGGCATTCCAATAACCGAAATCGTTTTATCCATCTGTGATTCCACCTCAACATTTAAGATAATGTCCTATGCGGGTTATAACAAAGATGACTTACGGACAACGTTTTAAAGCTCTAGCTGACGATTCGCCTGCTGGCGTTTTTTAATGACGACATGATAAATGATGTAGCAAATGACCATAAACGGTACGCCGCAATACAGCGCGATACGCTGCTCCGGATCAAATGCAAGGCTGATGAGCACGACCGTATTTAATGTTAGGCCGATCAGCGGAAGCACCGGGTACAGCGGTGTTTTAAATTTCAAATCTTCTATCTTCCCGCCCTCACGGATATATTTGCGTCTGAACATGATCTGGGAAAGCGAAATCGCGATCCAGCCGACCTGAGCACTCATGCCCGCCAATGATAACAGCACCATATATACGGTTTCAGCCGCCGCCACTTTTGACAGAAGCGACAGGCAAGCCACAGCCATCGTTACAATTAACGCGTTCAGCGGCACACCTCGCTGATTTGTTTTGCCGAGCGCTTTGAAAGCCTGTCCTTCATTCGCCATCGCGTACAGGATACGCGTTGATGCGTATAAACCTGAATTCGCAACAGATAACAGCGCGATTAAAATAACAAAGTTCATGATATCAGCTGCATATGGGATTCCGATTTGCTCAAATACGGCAACAAATGGACTTTCCACGACACCCGCCTGTTTCCACGGAATCATGCCGGCAATGACAATGATTGAAAGCACAAAGAAGACAAGCGTTCTCCATACTGTCTGTTTGATCGACCGCGGAATCGTTTTTTCAGGGTTTTCACTTTCTCCGGCCGCAACCCCGATCAGCTCAGTTCCCTGGAACGCAAAGTTCACGGTAATCATCGTTATCAATATGGCCTTTATGCCGTTCGGAAATAACCCGTCTTCATAAAAATGTGTCAAAAACGGCGCCTGCTCTCCGCCCTTCAGATCAATCAGGCCAAACATGGCAGCTCCACCGAGAATAATAAATAAAAGGATAATCAAAATTTTAATGCCTGAGAACCAGAATTCAGATTCCGCAAAGGCTTTTGTGGTGATCGCATTTAAAATAAACATCAGTGCCGCAAAGACCAGACACCAGATCCACACGTCTATATGCGGAAACCAGCGTTGCATCAGCTGCCCCGCTGATAAAAATTCAATGGCGCATGTAACCGCCCAGCCGAGCCAGTACAGCCAGCCGAACGCAAACCCGAAGGCCGGGCTGATAAATTTTGTCGCATAGGTCTGGAAGGACCCCGACACAGGAAAGGCGACTGCCAGCTCTCCTAAGCAGAGCATGGTCAAAAACATGATAAAGCCGCCCACTAAATAGGACAGAACCGCGCCGAGCGGTCCCGCTTGGTTAATGGTAAACCCGGTTCCAAGGAAGAAACCGGTTCCGATCACTCCGCCCAATGAAATCATGAACAAATGGCGTGATTTCATTGTCCGCTGGAGCTGATTTCCGTTATCTTGGTTTGTATTCACATTCTGCACCCCTTCAGCAACTTGTATTGGATCTAAGCTGGAACATCTGCATGGTGCTATCCCAGTTTGCTGTCCAAAGAGTCTCTATCTATTTAATATAAAATTCACTTCTTCTCATAAAGATACATTATACTAAAATACTGTAGCTGAGCAAATAGGGAGTGCTGATTTTTCTGTTGTAAATTTATACAAACGAAGTGAATATCCCGCCATGGTGCGGATTTATGCGTTTTGCAGCACGTGCTTAATTTTCTCTATTGCCCAATCCAAATCCTCTTTGGAAATGATTAATGGCGGTGCAAAACGAATGACTGTATCATGCGTTTCCTTGCATAAAAGCCCTTCTTCCTTCAAACGCTCACAATACGGACGTGCCGCTTCAGTCAATTCCACACCGATAAACAGCCCTCTGCCGCGGACTTCTTTAATAACCGGGTTGTCAATGCTCTCAAGCTCGCTTTTAAAGTATTCGCCAAGCTCAAGAGAACGATCCGCCAGCTTTTCATCCTCCAGCACTTCTAATGAAGCGATAGACACTGCACATGCAAGCGGGTTTCCGCCAAATGTTGAGCCGTGTGAGCCAGGGTTAAACACGCCTAGGATCTCGCGGTCCGCCGCAATGCATGAGATCGGGAACACACCGCCGCCAAGCGCTTTGCCCAAGATATACATATCCGGAACAATGCCGTCCCAGTCACAGGCAAACGTCTTGCCTGTACGTCCGAGACCCGTTTGAATTTCATCCGCAATAAACAAGACATTCTCTTCCTTACAAATCGCCGCCGCTTCCTGTAAAAATCCTTCAGGCGGAATCACAATGCCCGCTTCGCCTTGAATCGGTTCAAACAAGAATGCCGCTGTATTCGGCGTAATGGCCTGTCGAAGCGCTTCCACATCGCCGTAAGGAATGAGTTTGATTCCCGGGAGCATCGGGCCGAATCCTCGTTTATATTCCTCTTCAGAAGAAAGAGATACCGCCAGCATCGTGCGGCCGTGGAAGTTCCCGACACATGCGATAATTTCCGCTTGATTGTCAGCTACGCCCTTCACTTCATACGCCCAGCGTCTCGCCGCTTTCACCGCAGATTCAACCGCTTCGGCTCCTGTATTCATCGGCAGAATCATCTCTTTGCCTGTCAGTTTAGCTGTTTTTTCGTAAAACGGCCCAAGCTGATCGTTATGAAACGCGCGTGACGTGAGGGTGATTTTATCAGCCTGATCCTTTAATGCCTGAATGATTTTCGGGTGTCTGTGCCCCTGGTTTACCGCAGAGTAAGCACTCAGCATATCCATATATTCATTGCCTTCCGGGTCCTTTACCCAAGCACCCAGCGCTTCAGAAATAACAATCGGGAGCGGATGATAATTGTTGGCTCCGTAATGAGACGTCTGATCAATAATTTCTTTGGATTTAGATAAAGCTGGCATATTTAAATTCCCCCTTGTTTTCTGTTTCAACATGTTATCCTGCTTTCCCTTTATATAAATGCAAGTTCTGTGCCAAATCAAGAATTCGTGTGTTTTCTACAATTTTCGAGGACAAGGTGCAAAAACATTCTGATATTTCGAGCAAAAATTCCCGCAAGTGCAAAATTTTTTTGCATATCCTCTCCACTTTTTTATAAAATAGAAGCAATATTAAGAAAATAATTGAGGGAGGTTCATACAGTGGTCAAAGACAGCGAATTCCTCACATTGGTTTTTCAGAGTATTTTAGATGAAATCGATGTTGGCCTGCACGTGGTAGACGAGCATGGAAACACAATCGTTTATAACAATAAAATGATGCAGATTGAAGATATGGAGAAGCATGACGTCTTGAATAAAAACCTGATGGATGTGTTTATGTTTTCAAAGCAGCAGGACAGCACACTGGTACAGGCTCTTCAGGAAGGCAAGACGATTAAAAACGTCAAACAGAGCTATTTCAATAATAAAGGCCAAGAAATTACGACGATCAATCATACTTATCCCATCGTCCAAGACGGCAAAATCAGGGGCGCAGTTGAAATTGCCAAGGATGTGACAAAGCTTGAACGGCTGATCAGGGAGAATATGAACAAAAAAGGCAGCACAACCTATACGTTTGACAGTATTCTCGGCACCAGTCCGGCCATTCAAGACGTCATCGAAAACGCCAAGCGGGCAACCCGTACGTCATCATCTGTGCTTCTCGCAGGCGAAACCGGTACGGGAAAAGAACTGTTCGCGCAAAGTATCCATAATGGAAGCGATCGTTCTGGCGGCCCGTTTATTTCGCAAAACTGTGCGGCGCTGCCAGACAGCCTTGTGGAAAGCATCTTGTTCGGAACAAAAAAAGGCGCGTTTACCGGCGCTGTCGACCAGCCCGGCCTGTTTGAACAAGCCCATGGCGGCACACTGCTGTTAGATGAAATCAACTCGCTGAATCTCAGCCTTCAGGCGAAGCTGCTGCGCGCCCTTCAAGAACGGAAAATCAGGCGCATCGGGTCAACAAAGGATACACCGATTGACGTACGTATTATTGCCACGATGAATGAAGATCCAATTGACGCGATTGCCGGCGAACGAATGCGGAAGGACTTGTATTACAGGCTGAGTGTCGTCACACTGATCATCCCGCCGCTTCGGGAACGAAAAGAAGACATTTTGCTTCTCGCATCGGAGTTCATCCAGAAAAACAACCATCTGTTCCAAATGAATGTTGAACACATCAGCGATGACGTGAAGCAATTTTTCCTATCTTATGACTGGCCGGGAAATATTCGTGAGCTTGAACATATGATCGAAGGCGCAATGAATTTCATGACGGACGAGCAAACGATCACAGCTTCCCATCTGCCCTATCAATACCGCATGAAAATCAAGCCGGCTGACATCCCAGAGCCGGAAACACCAAGACACCAGCCGGCCGCGGACTTAAAAGAAAAAATGGAGAGCTTCGAAAAATATGTGATAGAGAACGTGTTAAGAAAACACGGCCATAACATCTCGAAAGCTGCTCAGGAGCTTGGCATCAGCAGACAAAGCCTCCAATATCGGCTCAAGAAATTTTCTCACTCGTCTAACGAATAATCCGGGGCAGGAAGCCTGATCAGAAAAACAGTGCCTCTGCCGATTTCTCTTCAATCGTCCCATTGGGGCTAACGATAATAGATTTGGCAAGGCCTAATCCGAACCTCCATATTTCCGGGAGAATGCTGAGAATGGAGGTATTTGCAGCTAACTGCCATTTGCTGCTGTTTCACGTGTAACATCCATCTTGTATTTTTCTTCATATTCGATATATCCTTTTCAACTGAACGGGCGTGACCCCTGTTCAGTTTTTTTTTGCATATCAAAACAGCCTGGCAAACGATGCCAGACTGCTTTTATTAACTGCCTAATTGGTCTGCGGAGGACAGCTTGATGTCTACAGATTTTTCTTTTCCGCCGCGGTAAAACTTCACCTTCACCCGGTCACCGACTTTTTTCTGATAAAGCCGTTTTCGCAGGTCAACAATATCATTTACTTTGTATCCGTCAAATTCCGTGATGACATCCAGTTCCTTCAGTCCCGCTTTTCCGGCAGGTGAAAAGGCGTCTACACCCATCACAACCGCTCCATTGGTGACGTTCTTAGGAAGCTTTAATGTTTCATCCCAATGATAGCTTGCAATGTCGCTTAGCGATTTCATCTCAATCCCAAGGAACGGGCGTTTGACCTTTCCGTATCTCTCTAAATCCTCTATCACAGGGATCACGAGCTTAGATGGAATCGACAGGCCAATCCCTTCAACCGCCGACTCCGCAATTTTCATTGAATTGATGCCAATGACCTTCCCATCCATATTTAACAAAGCACCGCCGCTGTTCCCAGGGTTAATGGCCGCATCTGTTTGCAGGACTTCTGCGTTCCAGTCAGGCTGTCCATCACCGTTTGAATCCACGGGGATCGCCCTCTCCGTACCTGAGATGACGCCTTGTGTGACAGAGCCTGCAAACTCAAGGCCTAACGGGTTCCCGATCGCAATAACCGGCTCCCCAGACTTCACTTTATCTGAATTTCCGAAATCTGCGACTGCTTTAATTTTATTGCTTTTCACCCGTAAAACGGCAAGGTCCATCAGCTGGTCGCTGCCGACAAGATCAGCTGATACACGTGAACCGTCTTTCAAGCTGATTTCAATTTGTGAAGCGCCTTCGATGACATGATGGTTGGTCACGACATAAGCGGAATGGTCATTTTTCTTATAGATGACGCCAGAGCCGCTCCCAGCCTCGCCGCTCTCTCCCCGTATATCTGATTTTTGGATGTTCACAACACCCACAACGGCGGGCGACACATTGCTGACAATCTTGGTGACCGTATTGTTGACACTGACATTCACCGTCCTGATTGATTCCCGGCCGTTGTTGTTTTGCTGCTGATCTAAGGCGCCTGTATCCAGCCCTTCATTTGAAAGGTACGGCATGATAAACGCCATTAATACGGCACCGACAATCACGCCAATCAGACTCGAAAGAAAATATCCTTTTTTGCTTCTCTTTGGCTGTTCAGGAGTAGTATGTTCTTCCTCACGTTCGTAATCCACCATATTCCATCCTTTCCAAGAACGTTAATATGGTTATATTGTGGGTTAGAAACTCCTAGAATAGTCATGATTTACATAGAAAAATTATACAGCGCAAAGCGGAGTGGCCTTCTTCGGATCGGTGTCATATAAGTCAAATGTCTCACCCGTCACAAATCCTTTAGAAGCCAATGTCTGCTGCACGGACATTCTTGCCAGCTCCTTCATGTTGTTGTCCTGGCTCAAATGCGCCAGGTAAATACGAGACGTCTCATCGCCAATGACATCCGTCATCGCCAAGGCAGCATCTTCATTTGACACGTGCCCGACGTCACTTAAAATCCGCCGCTTAATGCTCCATGGGTATCTTCCCATTTGCAGCATACCGACATCGTGATTGCTTTCAAACACAAACACATTCGCTGAACGGATAATGCCTTTCATTCGGTCGCTGACATATCCCGTATCTGTCATTAACGCGAGCTTTCGGCCGTTATAATGGAACACATAAAACATCGGTTCGGCCGCATCGTGGGAGACGCCAAACGATTCAACATCAAGTCCGCCGAACGACTTTACCGTCTCCATCGGAAATATAAACTTTTGATCGGTGTCAATTTTGCCGATTTGATTCTCCATCGCTTTCCAAGTCTTCTCGTTCGCATAGATCGGAAGCTTGTACTTTCTGGCGACGACACCAAGGCCCTTAATATGGTCACTATGCTCATGCGTCACAAAAATGCCGTCTACATCATCCAGCTTACGCCCGATCTGCGCCATCAGCCCATCCATGGCTTTTCCGCTCAAACCGGCGTCCACTAAAAATGCGTGATCCTCTGTTTCGAGGTAAAACGCATTTCCCGTACTCCCGCTCGCAAGTACGCTAAATTGCAAGCTCATGTTTGTCTCACTCCATTATTTTCATTGATCTGTATCTAAAATCGTACTCTCCAAAGCATTCACAGTAAAATACTCTTGTACTGTCTTTTTCTCACCGTTCACTTTTTTCTCGTACTCGACCGTAATTCTCCATACCGGCGCCAGCACCTGCGTACTTGTCAGCGGATATTGTGCTACATAGCCGAATTTACAGCTCTTCACAGTGCTGTATTCTTTTAATTGATTTTGATAGTACAATAGCTCAACCGCATCCATTTCAGTAATTAAGCTTTCTTTCTGGATTTGCTTGAAGGTCTCAAGCGTAGTCTGGTCGTATGACACAACCTCGTTTTTACCGTTTAAGTGCAGCACCACTTGCCCGATCATATTAGAGGGATTGTCGGTCTTTTGGTAAATATAATGGCCTTCGTACGTTTGGAAGAAAATAATTTCTTTCTTCGATTTATCAACCTTCCAAAGCTTATATTTTTCGCCATCTTGAATTTTCGAAGAAACAAGTGCCTGAGCATCGTCCTCGATATCCTTCTTTGATAGGGCTATTGGATTTGCGAACTTCATTTTCAGGCTCGTTACTTTATGATCATCACTAGGCATGTCCATCAAAGGCTTTTGATCCTTCAGCGCCTCAATTTCCTCCTTGGTGAAGGCTTTTTGATTTGCCGTGATCCGATAGCCTTCTGTTGCTTCCTTATTCAAACCCTCATACGTGATATGATCGGCCTTCATGTCATGCTCGACATCATTTTTAATGACTTCATATTCCTTGCCGGTAGCCTGCCATTTTTGAAAAAACTGATAGCCTAAGAAAATATCTAAAATGAGGAAGGCAACGATGAAGATTGATTTTGTCTTATTCCACTCCACTGTTGGCCCCCTCCTTCCTCAATAAATCCTTTGTAATCGGCACAATTTTTCCATTTACTTTCATCGCCCAAACTGGTTCCAGTTCAACGAGAGGATCATCGTTGGTTGATGTTGATACCAATTGATAAGCAAGGAAGATCTGATCAATTTTGTCCGTATCATAAGCGGTTTGTTTCGAAAGCAGCATCCTCACTTCGCTGCCGCTCATGAGCTCTGTTTCACTTGTTTTAATCGGATTCGTTCCGAGACTGTAATTCGGCCGCTTATAGCTGAGAATATCATCATTCGCCCATTGCACCGTAATCGCCGATGTCGCTCCGAAAGGTTTGGCGGTGCTGTTAATGACCGGAATCTGATCCATAAAGATATAGAAGCTCAGCTGCTGGCTGTCATTGATATTGAAAAATTGATAGTGATCCGTCCAGCTTCCGGTATCCTCAAGATATTTTTGGCTCTTTTTGATTAATTCACCTGTTTGATAGGATGTGCTCTGCACCAAATTGCGCTGCTGGAATTGCACCTGTCGCTGGCTTAGATTCACATCTAAACGGCTGATCCCATCTGTCAGCACATTTCTGTTGTTGTAATTCGAATCTTCTCTTACAATGCTCGGATCGCTAAACAAAGCCTGCTTAAAGGTATTTGTTTTAATCGATTCTGTGACAAATTCTTTTTTGTCCATCGTAAGCGGTTTGTTCGGCAGCAAGAACTCTTTCTTTGAGCCAATGGAGAACAAACTGAACGCCGGCATATTTGATTGCCTGTTTTTCAAGTCGTTCATAATGTTCCGGTAGTTTGCTGATTCAACCGTCACTTCAAGAATGAGCTGCTTGCTGTAAGACACCAAATAGATTTTCTTGTTTGCTTTTGTTTCATTGAACGGGATCAGAATATGGTCAAACGAACTGTATTCAAACGACTGATTAGACCATTTAAACAGCGTTTGGAAAATATCAATCGGAATCGTATCGCTGAATTGTAAGTCAAGCTTGGCTTCAGAACCGCCTATTCCATAAAACCAGCTTTTGAATCCAGCCTTGTCATACTGATCCGAAATATCTTTAATCCCTTTCACATCCCAATGCGGCAAGTCAGACCAGATTTCTTCATAGAGGGCATTGTCATCCACTTTGTAATGAGCGCCGTCATCATGGATAAACATGTCCCTTGGCCTTACCGTTTCAGACAGCTTTTGGGTGGTTTTTTCGATTTTATGTTTTACACGAACAGTAGACTCTGTTGAGGATGAGCCTTCAGAAAAGTTTGGCTGGAACGTCCATATCCCCCATGTAAAAACAAGACTGATGACGACGAGTACCGTAAGTAATATCGTTTTTATATTTTCACGCTTCATCCCAATCATCCTCTTGTTCCTCTTTATATGGAAGAGTAAATGTAATCGTCGTGCCTTTTCCTTCTATGCTGTCCGCCCAAATATCTCCACCGTGCGCCTGTACCATTTCCTTGGCAATCGCCAATCCCAGACCGGTGCCGCCAAGCTTTCTCGTTCTCGCTTTATCCACCCTGTAGAAGCGGTCAAAGACTTTTTCGACATCTTTTTTCGGAATGCCGATCCCTTCATCCTTCACGCTGATATAGAGAAGTTCTTCCTCTTCATTGACATCAATCGAGAACGTGACATGTCCGCCTTCCGGTGAATATTTTAAAGCGTTAGAAATAATATTATCGAGCACCTGCGTTATTTTATCCTGGTCAATCTCGACATACAGATCTCTGTCCGGCAGATTGCGGATAAACTCCACATGCTGCTCTTTTGTCATTTCAAAACGGTCAATAATAAGTGACATAAACCGGACAATCTGAATCCATTCCCGGTTAAATTGATAATCTTTACTGTCAAATTTCGACAGCTGAAGCAGATCATTGACAAGCCGGATCATACGCTCTGTTTCATTTTGCGTCACCATTAAGAAGCGCGGAGCAATGTCTTTATTTTCCCACGCGCCTTCAGCTAACGCTTCTAAATAGCTGCGCATTGTCGTAAGCGGCGTCCGCAGCTCATGTGATACATTCGCAACGAATTCTCTGCGTTCCTGATCCATTTTCTCTTGTTCGGTTACATCGTAAATGACAGCGATTAAACCATCAATTTTGCCGTGTTCCCTTTGAATCACAGAGAAATTCACGCGAAGCACCGTTAATTCATCATCGCGCTCAATTTCAAGCAGCATAGAATCCTGCTGCTCCACTAAATCTTCAAAAGTATAATTCTCTTGAAGCCCCAGCAAACTCGTAATCGGCATTTCTAAGGCTGTTTCACGTGAAACGTTCAACAGCTCCAGCGCCGGGCTGTTTAAGAGAATAATCGCTCCGTTTCGGTTTGTGGCGATTACGCCGTCTGTCATATAGGCAATGACAGAGGCTAGCTTTCTGCGTTCTCCTTCAGTCATCGCTTGGGCATCTTCAAGCTCTCTCGTTAAGTGGTTAAACGTTGTGGCCAGCTGCCCAATTTCATCATGCCCGTACTTTTTAACCTTCCTCGAGAAATTCCCTTTCGCAAGCTCCATCGCCTGCTTTCGCATATCTGAAAGCGGGTGGGTAATGGTTCTTGCCAGAAAAATACCGAGAAGAGCCGTCAAAACAAGTGCCAAACCTGTGCCGGACGCCAGTATCGTGTTGATCGTCTTCATTTGATTAAAGACATCTTCCATACTCGCGACAACATAGATCGCGCCGACAACCTCTTGGTTTTCAGTCATGACGGGCTTCGCGGAAATAAGAACTCTGATTTTGCTTTTCGGGTCATAATATTTTCTTAAATACGACTGTTTGGTAGAAAAAATTCTTTTGAAAATCAGATCGGTCGTTTGTTTCCCTGCCACTTCCTCACCATACGGCTTTGAAGAACCGACCACTTCATAGCTTTTATCTACAAAGCTAATTTCCCGAACCTCATCACTTTTCGTGAAGTCATTCAAAATACGGCTGACGTCATCCTTTATGACGGTGCTGTCGTTATCGCTCTTATATTCTTGTTCGATATAATAAGAAAGGTTGTCGATTCGCTGATTCAGCGATTGTTCATAAGAGCTGATTAGCGACTTCTCTACCTGATTGACAAAATACACACCAATGATTTGCATGGCAATGATAATCAAAAGCACATAAATCAAGGTAATCTTAAATTGGATCGACCGAAAAAAACCAACCTTATTCATATGGGCATTAGTCCTGTTCTGGGTTTCTCAAGTAATAACCTACACCGCGGCGTGTGACGATCCAATTTGGATGGCTCGGGTTGTCCTCGATTTTTTCACGAAGCCGGCGGACTGTTACGTCAACCGTTCTGACATCGCCGAAGTAATCATAGCCCCAAACGGTTTGAAGCAAATGTTCACGGGTCATCACTTGTCCGATATGTTTTGCTAAATAATGAAGCAATTCGAACTCACGATGAGTCAATTCGATTGTTTCGTCTCGTTTTGATACAACGTACGCGTCAGGGAAGATGACGAGAGAGCCGATATGAATCTCGTTAGAGGAAGGCTCTTCCTCCGCAGGCGCTGTTGTCAGCTGGCGGCGCAGGTTCGCTTTTACACGCGCCAAGAGCTCGCGTGTGCTGAATGGTTTTGTGACATAGTCATCAGCACCGATTTCAAGCCCGATAACCTTGTCAATTTCTGAATCCTTAGCCGTCAGCATAATGATTGGCATATCGTATTTCTTTCTGACTTCGCGGCATACTTCAACGCCGTCTTTATTCGGGAGCATAATATCTAAAAGAATTAAATCAGGCTGAAGCTCTTCTACCATTTCAACGGCTTCGTTTCCGTCGTGGGCACAGTGCACTTCATAGCCTTCTTTTCTTAAGTTAAATTCCAATATATCTGCAATCGGTTTTTCATCATCTACTACAAGGATCTTTTTATCCATCATTTTGATTTTCCTCCTGCCGAATGACTTCATTTCATCTATATAACATTCGTTTCATCACTTATGGCCCATGTAAAGAATGGGTCCTTGTCTATTATAACGGTTTAAGGTCAAAAGATAAAAAAAATAAAGGTTTAGAAAAAAAACACATGTTTCACCTTTATCGCCAGTTGTTTATCTATTGTCATGCTGGTCAACTTTTTTTAAAAAAGATAACTTTATTGAAACCTCCCCTCACCGGAGTGCGTCTTTATCAATGACGTCTTCTTCTTTGAACCGGCCGCAGGGCCGGTTCTCCCTTTTTCTTCTATTATAACACTCCTCATGTTTGCCTTTTTCCTAAAAGAAAAAACGCACCTACGATTGCAGATGCGTTTGGTAAGTGGCTCGGGACGGAATCGAACCGCCGACACACGGATTTTCAGTCCGTTGCTCTACCAACTGAGCTACCGAGCCAAATGTTTTATTTTTCTCTACTAAGTAAAGTAAAATGGCGGTCCGGACGGGACTCGAACCCGCGACCTCCTGCGTGACAGGCAGGCATTCTAACCAACTGAACTACCGGACCTTACAGTAATTGCCCGGAGAGCTGTCGTGTCAGCTCTCACAGACAAATAAGGAATTTAGCAATAACGCTAAAGTAAATCAATGACCCGTACGGGATTCGAACCCGTGTTACCGCCGTGAAAGGGCGGTGTCTTAACCGCTTGACCAACGGGCCTTCACGAAATGGTGAGCCATGAAGGACTCGAACCTTCGACCCTCTGATTAAAAGTCAGATGCTCTACCAACTGAGCTAATGGCTCTTAAAGATGTCGGAATTTCTATAGAGCAAACGACTTAGATCTAGTTCTTATCTCGTACTCTATTGAAGCAGTTTCCGTAACAACGAGATTTATAATATCACGAACAAATAGAAGTGGCAATAACTTTTTTGGTTTTTTTTCATATTTTTTTCTCAGACCAACTTATATGCGGCTTTCAAACAAAAAACAAGCCCCTTATATAGGGGCTTGCAGACATATTCTATTTAGTTCGCACGGTACACACTGCGAAGGACATTTGTTTGTGAGCGGTCTGGACCGACAGAGAAAATAGAAAGCGGAATGCCTGTCAGCTGAGACACACGCTCAAGATAATGGCGCGCATTTTCCGGAAGCTCGCTCAAGCTCTTCGCACCTGTAATATCCTCAGTCCAGCCTGGCATTTCTTCATATACCGGCTCACATTCAGCAAGTGCTTTAAGACTTGCTGGGAATTCTTCAATAATTTCGCCTTTGTAGCGGTACGCCACACAGATTTTCAACGTTTCAATTCCTGTTAGGACGTCAATAGAGTTCAGAGAAAGATCTGTAATTCCGCTCACACGGCGGGCGTGGCGGACAACAACGCTGTCAAACCAGCCGACACGGCGCGGGCGGCCTGTTGTTGTTCCATATTCGCGTCCGACTTCACGGATTTGATCGCCGATTTCATCTTTCAGCTCAGTCGGGAAAGGACCGTCGCCGACACGAGTCGTATATGCTTTTGATACACCGACAACGTGCTTGATTTTGGTCGGGCCGACACCAGAACCGATCGTGACACCGCCGGCAACCGGGTTAGATGACGTAACAAACGGGTATGTTCCTTGGTCGATATCGAGCATAACCCCTTGTGCGCCTTCAAATAATACACGGCGCCCTTCATCAAGAGCATCGTTCAAGACAACAGATGTATCGCAAACATATTTTTTAATCTGCTGGCCGTACTCATAATATTCGTCTAAGATATCCTCAAGTTTAAACCCTTCTGTCTCGTACATTTTCTCGAGAAGACGGTTTTTTTCTTCAAGATTGCGCTCAAGCTTTTCCGCAAACGCGTCACGGTCTAACAGATCCGCGATGCGAATTCCGATGCGGGCTGCTTTATCCATGTAAGCAGGACCGATTCCTTTTTTCGTTGTGCCGATCTTGTTAGCCCCTTTACGCTCTTCTTCCACTTCATCCAATTTCAAATGATACGGCAGAATGACGTGAGCTCTGTTGCTGATTCTCAGGTTATCTGTACTCACGTTGCGCTCATGAAGATACGCAAGCTCTGTGACTAATGCTTTCGGATCTACAACCATTCCGTTTCCGATTACACACGTTTTATCCTTATAGAAAATTCCAGACGGGATTAAGTGAAGCTTATATGTGATTCCGTCAAACTTGATTGTATGCCCTGCGTTATTTCCGCCTTGATAACGGGCGATCACTTCTGCATTTTCTGATAGGAAATCTGTAATTTTACCTTTTCCTTCATCGCCCCATTGCGTACCTACTACAACTACTGAAGACATGTCCGTGCACCTCCGTTAACCTTTCAAAACGATTCTATTCAAACAAATCAAGTTTATCAGTGAAGAAACAGAAAGTCAATTGTAAATCCGAACATTAAATTATTGCAAATCTATATTCGTTCGCTTTCATTCGTTTTATAAGCGTTTTCTCACTACTTTGTCATAAAAAGCTTGGAAACTTTCATCCTTTAGCATAAGAAAGAATCACTTGCCTGATATCCCTTTTGAATTCATTAAAACGACCCGCCAGCCGTCCGGGTCCTCTATCGTCACGCCCCCATTGCTCCAGTACGGGTTCTCTGATTCGACCTCTTGATAGCCCATGTGCTTTAGCTTTGAAGTGATCGCTGCCAGTTCATCTGCATTCGGCACATAAAAAACAAGAAGGCTGTCGGGATGGGGAACGGGGGCAGTGCTTCCCCCTTCATACTGGGTGAATTCCAAATGATAATCGGCATGAGGAAGGCCGAACATGACACCGTCATACCCGTTATGCTTTGAAAACTCTCCTATTCGTTTCAAACACAGTCCCTCTTCGTAAAAACGAATAATCTCATCAAGCTGGCCCGTAGGACGCGCAATTCGGATTTGTGCTGCTTGAAAAGACGAAAAACGTTTTCCCATATTGTTACCATCTCCTTTTTGCACCATTTTATTAAAACGCTTTCAAATTTTCATCCGCTGAGCGAACGGTATTTCTTCCATCTTTCGAATGAAAAAAAACCCCAAGAGCAGCTCTTGGGGCTTATGCGCCGGGCGGAACGCCTGCGTCATCAAAACGCCGTTCCAGGTTGACGAATTTGTTGTATTCTTTTACGAACGCAAGAGACACAGTTCCTACCGGGCCGTTACGCTGTTTGGCGATAATAATTTCGATAATATTTTTATTCTCGGTTTCTTTGTCATAGTAGTCATCACGATAAAGGAACGCGACAATATCCGCGTCCTGCTCGATACTTCCTGATTCCCGGATATCAGACATCATCGGACGTTTATCCTGACGCTGCTCAACACCCCTGGAAAGCTGAGAAAGCGCGATAACAGGGACTTGCAGCTCCCTCGCAATCGACTTCAGTTCACGGGAAATTTCAGATACTTCCTGCTGACGGTTGTCCTTTGAACGACCGCTTCCCTGAATCAATTGCAGGTAATCGATCAAAATCATGCCTAGCCCGCTTTCCTGCTTCAAGCGGCGGCACTTGGCACGGATTTCACTCACCCGAATACCCGGTGTATCATCGATGTAAATCCCGCTGTTCGACAGGCTTCCCATTGCCATCGTCAGCTTGCCCCAATCCTCTTCGGTCAGGTTACCTGTACGGAGATTCTGGGCATTGATATTTCCCTCGGCACAGAGCATACGCATAACGAGCTGCTCTGCACCCATCTCAAGACTGAAAATCGCTACGCTCTCATCGGTCTTTGTCGCCACGTTTTGTGCGATGTTCAGGGCAAAGGCTGTTTTCCCTACTGACGGACGGGCAGCCACAATGATCAAGTCGTTGCGCTGGAAACCCGCAGTCATCCGGTCAAGCTCCGTAAACCCTGTTGGAATTCCCGTGATATCACCTTTTCGATTATGAAGCTGTTCGATATTATCATAGGTCTGGACAAGGACGTCCTTAATATTTTGGAAGGCACTCGTGTTTTTGCGCTGTGCCACTTCCATAATCGTTTTTTCCGCTTCACTGAGCAAATCCTCGACCTCATCCTCACGGGTATACCCGTCTTGAGCAATCGTTGTCGCAGTTCTGATTAATCGGCGAAGAATCGATTTTTCCTCAACGATTTTCGCGTAATATTCTATGTTAGCCGCTGTCGGCACCGAGTTTGCGATATCTGTCAAATATGAAATGCCGCCTACTTCTTCCAGCAGGTCTGTGTTCGCAAGCTCTGATGTTACTGTCACCAGATCAACCGGTTCACCTCGGTCACCGAGCACCAGCATCGCATTATAGATTTTTTGGTGGGACATTCTATAGAAATCATCTGGAATCAATACTTCTGAAGCCAGTGTTAAAGCAGACGGCTGTAAAAAAATAGCGCCTAACACGGCTTGTTCGGCTTCTATATTTTGCGGAGGAAGCCGGTCATTCAGAAGGTCTGTCATGCTAAGCACCGTCCTCTCATTAAAAAATCTCCAACCTCCATTCTACCATTTCTACAGAAAAAAA
The DNA here is from genome assembly GCF_037975295.1 of Bacillus sp. FSL R5-0523. Classification (NCBI taxonomy): domain Bacteria; kingdom Bacillati; phylum Bacillota; class Bacilli; order Caryophanales; family Bacillaceae; genus Bacillus; species Bacillus sp. FSL R5-0523. Next base: position 4,006,514 of record NZ_CP150251.1, read on the forward strand.
ATAGAAAAATTGTCTGTTTCCTGTTTTTTTCAGTTAGCAGATTGGATCGTTTCGGACAGTAACAAGGCGGGAAAAATGCAATAAAACATGAGGGAGGAATGAAAGATGATAAAGAAATATGCGATTACACCTAATGTTGATGCGGACGGCTGGTTTATTGAGGTGGAGAATGTAGCGCCGACAGCTTTGTATACGTCTAAAGACGCCGCTATTGAAAAGGCCAAACAGGTGGCTAAGGAAAACAGTCCGTCTAAGCTTGTAATTTATGACCAGTTTAAAAATGTGGAAGAAGAACACTCATTTTAATGAATGAAAGCCTTCGCTGCAGCGAGGGTTTTTTAGCGGTTATCGGTTTATTTCATCCATTGGATGCCTATGTGCATCATCAAATCTGCCGCTTTTTGATACAGATCCCACTCCCCGATCGAAGCAAATTTCCCCATCAGCTCCTGAAGCTTTAACCTCACTGCTATATATTCTTCGAAAGTGACAGCTTTTTCAGTGTCTATTTGGTGTTCCTTCAGCATTTGTTTTAATAAGGATAACGGTGCGTGCATAAGAACCCTCCTTACCTCTTTTATAACGGTCATTTTCCGATCGCTCTATTCCTTTGTGACATCTTCTTACATTTCACATCTGATTCTTGTACAATGGACAGAAGAGAGGAGGGATCTTTTGTGAGACCTTTGCAAATTTCTGCTGAAACTGCACAAAAGCTTGCAGAGTCCTTGAATCTGCCGCTTGAACAGATCATGCATATGCCTCAGCATATTCTGCTTGCCAAAATGGCTGAACTGCAAAAAGAGGACAAATCATAGCCTTCATTCACATACTTGCTTACCTGTTTCGGGATAATATCATGTATATGTTAGAAAAGAGGAGTAACTGCTTTGCCACATCCACATAATAAAAAAATCCAATCATTTTGGCTGATCACCGGCATTATCTTTATCGCCTTTAATTTACGGCCCGCGATCACTTCAGTCGGTCCGGTCATCAGCTCTATCCGGGCAGAGCTGCACATGTCCAATGGGGCAGCCGGTTTTTTGACCGCACTGCCGCTGCTTTCGTTTGCAGTTCTTTCTCCGCTTGCACCTAAGCTTGGACAGCGCCTCGGAAATGAGCGAACTTTATGGCTAGGTCTCGTGATACTGCTGATCGGTGTTTTGACTCGTTCTACCGGCTATACTGCCGCTTTGTTTTTCGGAACGGCACTTATCGGCGTCGGGATTGCGATTGGTAACGTACTTTTGCCAAGCTTAATCAAACATAAATACCCTGAAAAGCCAGGGATCATGATCAGCCTGTATACGACATCAATGAATATATTCGCAGCTTTAGCATCGGGTGTCAGCGTTCCTTTAGCGACCCAGATGAATGGCGGGTGGAAACAAGCCTTTCTCTTATGGGGCGGGCTGGCTTTGCTTGCATTGCTGATCTGGATACCTCAGCTGCGCCATCGAGATACGGCAAACCAGACAATGAAGCTGCAATCCAGTTCCATTTGGGCTTCCAAAATGGCATGGTATGTCACCATCTTTATGGGCCTGCAATCGTTTTTATTTTACAGCAGCATCGCTTGGTTTCCTGAAATTCTCCGTTCACACGGGATTGATACGGCAACAGCCGGATGGATGGTATCACTCATGCAATTTGCGAGTCTGCCTTCCACTTTTCTGACGCCAGTTTTAGCTGACCGTGTGAAACAGCAGCGCGGTATCGTTGCGGCGCTGGCCTCAGTTTATCTGATCGGCCTCTGCGGATTATTAGCGGGCGGAAGCCATACATTGCTTGCCATCTGGATGATCATTATCGGTATCGGGCAAGGCTCCAGCATTAGTCTGGCGCTCACTTTGATTGGTCTCCGCAGTGAAAATGCCCAACAGGCCGCTGCGCTGTCAGGCATGTCTCAGTCATTCGGCTACCTGCTGGCAGCAGTCGGGCCAATCTTTGTCGGCTATCTCTTTGACCAGACGCATTCTTGGACGATGCCGATTGTGCTTCTTATTGCTGCCCTGATCGTAATGGGAGCAGCTGGACAGGGAGCCGGACGAGATCGATACATTTTTCAGTCAGAAAAACAAAGAAATTCAGCATAAAAGCGGGAAAAATATCTCCGCTTTTTTCTTTGAATATTTATGGTTTATTCATAAGTTTTTCATATTTGTTTTTTACAATTAGACACCATAAAGAGGTGAAAAACGATGAAAACCAAACGATTCGACGCAGCCCTTATTTTTATTTTGCTGGGAGCAGCTTTTTTGAATACGTATCACATTTGGCAGGAGGACACAGCGAACCAGTACTATTTGGCGGCTGTAAAAAGCATGACGCAAAGCTTCCATAATTTCTTTTATGCGTCATTTGACCCTTCTGGATTTGTGACAGTAGATAAGCCTCCTGTCGTGTTATGGATTCAAACGATTTTCGCACTGATTTTCGGTGTTCACACGTGGAGTGTCATCATTCCCCAGGCTCTTGCCGGAGTTGGGTCTGTATTCCTTCTCTACAGAATGATTAAGCCGACTTTTGGAATTGGAGCGGCCCGCATTGCCGCACTTGTCATGGCACTGACCCCTATCGCAGTAGCTGTCAGCCGGACAAACAATATCGACAGCATGCTTGTTTTTACCTTATTGCTCGGTTCAGCTTGCCTGTTTCGGGCAGTAAAACAAGGCAAGCTGGTTTGGCTGCTGATGGCATTTGCCCTAATTGGGCTCGCCTTTAATATGAAGATGATGCAAGCGTTTATGGTATTGCCTGCATTTGTGTTATTCTACCTAGTTGCATCTCGGGTTTCTCTAAAGAAAAAAATCGGGTCCCTGCTTCTGTCTCTTGTCCTTCTGACAGGCCTTTCACTCTCATGGGCGATTGCAGTGGATTCAGCCTCTTCCTCAAGCCGGCCTTATGTAGGAAGCAGCCAGACTAACTCAGTGCTAGAACTGGCCTTTGGCTACAATGGCACAGAGCGTCTGCTTGGGCAAACTACGGGCCTTGCAAAGGGTGATATGAATGCTGCTGGCGGAGGGAACATGCAGAATCAAGACAACATGCAAGCGCCAAATGGCAACGGTTCATCTTTTTCTCAGAACGGAAATCAATCATTCGGAAACCATTCACAGGCGCCTCAGCCGCCTAACGGACAAACCGGCGCTCTCAATGGAGGCGGAGGCACACCTCCCACAGGTGGCAACGGGCCTGGAAATGGAGGGCCTGGCGGCGGAAAAAGCATGAATATGTTCGGCACCGGTGATCCTGGCCCGCTTCGTCTTTTCCAATCAGCACTTTCCGGCCAAATCAGCTGGATGCTTCCATTCTCATTGATCGGATTACTGGGCGCAATCGTCAGCTGGTACCGTGATCGCCGCGGACATGCTGCTAAAATGAAAGAAACGCTATTCTGGGCGGCTTGGCTTGTTCCCGTGGCTGGTTTCTTCAGCATCGCAGGATTCTTCCACCAGTATTATTTGATTATGCTGGCACCGCCGATTGCCGCCCTTTCTGGTATCGGATGGTATACGATGCACCGCTTATACAAAAATAATAAAGACTGGTCCAGCTATCTTCTGCCGGCAGCCGTCTTGATCACAGCCGTGTTTCAGATGTATATTCTGAGCGCTTATACAAGCCAAATCGGCAGTGTATGGATGTATGTCCTGGGGCTCTTAGGACTGAGCATCACCCTTGCACTTCTGATGCTTAAACGCAGCCATCCGTTCAGTAAGCTGCTGACCATCATCAGCTTGTGCGTTCTGCTTCTCACACCAGTTTACTGGTCAGCAACGCCGCTTCTATACGGTGGCAACAGCGTCCTTCCTGAATCCGGCCCGCAGCTCAAAGGCTCAGCAAACGGCGGGAACATGTTCTCTTCAGAGGTCGACAGCGGGCTCCTGTCCTATCTGAGAAAACACAATACCGGCGAAGAATATTTATTTGCTACTTTGACAACCGTAACAGCTGCGCCATACATCATTTACGAAAATGAATCTGTTATGGCAATGGGCGGATTTAACGGCACGGATCCCATTCTGACTGTGTCGGAACTGAAAAAACTGATCAACGAAGGCAAAGTGAAATACTTCCTTCTGTCAGAAAACAACTCAGGCAACAGCGAACTTGTTTCCTGGATTAAGAAAAACGGAAAAGAAATAACATCTGACGAGTACAGCGGTTCCTCCAGCAGCACAAACAGCGTGCAGGGAATGCGAGGAGGACCTGGCGGAGAAAGCCAGCAAACTCTTTATCTCGTGGAATAAAAAAGAGGCTTGGATGAATCCAAGCCTCTTTTCTATTAAGCTTCTTCTTTTACATGTACCTTTAACACAGCCTGCACTTCAGGATGCAGCTTCACAGGCACGTTTGTATATCCTAATGCACGAATGCCGTCCGGCAGTTCAAGCTTCCGCTTATCTACTTTAATGTTATGGTCTTTTTGGAGCTGTTCAGTGATTTGCTTGCTTGTCACTGAACCAAATAAACGGCCGCCCTCACCTGATTTTGCGCTAAGCTCAACAGTCAGTTTTTCTAATGTCTCTTTCAAGCTCTTAGCCTGCTCAAGCTCAGCAATGGCTTCTTTTTTCTCTTTCTGCTTTTGTCCGTTTAACGCGCTGATGTTTGACGCGTTCGCTTCAACCGCGAGGCCTTTTTTAATTAGAAAGTTATGCGCATAACCGTCTGCTACGTTTTTGACTTCGCCTTTTTTTCCTTTTCCTTTTACATCTTGTAAGAAAATAACCTTCATCTCTGTACGCCTCCCTCAAAATACTCATCTATGGCGTGCTTCAGCCGTTCCAGCGCTTCAGAAACTGAAATGCCGGACAACTGAGTCGCCGCATTTGTTAAATGCCCTCCGCCTTCCAGGGCCTCCATGATGATCTGAACATTTACCTCGCCAAGCGACCGCGCACTGATACAAACCGTTTGTTCATCCCGTCTCGCCACCGCAAATGAAGCCTCAACCTCACTCATCGATAGCAGCGAATCGGCAGCCTGCGCAATCAGCACTTGATCGAAGTATTCCTCTTCATTTTCAGGAAGAGAAGCAATCGCAATGTTATCTTTATAGAGGACCGTATGCTGGATCAGCTTCGCCCGTTTAATATAGGAATCAACGGTTTCTTTCAGGAACTTCTGCACCAGCACCGTGTCGGCGCCTTTTGCCCTTAAATAAGAAGCCGCATCAAAAGTCCGCGAGCCCGTGCGGAGAGAAAAGCTCTTTGTATCCACTATTATACCAGCTAATAGGGCTGTTGCTTCAATCATATTGATTTTTAAGCGCTTCGGCTGATATTCAAGCAGCTCTGTCACCAATTCCGCTGTGGAAGAAGCGTATGGTTCCATATAAACGAGCAGCGGATCTCTGATAAACTCCTCACCTCTGCGGTGATGGTCGATGACCACGATATGTTCAATTTTATTGACCAGCCGTTCCTCCATGACGAGTGACGGCTTATGTGTATCAACGATCACAAGCAGTGTGTCATCATTGGAAATTTCCATTGCTTCTTCAGGCGTAATAAATCTTGACCACAGTTCTTCATATTTTTTGATTTCCCCAATCAAACGCTGCACACTTGATCCGATTTGATTTGGATCAATCACGATAAAACCATCTTTGTTATTTGCCTGAGCCACCTTTAAAATCCCGATCGCTGCGCCGATAGAATCCATGTCGGGGAATTTATGCCCCATGATAATCACATTGCTGCTTTCGGTGACGATTTCCTTTAAGGCGTGAGAAATCACGCGGGCCCGCACCCTTGTTCGTTTCTCCATTGGGTTTGTTTTACCGCCGTAAAACTTCACCTTGCCGTTTGGCAGCTTAATGGCTACCTGGTCTCCGCCGCGTCCCAGTGCTAAGTCCAAGCTGGATTGCGCCAAATCGCCAAGTTCTTTCAGGGAAGAGACTGAAGCCCCGACACCGACGCTTAACGTCAGCGCTACACCGTCAAATGAGGTTTTTTCCCGCACTTCATCAAGAATCGAAAACTTCGAATTTTCGAGTTCAGTTAAGATGTGTTCATTAAGTACAGCGATAAAGCGTTCTGAAGACGTCCTTTTCAAGAAGATCCCGTACTCCTGCGCCCAAGCGTTCAGCAAAGATGTCACCTGGCTGTTCATCGTGCTTCTCGTCTGGTCATCCAATCCTTGTGTCACATCATCATAGTTATCAAGGAAAATATATGCCAGGACGGTTCTTTCGTTTTCATATAGCTTTTCAATCTGAATTTGTTCTGTTACATCAAAGAAATATAAGAGACGCTCATCCCGTTTGATGACAACCCTAAACTTGCGGTCATTCAATGTAACCGTTTCCGATTCCACCTCTTGTTTGATAAGCGGCACTACCGATTCACAAGTATCGTAAAGTGATCTCCCCACTAAAGTGCTTTCATTAAAACAAGAGGAAAGAAACGGATTTGCCCATTCTATATAATATTGGTCATTAAAAAGCATGATTCCAATCGGCATTTCCATCAATGCCTCTTCACCGACTTTTTTCAACCTATAGGACAACGTAGAAATATAAGCATCAATCTCTTGTCGAATAAGAGAATCAGCACGCTTAATAAAAAACAAAATAACTGCCAGCAGCAGCACTTCAACGGTTCCTAATATCCAGTTAAAATAAAAGCTGATGAGGATTGTAATAATTGACAGAGCAATCAATGCATAGATGGGATACCGAAACAGCGGTTTTTCATAAAAGCTTGGCATTTCTATCACTCCCCACCATGTGAGTAAAACTCATGTTCACTTCACCTTATTCCTTATATGAAAGCCCATATCTAAAACGCCTAAAATGCGAATGGCTGCCATGAAGACCGGATGCACAAACCCAAGTATGACAGCAATCACAGCCGCAGCCTTTGGATATTGTTTCTTATGGCAATAGAAAAAGATAAATGATAAACCTTGGATGAAAATCAGAAACCCGAGTATAAACTCCCCATTTAAAGCGATAGAGTACAGCATTTGGCCTTTTTCTAAAGGCAAAAATGAAAGCATGACAATAATCAAATACAGTACTACAACACTTTGCGGAAACTTCAACTCTCTAAAAGGCTTTAGATTAGGAATATCGGGGGAGAATCGCCTTAAGAGCGGCTTAGCGATAAGGTAACTGAGGAAAGAAAAAATAACTCCTACCATCACAATAGCTGTTGGAAAAAGATATTGAACGATACCCAATTGTTCTTCCATCAGTTTTAATTGCTTCTCAAACTGCCCAGCATTGCCCGACTGCTTCGCTACAGTTTCTACAATATCAAGAGATTGCCGGTATTGTGTCATTGCCTCATCAATGATATTGATACCCAAAAACTGAATGCTTATCACAAAATAGAAGACAATACTAAGCATATAAATAAGAGCGCCCGAAATAATGGCGTGCCCGGGCTCTTTCCTTTTGAAAAAATGTCCCATGGCAATGCCGGCGCAAGCTGACATAAAAGCTACAATAAGCCCGTTAAAGGACCCGACAATAAAAACAACCGGAAGACTGACAGCGCCCATCCATATCCCTAGCTTCAATCCATGTCTGATCGTATACAAGATCATTGGCAGCGGCAGTGCAAATAACAGAATTGTTCCAATCACAGGAACATAAACGACCAGAAGCGTGATGATCGCAAACAGACTGATTAAAATAGCACCTTCCATTAAAGCTCTCGTTTGTTTCACTTAGTCACCTCGTATCATCCTGAACATACGAATAGAAAAGAGCAGCATAAACGACTGCTCTTTTTCATCGCTGCAACATACTTTGCACCGAATGTTTTTATATCATCTCTAAATTTTACTTTTATATTTTAACATAAGTCCAAATCGCAAGTAAAATGACGCTAATGTTTCATGTGAAACATGAAAAATGAAAAGACATTCTTTGAAAAGAATGCCCATCACAATTAATGTTTATCATCCATAAAGCCAGAAGATTCCTTGTTTTTCTTTTTCGTTTTTCTGACATACATAAAAATTAAGATCACCAGTAAAAGGGTTGTTGCTTGCAGAACGCCGCTGCTAAACAAGAAAAAGTTCTTTATCATGTCCCACATTGTGTTTCACCTCTTTGTGCATGTTCTCAACCCGTATCCTATATAAGGTGAATTTCCCTTTTTAAAAACTTCAAAACATCATGAACAACATTGAGCGTTGGGCATATGCTGATATGGAATCTGATCGATAAAGGAGAATTTTCACATGGATGAACGCAGAACATTGGCTTGGCATGAAACATTAGAAATGCACGAGCTGGTTGCTTTTCAATCAAACGGACTCATTAAACTGAAGAAAATGATAAGAGAAGTAAAAGACCCTCAGCTCAGACAGCTTTATAACGTGTCTATTCAGGGTGTTGAGCAAAATTTGAGAGAGCTTCTTCCGTTCTTTCCACAGGCTCCGCACAGAGAGGATGAGGAAGAAGAACGCGCAGATAACCCATTTTACAGCGGTGACCTGCTCGGTTTTGCCAAAACATCTGTCCGCAGCTATGCCATCGCAATTACAGAAACAGCAACACCTCAATTAAGAAACGTACTGGTCAAACAGCTGAATGCTGCCATCCAGCTGCACGCCCAAGTTTATCGATACATGTATCAGCATGGATATTATCCGTCTTACAACCTTTCTGAACTGTTGAAAAACGATGTCAGAAACGCCAACAGAGCCATTTCAATGAAATAAAACAAGCAGCAAAGGAGTTCCCTTTGCTGCTATTTCTGCTGATCCTTCAGTAAGCCGTTCGAACGATAAGATTCCAGCACGTCTCTGTTGGATTCTCCCCATTCTTTCATTTGCAAAACGATCGGTTCAAGCGTTCGCCCGAATTCTGTCAGAGAGTACTCAACCTTGGGCGGCACCTGGTGATAAACCTCACGATGCACGATGCCGTCCGCTTCCAGCTCCCTCAGCTGAAGAGTAAGCATTCTTTGAGTAATACTCGGGCAGATTCGCCGAAACTCATTAAATCGTTTCTTGCCATCTATCATGTGATAAAAAAGAATTCCTTTCCACTTTCCGCCAATAACATCTAGAGTAAATTCAACTGGACAGCCTTCTTTGTTCGGGTATATATTCTTTTTTCCACTCATTCTTGACCCTCCAATAGTACCTTTTTTGATACTACATTACATTTTGCAACTAAGCTACCCAGTATTTTACACACCTTTTCTCCTTAGCTCAAAGAAAATGCTTCTTATTCACATCAATTTTTAAGGGTTTGCATGATTACACCTGCAGCAAGACGTGTTAAACTATATAAAGATTACACTACTTAAAAAAAGGATAGGAGCTATCATGGAAAAGATACTTATTTTCGGACACCAAAACCCAGACACAGATACGATTTGTTCTGCGATTGCTTATGCTGATTTGAAAAACAAACTCGGCTTCAATGCTGAGCCTGTCCGCCTCGGACAAGTCAACGGCGAAACACAATACGCGCTTGACTATTTCAAACAAGAAAGCCCGCGTCTTGTTGAAACAGCTGCAAACGAAGTAAACGGCGTTATCCTGGTTGACCATAACGAACGCCAGCAAAGCATCAAAGACATTGAAGAGGTTCAGGTTTTAGAGGTTATCGACCATCACCGCATCGCTAACTTTGAAACAGCTGAGCCGCTTTACTATCGTGCTGAGCCTGTAGGCTGTACGGCTACCATCTTAAACAAAATGTACAAAGAGAATAACGTGAAAATCGAGAAAGAAATTGCCGGCCTTATGCTGTCTGCGATCATTTCTGATTCCCTGTTATTCAAATCTCCAACTTGCACGGACCAAGACGTAGCAGCAGCAAAAGAGCTTGCGGAGATCGCTGGAGTAGATGCTGAAGAATACGGCTTGAACATGTTGAAAGCAGGCGCTGATCTAAGCAAAAAAACAGTGGAAGAGCTCATTTCTCTTGATGCGAAAGAATTTACACTCGGCAGCAAGAAAGTCGAAATCGCACAAGTAAACACAGTGGACATTGAAGATGTGAAAAAACGCCAAGCTGAATTAGAAGCTGTGATCTCAAAAGTTGTGGCTGAGAAGAATCTTGATCTGTTCCTTCTCGTTATCACAGATATCTTAGAAAATGATTCACTTGCTCTTGCAATCGGTAACGAAGCAGCGAAAGTGGAAAAAGCGTTCAACGTTACATTAGAAAACAACACAGCCCTCTTAAAAGGCGTTGTTTCCCGTAAAAAACAAGTCGTTCCTGTCTTAACAGACGCAATGGCTGAATAATAAAAATAGCATCCCGTCCTCGGGATGCTTCATATTACTGACAACATCCTAAAACGGTTTATAGTTTTAGGATGTTGTCATCTTTTCAGCGTGATTGAAAACCCTTGAAGTCTAGGAAGGACGAGCATCGGAGCACAGCGAATGTTGGAATTCGTGAGCACCGAAGCGCAGGCCTGACAACGAATGCGAGGGTTTGTCGACACACTGATGCATCCCGCGTCGGGATGCTTTTTCTTATTCACCCAGCTTCTCAATTTGTCCCATCACATCAGTAATTTGCTTTGCGTTTTGGACCAGGTCTGACTGCTCCAATTCTTTAAGCGATACCTTGCCTTCCTCGGCTTGTTTCAACACATCTTCAGCGCTTTTCTGCAAGGTTTCGTTATGCTCCTGAATGATTTTATGAATCTCCGCTGCGGCATCAGGCGGCGTTAATTCATTAAAATCAGCGGCAGCCTTCTGAATCGACTCAAGCTGCGCTTCAAGTTTTTCTTTCGCCTCGGTGTCATTTACAGCTTTCTCAGCCAATTCAGGCGCTTCCTCTGCAAATGTCTTCACCTTCTCCACATAACCAGCTGCTTCACTCGTATAGTTCAATCCGTCGTTCACCTGATCAAGCATGCCGCGTCCGCCTGCACTCAAAAGTCCCACTCCGGCAAGTATTGTCAAAATGATCTTCATCTTCAGCCCCCTCATCGTTTCTTTTTCATTTTTTCTTTTAAGATCGGAATCAATTTCTCTTTCGCTAACGGCAGCCCTTTCCTCACCAATTCACGCTTCAGCCACTTTTTCAGCTTAGACATTCTGATGCTCCTCTCCCTTTTTGATAAAAATGAAAAAACTCCACCAATTTGGTGAAGTTCCTGAAACAAAAAGACCTTCACCAAATCAGATTTGGCAAAGGTCTCGCTAACAATGAGATTGCCAGCAAAGCCGAGGACACCTTGTCCCGTAATGACGACTTTACTGTGAAAGCTACTCCCCTTTGGAGTATTCATTTTTATTACTTTCATTCTAAAGCACCAATCTGTTCCAGTCAAATTCCTGCCGTTTATATAAAAGCGCGCTGTGGTATTTAAAATTTGAATGGTTTTTCCATCAGGAGATCATGCTATGACAGAGGAGGTTTTCATCATGAGTCAAGAGCGCGTGAAACGGCCTGGGCATACCAGATGGTACATATCTTCGTTACTTAGCGGCATTATTATTCTTAATTATTTTGACCGAGTGGCCATCTCGGTAGCGGCCCCTGCGATACAGGATTCGTTTCACCTTACTGCAACTGAACTCGGCATCGTGTTTTCCATTTACACCTATTCCTATACACTGATGCAGCTGCCTGTCGGAAGTTTGCTGGACCGTTTTGGGGTCGCATGGGTCACGAGGGTTGGAATGACAATATGGAGCTTTTTAACGATCCTTCTTGCTTTTTTGCAAGGAAAATTGCTGTTGTATCTGTTCCGGTTTCTCATTGGGCTGACGAGCGCCTCTGCGTTCCCTGCTGCCTCTAAAGCAACCGCTCTCTGGTTTCCTCCAAGTGAGCGGGGATTAGCAAACTCACTGTTCGATTCGGCCGCCAAGTTTTCAAATGTAATCGGCGCGCCATTGGTCGCCTTTCTTGTCACAACATTTGACTGGCGTGTCGCTTTTTTGACGATTGGATGCATCAATGTGCTGTTTACAATCTTTTTCTGGCAGTATTATGAACAGCCTGAACGGCACAAACGTATTTCTAAAAGTGAACTAAACTATATTCAAAAACACAATGCCATTACAACAGAGCAAATCCCTTACAAAACAGGCCCGCTTTTAAAAAAGCTTTTCACCAATCGAAAAGTATGGGGCTTAATGATCGGATTTACAGGGTACGGGTATACATTCAACCTGCTGCTCACTTGGCTTCCGACTTTCTTTAAACATACATACGGTATGGATCTCATGTCGTCCGGTTTATTTACAGCTGTGCCGTGGCTGATCTCAACCATTTCCGGAATTGTGGTCGGAGGCTGGCTCGTCGATTATTTTATTAAGAAAGGCTACTCTAACACCAAGGTGTACCGAACCGTAATCATAGTCGGAATGAGCTTTGGCTTTTTCTTTTTAGGCTCCATTCTGACGAACAATATTACCGTAGCGATTATTTGCATTTCCATCGGGCTCGCCGGAATTTCCGCAACCGCTCCGGTCGGCTGGTCCATCTCCGCAGAACTCGCGCCGATCGGTTCCGTATCCATGCTGAGCTCCATGGTGAATCTCGCAAACAACCTGTTCGGAGGCATTATTGCTGCGTCACTGACAGGGTATTTGTTTGATGTGACAGGCTCCTTTACGCTCAGCTTTCTGGTAGCTGGTTTTGTGCTGTTGCTGGGATTGGTTTTTTATGTGTTTGTATTAGGGGATGTAAAACGAATTAAACTGGAATGAAGAGTGCTTGCTGAAAAGCACTCTTTTCTTTGAATCCGCCAGGTGTTATTTTCTTTCTCCCAACATTCACTAGGCTGTTCTCGGACGAAAACACCACCATTTTATCCTTGACTCCAACCAAAGGTAAGGCCTCATAGTGAAAGAAGAAAGGAGGAGTCAGATGGTGAAATTAACAGTAAAAGAACGATCCAATATTGCGAATGTCACAATCAAAACGCTTTATCATTACCACAAAATCGGCTTGCTAGCCCCAAAGGAAATAAGCGAAGCCGGATATCGGTACTATGGTGCTGACGAACTAAAAAGACTGCAGGAAATCCTTTTTTACAAAGAATTAGATATTCCTTTGTCAGAAATCAAAAGATTATTAAATGAGGATGCTGAAAGAACAAGTACATTAGAAAAACAAAAAAAGCTGTTTGAAAAGAAAATTGAAAAGTATCAGCGTCTCATTCAAACAGTCAACACATCTTTAGAATACACGAGAAAAGGTGAAAACATGGATCATAAGGTAATGTTTAAAGGATTTGAAAGCGCTGAAGAATGGAAACAATCTTTAGCAGAACAAAATGGGTATTTAAAAGAGCGTTACGATTTTGAATTGGATACACATACAATCAATGTCGATGAAATGAACAAAATGGCAATAGAGGCTAAACATTTTCTTGATAGGTTGGCTGATTTTTTAAGAAATGGTGTAACGTATCATGACCCTTCCGTGCAAGAGCATGTCATGAATCATCTTAAGTTCCTAAATCAGAACGGGCATCCGACAAGTAAAGAAGATTACGTAAAACAAACACGTTTTTTTATGCAAGATGATTTCCATAGAGGAATGTTAGAAGAGCAGCAAGCCGGTTTATCTTATTATTTGGTTGTCGTTGCAGAACACCTATAATGTTTTGTCACCCTTTATAGAGTGACAGCCATCAGGATTACGAGACAGCACCGCCAACAATCGAAACATTCTGCCGGTCAACGGCAAAACGCCGTCCGTTCCATTTCAATACAGTTTGAACATATCCCAATGAGTCGGCGTTATACCTTCCCGCTATCCGCTGGTACGCCAATAATTCGTATACGCCGTCTCTGTCAAAATCAACCGGATACAAGCCCGATAAAGGATTCACCCATCCTTCTATCGGCATTTTTAACACACCTTGGCTGTTATAAATCTCATTCAAATATTCCCTGCCTTTGTAAGTAAGGTCGAGGATATACGTTTCGTTTTGCTGATGACTGATGACGCTCGCTTTATATTGATTTTGATACCTCACACTGTACTTTAATTCATCATTCAATACATCTGAATTGAAAATTCGCCGGAACTGCCTGTTTAGATAGGCAAACACATATGCATAAATAGCACCGCCGCTTCCCCCTGTGTCTATTACCACTGCCACATCCTCAATCTTGTCGCCTGTCATATCCCCCAGAAAAAGTGACGGATTGTATCCCATATTGTTTTGAAGCTGAATCTGCTGCTCCTGATGGGTTCTGCCATCACGGATCACCAATGTGATATTTCTCCATAACGGGCTGCCGGGCATTTGATTTCCAGTTAGAAAGACCTCGTCAATAACGCCGTCTCCCGTGACATCGCCGCGGGTAGATGCAATGATTGCACGTGAGGAGACAGGCTGCCGAAATACGTATGGATGTTGAACAAGTCCTCTGCCTTCATAAAACCAATAAGGAGCCATTCTGATGTCATACACATTCAATTGTGTCACCTTCCCTAATCAGCTGAATGAATCATTATATGCAGGAATGACACATCAAAGACATATCTTACACACCAATTAAATCCGTACCATATGAATTATCGATTACACAAAGCCACTCGCCTTGCGCATTCTTCTTAAATACATAGGTCGCCCTTCTTTCCATCGTATACTCGGAGTCCTTTTTATCCGAATCAAGCAGTGTCTGAGAAAGGACCAGTGCAGTGTCTCCTGCTTCCAAAATGATCATTTCCCCTTGTGTCGGGACAATATGATGATTGAAATAATTCGCAATCGTGATAAACGCTTTTTTGATTTCTTCTTTGCCTCGCGCGATCATGCCCGGCTTCACAACTAAAATGGCATCTTCCGAATAATAATTCATCAGTGTATCAAAATCTTCATTTTGGATTGCCAAATCACACGCAGAGATGATGTCTTTCAATTGCTGTTCCATATGAATTCCCCCAATCATCATGATTGGATATATTATACATCGTTTGACCAGCTGAAGCCGTAAAAACAAAATGAAAAGTATCAATATTTCCTATATAATCAAATAGCATATATTTAACAAAGTACCCAAGTGAAGGGGTGGACAATATTGTCTGCGGAAGTAACGTTATATGACAATATACATCATGATTTAAGTGCGGATTGCCAGCACTGTTTTGGCCTGTGCTGTGTCGCCTTGCCTTATGCGAAGTCGGCAGATTTTGCTTTTGATAAAGACGGGGGCACGCCTTGCCGCAACTTACAATCAAACTATCAATGTTCGATACATAAAGATCTCAGAGAAAAAGGATTTCGAGGCTGTTCTGCATATGAATGCTTTGGCGCCGGCCAAAAAGTATCCCAAATCACTTATGAGGGAAAGGATTGGCGAAACAGCCCCGAAACGGCCAACCAGATGTTTGACGTTTTTCCTATCATGCAACAGCTGCACGAAATGCTCTGGTATTTACATGAAGCTCTTTCTATAGATATAGCCAAGCCGATTCATTCTGAACTGAGAACCAGTTTCGAAAAAATAGAAAAGCTCACTAAACTCAGCAAAGAACGCTTGCTGACACTGCAGGTGGACGAGCATCGAGCTGAGGTCAATGAATGGCTGTTAAAAACAAGTGAGCTGGTGCGTGCCCAAGCCCGCCATCCAAAACTCCCGAAAAAGGTCAGCCGGGGAAGTGTCCTGATCGGCGCGAAACTGAAAGGGCTTGATCTGCGAGGAGCAAATCTAAGAGGGGCGCTGCTCATAGCCACCGATCTGAGAAATGCCGATTTGAGAATGACAGACTTTATCGGTGCAGATATGAGAGACGCTGATCTCAGCGGCGCCAACCTGACCGGGAGCATCTTTCTGACACAGGCACAGGTGAACGCCGCCAACGGCGATTCGAACACAAAGCTGCCGCTGTCTTTACGAATCCCTGCCCATTGGAAATAAAAAAGGACCCGCTAACGGTCCTTTTTTACTGATCAATTCAATCCTTTTTCGTTCCTTTTATCCGGCATTTTCACACTTCTTGCCAAGTATCCCGACAGCCATAACGCAATCAGCAGCATGAAGGTGATCATACCGACAACGCCCAGCCAGTGAAAAGCAGACCAGAATAGCCCTCCGATTGTTCCGAAAACACTTGAACCGGCGTAATAAAAGAACAAATACAGCGATGAAGCCTGTGCTTTGTTGTGAAGGGCTCTCCTGCCCACCCAGCTGCTGGCAACTGAATGCCCTCCGAAAAAACCGAATGTAAAGAGGGCAATCCCCAGAATTTTCACTGCCAGCATACTGTTTATCGTGAATAAAGCACCTGCAATGACGATGAAAATATTCATCACCAATATTTTCGGATAGCCATACCGATCAACCATTCTTCCAATGAAAGACGAGCTGAAAATGCCTACAATCATCACAATAAAAATCCAGCTGGAAAATGCTTTATTAAGCGAATACGGCGGGCCCAACAGCACATACACAATGTAATTAAACAATGCAACATTGCTTCCAAGCAGCAAAAAACCAATGAGAAACAAGCTAAATAGTTTTCGGTCCTTCAAGTGGCCGATCAGAGACATTCCCAATTTCCCGAGCTTCAATTTTCTTGGCGTAAAATGCCTGGATGGCGGCAAATTCATAAAAAATATAACACTAGCAATCAAACTAATGACACCAATTGATCCCATCGCCATATGCCAATTCAAGTACTCGCTCAGGAGCCCGGAAACGATCCTTCCGAAAACGGCGCCGATTGCATTTCCGCTGATATACAGCCCCATCGCTGATCCAAGACTTCCGGGTTCAATTTCTTCCCCAAGATAAGCCATCGCAATCGACGGAAGGCCTGCGAGCGCAACGCCTTGAACGGTTCTCAATACGAGCAGTGTATGAAAGTTCGGACTGAAAGCCGATGCCAGACAGAGAACCGATGCGGCCAGCATGGAAATACCCATAATCGGCTTACGCCCCCACACCTCGGATAATGAACCAAAGACAAGCATGCTCACAGCTAACAGCATTGTGGTAACAGATAAAGAAAGACTCGCCGCAGTAGGCGTCACATGAAATTCCCGAGTGAATTCCTCCATGAGCGGCTGTACGCAATATAGAATCGCAAATGTATTGAAACCCGCAGCGAAGAAAGCAAACGTAATTTTTCGAAAAACCGGTGTGCCTTTTTGAATGTATGTCATCGGGACTTTATCGGTCCCTCATCATGTTGTGGATCACTGTAATTCATAAACAACCATCCTTTATTTCTTCCGATTTCAAACATCCTCGAGTCTGTTTATATTCTTATCTTAGCACCGTTGATATATGTTGTATAATGCATATAAAATATCATTTTCATGCTTATATGTAATAAAGGAGGGATGATAATTGGAATGGGAACAACTTGAATATTTTCAAACACTGGCCCGGATGCAGCACGTCACGAAAGCCGCAAAAAGCCTCTCCATCACACAGCCTGCGCTTTCACGCTCTATCGCCAGGCTGGAAAATCATTTGGGCGTCCCACTATTTGACAGGCAAGGACGATCCATTAGCTTAAATCAATACGGATACATTTTTTTGCGACGGGTTCAGGCGATGATGAAGGAGTACACCGAAGGAAAAGAAGAAATCCAAGCTTTATTAAAGCCAGACCAAGGCGAAGTCTCTCTCGGTTTTTTGCATACATTAGGCACCACGCTTGTTCCGGATCTCATCGGCTCCTTTCAGCAGGAATACCCAAACATTGCCTTCCAGCTGAAGCAAAACCACTCTTATTGGCTGCTTGAACGATTAAAATCCGGGGATCTGGACCTCTGTCTCCTCGCTTCGATTAAGCCTGAAGATCCGATCCAATGGATCAAGCTGTGGAGCGAAGAACTCTTTGTATTTGTGCCAAATGATCACCCCTTAGCCAGTCGCGAAAGCATTACCCTGAATGAGATTGCCGGGGAGCGTTTTATTTTATTGAAAAAGGGCTATGCGCTTCGGATGACGGTCGATGAGCTGTTTGAGAAGGCCGATATACAGCCGAACATTTTGTTTGAAGGAGAAGAAGCAGCTACTGCCGCAGGTTTTGTGGCAGCCGGACTGGGCATATCTATTCTCCCAGACCTGAAAGGCTTAGACCAAAGCAAAATCACCAAAATCCGCGTCAGCTGGCCGGAATGTCAGCGTGTCATAGGAATTGCCTGGATAAAAGGCAGGTTTTTATCACCGGTTGCTGAGACCTTTAAACAATATGTGATCAGCCATTTTTCTGAGTAGGGAGGATTCAAGCATGAATGTCAAAAAAATCACGTCAGAACAGGATTTACATACAGCGTTTGAAATCAGAAAGGCAGTATTTGTAGAGGAACAAGGCTGTCCCATTTCGGATGAATTCGATGAGTTCGATACACTCCACGGTGATTGCCAGCACATCTTGGCTTATCATCAGAATGTACCTGTTGGCACTGCACGTGTCCGTATCGTTGACCACGCGGGGAAACTGGAACGAATCTGCATTCTGAAGTCTTACCGCAAATTCGGTTTGGGAAAAGTGATCATCGATGCATTAGAACGTATTGTGAAAGAACAAGGCATTTCTGCCTTCAAATTGCACGGCCAGACACAGGCGGCAGGCTTTTATGAAAAGCTAGGCTATCAGACTGCATCAAAAGAATTTATGCTGGACGGCATTCCACATGTGCTGATGACAAAACAAGACGATTCTGCGCTATAGATTGTTCACAAGTTTGTCACTTATGAGCATGAACAGTTCATTGGTATACTAATCACCGATTATGGAGAGAAGGAATGATTGTATGCCAGCAAATAAAAAAGAAGGCCTTATATTTGGCGTGATGATGTGCTTTGGAATGGTCTGCGTCATGTCGATTTACAATGCCATCATCAACGGAGCCATTCAGGATTTTTCACTGGTGACCGTTTTTGAAATGGTCATCGGTTTTATGGTCGCCCTCCTGTTAGATTTACTGTTAGTGGGCCCCCTCGCCAAGAAGATTGCATTCCGCATGCCGTTCGACAAGACTAAAAAAATATATGTCATCCTTGCCATGTCAACTTGTATGGTGATCGGCATGGTGCTTTGTATGTCTGTGTTCGGTTTAGTGACAGCGGTTCTGGCAAATGGGCTGAACGGAGACAGCCTCTTCAGCACTTATCTTATGATTGTGTTGAAAAATTTCATCCTGGCCTATCCATTGCAATTACTGATTATGGGCCCATTAGTCAGAGGGATTTTCATGAAATTTGTAAAACCAAAGCTCACAGCTGCAGTTTAACTAGAAAAGGGGTGAGCCTGACGCTCACTCCTTTTTCTAACGAATCAAATGTAAAACAAGCTCCGCAAAAGCCTCTGCGGCAGGCAGCTGCCATTTTTTCTTTTTGAGTAACAGATGTGAGTAAATCGGATCAAGGGCTTCAGCATGATGAAGGATTTTCAGCTTCCCCGCCTCCACTTCTTCTTTCACTGTGATATAAGGCAAAACGGAAAATCCAAGCCCGCTCATGACCGTTTGTTTGATTGCTTCGATACTCCAAAGCTCCATCGTTTGAAAACCGCTGATGTCATGCTTCACAAGGTATCGTTCAAACATCGACCGGTAACTGCAGCCCTCTTCATTTGTGATAAAGAAATGGCTGCTGTTTTCTTGTTTATAGTCATCAAAATGATCCGGCCCATCCATACTGCCCACAAGGACGATCTTTTCCTCGGTTAACGTGTAATGAACGCATTTTTCGATATGAATGTCCGGATAGACCATTAACGCGACATCGACCCGTCCGCTTAACAACTCCACCTGATTTTGTCCGCATGTGCCGTTGCTTAAGATGATTTTGACATGAGGATATTTCAGTGAAAATTCCCTTATGATCGGTCCAAGTCTGGAAATGGTTAACGACTCAGGTGCCGCTACTTTCAACACACCCTTAACTTCGTGAACGTTTTGCATATTCTTGATTTGTTCATGGGTTGATAGTAAATCCTCGGCTAAAGGTATCAATTCCCTTCCTAAAACAGTCAGTCTTAAACGCCTTTTCTCGTACGTGAATAACGCCCCTCCGATCTCCTGCTCCAGCGCTTGGACATGAGTGGTGATCGTGGATTGCGTATAGCCTAGCTTCGCCGCGGCGCCTGTATAGCTCCCCTTTTCTACGATGGTCTGAAACGTGATAAGATGTCTGATCTCCATACGATTTCTCCTTTTATGATCTATTGAAAAAAATGATAATGACTTTTTATATTTCAATTTTATTTATAGATATCATTATCATACAATAAAAACTGCCCCGTACGACATTAGTAAATGAAGGTGATGTTATGAGTATAATAGCTTTTCTTTCGTATGTGATTTTGACATCCATTACGCCTGGCCCGAGCAACATCTTAATGATGAATGAAGCGCGGCGGTTTGGCTTTATAGGGTCATGGCGTTTCAATAGCGGCATTTTGGCAGGTTTTGCAGTCCTTGGGATTCTCAGCGGTGTATTTACGATAGGACTATACAATTGGATTCCGGTTGCAGAACCATACTTCAAAATAGCAGGTGCAGTCTATCTGCTTTATTTGGCATGGCAGGTCGGCATGTCCAAAAAAGCAAAGAAGGATTCTGAAGATGTGCATTCTTCTTTTCTATCAGGTTTTATTTTTCAAATGATCAATGTCAAAAGCATTCTGTTCTTCTTAACATTGATGAGTGCATTTATCCTTCCGTTCCAGCATTCAATGACATCGGTCATTCTTTATCTCACATTAGCCATCATTCTCGGCTGGCTGGCGCTGCTGCTATGGTCAGGATTCGGCTCTGTGTTCAAAAAACTCTTTGACAAATACGATAAAGCATTTCGCACTATTATGTGTTTGCTGCTTGTTTACTCTGCCGTCAGTATTTATCTGTAGCACCTGTAAATCTATCTTATAAAGCAGGTCATCTAGTGATTGTGATGATTTTCGTTATTTCGATTACCTAAAAGGAGGGAATTCATCTTGATCAAACGAATTGATCATCTGGTGTTGACTGTACAAAACCTTCAAGAAACGATCGACTTTTATACATCTGTTTTGGGAATGGAAGAAGAAACATTTGGCGCAGGCAGAAAAGTCTTGTGTTTTGGCAATCAAAAAATCAACTTGCATGAGGCCGGTCATGAATTCGAACCTAAAGCCAAGCACCCGCTCCCGGGATCTGGCGATTTATGTATGATCACGGATGAACCCATCAATAAAGTGATGGAGCATCTCAAGAAAACAAACGTCAATGTCGAGGAAGGCCCAATAAAAAGAACCGGTGCACTCGGCCCGATTCAATCTGTCTATATAAGATACCCCGATCAGATCCTCATTGAGATATCGGAGTATATTTAAATTCCTCTCTAAACATACCAATTCATTTGGTATGTTTTTTTTACTTCCATTAATCCCTATACCTTACCACATAGTTTTTATACAATTCTTCGTTATAAAGAATTTCTTCGCCATGTGAAGAGCAAATGAGCGTTGGTTTGATTTGATCTATGATTGAGCCGCTATCAATGTTCTCATTTATATCAACACTGAATCTTCTTATAGGTGGGTGTAAATCCTCCTTACTTGTGATAAAAAGGTCACCCGTTAAAAGAGTACGATCGATTTTATGATAATACACGACATGACCCGGAGAATGGCCAGGTGTTAAATAGTATTTCAGAGGCAGGTGAGCAAGCGTTTGCTCCGTCAGCGGCTGGACAACATGGGCTACCCCTGTGTTCTCCACTTCATTTTTGTTCGGATATGGCTCTTCCCCATTGATGTACTTTAGTTCTTTCTGGTGCGCAAAAATCGGAATATCAAATCTCTCTAACCATTTTGATGCACCTCCGATATGATCACTGTGGCCATGAGTAAGCAAGATGGCTTTTGGATCGCCGATCGCGAGTGCTGCCCTAATTTGAGCATCAGCAAAACGTTCTATTCCCGTATCAACAATATAAACATCATCACCATCTTTGATAAACCAAGTATGAACCGGAATACGAAGAGGCACATCAAGCTCAAATTCACATTGATAGACATGTTCTGATAATTGTCTCAAGTTCACGCAAACCACTCCCTTTGGAGATTTTTGATAGTTCAAAAGTAAACAGAAGTGAACGGCCAGCGGACTGGTATCCTTGAGAAGGAAACGCCGATTTTCGCCAGCATCAGCTCAACTTGTTAACGTTGTCCATTAATAATCCCTTTTGTTCCCCTTCTTCACATATTCCCAATCACGTTCTATATTCTTCCTCACTCTATGAAGGAGTGCAGAAATGGTTTCCTTTTCCTCTGCAGTAAAACCGGACAAGGCCACTTCCGTGGAATGTTCTCCTTCTCTTCTTAACAATGGATATACCTTTTTTCCTTTCTCAGTCGGGAACAGTTTTTTTATTTTTTTATTTTGCTCATCCGGCAGTTTTTGAATAAATCCCTGCATTTCCAGCTTCTTAATGGCCCGCGCGGCCGTTGTCCGGTCCACTTTTATCATTTCCGCCAATTTTTCTTGAATAATTCCCGGATTTTCGTATATACGTACGAGATAGAGATACTGCCCTCTTGTTAAGTCCAAATCTTTAAATTCGATGTTGCTTATGGAATCCAACGCTCTTGCTATCATGCCGATCTCACGCAAAATATCATTCATTCCTAAAACCCCTCACGTATTTTTGTTGCAATTACAACAAAAATGTTTTACCCTTACTATTATAAGACCACATGCGTGCTATACAGTCCAGACTAATATCAGAAAAGGATTGATTCATAATGAATATAAAAAGAATAACAACTGAAGCTGATTTACATGAAGCTTTGAATATTAGAAAGACGGTTTTCATTGAGGAGCAACATGTATCTGAATCCGAAGAGTTCGATGAATTTGATACGCTCCAGGAACAATGCCAGCATGTCTTGGTATATTATGAGAATCAGCCTGTCGGCACGGGCCGTGTGCGCATCGTTGACCATACAGCAAAGCTGGAAAGAATCTGCATCCTAAAACCTTACCGTAAGTATGGATTGGGGAAAGTCATCGTAAGCGGGTTAGAAGAAATCATAAAAGAAAAAGGACTGACTGCATGTAAGTTGCATGGTCAAACACAAGCAGCAGGCTTTTATCAAAAACTGGGCTACCAGATTTCTTCACAGGAATTTATGGAAGACGGCATCCCTCACGTCCTGATGACAAAAGAAATATCGCGGATTTAACATGAAATATATTTTTTACGGATTAGGCATACTCATATTAAGTTTGGGCATTTCCTTAACCATACAATCAGGACTGGGCACATCACCCTTCGATGCCCTTTTGGTTGGTCTGTCAAAAGAAATCGGACTTACCGTAGGAAGTTGGGAGGTCCTTATTTCTGTGCTCCTCTTATTCTGCAACGCTATGTTAACGAGAAAAAAACCTCTTTTGCTGGGCTTGATTACAGCATTCATTACTGGAATAGGCATTGACCTATGGTTGTTTGTTGTAAAAAACACCATCTATCTAAACGCGTTGTTAAGCAAACTGATTTGTTTCGGAATTGGTTTGGTGCTCATCGGTCTTGGAACAGCCATCTATCTTCAAACGAAATTCGCATCAACACCCATCGATCATTTAACACTTATTATCCGAGATCTCTCCAAAAGAACAATCTTGTTTTCAAGAACATTGGTATACGCTCTTTTCTTAGTATTAGCCAGTATCTTTAAAGGCCCTATCGGCATCGGAACCCTATTAACCGTCTGTTTAGGAGGAATGCTCCTTCACGTTTTTATGCCTATTGTGGAAAAACAATTCTTATCAAAGAATAGAAGGGGTTAAAAAACCTCTTCTTTGAAAAAACGAAACGCAAAACAAGCTACGTTTCGTTCAATAATTTTATGATAAATTAAAATTTATAGTACCAAAAAATCGCAATTTCATTTGCTGTTGGAAGATTGGAATAAAGCATCGTATCAACTGCACCTATTATAAATTGATGTTTGGCATAAAAATGACAAGCTGAAACATTAATATCTTGTGTTTCAAGCATAAGGCCACAAAATTTATTCTCCTTTGCCCACTCAATCGCTTTATGTAATAATGCTGTTCCAACGCCTTTTTTTCTATAGTCTTTTGCAACGGCAATGTCCTCTATTAGTGCATACCCATTCCAGTTAGAACGAATCTTAATCCGGCCGATGCAGTTGTTTTCAACATAATATAAAAAAACCGCTTTTCCCTCTTCTTCAACATAACTAACATCCATTTCATCATCTACATATTGTTTAAAATAAAGTTTAGAAAATCGTTCCTCAGTATATGTCCAAACACCGTTTTCAAAAGCAGGTATCATTCTCCCAAAAACAACGAAAGGTTCATTTGGTTTATTGAAATCTTTCATATTCAATTGAGTCATTTTAATGATCAAATCAATCTCCGCCAATCGAGATAATATTTAGTAAACTCGTTTCGATACTATTCAATAACAGCTTCCAAAAGTGCACTCTTTAAGAGAACAGCAATAGATAAGACATCCATTACCTTATATATAAATTTCACTATCGTAATGAAGTATTTCATCAAAGGATTGTGGTACAGTAAAAAAGAATAGAAACAAGAGCAAAGAAGATGATCCCATGCCCACTAACAATAAACTCAATGAGAAATATCATCCTTCATTCAACTCGCCCACAACCCTGTTGAATAGTACCCATGGAGAGAGGAAGCTTTGACACAGCTTCTGCCATTGGTGACATCTCTATTGAAGTATCCAAAGGACAACCAAGGATCGCTCTTTGGTTTTTCCTAGAAGAAATTAGAGTGAATAAAGGAGTGATTGAGTATGTTGACAAGAGAAGATATCTTTAAACACGTCAAAAAAAAATACGGTACATCGCCTGATTATCCGTGGGGGAAATACCCAAACTATGCTTCTTTGAGACATACATCAAACAAAAAATGGTACGGTCTTATCATGAATGTTCTCCCAGAAAAATTAGGCTTGGATGGTCATGGCGAAATAGATATTCTAAATCTAAAATGTCCCCCTGAAATAAGTGATAGCTTAAGAAACGAGGAAAATATCTTACCCGGATATCATATGGATAAGGAACATTGGATTTCAATTGTTTTAGAACGGACAGATCCAGAAGGCGAAATCTATAACTTAATCGAGCAGAGCTTTCATTTAACCAAGTGAAGATAAAGAGTGTTCCTGCTAATCAAGCTGCGAAGAGTAGTGGGCACTTTCATTTTAGGATACTGTTCTTCACTCTGTCCACAAATGCAACTTAGTTCATCTAGTGCGAGAGTGGGAGAAGAATTTCAACCAACTTCTTATGTAAAAGGATGAATAGTTATGACAAATAACTTAAAACAGAGAAGAATCATTTTAGATTTAGCAGTTACTTTAGATGGTTTTATTGAAGGAAAAAATGGAGAAGTTGATTGGTGTATTATGGACCCTGATATGGGGTTTACTGATTTTTTAAATCAAATTGATACTATTTTATATGGTAGAAAAAGCTACGATTTATGGGGACAATATATTCCAAAAAATGAAGACCCTGATACAGAAAAGGAACTTTGGAAATTGGTTCATAGTAAAAAGAAATATGTTTTTTCCAGAACACAAAATGAGATTGATAATCAAGCCATATTTATAAATGATAATATTCTTGAAGAAGTAAATAAATTGAAGAAAAAGTCTGGCAAAGACATCTGGCTATATGGTGGAGCGAGTCTCATTACAACTTTTATAAATTTGGGGCTTGTTGATGAATTTAGATTATCTATTCACCCTGTTGTTTTGGGAGAAGGAAAACCGTTGTTTATTGATGTAAAACAGAGGATAAATTTAAAAATGGTGAATACAAGAACATTTTCCTCTGGCGTTGTGCAAATCGTTTATCATTGGAATGGCTAACATTGTAAAGTAACACTCGACAGTAATCCTTCTTATTGAACTAAAGGGGAATCCATAAATAATGGGTTCCCCTTAATATACTATGGAATTATCAATATCAAATTTTCTGTAATAAAAGAGGATTGAAAAGGACGGTGTCTCCTCCATTAACATCATTAAGCATTATAGTATATTTTCTTCTCCCTCTTTTAAGTAATCGGCTAAGTTTTGTGTTTATAAAAAAACGAAAGAAGGTGATCCAATGCCTACTAACAATAAACCCAATAGATTAATCGCTGAGAAATCTACTTATTTTACTTCAACATGCTCATAACCCTGTGGACTGGTTCCCTTGGGAAGAAGAAGCATATGAAAAAGCGAAACGCGAAAACAAGCCTGTTCTCGTCAGCATCGGTTATTCGACTTGCCATTGGTGCCATGTCTCTTAAAATAACCATAAAAGGCAACCAGTTTAGGTTGCCTTTTAATAATTTTATTGCAAATTTTTAGAAACCTAGATTCAAAAACTTTTTCTCTTCTAATTTAAATACTGTTGTTTTTTCTTTTGATTCATTCCATTTTATCTTGACCTCTAATTTGTGTCCCTTAATATCTTCCTCGGGCATATAATCAAAAGTTGAAACGTGATTAGGTTTTTTTTCACCTTTTTTTAATTGTTCACCATTATATTCAAATAGATGGTAAGGGCTAACTTCTACTCTCCAAACGATAGCTAGCCTTGGCCTATTCAAAAGAACATTGTCATTTATGCAAATTAGGAAACTAATTTATCATAACTAGCCTTCCATTAAACGTTTTAACTTAAGCTCAGTTTCAGTATTCTCAACTGGAGTATAGACGCTGCACCTTAAATCAGTATCCCCATGCACTTGTAATGAAGTCAGATTAAACAACATTTTACCTGCCTTAGCATGACGAAACTCAATTAATACTTCAGGAGCAGAGCTAATCTCATTTTCATTCCAAATTTTACGGAACTCAGGATATGCCTGTTCCATTTCTTGTATAAATTGCTCATACCAGTCATCAGCCACATACTGTCCATAATACGTTCTAAATATTGCGATATATCCTCTAACAAAATGCTCCCAATTCACTGCTAAACTTTTAAATTCCTTTCTTGCGAATAGTAAGCGTATTATATTCCTTTCTGCCGGATTGATTTGTTCAAAATCCAAAAATACATTAGCTGCTGCTTGATTCCACCCAACAATCTGACTTCTTCTATCTGATATAATCGTTGGGCAATAACGAAGTTCCTGCAAAATTTTTACTAAAGCCGGACTGATTTCCTTCTCTTTCTCATTTATAAAGGGTTGTTTCACTCCTTCCTCTAACGCTAGAGCATACAAATATCTCCTTTCATCGTTATTTAATTGTAATGCTCGAGAAATAGCATCTAATACCGAAGTAGACACTTTTATATCTCTGCCTTGTTCTAACCATGTATACCATGTAAGACTTACACCGGCTAGTTGAGCCACTTCCTCTCTTCTTAAACCTGGTGTTCTTCTGCGGGTTCCCACAGGTAAACCAACCATTTGGGGAGTAATTTTCGAACGTTGGTTCTTTAGAAATTCTGATAAAGCTTGAAGTCTTGTTTCAGGTTTCATTAAGATCCCCCTTTAAAATAGTATTAATTATACTAGGATAAACAACAACTTGTAATAGGATAACACAATAGTTAAAGTTGATAAAAACAAGGAGGAATGATCATGAAAAGAGTTGTCATTACTGGAATGGGAGTTATTTCTCCACTAGGAAATGATGTAAATAGCTTTTGGAATCAACTAGTTAAAGGACACTCGGGAATATCTCTAATTGATTCCTTTGATACTGCTGATTATAAAACCAAGATAGCTGGAATTGTTCGTGATTTTGATGCAGATGAAATATTAGGGAGAAAAGAAGCAAAACGATTAGATCGTTTTAGTCAGTTTGCCTTAGCAGCAGCAGCACAAGCATTAGAACATTCACAATTACAGTTAGATAAGGTTGATCTTGAACGTTTAGGGGTATATGTTGGTTCAGGAATCGGAGGCATACAATCACTTGTTGATAACGTAAATGTATTAAATAAACGAGGTCCCGGAAGAGTGAGTCCAAGCCTTGTACCAATGATGATTTCAAATGCAGCTGCGGCTCAAATCAGTATTAGATTAGGAGCACAAGGCCCGTCATTATCACCAGTAACGGCCTGTTCAATCGGGAACACCTCTATTGGTGAAGCTTTCAATGCTATCCGAAATGATGAAGCAGATATTATATTTGCCGGTGGAGCAGAAGCTGCAATCACACAGTTGTCTTTGGCTAGTTTTGGAAACGCCCATGCTTTATCTACAAGAAACCAAGAACCAAGTCGAGCCAGCCGTCCATTCGATACAGATAGAGATGGCTTTGTTATGAGTGAAGGCGCAGGTATCTTAGTATTAGAATCATTAGAAAACGCTATTCTTAGAGATGCGCCGATATTATGTGAAGTAGTGGGGTACGGAGCTAGTTCAGATGCTCATCATATGGTAGCATCACATCCAGAAGGCAAAGGTGCTTACTTGGCAATGAAAAAAGCACTAAAAAGTGCTAACATATTACCAGATGAAATTGATGTTATTAGTGCTCATGCAACAAGTACACAAGTAGGTGACCGTTCTGAAGTTCTAGCTATCAAGGAATTATTTGGTGAACATTCACGTAAAATTCCAACAACTGCAAACAAGTCAATGACTGGGCACATGCTTGGTGCTGCTGGCGGAGTAGAAGCAATTGCTTTAGTGGAAAGTTTGAGACGGGGAATGATTCCGCCAACTATTAATGTAGAGAATCAAGATCCAGATTGCGACTTAGATGTTGTATCAGAAGCGAGACATCTCCCATTGAAATATGGGCTATCAAATTCTTTTGGTTTTGGCGGACATAATTCAGCAATCGTGTTAAAGCATTACGATTGAAGACCCGTCTTTATAGTTCAAAGGTGAAATAATGAATCTATCAAGGGTTTATAGCCCTTGGTTTTCATTATGGAATACCTCACAGACAAATTATGATGGGCCTCAGCTATCTGGTATATTAAATGGAGGAAAGAGAAAACTTTAAAAAACAGTTAGAAAGAAGGTGATCCCATGCCAAGTAAACCCAATAGATTAATCAATGAGAAATCACCATATTTACTCCAACACGCCCACTACCCAGTAGACTGGTTCCCTTGGGGAGAAGAAGCCTTCGAAAAAGCAAAACGCGAAAACAAGCCGGTTCTGGTCAGCATCGGTTATTCGACTTGCCATTGGTGTCCAATACATACTTATTTGATTTCATAAAAAAGTTGCCAATTAAGGAATATCTCAATTGACAACTCAATGCAACGTCATCTGCATTTTTTCCAAAAATGGGTTGTTGTTATTTAAGCTTGGGATCTATATCACAGATAAAAGGGCAACCAATGCTAAAATAGCTGGAAGTCCTTGTTTCACAATAATTGATTTATTGGATGTGAAACCTCCGAAAATGGCTGCTACTACCACACAAATCACGAAAAATAATTGAACCATATAGCCAATTGGGTTGAGCCCAAGTATAAGTCCCCAAATGAGACCAGCGGCTAGAAATCCATTATATAAACCTTGGTTTGCAAACATAACTGCTACGTTTCGATCTCCTTCTAAATTCATCGGTAATTTGAACGCACGTTTTGCCACCTTTGAATCAATAAAAAACATTTCAAGGATCATAATGAATAAATGTTCTAATGCTACGATCGACACTAAAATAGCTGCGATTATTTCCACATTACTTTCTCCTCTCTACTCCCTAAAATCAGTTTTATATTCCATTATACATTTTTTAACAGGGAAAGTGTAAAGCACATCCTTTACCGATAGATAGAAGCATGACTGTACATAGCGCTCTTTTTCTTTTGATAAAGCCACCATAATAGCTAAATCATATTTTCTAATATAATCATTGTCCCATTACTGACATGTACTTGGTGCCAAGTATATTAGAGTAACCGCCTAACTTAATTGCATTTCAACATTCTTTTATAAGAACAATTGAGATGGCTAGTTCTCCATGTTTTATAATGAACTCCGGCTTGATAAAGTTTTTCTATGATTTGATTTTTATTTTTCCATTTCTTAATCAGCAGAACTCTCGGTTTGTAACACCTTATTATTGCCTTTTAAAATCCTTTGCATAAATAATCTCAACTTTTTGACTGCTTTCTTCGTATTCCCCTTAAAATTTAATAATCACCTTCCCTTTTGGCCGTCCATTTGCGACCAGTTCTAGCGCTTCATTTACGTTGTCTATGGCAAATTGTGTTGGATGAATTGCTGGAACAATGTTGTTTTCTTCAATGATTTTGGTAATCTCTTTAAGTTGTGCGCCGTCAGAACGAACGAAGATAAAATGGTATTCCACGTTTTGTTTCTTGGCTTTGCGATCATACTTTGCACCAGCAAGGGAAAATAGCATTTGTTTCCACAATGGGAAATCTCGGTCTTTTCCGAAACGTTTATTTGGTCCTGTACGGAGAGAGAGCAATCTTCCGCCCGATTTGATGATACTCAATTCACTGTCGAATTCTTTAGGTCCCAGTGTATCAATCACGTAATCCACATTCGACAACAAGTCAACATAGTTTTCTGTTGTATAATCCAAATATTGGTCTGCACCCATTTCCAAAGTGCGTTCGCGCGCTTCTGAGCTGCCGCTAACAATGACATTTAGGCCCATTGCCTTTGCGATTGGTACAGCCATTTGACCAAAGCTGCCTGATCCACCTGGAATGAAGACAGATTTACCTGACTGTGCCTCAAGTTCTTCATGCAGGCCTTGATACGCTGTGAGTCCAGCCAGTGGTGCAGCAGCGGCTTCCACGTAAGACAAATTTTTTGGCATGGGTGCAATTGCGGCAGCGTCAATTGCGGCATATTCCGCAAAAGCACCAATTTTTTCGAGGGGTAGACGTGTATAGATGGCATCTCCTACGTGAAATTCTGTTACATTTTTTCCGACTTTTTCGATAACTCCTGTCAATTCATTACCAAGTGTTAATGGGAATTCATAATCTTGAATCAGTTTCACGCTGCCTGTAATAATTAACATTTCTAGTGGATTGACTGCCGCAGCTTTGACCTTTACCAAGACTTCGTTTTCATCGATTTCTGGAATTGGAATGTCATTGACTTTGGCATGGATATTTTTTGAATACTTGGTGATCTGAGCTGCTTTCATGAGTGTTTTCATATTTTTATCAGCATCCTCTATCATATTACACTTATTAGGTTTTTACTTTTTTATATAATCGTTTAGGTGGAGGGGAATCTTACTTTAAGCGAAGTCTGACTTCCAATTTTATGATTAACCCGCCACCTAAACATTCGTTAATTTTAGAACGAACATTCTCAAATGATTAAATTTTTTAGGACCGATACTATAAATAAATGTTTCTCATCTTCCTAGTGTTATTGATATAGAGCATCGTTATATAGATTTAATAACTTGAAAGATTAGATTACATCTCTAGAATCGGATAGATTTGATCTCTTAATTGAAATTCATAGTTTTCGTCTACAATTCCTACTACTTGATTACTATCATAAAGCTCCATCATAAAACTCGCCACTTGCTCAACTGTGTGGTACATCGGGATATTTGCTTTGTAATCAAATTCTTTCGTATCAGATGCATTTTTCATGAATTCTGTTTCCGTGATTGCTGGTGCTAAAACTTTCACCTTCATTTTCGCACCTTTGCGTTCCAGTTCTTTTGCAAGCCCTTCTGTAAATGCACTAACAAAGTATTTAGATGCAGAATAAGTAATACTGCCAACAGCAATAGCATATCCGAGTGCTGATGATACGTTAATTAACTGGGTTCCCTCTACATCCGAATAATCACGTACAAATAGTGTAGAAAGAATCGTTAAGGATTCTACGTTGACACGTAACATGGTTTCCACTTTATCTAATTTCTGATCCGTGACAGAAGAAGATTCACCAAGCCCGGCATTATTAATCCAAGTCTCAATTTGATATTCCTTTAAATTGTCATACAGTGTGTATGCCTGAGCTGTGACAGATAAGTCACTTGTACGAATCATAACATCCAAATCAGGATTAATATTCTGAATTGTTGATTTAAGCTCTTCTAATTTATCTAATCTTCTAGCTACAATAATTAAGTTTTTGCCGCGAGCAGCTAACGCTAATGCTGTCTCATATCCTATACCTGAGCTTGCTCCTGTAATAACTGTATACTTCATATTATTCTCTCCTCGAAAACAAATTTTTTTAATTAGATCATCCATATAACAAAATAGATTCAGTCTAATGTCGACAAAGTCAAATCAATAATGTTTTCTAATTTTTCCTCATCATTTGTCATTTTTGCTAATACTCGTATCCCTACGAGTGAATTATGAATAAATTGAGAAAGCCCTTTGATGTCATAGTGTTTAGGAATTTCTCCTTGTTCTTGGCCATGTTTTAGCAGATCAAATAATAATGCTTCCGCATTTATAAAAATCTCTGTAATTTTCTTAGCTACTTCTTCATCTATTAGGGATAATTCAACAGCTGCATTAACAGCTAAACATCCTTTTGGATGATTTTCTTTTGGGTAAATAACCATTTCAAATAATTTTCGTATAGCCTGCTTAACCGTTAATTCTGTTTTCACTTCATTCTTCATTCTTACTTCCATTACTTCTACATAGTGACATAAGGCTCGCATAAATAAAGTATGTTTGTCGCCAAATGTATCATAGATACTTCTGCGGTGAACGCCCATATGGTCCACCAAGTCTTGCATGGATGTTTTTTCATAACCCTGTTCCCAGAAAAGCTTCATTGCTTTTTTTAATGCTAATTTTTCATCAAATTCTTTATTTCTAGCCATGTAATCCCACCTTAGAACGTATTACCTCTTTATTCTGAGAAAGGACTGAAAATCATTGATGCATTCATCCCTCCCTCATTCCTAATCATTAAAGAATGATCATTCTCATTTGAGTAGCAAAACAGTTAGATCTAACGTGTTTCAAGTATATCAAATTTGAGAACGATCGGTAAAGAATTTAGAATTAACCATGTGTTTTTTATATGGCTATGTGTGGCTATTACCTGAATTTTAACGAATATCGCTCCTTCTTATTTTTATCAAATCAGTTCTGTAATGTCATTGGTGCCAATACATATTTTATTTTTTTAAATTTACCACTCCCGACTAAAGGTAACGTGGATATCGAGTAATTCATAATTTCATTGTTAAAAAGATTAATTCCCCTTATATGGACAAATGTCGTGTTACATTTTTTTCCTTCTCCACATATCTTTAAAATAAGTAAGTAGTCAACTTATTCAGGAGGAGATATTAAGTGGAAGAAATGGGCATGGGGCCATCTCAACTTTGTAGGGAATTTGCAAGGATTCTCAATTCAACACCTAGTGTCGTAAATGGTGTATGTACGGCTACAAGATTTCGAAACAACATTCATCCAGTAGTACTTGGAAGAAGAGCAGAAGCATTTCCTTTTATTCCTCAAGCCTTTTCATTTGAAAGCATGGATCGGAATGGCAGAGCTTTATGTTTAGGTGAGACTGTTTTACTTCAAGAAGAAGTGAACCCGTTTATGACTGAGTTACGCGAATTTGGTATTATTGTAACTGCCGTTCATAACCATTGGCTGTTTGATAAGCCACGTCTGATGTTTATGCATTTTGAATCAATAGACGAACCTCTCACCTTTGCAAGAAAAGTCAGGGAGGCTATGAAAGTTCTTATCAAGAGAACAGTCCGTGCGGAAGCAAAAGTTGATGGTGAAATGATTAAACAGCATGGTCTTTGTGACGAATTCAACGATATTCTAGGTGGAACCATGCATACTTTTGAAAATGGAATTTGTACAGTGATGAGATCACGAACGAATATAAAACCAGAAGTACTAGGAAGACCAGGAAGATCATTTTTACTCATTCCTCAGATGTTTTCATTTGAATCAATGACAAAAGATGGCCGTGCTCTTTGTAGTGGTGAAACTGTGATTCTCCAAAAAGAAATCAATCCATTTATTAGTGTGCTTCGAGAACATGACCTTATTGTAACGTCACTTCATAATCACTGGTTGTTTGATAAACCAAGACTGATGTATATTCATTTCGAATCAATTGAAAAACCTATCAACTTCGCATTAAAAGTAAGAGATGCTTTAAAAGTTCTTACTGATAAAGAAGTTAGAGGTTAACATTATTTTGAGCAAAAAAAGCGATTTAAAAAAATCGCTTTTACATATGCTAAGGTAAAATATTGATTCAAGAAAGAAGGTGATCCCATGCCAAACAAAAGTAAACCCAATAGATTAATCGCTGAGAAGTCTCCTTACTTACTCCAACACGCCCACAACCCTGTGGACTGGTACCCTTGGGGAGAAGAAGCATTTGAAAAAGCAAAACGCGAAAACAAGCCGGTTCTGGTCAGCATCGGTTATTCGACTTGTCATTGGTGCCACGTGATGGCCCACGAAAGCTTTGAAGACGAAGAAATCGCGCGTCTTCTCAATGAACGGTTTGTGGCGATTAAAGTCGACCGGGAAGAGCGGCCTGATGTGGATTCTGTTTATATGAGAATCTGCCAGCTGATGACCGGGCAGGGCGGCTGGCCGCTGAATGTATTTATTACGCCTGATCAAAAGCCGTTTTACGCGGGTACATATTTTCCAAAGACGAGCAAATTCAATCGTCCCGGTTTTGTTGATGTGCTTGAGCATCTGTCTGAGACGTTTGCGAACGACCGCGAGCATGTCGAGGATATTGCGGAGAACGCCGCTAAACATTTGCAGATCAAAACAGCCGCCAAATCAGGCGAAGGCCTTAGCGAGTCAGCGATTCACCGGACATTCCAGCAGCTTGCCAGCGGGTTTGATACGATCTACGGCGGTTTCGGGCAGGCACCGAAATTTCCGATGCCCCATATGCTGATGTATTTGCTTCGTTATCATCACAATACGGGGCAGGAGAACGCTTTATACAACGTGACGAAAACGCTGGACAGCATGGCGAATGGCGGCATTTACGATCATATCGGCTATGGGTTCGCCCGCTATTCGACCGATGACGAGTGGCTCGTTCCCCACTTTGAAAAAATGCTGTACGACAATGCGCTGCTGCTGACCGCTTATACAGAAGCCTATCAGGTCACGCAAAACAGCCGTTATAAAGAGATTTGTGAGCAGATCATTACGTTCATTCAGAGGGAAATGACTCATGAAGACGGAAGCTTTTTCTCTGCTTTAGACGCAGATACAGAAGGAGAAGAAGGAAAGTACTACGTGTGGTCAGAGGAAGAGATTCTGAAAACGCTCGGAGACGATCTCGGAACGCTGTATTGCCAAGTGTATGACATCACTGAAGAAGGAAACTTTGAAGGCAAAAATATTCCTAACCTCATTCACACAAAGCGAGAACAAATCAAAGAGGATGCCGAGTTAACCGAAAAAGAGCTCAGCCTCAAACTCGAAGATGCAAGACAGCAGCTCTTGAAGACACGCGAGGAAAGAACCTATCCCCATGTCGATGATAAAGTGCTGACCTCATGGAACGCGCTGATGATCGCGGGTCTTGCGAAAGCAGCAAAGGTATACCAGGAATCGAAATATCTCAGCCTAGCGAAAGACGCCATCACATTTATTGAAAACAAATTAATTCTCAACGGCCGTGTGATGGTCCGATATCGTGATGGCGAAGTGAAAAACAAAGGCTTTATCGACGATTATGCTTTTCTCCTATGGGCTTATCTGGATCTCTATGAAGCTTCGTTTGATCTTTCTTATTTACAAAAAGCGAAGAAACTGACAGACGATATGATCGGCTTATTTTGGGATGAGGAGCATGGCGGATTCTACTTCACCGGACACGATGCAGAAGCCTTAATCGTACGGGAAAAAGAAGTGTACGACGGCGCCGTGCCTTCCGGAAACAGTGTGGCAGCTGTTCAGCTGCTGCGTCTCGGCCAAGTTACAGGCGACTTATCACTGATCGAAAAAGCGGAAACAATGTTTTCTGTGTTCAAGCCGGACATCGACGCGTATCCGAGCGGCCATGCTTTCTTTATGCAAAGTGTGTTAAGGCATCTAATGCCTAAAAAAGAAATCGTGATTTTTGGAAGCGCAGACGATCCAGCCAGAAAACAAATCATAACAGAGCTTCAAAAAGCCTTTAAGCCCAACGACTCCATTCTGGTAGCAGAGCATCCTGATCAATGCAAAGATATTGCGCCATTTGCAGCAGACTACCGCATCATAGACGGCAAAACAACCGTGTATATTTGTGAAAACTTCGCCTGCCAACAGCCGACAACGAATATTGAAGAAGCCATCCAAACGTTAATAAGCAGCAGGGATTAAGACCCTTGCTGCTTACTTTTTGATTTCTTATGGTACCATAAAGCGATCCCCGCAAACACAAGGTTGACCGCAATCGTAAAGAAAGCCTCCCACATCGGGTTTCCCCGCGTAACCGTAAAGAGAGAAGGAATTCCTCCATACACACTGTTTTTTTCTGTAATAAACATACACAAAAACATATTATTCGCGGCATGGGCGCCAAGTGATATTTCGATGCTTCCAGTTTTAATCGTGTAATACGTCCACACAAATCCAAATGTTAAGTACTCAATTCCTGCCCAGACAGCGCCATTGTTCATTTCTGGATTCGCAAAATGCAATACGCCAAACAATCCTCCGACAATCAGTGTCAAAAATAGAGGATTTTTCGTCAATCTCCCGAAGGCTTGAAGCAAAAATCCTCTAAAAAACAATTCCTCGGCTGATGTCTGAATCGGAACCAAAATGAGGGCGGCCGCTAGCAGCCAGATAAATCGTGATGCATTAAACTCTTGCATTGAATAGCTATCAGGATGAATCACAAAATCAATCAATTGTACGGCGATCATTAGCAAGAAATAAGCAATAAAACCAAAGGAAATTCTCCGCCAATTCATCTTTGAATTTGGTGTAATCACCGTTCGGAAAGGCCGCTTCAAAATAAAGCGCACAGCCAGCCAAACTCCCGGAATGGCGAATAAATAAATCACATGGGACAAATAAAGA
The DNA here is from genome assembly GCF_037975295.1 of Bacillus sp. FSL R5-0523. Classification (NCBI taxonomy): domain Bacteria; kingdom Bacillati; phylum Bacillota; class Bacilli; order Caryophanales; family Bacillaceae; genus Bacillus; species Bacillus sp. FSL R5-0523. The sequence goes on from NZ_CP150251.1 coordinate 4,043,397, forward strand.
TCTACGAGAGGATCACTCAACACAGCTTCATCCAAATCAAACGTGATATTGGGATTCACAATAACCGTGAACAGTATAGCGAAAAGGTAAGCTATATTCCCGAATACATATAACCCTACCATCACCAAAAAAGCGAAAAAATATCTCCACAACGTATTGTTTCCTTCTATAGGACGGATAAATGAATTCATTCCTTCTATGTCTCTTCCTTTCAATGAGAATATTACTATATATTTGCATAAATTGGTCTGCGAATCTACTGTTTTGGAAATCTTTTAAGCAAAATGAACATAAAAAGTGCGAATTTAGTTCTCCCATCTAGTGATTTGAACTCTGTTGCCAATGAACCAAGATACTTATAATAGTCCCAAGAGGGGAATTTTCAGTCTTTTCTTACTACTAAAAGGGGGTTTTTTATGAATACGATCTTCAAACAAAAGAATACACATCCTTTCTCAAACGCAGCGAATCGTTTAGACCGCCTTCCGATTTCACGCGTTCATTTCCAAGTGTTAACCGCTCTCGGCATTGTTTATTTCTTTGATCTCGCAGATTTATTTACCCTCAGCAATGTAGCGCCGGCACTGCTTGAACATTGGGGCATCCCGCTTTCAACTATTGCTAACGTAACGGCTGCTTCGTTTTTAGGCATGTTTTTAGGCGCTTCACTGGGCGGACGGCTGTCCGATCGAATCGGCCGCAAAAAAGCCTTAAATCTATTTGTCTTTGTTTTCTCAATCGCATCGCTATGCAATGCTGCGGCATGGGACATTCCATCTTTAATGACATTCCGTTTTCTCACCGGATTTGGCGTTGCAGCCGCCATGGTCATTACGAATAGCTATTTGGCGGAATTTTTCCCTTCAAGTGTACGTGGAAAATATATTTCTTTTTGTGCCATGATTGGATTGATCGGGGTTCCGATCACCAACGTTGTGTCTGCCTTTGTCATTCCTCTTGGTTCATGGGGATGGAGGCTAGTATTTGTATGGGGTGCCGTCGGCCTTATTTATTTTTTCTTCATCCGCCGTCTGGAAGAGTCACCTCGCTGGCACGAAAATCGCGGGGAATATGCGAAAGCCGATGCGATCCTCAACCGAATTGAGGAACAGGTTGAAAAGGAGAAAGGCCCGCTTCCGGCAGCATCCCAGCCTAAAGTAAGCGAAACTGTTAAGCAGCATGCAGGTTACGCAGGCTTATTGAAAGGTAGAAACCTCAAAATCACCATCGTATTATCTGCTGTATGGATTTTTGAAACGTTTGGGTTTTACGGATTTGCTTCATGGGTTCCAAGCCTGCTAAAAAGCAATGGCGTAACCATGGAAAATACATTATGGTATAACGTATTGCATTCCGTCGGCGCTCCACTTGGCGCACTGCTCGGCTCCATGATTTCCGAAAGATTTCAAAGAAAATGGATTTTAGCTGCAAGTGCGTTTCTGACGGCCATCGCCGGGCTCTTATATGGTATGACTTTTATTCCCATCATGATCATTGTATTTGGTTTTATCGTGAATATCACAGAACGGGTCTTTACCTCGAACTTATACGCCTATACATCTGAACCTTATCCGACTGAATACCGCTCGTCTGGCAGCGGTTTAGCCTATGGTCTTGGCCGTTTTTCAAACATTTTTGGCTCATTGCTTGTCGGATTTATTGCCGTTCAGCTCGGCTATATCAGCGTCTTCTTATTTATTGGGGGCTGCTGGCTCGCATGCTCCTTGCTGTTAATCTTCTTCGGTCCTAATACGAATGCAAAACAGATTTAAAAAAGTCAGTGCGGATCTGCCGCACTGATCTCATTACAATTGCTTCAAAATCCTTGCGGGGTTTCCGCCTACAACACTATTAGCGGGTACATCCTTAGTGACAACAGATCCAGACGCAATCACTGCGTTATCACCAATTGTCACTCCCGGGTTAATCACCGCCCGGCCTCCAATCCAAACTTGATCTCCAATTGTCACAGGCTTACCGAACTCCTTCCCGGATTTCCTTTCGATCGGATCAAGAGGATGACCGGCCGTGTAGATATGTACACCTGGCGCAATCAAACAATGACGGCCGATACGCACCTCACACACATCTAAAATGACACAGTCAAAATTAACAAATGTATGATCTCCGATATGAATGTGATAGCCATAATCACAGCGGAATGTCGGCAAAATCGTGACTTGATCCCCAACCGAACCGAGCAGCTCCTTCAAAAGCTCCGTCCGCACTGCATCATCTTCCGGTGTTTCGTTATATTGTCTAATCAGCTGTCTCGCATGCTTGCGTTCTAGTAATAGTTGTTGATCTTCCGAATTGTATAATTCTCCGGCTGCCATTTTTTCTTTTTCTGTCCTCAGCATTTAAGTCACTCCATGTCAGATTGTAATCTCGATCAAATTTCCTTCATCATCCTCAATCACACTTTCATAGTAGCCGTCTCCTGTTGTCCTCGGGCCGTTTACTACTGCGAAACCATCCGCCTTCAATCGATCAGTCAGTTCGTCAACTTTCTCCCGGCTCCCAACGGAAAAGGCAATATGTGCCCAGCCTGTCATTGTTTGTGAGGGCGGATCGGTCACATTCCCTTTTTTCATAATCTCCAGCCTTGCTCCAGAACCAAACGTAATAAAATAAGACTTAAAATCTTTTTTCTCATTATGATACAAATCATTCGCTTCGCCATTAAAATACGTTTCATAAAAAGACTTCATTCGCTCTAAATCATTGACCCAGACTGCTGTATGTTCAATCTGCATTTCTTCCTCCTCCTTCGCCTTCAATGAAGTTATAAGGTATGAAATGCATTTCAGTTCAAGCTTTTTTCTTAAATTTATGCTGAATTTTGATATCAGCGGGTTCATCCTGCAAAAATAGAGAAAATGCTGCGATGCCGAGCTGCTCAAGGTTCAAATCAAGCGACGGAAAACCAAGAACACGGCTGATAGAAGTATTCCCCTCGCCTATGATTTCAACATCCCAATTATTCTTTTTGGCAAATAGATGAATTCCAGCTGCCACTTCATCACTATTTGCATAAATAGCAGTCGGAACCCGCCCGCTCATATAAAAATGTTCGGCTGCCAGCTCACCATCATTCATATCGTTGCATCCGGACAGCATATGGCGGTCTTCCAACCTTCCGCAGATAGCTTTATAGGCCGCAGCTTTATCAGCCGTGCTCGGGCTCCTATCAGCTTCTCTGACACACGTAAAAGCAATATTCTCATGCCCGCGGCTCTTTAAATAGCGAAAGCTCTCTGCATAAGCAGTTTTTCTGTCATTAAAAGCACAAGGGACATCAATGTCTCCGGTATCCTCACAAGCGATGACCGGCCCATATTCCTGATAAGCTAAAATGCTGTCCCAATGATTGGCGCGGGAAGTAATGATGAGACCGTCTATTTTCTTCGTTCTTAACAGCTCTAAATATTTGATTTCAATATCGGGGTTATAATTGGTGGGGAGAAGGGTCGTTGCATACTCATGCTGAAAAGCCGCCTTGGTGATTCCGTTAACGATTTTATCAAAGCAGGGATGATCGCTATAAGGCAGAATCACACCAACTGTATGGGTTTTCCCGCGAATGAGATCGATTGCGGTTCGATTTGGTGTATAATCCAATTCCTTCATGACTTGATGAACAAGCTTTCTCTTTTCTTCAGATACATACGGATGATGATTCAATACACGCGAGACAGTCGAAACAGATACATTTGCCAGTCTTGCGATCTCTTTTATATTTGCCATCTCTTTCTCCTTTTCATATAAAAAAGCAGTAAGTGTAAAATCCTTACTGCTATCTCATCATATATTGATGATAAGTTCAACAGGACAATGGTCGGAACCCATGACGTCCGCTGATATGCTGGCATCTTCAATCTGTTCCTTAAGGCTTTCAGAAACAACAAAATAATCAATCCGCCATCCGATATTTCTGTCCCGGGCGCCGGCACGATACGACCACCAGGAATAAGCGCCTTCAAGATCAGGATAAACATGACGGAAAGAGTCAACAAAGCCAGCTTCTAAGAAACGAGTGAATGCCCCTCTTTCTTGATCTGAAAATCCAGCGTTATTCCGGTTCGCCTTTGGATTTTTCAAATCAATCTCCTGATGGGCTACATTCAAATCACCGCATAAAATCACTGGTTTTTTCTGATCCAATTCAAGAATATAAGACAGTAAAGCCTCTTCCCATTTCATGCGGTAATCAATCCGCTCTAACCCCCTTCTGGAATTGGGCGTGTAAACAGTCATCACAAACACGTTTTCAAATTCCAGCGTAATCACTCTGCCTTCTTGGTCATGCTCTTCTACTCCGATACCGTAGATGACCTGCAGCGGTTCTTGCTTAGAAAAAACAGCTGTGCCGGAATATCCTTTTTTCACTGCATAATTCCAGTACACATGATAGCCTTCAGGCTGGAGATCAACCTGGCCGTCCTGTATCTTCGTTTCCTGAAGACATATAATATCTGCATCCTCTTCTTTCAAATAAGAGAGGAAATCCATTTTTCTCATCACAGCCCGCAGGCCGTTTACATTCCATGAAATCAACTTCATGTTTCATCCTCCCCCCTATAAAAAAGAGCAAGAACCCGAAGGTCCTTGCTCTTTACGTATCAGCTTACTCACCGCTTACGTATGGAAGTAAAGCCATTTGACGTGCGCGTTTGATCGCTGCAGTCAATTTACGTTGGTATTTAGCGTTTGTTCCAGTTACACGACGTGGTAAAATTTTACCGCGCTCAGAAACAAACTTTTTAAGAAGATCTACATCTTTGTAGTCGATGTGCGTGATACCGTTAGAAGTGAAATAACACACTTTACGGCGTTTCGCACGACCGCCTCTGCGTCCTCCTGCCATTGTCATTTCCCTCCTTTCTTTTTCATTTTAGGCGATAATCACATTAGAATGGAAGATCATCATCCGAGATGTCAATCGGTTTGCCGTCGTTGGCAAATGGGTCATCATTAAAGCTGTTCCCCTGATTGCGTCTCTGGTTGTTTTGATTTCCCCCAAATGGATTATCATTTTGGCCTCCGCCAAAGTACTGGCCTCCGCCGCTGTTTCCTTCGTTGTATCCACCTGAACCAGAACCGCCGCCGTTTTTCGGCTCAAGAAATTGAACACTTTCAGCTTGGACCTCTGTCACGAAGACACGCTGTCCTTGCTGGTTTTCATAGTTTCTTGTTTGTAAACGGCCATCTACGCCTGCAAGGCTTCCTTTTTTCAAGAAGTTTGCAACGTTTTCGGCTTGTCTTCTCCAAGTGACACAATTAATGAAATCGGCCTCACGTTCTCCGGACTGGTTCGTAAATGTACGATTCACAGCAAGAGTAAACGTAGCAACAGCCGCACCGTTTGGCGTATAACGAAGCTCTGGGTCTTTTGTCAGTCTTCCGACTAATACAACTCGGTTAAGCATAAGAAAGACCACCTTTTACCATTATATATTTCAAAATTGCTTATTCTTCTTCTTTAACAACAATGTGGCGAATGATATCGTCACTGATCTTAGCTAGACGGTCAAATTCTTGAACTGCCGCAGCGTCAGATTGAACGTTTACGATTTGGTAGAAACCGTCGCGGAAATCGTTGATTTCGTAAGCAAGACGACGTTTACCCCAATCCTTTGTTCCAGTGATCTCCGCACCGTTAGAAGTCAGAACGTTGTTGAAACGCTCGATAACTGCTTTTTTAGACTCTTCGTCAATGTTTGGGCGGATAATGTACATAACTTCGTACTTTCTCATCTGTTTGCACCTCCTTTTGGACTAAGCGGCCCATAATGGGCAAGGAGCAATAATTCTATTACTCACAATTTTATATTATACCAAAGCTCTTGTCCCTTTACAACTGCATCCTATACATTAAATCGGAAATGAATAACATCTCCGTCTTGGACCACATATTCTTTCCCTTCAAGGCGGACTTTTCCTGCCTCTTTAGCTCCTGCCATACCGCCGCCCGCAAGAAGATCCTCATAAGCAACTGTCTCAGCACGAATGAAGCCCCGCTCAAAGTCACTATGAATAATTCCTGCACACTCAGGGGCTTTCATGCCTTTTTTGAATGTCCAAGCTCTGACTTCCTGTTCTCCGGCTGTGAAATATGTTGCGAGGCCGAGAAGAGAGTAAGACGCTTTGATCAGCTGATCAAGACCTGATTCTTGAATGCCCAGCTCTTCCAAGAACATTTGCTTTTCTTCGCCTTCAAGCTCAGCGATTTCAGATTCGATTTTTGCACACACAACGATAACTTCTGCGTTTTCGCCGGCAGCGTACTCGCGAATCTTCGCTACATTTTCATTGCCAGATGGATCAGCAACTTCATCTTCACTTACGTTGGCCACGTACAAAATAGGCTTCGAAGTCAGTAAATGGAGCTGCTTCACAAGCTTTTGCTGCTCTTCAGTGAATTCTACAGATCGAGCAGGCTTTTCACTCTCAAACGCTTCTTTCAGTTTAGATAAAATCTCAAACTCAAATACAGCGTCTTTATCTTTTTGCTTCGCAAGCTTGCTGACGCGTGTAATCCGCTTTTCAACCGTTTCCATATCAGCGAGGATCAGCTCAAGGTTGATCGTTTCAATGTCATCAATCGGATCAACCTTTCCGGAAACGTGTGTAATGTTGTCATCGGAAAAAGCACGGACAACGTGGCAAATCGCGTCAACTTGGCGAATATGAGATAGGAACTTGTTGCCGAGTCCTTCTCCTTTAGATGCGCCCTTTACAATCCCTGCAATATCAGTGAATTCAAAAGCAGTCGGCACAGTCTTCTTCGGGTTGACCAGCTCAGTCAGCTTTTGCAGACGATCATCCGGCACCTCTACAATTCCCACGTTCGGATCAATTGTACAGAACGGGTAGTTGGCTGATTCGGCACCGGCCTGTGTAATTGCGTTAAATAGTGTTGATTTTCCGACGTTCGGCAAACCAACAATTCCAGCTGTTAAAGCCATTCTTTCATCTCCTCTATATAAAACCGTCATTGTATGAACGTATTTTGAACCTAGAGCAATTATAAGGAGGTTCACTGGAAAAGACAAGCTGACAAAAAAGCATTTTCAGCCTGCCAATCCCTTTGATTATGCTTTTTTCAAGCCTACTAAACAGTCAAAAAGCGTACTTCCCATTCCATTATCAGAATTTGTATCATTTGTCAGTGCATTGACTGACCCTCCAAAAGCCGCCCACATGCCTTCATCTATATTAATCGTCTTCGCATGAGCCTGCTTCATCACTTTCACCTTGCCCTTCAAGCGTCCGCGGTCATTAAAGATGACAACTTCGTCTCCATCCTGAAGATTCTGCTCAGCCGCTATATCTGGAGAAATATCGACCTGAACGTGCTGAAGCTTTTCAATAAACGGCACATGCTGTGAATGGTTGGAACGCTGCGGATGAATGGATAACAGCGTATAAGGGTACTTTTCAGCTAACTCCTCATTATGGAAAACAGATTCTTCGGGCACATTTAATTGAAGCGAGCCGCTAAATCCTTTTTGCTCAGCTAGCGACGAAGTAAATTCAAATTTTCCACTCGGCGTCAAAAACTGATAATCATCCCACGGCACCGATTTTACTGGAAGAGGGAGGTGGCCTTTTTCTTTTAAACGCTCAAGTGTCACATCCTCTGCTTCCAATGAAGAAAGCCCCATCTCTAAAAATTCTTGAGTGCTGTATTCAAACAGCTCGCCAAACCCAAGACGTTTTGCAAGCTCTGACCAGATCCAGCTGTCCGACTTCGCTTCACCCTGCGGCTCCACAAGCTTCTTCCCGTACTGAACATAATGATGATACATACTGGAATAGTAGATATCTTCTTCTTCAAAAACAGTGGCAGTCGGCAAAACATAATCACACAGCTTTGCGGTATCCGTCATAATGGAATCAATCGCGACCGTCATTGGAACCTTTTCAAAAGCTTGTCTCACCTTATTTGTATTCGGCACCTGAGTCAGCGGATTTCCGCACGTCACAATAATCATCTCAATCGCAGGATCAGCAGCGGTCAACACTTCTTCAGCCTGTGTCATCATTGAAAAAGAACGGGATGTTGTTTTTAATTCCGGCAGCGTCAGCTTTGTTTTTGCAAAGCTCTCACCAATCTGGACATTTCCGAAATTCGCGCCGCCGCCCTTAATTCCTACATTTCCGCTTGCCGCAACAAGTGCATCAATCCAACGAATCGTTCCCCCGCCGTTTTTATATCGCTGCATGCCAAGCCCCATAAAAGTAGACACCGGACCATCAGCATACAAACCGGCCAAATACTCCAGCTCCTCCATAGAAGTTTCTGTTTTCACAATAAACTCTTCCAGAGAAACGGTCTTCAAAAGCTCTTTCACATCGTCAAAACCAACAGAATGCTCAGAAATAAACGTTTCATCCGTTCTTCCCGTCTCAATCAGAACCTTCAAAACGGCTGCCGCAAGCCAGCCGTCCATTCCAGGCTTTACAGAGATATAGCGGTCAGCAAGCTTAGCAGTCGGGTTGAAGATCGGATCAATCACCGTAATCGTGGCGCCCTTCTTTTTCACCTGCTGCAAGTGATGGTATAAGTGCATATTTGTTCTTGATACATTTCTTCCCCACACAACAACATGCTTGCTGTTGTAAATATCAAGCGGTCCGTGACCGTACGAACGGCCAAAATCCCAGCCTTGCGCCTCGATGCCGGAGCCCCAGCATATGCTTCCAACGATTTCGGTCACGCCGCCATATCCATTAAAAAAACGCTGATCAAGCGCTTTTAACAGACCGTTATTCGCATAATCATGGCTGTGCAAAACAGCAGTCGTCTCCGACGTTTCCTTGATTTCCCGAAGTTTATCGGCAATTTCATCAAGTGCCTGCTCCCAAGAAATCCGCACAAACTCGCCATTTTGTTTTTTCATTGGATAGCGAAGCCGATCAGGCGAATTTGTTTTTGTCTCAAGCATTCTGCCGCGGCCGCAGATTTTACCTTCCGTAATCGGATGGTTTGGATCTCCGTCCACTTTTGTTACCTTTCCATCATCAACAGTCACCAAAAAGCCGCAGCTGTCCCAACAATTCAGCGGACATGCCGACTGATGCACTTTGCTCATCGCCGTCTTCTCCTTACCTTCTATATGAAAAAGCATGAGTGTCGGCCTATTTATGAAGTAGGCTCCTCATGCTTGACTAGTACTTTTTTTAGTTTTCTTTCAAATTCTCTTCTCGGAATCATAACACTGTGAGAGCATCCCTCACACTTAATTCGAATATCCATTCCCATGCGTATAATTTTCCAGCTGTTCGCTCCGCATGGATGCGGTTTTTTCATTTCTACGATATCATTCAGGCCAAAGTCTTTATCCGCCAAGACCCTTCACCTCTTTTCCTAAACTGCTGTATCTATTGTACAAAAAAACTGATCATAAGAGCAATCAAGATACCCGAAAAGAAATACATCCTCTTATTTCCATTTACTCAAAATAGGATATAAGAGCAGACAAACTAACAAATACAAATTGAGCATCCCATATATCGGATACAAGAACGCGATCAAATCAGAAAATCCGAAAGAAGTAAAAGGTACCATTAACACTAACAAAATCAACACAATCATCCATCTAGGCATATGAATAAACGCCATCAGCCGGCTGGACAGCCCCAGCAAACCAGCTACCGTCGTCGTGTAAATCGCCAGGCACAGCACCGCCGTCATACATAAAAAAAGGAAAGAAGGCGCACCCTCCAGAACGGCAAACAGCGGTATTTCAAACTGAGAAAGGGAGCCCGCCAGCTCCACCAACGTTTCATTATAAACAAATGAGATCACGCCAAAAATAAGCCCGCTTGCCACACTTGCGATTTTTGCTTCGCCGAGCCCTTTCATCTCTTTCCCAACAGAGGATAAAATCGCAACAACTGAAAGGATGTTTAAAGAGGTAAACGTAATGCTCGCAGGCCAGTTATACTGCTGGGACAAATCAATCGTCCACGTATGGTGATGTGTGCTCTGAAAGGAGATCAGCGCATATAAAAGCCCCGCTACTAACACAGGAATCAAAATACTATTTATAGATAATATTCCTTTCACATCCCACAAAAACAAACACACTGTCACGATGCAAATCAGCGTGATTCCCCACCAGAAAGGAAGCTTGTACATTTGCAGGGTCACACCGCCTCCAGCAATCATCACCATAGTCGTCGAAAACAAATAAAAAATGATGAGGACATCATAAATTTTCGCCAGCCATGGCCCCATTAAATGCTCCAGAACAGGCAGAAAATGAGTGGATTGAACTTTAAAACTGATTTTCATCACAATATAAGACGAGAAAATGAACATAATTGTAAACAGCACAATAGCAAGTCCGCTTTCCGCCCCAAAAAACTGCCATATCTCCTGACCGCTCGCATATCCGGCCCCGATCAGGCTCCCTAATATGAGCAGCATCCACTTCATTCCGGCTCTCCACAACACTATCACCTCATAGACAAAGTTCAGCTTGTTCCCGTTATTGTTACTATATAAATAAAGGAAAGCAAACATGCCATATTTTCATAGACATTTGAACACAAGTTGAAATTATCATACGAAATACACATAAAAAAAGACTGCTAATACGGCAGTCTAAAAAGAGATATTTATTTGTTTGTCCGCAGAATGAAGAAGTGAACATCACTCTTCACTTTTTTCTAACCATTCCTACCTATTCAAGTGTTTCATAAGCAGACCATTGCTTGATCATGATCGAGGCAATGGGGGACAATACTTGTAATCGCCCACTAACCATTCATATCATGCCCTCTACTTTTTTAAAATCTCCGGCGCCATACACAAAGCATAAAAAATCATACTGCTGGATATACTGTAAACAACCTTACATAACTACACACACCATAGCAATTCTGTTACCTACTATAACAAGGAAGTGAAACCCATGAATCGAAAAGGCGGGCTTTTTTCCTCTCAGGAACGAGTAAAGCAATATGTTTCACATACAGATGCTGCAGCGGCAAAACAAATCCAAACCATCCTTTCTTCATCCTTACGTAAAGCTGCCGGCAAACCAATTGTCGTGGTTTGTATCGGAACAGACCGTTCAACCGGTGACTCATTAGGCCCGCTCGTAGGAATGAAACTCAAACAGATGCAGCTCACCAGATTCCATGTCTACGGAACCTTATCTGACCCCGTCCATGCTGTGAACATGAAGGATAAAATCAATGACATTCATAAATTACATAAAAACCCATTTGTTATAGCAGTCGATGCATGCTTAGGCCGCGTTAAGAGTGTGGGTTCATTTCAAATCGGGGACGGGCCATTAAAGCCCGGAGCCGGTGTACAAAAAGACCTTCCTGAAGTGGGAGATCTTCATATTAACGGAATCGTGAATGTGAGCGGTTTTATGGAATATTTTGTATTGCAAAATACTAGACTCAACTTGGTCATGAATATGGCAAATGTTCTAGCGGAAGGTTTGAGTTTAACAGATCGGACAGAGTGGAGGCAAGAACGCATTAACCCGCTGCAAAGGCTCACTGGGCGCATATAAAACAAAAACCATCTTCGTTTGAAAGATGGTTTCTTCATTTACGATTCTCGTTCAGACAAAAGCTCTAAAATCCGGTCAAGGTCTTCATTAGAGAAAAATTCAATTTCGATTTTGCCTTTTTTCTTCTGTCTTTTAATATTAACTGTTGTTCCAAAATAATTTTGGAGATAGGATTCTCGTTCTTTTAGAACCGCATCTTTCACAGGTTCTTTTTTCTTTGTTTCACGTGGAACATTCTGATTCAACTGCTGAATCAGCTGCTCAAGCTGGCGAACATTGAGCTGCTCCGCAATCACTTTTTGTACCAGCGGTTCAAGCTTATTTTTGTTTTTTAAGCCAAGAAGCGTGCGTCCATGTCCCATAGAAAGCGTACCTTCGGCAATAAGCTGCTGAATATTTTCTGGCAGTGTCAGCAGTCTTAAATGATTCGCAATATGCGGTCTGCTTTTCCCAAGACGTTTGGCAAGCTGCTCTTGTGTGAGATCTAAGTGTTTCAACAAGGAGTCATATGCCTGAGCCTCTTCAAGCGGAGATAAATCTTCACGCTGAAGGTTTTCTAATAAAGCAATTTCCCTCATTAACGCCTCTGATAATTCACGGACAATGGCCGGAACTGTATCTAAACCTGCCAGCTTTGCCGCTCGAAAACGCCGTTCACCCGCAACAATATCATAGCCTTTTAAAGATTTTCTGACGATAAGCGGCTGAAGAATGCCATGCTGCAGCACAGATTCTTTTAGTTCAGCTAATGCCTCGTCATCAAAGTGTTTTCTTGGCTGATAAGGATTAGGGCGTAAATCGGCAATTTTAATTTCTTCAACTGTCTCTTCAGACAAATCTACCTGATTAAATAACGCATTAATCCCTTTTCCAAGGCCTTTAGCCATTCGCAGCCACTTCCTTTGCTAAATCTAAATATACTTCCGCACCTCTTGACCGCGGATCGTATAAAATGATGGGTTTTCCGTGACTCGGTGCCTCACTCAGACGGACATTACGCGGAATAACTGTCTTATATACTTTATCCCTAAAATACTTTTTAACCTCTTCAATCACTTGAATGCCAAGGTTTGTCCGGGCATCAAGCATTGTCAGCAATACACCTTCAATCATTAAATCAGTATTCAAATGCTTTTGCACAAGACGTACTGTATTTAATAACTGGCTGAGACCCTCCAAGGCATAATATTCGCACTGTACAGGAATCACAACGGAATCCGAGGCTGTAAGGGCGTTAATCGTCAGCAAGCCCAATGACGGCGGACAATCAATGATAATATAATCATAATTTTGCTTTACTGCTTCAAGCGCTCTCTTCAATCTCACTTCTCTTGATATTGTAGGAACCAGCTCGATCTCAGCCCCTGCAAGCTGAATCGTTGCAGGAATCACATCCAAGTTCTCTACTGTCGTTGCTTTAATAATATCTATTACATCTGCATCATCTACTAAAATATCGTACACACACTGCTCTACATCGGCTTTTTCAATCCCTAATCCGCTTGTCGCATTTCCCTGCGGATCAATATCTACCAGCAGAACCCTTTTCCCTATGTAAGCCAAACATGCCCCAAGGTTGACAGACGTCGTTGTTTTGCCGACCCCGCCTTTTTGGTTCGTAATTGCTATGATTTTTCCCACGATGTCACCTACTTTCACATGAACATGTACTATCTTGCTTCTATTCTATCAAAAAAAGATTAAAGCGTTTCATTTTTTTCATCATTTTGTTCCGAATCAGAAGGGAAATAATTGAAAATTCAAGCACGCTTTATGCTTTCTCCTATAAATTCTGCAATTTCTATGTTTTTTTGACTTAAAAAAGGAATTTCTTAAAGAAAAAAAGAAGAAGTCACAGTACAGAACGTGGAAACAGGATGGTGAGAAAATGGTTTATCAAACGAAGAGAGATGTACCCGTTACGCTGATGCTTGTGTTTCTCATATTACTGATACAAGCAGATGCCATTGTGCCTTTTGTGCTGGGAAATATGAGAGTTTCCGGCTGGATCATTTTGATTCTGCTGACTCTTTTAAATGGACTCATCATTTGGAGCTTTATTGACCTGAAATATGTATTGAAGGAACACCATCTGATCATTAAAGCCGGATTGATCAAACATCAAATTCCTTATGAAAACATCGATAAAGTCGTTCAAAAAAAGAAACTGTGGTCCGGTTTTCGTCTGATCGGCTCTCGCCATGCCATCACAATATATTATCAGGGGGGATGGGGACATGCAGTGATTTCACCGCAAAAATCTGAAGAATTTATCCACAAGCTCAAAGAAAATAATTCTAATATAATAATATTCACTAAAAGTAAGTGATTACCTTTTATTAAAAATATAAAAAGCTCTCCTGCTTTTCAGGAGAGCTTCTATTTTGGTATGCGAATCGTTAATTGAATATATTCTTCAAATTCTTCTTCTTCCGTATTCAATTTTACACCGCTGTCTTCCACCATTGATAGTGACTGGCGAATCGTGTTCATCGCAATTCTTGTATCTCTGCTGAATGCTTTGCGTCTCGGCTTTGGCTTTCTCTGGCCTTGCTCCAGCATTTTCACCACGCGGTCTTCCGTCTGCTTTACATTTAAACTTTTCTCAATAATCTCTGTGAGCAGTGTGACTTGGAGCTCAGGCTGTTTCAGCGGAATCAGTGCTCTGGCATGGCGCTCGGTGATTTTCTTCTCCATAATCGCCTCTTGGACTGGCTGAGGCAGCTTTAATAACCGAAGCTTATTCGCGATTGTAGACTGCCCTTTTCCTAAGCGCTGTGCGAGTGCCTCCTGTGTTAAATCATGCAGCTCAAGCAGCCTAGCATAAGCATGCGCTTCCTCAATAGAAGACAGTTCTTCCCGCTGCAAGTTTTCGATTAACGCCACAGAAGCGGTTTCCGTGTCGGAAAAATCCTTAATAATTGCCGGAATCTTTTCCCACTCAAGCGATTGCACCGCTCTCCAGCGTCTTTCACCTGCAATGAGTTCGTATTGGCCTTCTTCTTCTGTATGCCTAACAACAATCGGCTGAATAATGCCGTGTGTATGAATGGTCATTGCTAACTCTTTGATTTTTTCATCTGAGAAAATGGTGCGTGGCTGAAAACGGTTGGGAACGATAGCATTTACCGGTATTTCCAGAATCTCTTCTTTGTTTGTATCATGTTCAGCAATCTCCGGCTCCTGTTCCTTCTCACCAAGCCCGAAGAAACGAGAGAATGAATGCTTCATGTACCTACACCACCTTTAAAAACTGCCATTTTTATAATTCTATTTTCTCATGGTTTTTCCTGCTGTACATCCATCAATTTTGATGAAAATATGATGGTATTGTCATATCAGGCTGTCTAAATTACCCTTCAATTGGCGATTTATTAGGAGTTCCCGGTTTTCTTGGATACTTCTTAGGTGTATTTTTTATTTTGCGTATCACCATAATATTACGATCGCTTTCTTCAATAGGCAGCTTAAAAGAATGGATATTCTCAAGTTCTCCTCCAAGCGTCGTGATTGCTTTTTTGCCTGCATTCAGTTCTTCTTCAGCTGATGCGGCTTTTAAAGCAACAAATAAACCGTTTTTCTTCACCAGAGGCAAGCAAAGCTCACTCAAAACAGATAATCTCGCAACTGCTCGCGCCGTCACAATATCATAGCTTTCACGTACGTCTTTCCGTTGCCCGAACGTTTCAGCTCTGTCATGGCAGAATGTTGTATTCTCCAATTGCAAAGCCTCAGATAACTTTTCTAAAAACGTGATCCGTTTATTCAGTGAATCCACGATTGTGACATTGAGGTGCGGAAAGCATATTTTTATCGGCAGACTTGGAAAACCCGCTCCCGCTCCAACATCACAAATCGTGTTCACCTGATTGAAGTCGACATAAAAAGCAGCTGTAATGGAATCATAAAAATGCTTTAAATACACTTCTTTTTTCTCTGTTATTGAAGTCAGATTGATTTTTTCGTTCCATTCAACCAGCATGTCGTAATACAGCTCAAATTGCTCCAGCTGACGGGGAGAAAGGGAGATCCCTTTTTCCGCCAAACCAGAAGTGAATTCTTCAATATTCATGCCGTCATCCTTTCTATTCGGCTATCTTCGCAATGCGTCCCTGCTCTAAATACACCAATAGAATTGAAATGTCCGCCGGGTTTACACCGGAAATGCGGGAAGCTTGGGCAACAGACAAAGGCCGTACATTTTTCAGTTTTTGACGCGCCTCGGTCGCAATCCCCTTAATTGCATCATAATCAATTCGATCTGGAATTTTTTTATTTTCCATCTTCTTCAGTTTTTCCACTTGCTGAAGAGATTTTTCAATATATCCTTCATATTTCACTTGGATTTCTACTTGTTCTGCCACGTCTTGAGGAACCGGCACTTCTGGCGGCGCCAGTTTTGTGACTGTTTCATAGTTCATTTCAGGACGCTTCATCAAGTCTGTGCCGCGAACTCCGTCTTTCAATTCGCTTCCGCCAAGAGAACGGATATATTCTTGATTTTCCGGAGACGGCTTGATAATTACAGAATGAAGACGTTTTTTCTCCGCTTCGATCGCCGCTTTTTTCTTCTCAAAAGCCGCATAGCGCTCATCAGAAATCAATCCAATGCGGTGTCCGATTTCTGTCAGACGCAAATCAGCATTGTCATGGCGAAGAAGCAATCTGTATTCCGCACGTGATGTCAAAAGACGATATGGCTCATTGGTTCCTTTTGTCACAAGGTCATCAATCAGAACACCAATGTAAGCGTCAGAACGGCTTAAAATCACTTCTTCTTTTCCAAGCGCTTTTCGTCCTGCATTGATTCCTGCCATAATGCCTTGTCCCGCAGCTTCTTCATAACCGGATGTTCCGTTAATTTGGCCTGCAGTGTAAAGGTTTGTGATTTTTTTTGTTTCAAGTGTCGGCCAGAGCTGTGTCGGTACGATTGCATCATACTCGATCGCATAGCCGGCTCTCATCATTTGCACGTTTTCAAGTCCAGGAATCGTTGCAAGCATTCTTTGCTGTACGTCTTCTGGAAGACTTGTAGATAAACCTTGGACATAGACTTCCTGTGTATTTCTGCCTTCCGGCTCAAGGAAGATTTGGTGACGCGGTTTATCATTAAAACGGACAACTTTATCTTCAATGGATGGGCAGTATCTTGGGCCCGTACCTTTGATCATACCGGAATACATCGGTGAACGGTGCAGGTTGCTGTCAATAATCTCATGTGTCTCAGGGCTTGTATATGTCAGCCAGCAAGGGAGCTGATCTGTGATATATTCCACTGTTTCATATGAGAAAGCGCGAGGCACATCGTCACCAGGCTGAATTTCCGTTTTGCTGTAATCAATCGTGTCGCTTTTAACGCGAGGCGGCGTACCTGTTTTAAAACGAACAAGGTCAAAACCAAGTTCCTCCAAATGCTCAGAAAGCTTAATAGAAGGCTGCTGGTTATTCGGGCCGCTTGAGTAAGACAGATCGCCAAGAATGATACGTCCTCTTAAATATGTCCCTGTCGTCATGACAACTGCTTTCGCACGATAATGTGCGCCTGTTTGTGTAATAACGCCTCGGCATTCGCCGTCTTCAACGATCAGCCGCTCCACAATTCCTTGCAGCAATGTTAAGTTTGGTTCTTTTTCAAGCGTATTTTTCATTTCGTGCTGATATTGGAATTTGTCTGCTTGCGCACGCAAAGCACGAACCGCAGGACCTTTTCCTGTATTCAGCATTCTCATTTGAATATGTGTTTTATCGATGTTTCTTCCCATTTCTCCGCCGAGCGCGTCAATTTCGCGGACGACAATCCCTTTTGCGGGGCCGCCGACAGACGGATTACATGGCATAAATGCAACCATATCTAGGTTGATGGTCAAGACAAGCGTTTTGGCGCCTTGGCGTGCAGATGCGAGGGCAGCCTCAACACCGGCATGCCCGGCGCCAATCACAATCACATCGTATTGGCCTGCTTCATACCCCATGATTCTAGTTCCTCCTTTAATTATTTTCCTAAACAGAATTGAGAAAAGAGCTGATCAATTAAGCTTTCGTGGACAGAATCTCCAATGATTTCCCCTAAAAGCTCCCAGCATCTTGTAAGGTCAATTTGCACCATGTCGATCGGGACATCCTGTTCGATGCCGCTAAGCGCATCTTCAATGGCGCGTTTTGCTTGCTGTAAAATAGAGATGTGACGTGTGTTGCTGACATAAGTCAGATCACCGCTTTCAATGGCACCCGTGTAGAACAGCGATTGAATCGCTTCTTCCAGATCATTAATGCCTTCCTCTTTTAAAAGAGAAGTCGTAACAACTGGACGTCCATTGGCAAGCTCACGGACACGTTCAGTGTCAATCTTCGCCTCAAGGTCAGTCTTATTCAAAATCACGATAACATCCATGCCCTCAACGGCTTCAAAAAGCTTCACGTCTTCTTCAGAAAGCTCTTCACTATAATTAAGCACAAGTAAAATCAGGTCCGCTTCCTTTAGAACCTGGCGAGAACGTTCAACACCGATTCGCTCAACAATATCCTCTGTTTCACGAATACCTGCTGTATCAACCAGACGAAGCGGGACGCCCCTTACATTCACGTATTCCTCAATCACATCCCGTGTCGTTCCGGGAATATCGGTTACAATGGCTTTTGCCTCATGAACGAGGCTGTTCAGAAGAGATGATTTTCCTACGTTTGGCCGGCCGATAATGACGGTAGAAAGACCTTCACGTAAGATTTTTCCTTGCTCAGAAGTCCTCAGCAGCGTCTCAATTTCCTTTTTCACGGCGGTTGCCTTTTCGACTAAAATCTGATGCGTCATTTCCTCTACATCATCATACTCCGGATAATCAATATTCACCTCAACATGGGCCAGTGTTTCTAAAATCTCACTGCGCAAACGGCGCACCAAAGCAGAAAGACGCCCTTCCATTTGATTCATAGCAACGTTCATTGCCCGGTCCGTTTTCGCTCTGATTAAGTCCATAACCGCTTCCGCCTGTGAAAGATCGATTCGGCCGTTTAAAAACGCACGTTTCGTAAATTCACCAGGCTCTGCCAGTCTCGCTCCCTCTCTCAATGCAAGCTGAAGCACTTGGTTCACAGTCACAATTCCCCCGTGACAGTTAATCTCGATGACATCTTCTCGTGTAAAAGTTCTCGGCGCTTTTAACACTGATACCATTACTTCCTCAACGACACGATCCGAAGGTCTGTCTACGATATGACCATAATGAATCGTATGTGATTCGACCGAGCTGAGTGTTTTCCCCTTCGGTCCCTTATAAATTCTATCTGCGATTTGAATGGCTTCTGGTCCGCTCAACCGTACAATCGCAATCGCGCCTTCTCCCATCGGTGTGGAAATTGCCGCAATTGTATCCATGTTGTTCACCTCTCTTTACTTATACTTCATCTATATAAAAAAATTTTTATTATGCCAAAACTAAAAGATAACATAGTTTGGTTCGAAGTGGAAGATTTGTTATCCACAGAAATAGAAATTCGTCCCTTATTACTTTAACTTATCCACATGTGAATAACAATTAATTTTATTTCCTGAACTTCCTTTTTATCAACAGGATACACCTAAAAAGAAAAAACTTAAACGGCAAAACCTTGATATTACTAGGAAAAGTGGATTTTTCGGATACAAAAAAACCGAAATCCAATTTTTATCGGACTTCGGTTTTATGCTATCTTTTATGGGAAATAACGAGATGACGATTTTCGCCTTCACCCATTGAATATGTTTTGATCTGGTGGTTTGCATATCCAGAAAGAGTATCGTGAATAATTTTTCTTTCGCTGGACGGCATGGGCTCAAGCTGGATGGATTTTTTCGTTTTCAAAACCTGGTCAGCAAGCTTGATGGCCAGCTGGCTCAGTGTTTCTTTTCTTTTCAAACGATAGTTTTCTGCATCCACCGTCACATTTTTATATTGGCCTGGATAACGGTTAAGGACAAGCTGTGTCAAAGTTTCAAGGGCGTTTAAGGTTTGTCCTCTTTTCCCAATCAACAATGCTGCCTTTTCACCTGTTATATGATATCTCACTGTCTTTTTGCTTTCTTGAACAGTCACATCAGACTTCCCGGCAATGGCTTCGGCAATCGTTTGAAGATATAACTTCGCTTGCTGAATCGGATCAATCTTTTCAACCAGCTTTACGATCGCAGGCTTTTTACCGAAAATACCGAGAAACCCTTTGTTTCCCTCTTCAATAACAGTAATTTCTACCTTATCCTTCGTTAATCCCAGCTCTTGCAATCCGGACTGTACTGCTTCATCGACATTTCGCCCTGCAGCAGTCACATTCCTCACTTTTTCTTTCCTCCGGCTTTTTGCGGCTCAGGATTTTTTTTAATATCAGGTCCTTTAATGAGGAAAGTTTGCGCAATCATAAACAAGTTACCGACTACCCAATAAAGAGAAAGAGCCGCCGGGAAGTTGATCGCAAATACGATAATCATAATTGGCATAATCCAAAGCATCATCGCCATTTGCGGATTTTGCTGCGCATTGCCCGCCATCATCAGTTTTTGCTGAACAAATGTAGCGACACCGGCAACGATAGGAAGAATATAGTAAGGATCTTTTTCTCCTAAGTCAAACCATAAGAAGCTATGCTCTGAAATCGCCTGGGTTCTCATGATCGCATGATAGAATCCAATTAAAATCGGCATCTGGATCAAAATCGGGAAACATCCCGCCAATGGATTGACACCATGCTTTTGGAATAAAGCCATTGTTTCCTGCTGAAGCTTTTGCTGCGTTTTTTGATCCTTTGAGCTGTATTTTTCTTTAAGCTTTTGCATTTCCGGCTGTAAAGCCTGCATCGCTTTCGAACTTCTCAGCTGCTTAATCATCAGCGGTAAAATTAATAAACGAATTAAAATGGTAACTAGAATAATTGAAAGCCCGTAGTTATCTCCCGTCAATTTCGCTACATACGTAATGAGCTCAGACAATGGATATACTACGTACTTGTCCCAGAAATGCGGACTATCTGCAGTGATCGGCTCTTTCACACTCGAGCATCCAGCCAAAAGCATGAATACGCCAACCATACTTAATAGCAACCCTATTCTCCTTTTCAACAACATTTCCTCCTATAATTAATCTTTACACTCTTTTATTGCAAAGCATACTTGTATGTATTTTAGCATCTTTCAGTTTTAAATGGTGTCTTTTTCTGATCAACCAGAAAGGAAGCGCTTTTAAAAGTTGTAAGAAAGCAGTGGTGATGCCTACTTTGACGAAGATTTCTTATATAATGAAGACTTTCTGAATAGATGCTGCAGACTTTTTTTCGTTTCCTCATATGTCAGCTGGCTCGCCGGTTTTCTGGCAATAATGATGTAATCCTTTTCCTTCAGTCTCTCTTTCTCTTCAAGAAAGGCCTGCCGAATCAAACGTTTGATCCGATTTCGCATCACAGCATTGCCAATTTTTTTGCTGACGGAAAGCCCGACACGCAGTTCATCATTTTCAGGCTGATCAAGCGTATATAAGACAAACTGGCGGTTTGCAACTGATGTCCCATGTTTAAACACTTTTTGAAAATCTTCATTTTTCTTTAAACGATTTCGCTTCTTCAAATGACTCACTCCGATACTGGCTGGCAGAAACTTTTAAAATTTATTATGAACATGAGATGCATCTGAACCAGGAAGCATGCCCCGGTTCATTACACATCACATCTATCTTTTCCCATAACGTGAAAAAAGACCACTGACATTATTCAGTGGCCTAAGCTGATAATACTTTTCTGCCTTTGCGGCGACGGCGTGCTAAAACTAGACGACCGTTTTTTGAACTCATACGGCTTCTGAAGCCATGAACTTTGCTGCGTTTACGGTTATTCGGTTGGAATGTTCTTTTCATTTATGACACCTCCCTCGAGGAATAGCTGTTAAAGACAGTCTTACTTATTATATTTGCGTTACCTATTCATTGTCAACTTCACTAGTGCTTTTATTTCTTGCAACCATAATAGGATACCATACCTTTTCAACTTTCGAAACCTTATTTTTTAGATTCCTTAATTTTACGGAAAAAAGACAAATCCAAACAATTTGCCCCTAAAATCACGCATGTGGATATCTTTTTCGGCTTTTTTTAGTATCCACAGAGGTTATCGACAACATTTTCACATTACCAACCCCTGTGGACAAGGTTTTTTCAACAGGTTGTCCGCTTTGTGGATAAGATTGTGACAACCATTGCAAGCTCTCGTTTATTTTGGTATTATATTTGTGTTTTAACTCTTGATTACTAATCCTACCTTTCCTCTTTATCCACAAAGTGTGGATAAGTTGTGGATTGATTTCACACAGCTTGTGTAGAAGGTTGTCCACAAGTTGTGAAATTTGTCGAAAAGCTATTTATCTACTATATTATATGTTTTCAACATTTAATGTGTACGAATGGTAAGCGCCATTTGCTCTTTTTTTGTGTTCTATAACAGAGAAAGACGCCATTTTCTAAGAAAAGGAGGGACGTGCCGGAAG